>CAJMMN010000010.1 GCA_905214525.1 uncultured bacterium
AGTTCGCGATCCCCGGCCTTGACGACGAGTTCCGCGTCATCGTCTCCCCGTGGATTCTGACGGTGCTCGTGACCGACCGCCTGGCTCGCTACTACGAGACGGTCACCAAGCACAACCTCAAGTATCGTCGCTACTATCACCAGTTCGACTACTAAAGAAAACGGGTGCGGGAACGTGCCGGGCTATTGAGAGGAACACAGAATGAGACAGTACATCATCGCCAGCCATGCGCACTTCGCTACCGGCATCAAGGAGAGCGTCGAGCTGCTCTCGGGCGCGCGCGACAACGTCCACGATCTTTCGATGTTCGTCGATGACCGCATGGACGTGGCCGAGGAGGCCCAAAAACTGCTGGCGGGCATGTCTGCCGACGACGATGTCGTTGTCTGCACCGACCTCTTTGGCGGCAGCGTCAACAACGAGTTCACCAAGATCGTCCAGACACGTCCCCGCACGTACCTCGTTACCAACATGAACCTTCCTCTGCTCATCCAGCTGCTGTTCTCTGAAGAGTCGGCGCCGGTTGAGGAGACGATTCGCACCATCGTCGCTGCGGACGATACGCGCGTGAAGTTTGTCAACGACCTGTTGGTCGATGACGACGAGGAGGAAGAGTTCTAATCCGCAGCACCTATTGACATGCCGTAAGACGGCGCAAGACCTTTGGGGGGTCACATTATGATTCAGCTACTTCGCGTTGACCATCGCCTGCTTCATGGCCAGGTCGCAGTTTCCTGGGTTCAGGGCCTTGGCTCCAACTGCATTTTCTGCGTGGGCGATAAGGTCGCCAACGACCCGGTGTGGAAGACGACACTCAAGATGGGCAAGCCTGCCGGCTGCAAGCTCGTCATTAAAGATATGGAGCATGCCATCGAAGCTATCAATTCGGGCGTGACTGACAAGTACAAGATGATCATCTGCGTCGCCACCATCGCTGAGGCAAAGCAGCTTGTTGAGGGCTGCCCGCAGATCAAGTCGGTCAACCTGGGCAACACCAAGCCGAAGGATGAGAAGCGCCCCGATGCTCGTCAGGTCTCTCGTCAGATCTTCCTGACCGCGGCCGAGGAAGCCGATGTGCGCGAGATGATGGATCGTGGCGTTGAGGTCGAGATCCGTCCTCTGGCCGATGACCCCAAGGTCGACTGCGCAAGCGTGCTCTAGGCGTTTGAATTCGAAGAGTCTGAGCTCTTCGTAGTGTCCTATTAGGAAAGGGGGATGTATGCTTACCCAAGCAATCCTCATCGGACTTATCGCCGCATTTGGTAAGTTCGACTACCAGCTCGGTACGCTCTATGCGTTCCGTCCCATCGTCCTGTGCCCGCTCGTGGGCCTGGTCCTGGGGGACCTGCAGTCTGGTCTCGCGATCGGTGCGAGCCTGGAGCTGCTGTTCATGGGCTCGATCTCCATCGGCGCCTACGTGCCGCCTGATGAGACGATCGGCGGCGTGCTTGCCTGTGCCTTCGCTATCCAGCTGGGCCAGAGCACCGAGGCAGCCATCGCGCTTGCCATGCCCATCGCCACGCTGTGCCTTGCCATCAAGAACATCCTCAACGCCGCCCTGCCGATCCTGGTTGACCGCGCTGATGTCTTCTCCGGCCAGGGCAACCTTAAGGGTGTCTATGCGATGCACTTCCTGATCGGTTCCACCGGTGTCATCATGGCGTTCCTGCTGTGCTCGCTGTCGTTCTATCTGGGTGCTGACGCCATCCAGGGCATGCTCGACTTCATCCCGCCCTTTGTCCTTGCTGGCTTCGGCGTTGCCGCCAACATCCTGCCGGCCATGGGCTTCGCCATGCTCGGCCGCCTGGTGCTCACCAAGCAGCTCGTGCCCTTCTACTTCCTGGGCTTCCTGCTGTGCTCCTACGCCAACGTGCCCGTCCTGGGCGTCGCCCTGATCGCCATCATCATCGGCATCGACAAGTTCGACCTGCTCGGCCTGGGCGGAGCCCAGCCCCAGCTCTCCGCGGAAGGGGATGAGGACGATGACTTCTAGTCCCGAGAACAAGATCACGCGCTCCGACCTCGTCAAGAGCGCCCTCAACACCGGCGCCCTGGGCATGGAGTTCTCCTGGACCTACTACAAGCAGATGAACATCGCCTTCTGCCTGATGGTCGCCAACATGCTCAAGAAGATCTACGCCGGCCGCCCCGACGACTACGCCGAGGCCCTGCACCGCCACTGCGCGTTCTTCAACATCACCGTCCAGTTCGCCCCGTTCGTCGGCGGCATCGCGATGGCCATGGAGGAGAAGGTCGCCCGCGGCGAGATCGAGCCCGAGAGCGTCAACGACGTCAAGGCCGCCCTCATGGGCCCGCTGTCCGGCATCGGCGACTCCATCTTCCTGTCGACGCTGCGCGTGGTGGCCGCCGCGGTGGGCATCAGCCTGTGCCAGGCCGGCAACCCCTTCGGCCCCATCGCCTTCCTGCTGATCTACAACGTCCCCGGCTTCGCGCTGCGCGTCTGGGGCGCCGTCAAGGGCTACGAGCTGGGCGTGGGCTTCCTGGACGAGGCCCAGAGGACCGGCCTCATGCAGAAGGTCATGACCTGCGTGGGAATCGTGGGCGTCATGGTCGTGGGCGCCATGTGCAAGGACATGTTCTGGGCCAGCATCCCGGTGGCCATCGGCTCGGGCGAGGATGCCCAGACCCTCCAGGACATCCTGGACGGCATCATGCCCGGCATGCTCGGCATGCTCGCCTTCTGGCTGTACTACTGGCTGCTGTCCAAGAAGATCAACCCCATGGTGCTGATCGTGGCCACCATGGTCGTGGGCATCGTCGGCGCGTTCTTCGGCGTGCTGGCGTAAGGGCCCGGCCTATTATTTGCCCCCAAGGGAAACGGCGACCCATTGCGGTCGCCGTTTTTTATTACCGAAAGCTAGCTGGAGGTGCTTCGTGATTCGATCTGACAATCCACCCGACAATGGCGTGAGCGGGGCGATGTATCTATTTGGCACGGCGCTCTTGTGGAGCTTTATCGGCATCCTCGTTCACGCCAATTCGCAGTCAGCTCTTTTGATCGGTGCCGTCACGGCAATATTTATGGCACTCTTTATCCTGCTCGTCGGCAGGCCTGTCCTCCGCGTCAGCCGTCTTATTGCCCTTGTGGCCGTCTGCAACTTCGTGACGGGCACCACGTTTAACTTTGCCAACCAGCTCACGACGGTCGGTAACGCAATCGTTTTGCAGTACACCTCGATGATTTTCGTTATCGTGTATCAATCGCTCGCAACACACACGTTGCCCTCGCCTGCGAAGATTGCCTCCGTGGTGGTTGCTTTTACGGGTATGGGACTTTTCTTTTTGGGTGATTTGAGTCCCGAGGGCATGCTCGGCAACCTGCTTGCCATCATTTCGGGCGCCACCTTTGGGCTGTGCTTCTTTTTGAACTCTCGCCCCGATGCGTCGCCCATGGTGTCCTCGCTCATCTCCTGCGGTATCTCGATGCTGCCGATCGTCTATTTTGCTGGTGCCCTAGACTCCGTGAGACCATTTGAGTGGGGACTCATGCTGGTGCATGGCCTTTTTTGCAGTGGTCTTGCGAGCGTGCTGTATGCCAAGGGGATTGCGCGCACCAACGCGTTTGCGGCCAACTTGGTCTGCATGAGCGAGGTCGTGCTCGCTCCCTGCTGGTCGGCGCTCCTCTTTGGCGAGGTCTTTCACTGGAATGAGTTTTTGGGCGCGGCGATTATCGTTTTGGTGATTGTAGCCAACTTGGCATCCGATGCCTTTGGCGATGGCTTTCTGGTGGCGCTTGTCCGCCATCGAAACAAAGAGCGTGCCTGATGGGATACGTCTGCCGTTTACGGTAAAAAACACCCCGCTGAGCGAGTGGTATTAAATAGTAAAAACCTGCATACCTATAATTGGTATCAAATCATTTGTACCTGGCATGGGTGTTAGCAGCACACCAGGTACGCTTCGAGCCGTGTAATCGAACCCCCGGAATTGATATCAACAACGCGCGCGACGGGAGTGGCGACGGTTCGAGATTCCTAATTGGGAGGAACTATGCTTACCCAAGCAATCCTCGTCGGCTTAGTCGGAGCGTTTGGATGTCTCGACTACCAGCTCGGTTCGCTCTATGCGTTCCGCCCCATCGTCCTGTGCCCGCTCGTGGGCCTGGTCCTGGGGGACCTACAGACCGGTCTTGCCGTGGGTGCAAGCCTTGAGCTGCTGTTTATGGGCTCGATCTCCATTGGCGCTTACGTGCCGCCCAACGAAACCGTCGGTGGCGTGCTCGCCTGTGCGTTTGCCATTCAGCTCGGTCAGGGTACCGAGACGGCTATCGCGCTTGCCATGCCCATCGCCGTCCTTTCGCTGACGATTGGTAATATTACCAACGCCTTGTTCCCCGTGTTTGTCGACATGGCAGACAAGTTTGCCCTTAAAGGGAACCTCAAGGGCATCTACGCCGTTCATTGGGGAATTGGAATTTGGGGCTGCATCGAGTACTTCCTGCTCTGTGCCGGCGCGTTCTACCTGGGCTCCGACGCCATCCAAGGCCTGCTCGACTTCATCCCGTCCTTTGTGATCGATGGTTGCGGCGTTGCCGCCAACATCCTGCCGGCCATGGGCTTCGCCATGCTCGGCCGCCTGGTGCTCACCAAGCAGCTCGTGCCCTTCTACTTCCTGGGCTTCCTGCTGTGCTCCTACGCCAACGTGCCCGTCCTGGGCGTCGCCCTGATCGCCATCATCATCGGCATCGACAAGTTCGACCTGCTCGGCCTGGGCGGAGCCCAGCCCCAGCTCTCCGCGGAAGGGGATGAGGACGATGACTTCTAGTCCCGAGAACAAGATCACGCGCTCCGACCTCGTCAAGAGCGCCCTCAACACCGGCGCCCTGGGCATGGAGTTCTCCTGGACCTACTACAAGCAGATGAACATCGCCTTCTGCCTGATGGTCGCCAACATGCTCAAGAAGATCTACGCCGGCCGCCCCGACGACTACGCCGAGGCCCTGCACCGCCACTGCGCGTTCTTCAACATCACCGTCCAGTTCGCCCCGTTCGTCGGCGGCATCGCGATGGCCATGGAGGAGAAGGTCGCCCGCGGCGAGATCGAGCCCGAGAGCGTCAACGACGTCAAGGCCGCCCTCATGGGCCCGCTGTCCGGCATCGGCGACTCCATCTTCCTGTCGACGCTGCGCGTGGTGGCCGCCGCGGTGGGCATCAGCCTGTGCCAGGCCGGCAACCCCTTCGGCCCCATCGCCTTCCTGCTGATCTACAACGTCCCCGGCTTCGCGCTGCGCGTCTGGGGCGCCGTCAAGGGCTACGAGCTGGGCGTGGGCTTCCTGGACGAGGCCCAGAGGACCGGCCTCATGCAGAAGGTCATGACCTGCGTGGGAATCGTGGGCGTCATGGTCGTGGGCGCCATGTGCAAGGACATGTTCTGGGCCAGCATCCCGGTGGCCATCGGCTCGGGCGAGGATGCCCAGACCCTCCAGGACATCCTGGACGGCATCATGCCCGGCATGCTCGGCATGCTCGCCTTCTGGCTGTACTACTGGCTGCTGTCCAAGAAGATCAACCCCATGGTGCTGATCGTGGCCACCATGGTCGTGGGCATCGTCGGCGCGTTCTTCGGCGTGCTGGCGTAAGGGCCCGGCTGCATAGATTTTCGTTGCAACCTGGAAAGGGGATGGAGCAGGCCTATGCCCTCCATCCCCTTTTTGTATAGAAGGAGTTCGTATGTTCGCGAAGGATCGCGAAGCAATGCGCCTGACGCCGGCAGAGGTCAGGCTGATTCTTATTGAGTCCCTGCAGTGGTGCGCCAACAACGCGGTCTACTTTTTGGGGCTTATCGGTGCGGCCACGTATGATTTGGCTGGCACGGCCTTTTTGGTTGCCGCCATTACGCTCGTGCGCAATCTTATGACGTCGGTGGGCAATATGGTGTCGGGCTCGGTCATCGATCGCTTTGGACCGCGCCGGACGTCGTTTGTGACGTGCGTGATTACGGCAGTGCTATCGCTTGGCGTGGGGTTGGCGCCGTTGTCTGTCCCCGGGCTTGTGTTTGCCGCGTGCGTCTTGGGACTTGCGGGCGGCTTTATCAACACCTGCACGCATGCGTTTCCGGGATACCTGGAGTCGACCACCGAGGGCCGTACCCGCGTGAACGGCCTCATGGTGTTCTACAGCAATATCGCCTATACCGCTGGCCCGCTGCTCGGCGGTGCCATCGTGAGCTGTTTTGCCACGCAATCGGTCTATCTGCTCATGGCGGGCATGATGGGTGTGGCGGCCGTGCTCTCCTTGGGCTGTCACGAGTGTGTTGCTCCTGCAAAAGGGGAGAAGCCGAAGGGCGGTATTTTGGGCGGCATGGCCGAGGGTGCGCGACTTACGTTTCGCGACCACGACCTGCGCCTCATCTTTATCTCGGGCTTTTTGGGTTTCTTTGCGTTTGGCGCGTTCGATTCGCTGGAGTCGTTGTTCTACCGTGATGTGCTCAACGTGGATATCGTCTGGCTGGGCTGGCTGTCCTCGGTCGTGGGCCTTACTTCCTCGGTGGGTGCATTCATCCTGACCAAGCTTTCTACTCGCCATGTCAACCTGCGATTGCTGCTCGGCGCGCTCATGGCCGTGGGCATTGGGTCCATGGTGTACGTGGGCACCGATATGCTGGGGGTCGCGATTATCGGTCAGGCGATTAACGGTCTGGCCTGGGGATTCCTAGAACCGCTACAGATGATCTTGATTCAGGAGCGCGCCGACATCAAATACCTGGGGCGCATTACCGGCTTTGTGCGTTTTGGCCTGATGAGCGCCGGCGTGCTGCCGCTGCTGGCGGCTCCGTTTTTGGCGGAGGCTTTGGGCGTCCAGGCGGTGCTGTTTGGGGCATCGACCATTATTGCGCTGGTGGGAACGCTGTTCTTTGCCGCACAAGGGAGGCGTCGGCGGTGTTAGCTATATATTCAATTCTAATTTAATACCACTCACCAGAGAATTTCGACCGTTCACCGAGGATTGGAATAGATTGATAAGTGGTATTAAAAACACGTTAGGTGTATGTCTATAATTGGTATCGAAAAGAAACGCGATGTATAGATTCGCGTACAGGACAGAAAGGAAAAGCCATGAAGGAAACCGAGAAGATCGAGATCATGCACTTTAGCCAGGAGGGCTACGTCGAGGACGGCAAGAACGTCTACGAGGCCGGCAAGAAGATGACTGCGCTCGCCGACAAGGTCGCCGACGAGGGCTACGACGCCGTGTTCCTGATGGGCGTCGGCGGCACCTGGGACGAGCTCATGCAGCTCGAGTACCTCATGAACAAGTTCGGCGACCGCGACCTCGAGGTCTACCTGATCCACGCCGCCGAGTGGAACGTCATGGGCCACAAGCGCATGACCGAGAAGTCCGTCGTGCTCACCGCCTCCGAGTCCGGCACCACCCCCGAGGTCCTCGAGGCCGTCAAGAAGATGAAGGAAAAGGGCATTCGTGTCTACGCCATGACCAAGCCCGAGGGTCTCATCGGCCAGGCTGTCGGCGCCGAGAACTGCGTCAAGATGGCGTCCGATCATGGTAACGGTGGCTGCGAGATGGGCTACTACCTCGCCGACTGCTTCGGCCTGCGCCTGCTCAACCGCCGCGGCTGCTTCCCGCAGTTCGACAAGTTTATTGAGCAGACCAAGGATGTTTGGACCCACCTGGTCGACATCCGCAAGAGCTTCGAGCCGCGCGCCGAGGAGCTCGCCAAGAAGTACGCCCTGGCCCCCTACACCATGTTCATCGGCTCCGGCGCCCTGTGGGGCGAGACCATCCTGTTCTCGATGTGCATCCTCGAGGAGATGCAGTGGAAGCGCACCCGCTACATCACCTCGGCCGACTTCTTCCACGGCACCCTCGAGCTCGTGGAGCCCGGCGTCCCCGTGTTCCTGTTCATGGGCGAGGACGAGAACCGCAAGCTCGACGAGCGCGTCCGCGCGTTCCTGACCCGCGGCGTGACCGGCGACACCGACATCAACATCATCGACACCGCCGAGTTCGCGATCCCCGGCCTTGACGACGAGTTCCGCGTCATCGTCTCCCCGTGGATCCTCTCCTCGCTGATCACCGATCGCCTTGCTGCTTACTACGAGACGGTCACCAAGCACAACCTCAACTATCGCCGCTACTATCACCAGTTCGACTACTAAGAGCAAATAACGTTTGTGTAATTGGGCCTCGCTCCTATATGGAACGGGGCCTCGTTTGGGTTGGAGAGTAATTATGAGCTATCCACAGCTTGCCGTCATGAATATCAGCCATCGCTATTTTGACCTTGAGGAATTCTTTTCCTCGGCAGCGGCCTCGGGCTACACGTGTTGCGAGCTTTGGACCGGGGCGATGCATCTGTATGTCGATTGCCATGGATACGATTCGCTCGAGCAGGTGCGGGAGCTGTCGCAGCGGTATGGAGTTCGGATTGTGGGGCTTTGTCCCGAACAGAACAACCCCAAGCCGTGGAATATCGCGGCGCGTGGGAATGAGGCGCGTGCCCGCACGCTCGCGTACTTTAAGAACGTTGTGGATATCGCGGCGGAACTTGGAGCCGAGCAGGTCATGGTCTCGAGCGGCTGGGCATTTTTGAACGAGCCGATCGAGGACGCGTGGGGTCGCAGCGCCTCGATGCTGTGTGCGATTGCCGAGCATGCGGGAGAACGCGGCGTGCGACTGGTGCTCGAAGCCCTACAGCCGGTTGAGTCGATGATTGTGAACTCGGCGGCCGATACGAAGCGCATGATCGAGGCAGTTGATCATCCGGCACTTAAGGCGTGTCTGGATATGGGCGCCATGGCGGTGGCGGGGGATACCATCGACGATTACTTCGATCTGCTTGGCGATGATGTCGCCCACGTGCATTTTGTCGATGTTGCGGCAGATGGCACGACGCATCTTGCCTGGGGTGACGGCGACCGCGATATGCGCGCTGACCTGGATAGGCTGGTGGCGAGCGGCTATCGCGGAGTTGTTTCGGCCGAGACCTATGATTGGCGCTATTTCGCCAATCCCGCGGCAGCCGACGCTCAGGTTATGGCGGAGTACCGACGCGCGATTGGCGCCTAAGTGGGACAGGGCGCCGAGTTGGCGTTTGACGCTTTTTGAGAAACGGGACGTGCTTTCCGCTTGAGGCTTCTGGCGGAAAGCACGTCCCAGAACAGGCGCTCAGAATGGGACACACTTTCCGCTGAGGACCTCAACCGGAAACCGCATCCCAGTTTTTGGCTGGCGGGCGGGACGCGCTTTCCCCTATGTTTCCAAATGAATACGCTATGAGCTGCAAGCGACGATTCTCCCCGCAAGCACTCTAGTATGCTAAAGTACCCAGAAGACCGGCGGAGCTATGCCGGTCTTCTGCTCTAGGTGAAACACAGCATGAGGAGGCTCACCAGATGACGGCCACACCGTGGGGATTCCGGGACATATTGCCCGAGGAGGCTCAGGCGCGCGAGGAGATTGCGCTGACGGTGAAGGGCTGCTTCAGGGAGCATCATTACCTTCCGGTCGAAACGCCGCTGCTCGAGGACAAGGGTTCACTCGAGGAAGGCGGCCGCATCGCGGACACGCCGTTTAAGCTTTTTGACGATGATGGCCGTCTGCTGGTGGTCCGTCCCGACAACACATTACCGATCGTGCGTCTGGTCTCGACCCGCATGCGCGCGGCCGACCTGCCCCTGCGCCTGCGCTATGAGGCGCCGGTGGTTCGTGAGTACCAGCGCAATGCCGGTGGCTCGCGTCAGTTTACGCAGCTGGGCTTTGAGCTTATCGGTGCGGGCGATACCGCGGGCGATGTCGAGATTGTCTCGCTCGTGGCCGAGGCCGTGCGCGAGCTGGCGCTGCCCGATGCGTGCATTATCGCAGGTAGCGTGCGTCCGTTTAAGGAGCTGCTCGCGGCGTGCGAGGATCGCGAGCTGGCCGCCGAGGCCTTGCGCTGCGTGCACGCCAACGACTTTGTGGGCCTCGATGCCCGCGTGGCGGCAAGCGCCGAGTCCGATGCCGTCAAGGCCGCCATTAGCGAGTTGCCGCGTCTGCACGGCGGTGCCGAGGTACTCGACCGCGTGGACGCGCTGCTAGAGGCCGCCGGTATCGTCGCGCCGCTGACGCGCGAGCTGCGTGCCCTGGTCGAGGGCCTGGCACCCGAGGACGCCCAGGTGCTGTCGTTCGACTTCTCCATCATGAACTCTTTCGATTACTACACGGGCCTGGTCTTTAAGGCCTATGCCGGCGGCCTACCCGATCCGGTCGGCTCGGGCGGACGCTATGACTCCATCTTTACCGGCGCATTTGGCGACGGCATCGAGGTGCCGGCGGCGGGCTTCGCCTTTTCGCTCGAGCGCCTGGAGGCCGCGCGCACCTCGGCCGAGGACGCCGCTTCCGATGGCGATCACGCCGTGGGTCGTGGCGTCGAGGGTCCGCTTCGCATCGCCGTGCCCAAGGGCTCGCTCAAGGCCGACACGCTCGACGTGCTCGAGGCCGCGGGCTTGGATGTCTCGGAGCTGCGCGACCCCGGCCGTCACCTGATCGTGCGCGGCCGCGACACGCGTGCCGGCGAGGGCGCGGTCGGCGATATCGAGTTTGTCATTGTGCGTCCCAGCGATGCGCCCGCCTTTGTGGGCTGTGGCGGTGCCGACTGCGGCATCTGCGGTTGGGACTCGCTTATCGAGGCAGACCTCAACCTGCTGCAGCTGGTCGATCTGGGCTACGGCCTGTGCACTTTCATTGAGGCGGAGCCCGCGTGGCGCGCCGGCCAGGCCGAGCGCAACTATGCCCGTCGCGGGTCGCTTCGCGTGGCCACCAAGTATCCGCGCATCGCGAGCGCCTGGTATGCCGAGCGCGGTGTGAACGCCGATATCGTCTCGCTGCACGGTAACATTGAGCTGGGTCCCATCGTCGGCATGACCGATCGCATCGTGGATATTACCGCCACGGGCGCCACGCTGCGCGATAACGACCTCGTTATTACTGGTCGCATTATGGACTGCACGGCCCGCTTCTTTGTCAATCCGGGTGCCGCACGTCTGGATCCGCGCGTACGCAATCTGGCAGATCGCTTGGCGGCAGCCGTGAAGGACAAGCATTTTGAGCCCGTTGCGGGCTCGGCACAATAGCGCGAGCACGCACGGGCGCCCCAACGTCCGGGCGGCGGGCCGACTGGCGCCGCCGCCCGGTCTCTCGTTTTTCGAACACAACCTCGACCGATAGGGGATACCGAAATGAAGACCATCAAGCTTGCTCCCGGTGAGCGCCTCGTTACCAACCAGCTCAACCGTAAGGGCGTGCTGCCGCAAAACATCGTCGACGCCGCCCGCGATATCGTGGCCAACGTGCGTGCCAACGGCGATGCCGCGGTGCGCGATTACTGCCAGCGTTTTGACGGTGTTGAGCTGCAGAGCTTCCGTCTGCCGCAGGAGCAGATCGATGCCGCGCTCGAAGGCCTCGATCCGGCCTTTGTCGCCGCGCTCGAAAAGGCTGCGCGCCAGATTCGCGAGTTCCACCAGCGCGAGGTCGAGCAGAGCTGGTTTACCACGCGCCCGGACGGCACGATGCTCGGCGTTAAGGTGACCCCGCTTGCTGCGGCCGGCATCTACGTGCCGGGCGGTCGCGCGCAGTACCCTTCCACCGTGCTTATGAACGCCATTCCCGCCAAGGTTGCCGGCGTTGAGCGCGTGGTCATGGTGACCCCGCCGCAAAAGGATGGACTGATTAGCCCGTATACGCTCGCGGCGGCCAAGCTCGGCGGCGTGGACGAAATCTATATGGTGGGCGGCGCCCAGGCCGTGGCCGCGCTGGCGTACGGTACCGAGACCATTCCGCGCGTCGACAAAATCACCGGCCCGGGCAACGCCTTTGTTGCCGCTGCCAAGCAGATTGTCTCGGGTGACGTGGGTATCGACATGGTCGCCGGTCCCTCCGAGGTCTGCGTGCTGGCCGATGCCACGGCCAAGCCTATGGTGGTCGCGGCCGACCTGATGGCTCAGGCCGAGCACGATCCGCTGGCGGCCTGCTATCTGGTGACCTGCGACGAGCAGTTTGCGCGTGAGGTCGAGGCGGGTATCGACATTCTGGTAGCGCAGTCCCCGCGTGCCGAGATTACGTGCGCTTCGCTCGATAACGAAGGCGCCATCGTGGTGGCCGCCGACATGGCGGCCGCCGTCGAGGCCGTGAACACCGTGGCGCCCGAGCACCTTGAGCTGCACTGCAAGGATGCGATGGGCCTGCTCGGCGGCATTCGCAACGCCGGCGCCATCTTTGTGGGCGCTTGGAGCTCCGAGCCGCTCGGCGATTACGTTGCCGGTCCCAACCACACGTTGCCGACCGGCGGCACGGCCATGTTCTCCAACCCGCTTTCGGTCGAAGAGTTCGTTAAGCGCTCGAGCGTTATATGCTATACGCCCGAGGGCCTGCTCTCCGACGCTCCCGCTACGCAGCGTCTGGCCGAGGCCGAGGGCCTGTGGGCGCACGCGCTTTCGGCCGCACTGCGTCGCCGCGTGTTGGAGCAGGGCGAGGATGCCGTGAGCGCCGAGTCGCTCGCCGCGGCCGACCTGACCAAGGTTGCCTGGCCGGGCGACGCCGTGGCGACGGTTGCCGAGGGCGTGGACCTGGCGGCTGCAGGCGCAGATGGCGCTGGCGTAACCGGCGGGGAGGCCTAATATGGCCGAACTCACGCCTCGCATGAAGGAGCTCGTCCAGCCTTACCTGGCCGGTATTGAGCCCTACGATCCCAACTTTACGCCCACGCGCATCAACCTTTCGGCCAACGAGAACACCTATCCCGTGCCGGCTGGCGTGCGCGAGGCGGTCGACGCCGCCCTGGCTGCCACGCCGCTCAACCGCTATCCCGATCCCATGTCCAACGATCTGCGTGACGAGCTTGCCGCTTGGCATGGTGTGGCGCGCGAGAATGTCTGCGTGGGCAACGGCGGCGACGAGCTGCTCTATAACTACCTGTTGGCGTTTGGCGGCGCGGGACGGACCCTGCTCAACTGCCCGCCGTGCTTTAGCGAGTATGCGTTCTTTGCGTCGCTCTGTCAGACCGAGGTGCGCGACGTGTGGCGCGACCCCGCGACCTTTGAGCTCGACCAGGCAGCCGTGCTTGCGGCGGCGTCCGAGTGCAACCTGGCAATCGTGACCTCGCCCAACAACCCCACGGGTGACGTGGCACCGCTCGACTTTGTCGCGGCGCTGTGCGATGCGTGCCCCGGCATGGTAATGGTTGACGAGGCCTACGTGGAGTTTGCCGACGATTCGTTTGGCGCGGTCACCACGGCGCAGGGGCTTATCGCCGAGCATCCCAACCTGGTGATTCTGCATACGTTGTCCAAGGCGTTTGGCGCTGCCGGTACGCGTCTGGGTTACGTGATCGCGGCGCCGGAAGTCATCGACGTGTTCGCGGCGATTCGCCAGATCTATTCAGTTAACGTGCTGAGCCAGGCGGCAGCACTTGCCTGCGTGCGTGCCCGTGATGCCTACACGCCCGTGGTGGCACAGATCGCATCCGAGCGCGAGCGCGAGCTGTGCGCCCTGCGCGCAATGGCTGCCGATGGCATGCCCGTGGAGGCATGGCCGAGCGCGGCGAACTTTGTGCTCGTGCGCACGCCGCATGCCACGCGCGTGCGCGAGCGTCTGCGCGACGAGTATTCGATTCTGGTGCGCGACTTTAGCTACGCGCCGGGGCTCGCGGACTGCCTGCGCATTACCGTGGGCACCCCGCAGGAAAACGACGAGGTGCTGGCCGCGTTTGCCGCGCTGGTGAAGGAGGAGATGTAGATGGACCGCTATGCCGAGGTAACCCGCAAGACGGGCGAGACCGACATTGTCGTAAAGCTCGACCTGGACGGAAGCGGCGTGTGCGATATCTCGACCGGCGTGCCGTTTTTCGACCACATGCTCAACGCTTTTGGCCGCCATGGTCTGTTCGATCTGACGGTGCACGCGGTGGGCGACGTGGAGGTCGATGCGCACCACACCGTCGAGGACACGGGTATTGTGCTGGGCGAGGCGTTTTGTCAGGCGCTGGGCGACAAGGCGGGCATTACGCGCTTTGCCGACGCGGCGATCGCCATGGACGAGACGCTTGTGATGGCTGCTGTTGATATTTCGGGCCGCGGGCAGGCCTACTGCGAGCTGCCCGTGCCCATCGAGCGCGTGGGCAGCTTTGATACCGAGCTGGCCGTCGAGTTCTTCTACGCCTTCGCGCGCGATGCCAAGCTCACGCTGCACGTTCGCGAACTGGCGGGCGGTAACTCGCATCACATTATCGAGGCCGCCTTTAAGGCCGTGGGCCGCACGATGCGCCACGCCTGCGAGCTCGATCCCCGCGTGCAGGGCATCCCCAGCACCAAGGGCTCGCTGTAACCGCTACAAAGGTAAAACCACTACGAAGGTGCCTGTCCCCTTTGTGGTGGTTTTGGACAAGACGAGGAGGAGGGGTCGCGTGGGCGAACCGAAGATCGTGGTGGTCGACTACCACAAGGGCAACTTGTCGAGCGTCGTGCGCGGGCTTGCGCGCGCCGGTGCCGCCGCCTGTACATCGGATGATCCGGAGCAGATCCGCCGCGCCGACGGCCTGGTCATCCCGGGCGTGGGCGCGTTCTATGACGCGATCGCCTTTATGCGCCAGAGCGGCGAGGCGGACGCGGTGCTCGGTGCCGTTGTCGCCGGAACTCCGCTGCTCGGCATCTGCCTGGGCCTTCAGCTCTTTTTTGAGCGCGGCAACGAGGGCGTGCCTGCGGACGAGGGCGTGGCCGCGGATGGCGGCACCCCCGAGCAGTCTGGCGGCCCCTGGGTCGATGGCCTGGGCATCATGCGCGGCTCGTGCACGCGCTTGGAGTCGAGCCGCCTGAAGGTGCCGCACGTGGGCTGGGACCAGGTGCACATGACGCCCGCCGGAGCGGCCGATCCGCTGCTCGCCGGTTTTGCCGAGGGCGCCAACATGTACTTCACCCACAGCTACGCGGTGGCCGAGGACGCCGATGCCGCCGATGTGCTGGCGCGCACGCATTATACGCGGAGCTTTCCGTGCATCGTGCGTCACGGCAACGTGTGGGGCTGTCAGTTCCATCCCGAGAAATCCTCTGCGCTGGGTCAGCGCATCCTTAAGAACTTCGTCAACATCGTCGAGGAGGTTGGCCGATGATCCTGTTTCCCGCAATCGATCTGATCGACGGCAAGGTTGTGCGCCTGGAGCGCGGTGACCGCAGCCGCTGCAAGGTATATTCCGACGACCCCGTGGCCGTTGCCCGCTCGTTTGCCGAGCAGGGCGCAAGCTGGGTGCACGTCGTCGACCTGTCCGCCGCCTTTGGCGAGGACGAGGACACATGTGCCGCCAACTCGGCGGCGATCAAGGCCATCTGCGGCGTCGACGGCCTGTCCGTGGACGTGGGCGGCGGTGTCCGCTCGCTCGCGCGCATCGACGAGCTGGCCGGCTACGGCGCACGCCGCATTGCGCTGGGCACCGTGCTGGTGACCGAGCCGGGTTTTGCCGAGGTGGCAGCCCAAGGCTTTGGCGAGCTGTTGGTGGCAGATATTGCCGCGCGCGACGGCCAGGTCAAGGTGAACGGTTGGCGCGATGGTGCGGGTGTGGCGCTCGACGATGCCGTGGCGCAGCTTTCCGAGCTGGGCTTTAAACATCTGGTGTATACCGACATCGCGCGCGATGGCATGCAGACGGGCATCGATGTGGCGGCGTATCGCCATGTGGCCGAGGTCGCGGGATTTCCCGTCGTGGCTTCGGGCGGCATCTCGACGCTCGACGACATCCGTGCGCTGGCCGCAGTGGGTGAGGGCGCGATTGAAGGTGCTATTACCGGTCGCGCGCTCTACGAGGGCAACTTTACGCTGGTACAGGCGCTGGCCGCCGCCCGAGGGGAGGAGTAGCCCATGCTTACCAAACGTGTGATTCCCTGTCTGGATGTTAAGGACGGCCGCGTGGTCAAGGGCGTCAACTTTGTGAGCTTGCGCGATGCGGGCGATCCGGTGGAGCTGGCGCGCGCCTACGACCGCGAAGGTGCGGACGAGGTCGTATTTTTGGACATTACCGCGACGAGTGACAACCGTGCGACGACCATCGAGATGGCGGCGCACGCGGCCGAGGAGCTCGCTATTCCCTATACCGTGGGCGGCGGCTTTCGCGACTTGGCGGGCATGCGGACCATGGTTGCCGCCGGTGCCGACAAGGTGTCGCTCAACTCGGCGGCCGTGCGTGACCCGTCGCTGATTAGCCAGGCTGCCGCGGCTTTTGGCAGTCAGGCCGTGGTCGTGGCGATCGATGCCAAGCGCGTCGGTTTGCCCGGAGAGCCGGGTGCCGACAAGTGGGAGGTCTTCACGGCGGGCGGCCGCAACGCCACGGGTATCGACGCGGTGGCGTGGGCCGAGGAAGCGGCTCGTCGCGGCGCCGGCGAAATCCTACTGACCAGCATGGATCGCGACGGCACCAAGGCCGGATTTGACCTGGCGCTTACCCGCGCCGTGGCGCGCGCGGTGTCGATTCCCGTTATTGCGAGCGGCGGCGTGGGTACGCTCGAGCATTTTGCCGAGGGTGTGATTGAGGGCGAGGCCGATGCCGTGCTGGCGGCGAGCGTCTTTCACTTTGGAACCTTCAGCATTCGCCAGGTCAAAGAGTATATGGCCTCTCAAGGTATTCCTGTCAGGCTGGACTTCTAGCGCTGCGGCTTGCCCAGGCACCGCATCTTGCCGCTCAAACCGTCGCTCGCGTACCAAAGTACGCGTCGCTCCTCTTTCGCGGCAACCTGCGGCACCTGGGCAACCCTCGCCGACCTGCGATGTTTACGGTAATTACTTGGGAGAAATGATGACTGAGGTAATAGAAGCGTCTGATCTTACGTACGACGACCGTGGGCTGATTCCTTGTGTGGTTCAGCAGTATGACACTGGCGAGGTGCTTATGGTTGCTTGGATGAACGAGGAGTCCGTGGGGCTGACGCTCAAGACCGGGACCACGTGGTTTTGGAGCCGTAGTCGCCAGGAGCTCTGGAACAAGGGCGCGACGAGCGGCAATATGCAGGAGGTCAAGGAGCTCTGGGCCGACTGCGATAGCGATACGCTGCTGGTCAAGGTGGACTCGCCGGGCCCGGCCTGCCATACCGGCAACCGTACCTGCTTCTTTAAGCGCGTAAAGGGGGGAACACGATGAAGGTCGTGACGCCGTTCGAAGTCGCCGACTGCAACGCCGAACTCCTCCGCGCGGGCGTGCCGTGCCGCGTGCACCTGACCGATGCCTGCGGGGCGCAGTCGCTTTGGCTCGAGGCCGAGAAGGAAAGGCTCGATGAGGCCCATGCCGTCATCGTTGAATTCTTTGGGAAAAAGGGCGCAAAGCTTCGGTTCGATGAGACCGGTACTTACTTTACGCTGCAGTAACGAGAGGAAATAACCATGGGAGTCAGAACAGCTAACGTGCAGCCGGGAAATATCGGCGAGACGCTGACGGGACTAGCCGAGGTGATTCACGGTCGTCGCGATGCGTCGCCACAGGAGAGCTACACCGCCCGTCTGCTGACCGACGTCGAGGACGAGCTGCTCAAGAAGCTTGCCGAGGAGGCGAGCGAGGTGATCATGGCCTGCAAGGATAACGACCACGATCACATTCGCTACGAGGCCGGCGACCTGATCTACCACCTGCTCGTGACGCTCGAGCGCTACGGCATTACCCTCGACGAGCTGGCCGGCGAACTCAACGCCCGCCGCCACTAGTTATTGGGGACGTTCTTAAACGACCAGTTAGGCGAGGGGCGTGGACTCCCATTCTCCGGTGAGGTGGGGGATGTCGAGGGTTCGATAACCGCAGTCGTAGGCGTGGGCCTGAGCCTCGCGAATGTTCCAGCAGATGTCGCAGGCGCGGTGCGCGTCCGAGCCAAAAGTGATCGGCACCTCGGCGTGGACAAAGTGACGTAAAAGGCCGGTCGCGGGATAGTAGTCATCGAGGCCCTTGCGCGGTGCGGCCGTCGAGATCTCAACGCGGCGACCCGTATCGTGCGCGCACTCGGCCATCTGCTGCCAAAACGGCGCGGGGTCAAAGTCGGGCGCAAAGCCTTCCTTCGAAAAGCGCATGACTAGGTCGGGGTGAGCCATCACATCAAAGTTGAGCGGGCTCTCGCAGGCTCGGCACCAGTCATCGATATAGCGCTCCCACACGCCGCGTACGCCTAAGTTTTCCCAAACATGCAGGTTGGTATCGTCGTCGATCCAGCCACAAAGCGAATCGGGCGTATCGGGGCGCGCGACGCCCTCTGTCCCTGCCGTGCCCGCGGCACCTGCCGCAATGTCGCCCGGGTCGCCAATCCAATGCACGCTGCCCAAGCGCACCACGGCGCCCTGGGCCCAGCGCTCAACCAAGGGTTCGCAGCCCTCGTACCAATCGCATTCAAAACCGTAGATAAAGGTGAGCTCCGGCGCAATCTGCGCGGCGAGTTTGCGGGCGTCCTCAAAGGCCAGACGATGTGCCGGCAAGTCGCCCTCGACGACCTGCACCTCGCAGTTAGCATCCATGCTGGCGGGCAGGGTGAGGTGGTCGGTCGAGACCATGACGCGGCATCCGGCAGCGGTAGCGGCGCGGACGTTGTCCTCGAACGAGGCGTGGCCGTCCGAAAACGAAGTATGGGTGTGGCAATCGACCAGCGGGCAGGCGGGCATGGCGACTCCTTTGCATTTGGCGAATCCGTTCCATTGTAATGGCGCAGCCTCGGCGCGGCGGGAACGCTGCAGGTCGAAACCGACTGGAAAGGGCAGGCAGCGCGTGCCGGCGCCGGCGACTACTTGCTTTGTGCCGCCACGCGTTTGGCCTGCACCGTTACCATCGCGTGCCGCACGGCGGTGATGGGGCGATAGCGGATCATACGCGGTCCCGACCAGCGCATGACCTTGCGGATCTTCTCGCGCATGGCGGGCCGGTAACAATGCGAAGGACAGGCCGAGCAAAATGTCTTGGTGCCCATGTGCGGGCAGTGCTCAATGCGCGCGATGGCGTATTTCTGCAGCTCGGCGCATTCGGGGCAGAGCGTAATGGTCCGAAGGCCTAGCTTCACGCGCACGGGCTCATCGTCGCCAGCCTGCTCGACCGCATGCCCGCCGCCATGATGCCCGCGGCACCACAGCGCAATCATCTGCGACACCATTTGGGCCTCGCGCTCGCGTTTGCGTGCCAGCTCCGGTGTGTCGACCGGGCGTGCCATTAGCTCAGCCTCCCGTGCTCGACCGAAAGCGAGAAATCGGCAAACGCGCAGGTGCTGGCACGGTGGCTTACGAGCACAATGGTCTTGCCGCGGCGCTTGAGCTCGTCAACGGCCTGCATTACGGCTGCCTCGTTGAGAGCGTCAAGTGCGCTGGTGGGCTCGTCGAGCAAGATGAAAGGCGCGTCGTTGAGGAAGATGCGCGCAAGGCCGATGCGCTGGCGCTCGCCGCCCGAAAGCGAGTCGCCCAGCTCGGCAACGGGCGTGTCGAGACCCTGCGGCAGGCGGTCGATGAGGGCGGTAAGCGAAGCGGAGCGGCAAGCGTCGAGCAGCTCGGCATCGGTGGCGCTGGCGTGCGCAACCAGCAGATTCTCGCGTACGGTGCCGCAGAACAGATGTGTGTCCTGGGTCATATAGGCCTCGTGGCTGCGCAGGCTCGCCGTGTTGATGTGGCGGGCGTCGACGCCACTCACCGTGATGGTGCCAGCTGCGGGGTCCCAAAAACGCATGAGCAGCTTAAGCAGCGTCGACTTGCCCGAGCCCGAGCGCCCCATGATGCAGGTCATGGTGCCGGGCGCAAAGGTGCAGGTCACGTCGTCGAGGATGAGACTCGCAGCGGTGTCGTTCGCGACCTGCTCCGTGGCGCCCGCACCGCCCGCGTCCACGCCGCCCGCATAACTAAAGCTCACATGCTCGGCTGCGGCGCCGGCAAACTCAACGTCCTGTCCGTCGGCGACCTCGGCGCACTGGGGCTGCTCGTCGAGCAAATCGAGCACGCGTGCGCCCGAGGCGAGCGTCTCCTGCAGTGAGGCGCCCAGGCGGCTCACGGCCATCACCGAGCCAAACGACGACACAAAGGTAAAGACGGCGACAAACGCTGCGGCAAAATCGATCGTTCCCGCAGCCACCAGCTGCAGCGCTCGCCCGAGCATCACCAGATTGGCCGCAAGAATAAGCGCATCGGCTACGGCCTCGCTGGCCGCCTGGCGGCGCTTGAGGCGCGCGTCCACGGCGCCGACTTGCTCGGTCAGCTTGCCCAGGGCACGGCTGCGATCGGCGCCACCGGCAAACTGGATAGTCTCGGACGCGCCGCGTAGACTGTCGAGCACAAAGGCACCCAGCTTACCGGCGCCCTCGCGGCTCTGGCGGCCGGTGGTGCCGCATGCCTTGGCCGAGGTCAGGGGCAGCAGCACGCCCAGGACCGCGTAGGCCACGAGCGCGATGCCCGCGAGCTCGGGGCTCACAGCCAGCAAAAAGCCCTCAAACACAACGGTGCAGACCAGAGCTATGGCAATGGGCGAGATGGTGTGCGCGTAGAAGACCTCGAGCAGCTCGATATCCGAGGTGACCAGGCTCACGAGCTCGCCCTTGCCGCGGCCCTCGAGCTTGGCGGGGGCGAGCTGGCGCAGGGCGCCAAACACCAGGTCGCGAATGTGCGCGAGCAGACGGAATGCGATGTAATGGTTGCAGAGCTGCTCGCCGTAGTGGAGCGGCCCGCGTGCGATGCCGCAGGCGGCACAGGCCGCGCATGCTGCGATCAGACCAAGCCCCAAGGCGTTGCGGCCCAGCGCGGCCATAAGGCCGAGGGCGCCAAAGGCCGGCACGAACGCGGCGGTGAGCATGCCAATGCTGCCCAGCGCGACGGCTAGCACAAGCCAGCCGGCAAGCGGTCGGACGAGCCCCGTCATGCGCCACATGATGGACGGCGCCGAGCGACGGGCGCGGCCGGAGTCAGGCGCCGCGGTAGCGGAAGACGAGCCGGCACCGTTGAGGCCATCGGCACAGGCGGTACTGCCGCCAACAGCCTCAACCGCGCCGGCATCCTCGGCATCATCCTCCGCATACGCATATGCCGAGAGCTGCTCCTGGCTGTTCCACATGCGCGCATAGGCGCCCGCGCCCGACAGGAGCTCATCATGGGTGCCGCGCTCGACAATGCGACCGCGTTCCAGCACCAGAATCTGGTCGGCGTTCACGATCGTCGACAGGCGGTGTGCCACCACAATTACAGTGTGCTCACCGGCAAGCGATGCGATGACCTCGCCGATTGCGGTTTCGCTTGCGGCATCGACGTTGCTCGTCGCCTCGTCAAACACATAGATGGGCGAGTTGTGCAGCAGGGCGCGTGCCATGCACACGCGCTGGCGCTGGCCACCCGAAAGGTTGGTGCCGCCTTCGTTAATCACCATGTCGAGCCCGCCGTTGGCCTGCACAAAGGCCGCCACGCGCGTGCGGTCGAGTGCGCGCAAAAGCTCGGCGTCGGTGGCGTTGGGCTGGGCAAGCAGCAGGTTATCGCGTAGGGTGCCGGCAAACAGGTAGCCGTTGGTGGGCACCAGCGTGGTGGCGCGCATGAGTGAGGCGGCCGTGGCATCGCGCAGCTCGACGCCGCCAATGCGAACGCTGCCGCGGTAGGCGTCCCTGCGGCCCGAGATAATCCCCGCGAGCGTGGACTTGCCGCCGCCGCTTTCGCCCACGAGTGCCACGAGCGAGCCGTGCGCAATGGTCGCGCTGGCGCTGTCCAGCACCGTGCGGTCGCCGTATGCATAGCTCACGCCCGCGAGCTCGATATCGCCGCGACCGTCAAGCTCAACATCGCCGCGCTCGGGCTCGGGCGTATCCAAAATGCCAAACATGCGGCGCGAGGCGGCCATGCCGTTCATGGCCGTGTGGAACAGCGATCCCAGGCGGCGCATAGGCAAAAAGAACTCCTGCGACAGAAAGACGATGAGGAAGGCCGCCTCAAAGTCAATCTTGCCCGTGGCGAGCTGCAGCGCGGCTACGATAATGCCGAGCGCGGCGCCCATATAGACGACCAGGTCCATAACGCAAATGGAGCGCAGCTGCATCACCAGCAGGCGCATGGTCGCTGTGCGGAAACGCTCGGACTCGGCGTTGATGCGCTCGTGCCAGCTGCGATCGGCCTGGTAGACCTTAAGGGTGGTGAGACCCTGCACGGCCTCCAGGAACATGCCGCCCAGATCGACATAGCTGCCCCAGTACTCGGCCCCGATCTTTTTGGCGTTGCGCATGACCATCATGATGGAGACGGGGATGACCGGAACGCAGGCGAGCAGCAGCGCGGCGGGAAGACCCGCCTGGCCCACGAGCAGTACAAACAGCGTGATGGGTGCCAAGCCGGCAAAGAAGAGCTGCGGCAGGTAACCGCCAAAGTACACCTGGAGTTGCGTGGCGCCCTCGACGCTGGTCTGGACGGCCTCGGCGGTGGGAACGGTTTCGGTGTAGGAGGGGCCGAGTGCGGTGAGCTTGTCGTAGACGAGCGAGCGCACGCGGCGGACGGCCTCGAACGCGGCTTTGTCGCCGGCGCGTTGGGCCAGGTAGATGGAGGCGGCGCGCACGATGATGGCGGCGGCGAGCGGTAGGGCCGCCTGTGCGAGGACGTCGACGGCGAGCGCGGCGGAAAGACCGTCCGTGACGATGCCGCCCAAGATGCGCGCAAGCATCCACATCACCGTGATGTTTGCCATGAGCGCGATCCACTTAAACAGGACGCTTGCCATAATGTAGGGCGTTGCCTGCGGAACCAGGGAGAAGAGTCGCCTCTCGAACATGAAACCTCCTATGCCGTAACGGTGCCGGGCGGGGTTCTTGGCAGCCGCTTAGTTAGCCAAATGCAACTAGAGTAACATCGTGCAGCGGGTAAGTATGCCGAGGGTAATTTTTAGCCGATGAACTGCGTAGAAAGTTCAAAATTGTTGAGTGCGGCGAACTTTGTGGTGGACGGAGTGCGGGCGCAATTTTGATCGTGTGTGGCCCCGCTCCAAAACGTGTACGTCAGCCTCCAAAACCGACAAAAAATGACATGTTTGGAGGCTGACGTACACGTTTGGATGGGGGCGAGGACGGCGACGGACGAAAGTCACGCCTGTGCCACGTCCGATGTGCTAGCGTTTGGGTGAATAAAACGAGCCCGTGCGGAAAGGATCCGGACCGTATGCAACGTGGAAGTACATCTCCGCTGTCCCGCGAGACCGATGCGCCCGAGACCATCGTCAAGCTGGAGTGCGACATCGACGATGCGTCGCCCGAGGTACTCGCCTATGCCGCCGACCGCCTGCGCGAGGCAGGCGCCCGCGAGGTGCACTGGCTGCCTCTCTACTGCAAAAAAGGCCGCCCCGGCTGGCAGCTGCAGGTGATCTGCTCGCACGAGGATATCGAGCGCCTACAGACGATTATCTTTTTGGAGACCACGACCAACGCCGTTCGTCGCCAGGTGATGGAACGCGTTTGCCTGCCGCGTCGTTTTGAGCAGGTAGAGACGCCTTGGGGCGAGGTATCCGTTAAGGTGGCGACTCTGCCCGACGGCAGCGAGCGCGCGGCTCCCGAGTACGAGGATTGCGCCCGTCTTGCCCGCGAACATGGCGCGCCGCTCCAACGCGTGATGCAGGCGGCTCAGAGCGCGGCGCTGCGATTTGAGTAACACGGTAGATGGGCCCCACATCCGCCGGACCCCGTATTCAGCCCCCATCAACTCCGCTTCGAAAGGACCATCATGAAATACCTCATCGCCTCCGACATTCACGGCTCGGCATACTGGACAGAGCGCCTGTGCGCCGCCATCGAATCCGAGCAGCCTGACCGCATCGTGCTGCTAGGTGACCTGCTCTACCACGGCCCGCGCAACGACCTGCCGCGCGATTACGCCCCCAAGCGCGTCATTCCGCTGCTCAACGCCCTGTCCGACCGCATCATCGCGGTACGTGGTAACTGCGACGCCGAGGTCGACCAAATGGTCCTCGACTTTCCCGTCATGGCCGACTACGCCACGCTGTTCGATGAGGCCGGCCGCGAGCTGTTCCTGACGCACGGCCACGTCTTTGGCGCCGGCATGCACAACAGCGTCGACCACGCGCCCGCGCTGCCCGAGGGCTCCGCGCTCGTCTACGGTCACACGCACATCAAGGTTAACGAGGTAAGCGAGGCGCACCCGGGCCTGTGGCTCTTCAACCCCGGCAGCGTGAGCATCCCCAAGGACGGCACGCACAGCTACGGCATCTACGAGGGCGGAGCGTTCCGCCACGTGATCCTGGAGGAGGACTAACCATGGCGCAGCACATGGCTCAGCAAAATGCCGAGGGCTCGCGCGATCTGTCCACGCTGGTCGACGCATCGGCCGAGCTGCAGCATCTGGTGCAGACCATCTGGCGCCTACGCCAGCCCGACGGCTGTCCGTGGGACCGCGAGCAGACACACCGCAGCATTGGTAAGAGCATGATCGAGGAGGCCTATGAGGCGCTCGACTGCATCGAGGCCGACGACGCGGCACACCTTCGCGAGGAGCTAGGCGACGTACTCATGCAGGTAGTGCTGCATGCGCAGATTGCGGCGGACGCCGGCGAGTTTACGCTGGCCGACGTGGCACGCGATATTGATGCCAAGCTCATTCGCCGCCACCCGCACGTGTTTGGCGATGCGGATGCCGACAGTTCCGACGAGGTGCTCAAGATTTGGGACGAGGTCAAGCTTGCCGAGAAGGCTGCCAAGGACAAGGCTGTGGCGGCGGGCGAGGCTGCGCCCGAAGGCCTGCTCGACGGCGTGCCCACGCACCTGCCGGCGCTGATGCAAGCTCAGAAGGTGTCGCGCAAGGCGGCTGCCGTGGGCTTTGAGTGGGAGACGGTCCAGGATGTGTGGGACGAGGTTGCCGAGGAGCGTGCCGAGTTTGAGGCCGAGGCTCCCGGCTCGCCTGAGCGCGAGATGGAGTTTGGCGACCTGCTCTTTGCCTTGGTCAACGTCGCGCGCAAAGAGGGGATTGACGCCGAGAGCGCCCTGCGCGCGAGCACGGCCAAGTTCCGCCGTCGCTGGGCTGCGATGGAGCAGATGGCGGCCGGTGCTCACGTGGATCTTGCCGAGCTTTCGACCCACGGCCTCAACGACCTGTGGGATGCCGCAAAGGCGGAGGAGTAAGACTGCGGGAACGACGGGCTGACGCGCCTTATCGTTCCCGCTATATTTTTCGAAAATCAAGTGTATCCCTCGGCTAACTTAGGGCATAATGCAAAAAGTGCGACATGGCTAACTTACGGAGGCGCACCGACGGTGCGCGGTCAGCCGGTCGCCAAGCATTCAACCCGTTTCCAAGTGAGAGGGAGACAACATGAGCGATATTTTGGACGTCTACGGTCGCGAGGTGCTCGACAGCCGCGGCAATCCCACCGTCGAGGTCGAGGTCGTGCTCGAGGACGGCAGCTTTGGCCGCGCAATGGTGCCTTCGGGTGCTTCGACCGGCGCCTTTGAGGCCTGCGAGCTGCGCGATGGCGACAAGAGCCGCTACCTGGGCAAGGGCGTCTCTCAGGCCGTCGAGCACGTCAACAACGAGTGCGCTAACGCCGTCGTGGGCCTCGACGCCTTCGACCAGCGCGCCGTCGATGCCGCGCTGATTGCCGCGGACGGTACCCCCAACAAGACCAAGCTTGGTGCCAACGCCATCCTGGGCGTGTCGCTGGCCGTCGCCCGCGCCGCTGCCGAGTCGGCGGGTCTTTCGCTGTACCAGTACCTGGGCGGCGTCAACGCCCATCTGCTGCCCACGCCCATGATGAACATCCTCAACGGCGGCGTGCATGCCGACAATAACGTCGACTTCCAGGAGTTCATGATCATGCCGGTGGGCGCCCCGAGCTTTACCGAGGGCCTGCGTTGGTGCGCCGAGGTCTACCACACCCTCAAGGGCGTGCTGCACGAGGCCGGCCTGGGCGGCGGCGTGGGAGACGAGGGCGGCTTTGCGCCCAACCTCAAGACCAATGCCGAGCCGTTCGAGTACATTACCAAGGCCGTCGAGAAGGCTGGCTTTAAGCCCGGCGTCGACTTCATGTACGCCATGGACCCGGCCTCGACCGAGTTCTACAACGCCGAGACCGGCATGTACGAGCTCAAGGGCGAGGGCGTGGAGTACACGAGTGCCCAGATGGTCGATTACTGGGAGAAGCTCGTCGACACCTATCCCATCATCTCCATCGAGGACGGTATGGCTGAGGAGGACTGGGACGGTTGGGTCGAGCTGACCCGCCGCATTGGCAACAAGGTGCAGCTGGTGGGCGACGACCTGTTCGTCACCAACACCGAGCGCCTTAAGAAGGGCATCGAGCTGGGTGCCGCCAACGCGATCCTGGTCAAGGTCAACCAGATCGGCACGCTCACCGAGTCGCTCGAGGCCATCGAGACCGCCAAGGAGGCCGGCTATGCTTGCATCGTGAGCCACCGCTCCGGCGAGACCGAGGACTCCACGATCGCCGACCTGGTCGTGGGCGTCAACGCCGGCCAGATCAAGTCGGGCGCCCCGTGCCGCAGCGACCGTATCGCCAAGTACAACCAGCTCATCCGTATCGAGGACGAGCTCGAGGGCAGCGCGCGCTACGCCGGCAAGGCCGCGTTCTACAACATTCGCTAAACAAGCGGTGCTCGCGGGGGCGGGGGTTGACTCGGCTCCGCTCTACTTCTGATGGCCGCCATTGGGCGCTGGGCCATATGGCTCAGCGCCTTTTTTATGTCGAGCAAAGGCTGGCGAAGGCGGTGCGGGCGCTCGTGCTATAACTAAAGGACTTAGCGCAAACAAACCTCAACCGCACAAGGCGCACATGGATCAGATTTACGACAACAGGTACTATTCCGCCGGTTCGCGCGAGCCGTCGCCTCGCCGTGCGCGCACGGTGCAGCTCGGTGGGTCCGCCTACGCCGGCGTCGATCGCTCCACGCAGCGCCCGAGAAGTACCTCGCGCCCCAATGCTCAAGTGAATACTTCGACAGATGGACCGGTGCGCCCGGCACGTTCGTCGCATACGTCGCGTCCCTCGACTCAGGCACACGACAAATCGAGCAGGCCCTCGAGCCGTTTTTCGGGCTCGGACTTTATGCGCTACGCCAACGACAACGCGGTGGTCAAGGCGATCTATGACTTTACGCATGGCTCTCTGCGTCCGCTATTTGTCGGTATCGTGGTGGCGCTGGTGCTCGTGAGCCTGTATTTTCCCGTGCGCGATCTGTACGTGGCAAAGCGTTCGAGCGATATCTTGGCCAAGCAGGTCGAGATTCGCGAGCAATATAACGACGAGCTGCAAAAAAGCGTCGACAAGCTGCTCTCGGAGGAGGGTATCAAGGACGCGGCGTCCGAGGACCTGGGCCTGGTGATGCCCGGCGAGAAGAAGATTGACGTGCTGGGCTTGGACGACGATTCGGACTCGTCGTCGACCAAAAAGTCCTCAAACGCCAAGAAGGCCAGCGAAGTGGCCAAGGAAATCGAAGAAGTCGGCAAGGACGCGCCGTGGTACATCCAGGCGCTCGACATGCTGTTTGGGTTTAACGGCGTCGAGGGTCAGACGGTCGTGTCCAACGGCAAATAGCGCCCGGAGGGGAACCCGCAATGACAAATTGCAAACGCTATAAGGTGGCCGCGATCGACCTGGGAACGGTGTCGTCGCGACTGGTGTTGGCCCAGGTCGAGGCCGGGGCGATTGTGGAATCGTCCAAGCATACCGAGATTACCGACCTGGGCGAGGGCGTGGACGCGACGGGCCGCTTTTGCGAGGCGGCCGTTGAGCGTGTGCTCGATGCGTGTCGTATGTTTGTGGATGAGGCGCGTGCCTTTGGGGCCGCGTGCGTCTGCACCACGTGCACGAGTGCCGCGCGCGATGCGTCCAATGCCGCGCTGCTGCTGGACGGCCTGCGCGAGTTGGGGCTCAAACCACAGGTGATTCCGGGCGAGGTCGAGGCGCGCCTGACATTTTTTGGCGTGGCGCACGACTTTGCCGGCGAGCGCATCATCGTCGCGGATTCGGGCGGCGGCTCCACGGAGCTCGCGACGGGCGTATACGCTCCGGAGCGCAGCGTCTTTGCGCTGGAGGGAACGCGCTCGCTGGACATCGGTTGCCGTCGCGTGACGGAGCGCTTTTTCTCCGCGTTGCCGCCCGCGGATGGCGAGCTTGCTGCCGCTGCCGCGTGGGCAGGCGAGCAGTTCGCCGCCTATTTTGAGGGCCTGCCTGTCGACTTTGAGCGCGCCGAACGCTTAGTCGCGGTGGGCGGCACGGTGACTACGCTGGTGGCTCTGGTCCACGAGCTGGAACCGTACGATTCGAGCTTTGTGCACCTACGCGAGCTGTCGCTGGAGCAGGTCTCGGCCGCTATCGAGCGCATGTCTGTGTTGGACGCGGAAGGCATCGCCGCGCTACCGGGTGTACAGCCCAAACGCGCGGGCGTGATCTTGGCTGGTGCCGTGGTGATTCGCGAGCTTATGCGAGCCGGCGGCTACGACACGCTCACCGTAAGCGAGAACAGCCTGCTTGCCGGCATGGCCGCCACCATTAACGAGGTTCTTGACGGCGAGCTACCCACCATCGGCTGGACCCCGAGCCTCAGCGCCTTCCAATAAGTTGCGGTGAAATACGGACTAAAATCGCCCTTTCGGGCACCAAACAGTCCCTATTCCACCGCAACTCACCATTTGTATCGGCATCCAAAAGAAACGAGCCCGCACCTCAAAGGGATGCGAGCTCGCAAGCAATCACATGGTAGGGGCGGTGGGACGTCTGCGTATTTGCTGCGCAAATCCGCACCGGCTTCGGTCGCCTGCTGGCGCCCTCGCCGGCTCGCTACGGACGCTGTGCGCCCGCTTGACGCTCGCCCCCTCGCGGGTTCGAGTCCCACCGGCACCTAAAGGAAACGAGCCCGCATCCCTGGGGGACACGGGCTAGTAAGCTCCATATGGTAGGGGCGGTGGGACTCGAACCCACAATCCTTGCGGCGAGAGATTTTAAGTCTCCTGCGTATGCCAATTCCGCCACGCCCCCGTGAGACTAGAAGTCTAGCACAAGCCGTCCGTTACGCGTTGACTGCCATCGAGTGTTGGCCCGACTTCTCCAGGAACTCCTGGAACTTGGCTTCGTCGCCCTTGTTTTGGTACTGCAGGGCCAGCAGATACTCCAGGCGGCAGCGCTTGACCGGGTCGTCGCCGGCTTCCTTGAGCATGCGCTCCAGTTCGGGAATGTCGTTGTGACGCTTGAGGATCATCGTGTCGTACATCAGCTGGCACTCGTGCGTGACCGCCTCGGCCTGACCGCCCTCAAAGCCCTTGATTTCGTGCAGCAGCTCCTTGGACTTTTTGCGGTCCTCCTGGCCAACGTAGTAGTTAAAGGCCTTGATCACCAGGTCGACGCGCTGCATCTTGGGCAGGTTGAGTCCCAGCAGCAGGTCGAACATCTCGCTGGCACGCTCGTGGTCCTCGCGCAGCAGATAGGAGTTCAGACGCAGGTAGTCGCGGTTGTAGCGCGGGTACAGCATGCTGGTGAGTTTGCCGTCGAGCAAACGATCGAACTCGTCCCACTGCTTGGCAGCCATAAGCTGCTGCAGACGCTTGAACGTGGTGCGTTTTTTGACGCTAAAGAACACCGACACGCCGATGCAGATGATAACGACGGCGGTCCAGAGTGTGCGGGAATCGGGCATGTTAGGGTCCTTAGTCGCTCGTAGCGCGAGCGGTATGACAACACGTACTAGATGTATTATACGCAGCGCACAAGCAAACTGGCATAAAAGCTCATCGAGGCTGAGTGCCATCGCTCGCTGCGGTACACTTACCTAAAGTAAACCATGAAGGGAGACACTACCTATGAAGAAGATCGTTTTGGCTTGCGGTGCTGGCGCTGCTACTTCCACGCTTGTTGCCCAGAAGGTCGCCACCCTGCTCGACGCCAACGGTTACGCCGACAAGTACGAGATCGTGCAGTGCGCCATCTCCGAGGCCAAGGACTACTGCGACGAGGGCGCCGACCTGCTGATCGCCACCACCGTTGCCCCCGAGGGCCTCACCTGCCCGTACGTGAGTGGCGTGCCCTTCATGACCGGCATGAACCGCGTCGCTGCCGAGAAGGCCGTTCTCGACGTTATGGCTCAGTAGGCGCTGCCTGTATGAATGAGCAGAACGCCAATCCGGTCGAGCTCTTTGGCATGCGCGTTGCCCATGTGGGCATTAACGCCACCGACCCGGCAGATGCCTTGGAGATCGCGGAGCTGTTCTCGACGATGATGGGCCTGCCCGTTATTGAGACCCCGGTTTCGTACTTTAACGATTCGCTGATCGAGGTCATGAAGCAGAATGGTCGTGGCACCAAGGGCCACATTGGCTTTGCCGTCAACGACATCGATGCGGCCGAGAAGTGGTTTGCCGAGCGCGGACTCGAGGTCAACGAGGAGTCGCGCGTGCTGCTGCCCGACGGCGGCACCAAGCTCGTGTACTTTAAGCGCGAGTTCGCCGGCTTCGCCGTGCACCTGTGCCGCGAGTAGCGCACAGGCTGCTATAGCTAACGAAAAATGGGGTAAGGCCACGTGGCCTTACCCCATTTTTAATGCCGAGAGGGTGACTGACGGGCTGCCGTAAAACGAAGGTGAATGCTTTTCCGCGAAGTGAACGAGTGAAATCGGACCCCTGGAGCATCGACACTTTGGAGGCACCGTTTCCTGCGGTTTCGTAAGGTTTTTCCTGCGGTTTTGGCGTCAAAAAGTGTGGATGCTTCGGGGGTCCAAAATAGGTCGTTCACTTCGCGGAAAAGCATTCACCTTCGATTCGTGAGAGACGCCCCTACCGCGGCAGGCGAATCGTAAAGCGGCTGCCGACGCCCTCGACTGAGGTCACGCCGATGACACCGCCATGGCTGTCGACGATCCACTTGGCAATGGCGAGCCCCAGACCCGAGCCCTGCGCGCCGGCATCGCGTGCGTTGTCGGCGCGATAGAACCGTTCAAACGCGTGAGCTGCGGATTCCTGGTTCATGCCGATACCCTCGTCCTCAACACTTATGTCGATCGTGCCCGCGCCCGCATCCGGCGTCACGCCAAACGAGATGGATGTGCCCGCGTCCGAATACTTGGCGGCGTTCTGCACGATCACGCGCAGAGCCTGCTTCACGAGCGCCACGTCAACGGGCGCGTCGCAGCGCGGGTCGCTGGTAAGTGCGGCATCGTACGCCAGTCGATATGTGTGCGCGGCATCGATCATCTGCGATTCCTCGCATACCTCGCCGACCAGTGCGGCCAGGTTGGTATTCGCACGCCGCAGGACCGTGCGCCCGGCATCGCCGCGTGCCAAAAACAGCAGCTGCTCCACGAGCTCCTGCATATGCTCGCTTTCGGCTTTGAGCGAGGTGATGGATTCTGCCAGCACGTCCGGGTCGTCTTTGCCCCAGCGGTCGAGCATGTTCACGTAACCCTGAATCACCGCGATGGGCGTGCGCAGCTCGTGACTCGCATCGTTGACAAAGCGCATCTGCTGCAGCTTTGCCTCTTGCATCTGGCGCAGCAGGCGGTTGAGTGCGACCTCGATGCTCGCCAGGTCGGCGTCGCCGGTGGTGACGCTCGGCGAGTCGACGCTTGCGCGCTCGATGGCCTGCTCCAGCGTTTCCATCTTGCCGCCGGCGAGCTGCATGCGGCCGAGCTCGTCCACACGCAAGGCCAGGTCGTTGAGCGGCGCCATAGTGCGGCGCACGCGGCGGGCGCCGCCGAGCATGTTGAGCACGCTGATGACCTGCCAACCCACAACGACAAGGTAGAGAGGCCATAGCGCGACGAGGTCCTGCGCGAGGGGGAAGGTCTTGGTGGTGCGCGCAAACTCGACGGTATAGGTGAGCGTTGTCAGGTCCCAGCCGCGCGCGGGCGTCAGTGACATGCCGTGAACGCTGGCGCTGGGGATCCATCCCGCGGTAAACGCGCCATCGGGCAGCGTCTGGTTGTAGCCATAGACGAGGATCGCCGCCGCAACAAGCAGCAGTAACAGATCCAGCCAGACGTAGCTCACCAAGCGGCGCCACATATAGCTCCAGTTGATGGCGCGGGCGATGGAGGTGACGCGCTTAGCCTCGTCGTTACGCGCGGCAGACATAGCCCACCCCGCGCACGGTCTGGATGATGCGGGCACCGCCGGCGTCTTCGATCTTGGCACGCAGGTGCGCGATGTGCACGTCGACGTTGTTGGTGTCGCCCACATAGTCGTAGCCTAGCGCCTCGTGCGCAATGCGCTCGCGCGTGAGCACGGTGCCGGCATGCGTCATAAGCAGGGCGAGGACATCGAACTCGCGGGCGGTCAGCACGATGGGCGAGCCGCCGACCGTGACTTCGCGGCGGTCGGGATCGAGCGCAACCGAGCCCACGGTGAGCGCGGTGGGGGAGGGCGAGGCAGAGGTCTTGGCCGAGTCGCCAGCTGGGGGTATCGCAACGGCGCACCCGCCCGCACCGCCCGCCCCAACGCCGCCAACGCCCGAAGCCGTCCGCACAGCCTCCGAGCGCTTTAGCGCCACGCGGATCCGTGCGAACAGCTCCTCAATGGCAAACGGCTTGGTCAGGTAATCGTCAGCACCGGCGTCGAGCCCGGCCACCTTGTCCATCACGGCATCGCGCGCGGTGACCATGATCACCGGCACATCCTTGTGCTTGCGGACACGCCGCAGCACCTCCATGCCGTTGAGCTGCGGCAGCAGTACATCGAGCAGAATCAGATCGTAGTCGCGCTCCAGCGCTAGGTCAACGGCGGTGCGGCCATCGGCGGCGTGCTCCACCTGGTAGCCCTCGTGCTCCAGCTCGAGCGTCACAAAGCGGGCGATTTTCTCCTCGTCCTCTACAATCAGGATCCGTGCCATACGTGCCCCCGTCTGCGATTACTTGTCGTCGTTCAGATTTTGCTTGATGTCGTCCGCGGCATTGGCAGCGCTATCCATAAGGTTGTTGATGCTGCCGGGCACGTCGCCGTCGCTGTCGATGCGGTAGCGCATGCCAAAGAACAGGCCAATCAGCATCAGCCATATCGTGGCGCCCCAGGCAAACAGCGCGACGATGGGGATCAGGATGGGGATGTTGAGGATGATCGCATCGCGGCGCGTGGCGATAAACTTGGTGTCCAGACTCAGGCGGAAGAGCTTTTTGAGGTACTCCCACACGCTGTCCATCTTCTTGGAGAAGTCGGTCTTTTCGCTCGACTTTTCGTAAGCGACCTGCGCGGCGACCATCTCGGCAGAGGGCTCATCGACTGGCGCGGACTCGGTGGCGGCATGCGCCGACGTGGTCTGGGTCTTGCCCTGCGACTCGAGCCAAATGATGGCATCCAAAACGTTGCCGTCGGCAGCGTCGAGCGCGGCCTTGGCATCGGTGTAGCTCACGTTGCACTTGGTGCGGATAGTTTCAACTTTTTCGAGGTCGTCCATGACCTTTCCTTTCGTTCGATGGGCGCGACGCCGGGCGATTTGCCCGGGCGCGAGCGTTGCGTTCGGCGGCCTGCGTCGCGCGGCGCCGCCCCGCCCTTGGTCGAACTCTATAGTGCAGGTTATAGATTAAGCGATTCTTGAGCCAAGATTAATGTTGGATGAGTTTTTGGGTGGCAGTGGGGAAGGGAGAGGTGTTCTTCTGGGTGGCTAGCAGCGAGGTCTAATACTTTTCCGAGAAGTGAACGAGCTAAATCGGACCCCCGAAGCATAGACACTTTAAGGGCATCGTTTCCTGCGGTTTCGATACTGGAATCCTGCGATTTTGCCGACGAAAAATGCGGATGCTTCAGGGGTCCTAAAACAGACGTTCACTTCGCGGAAAAGTATTAGACCTCGATAGCGGGGGATGGGGTACCGGTGCAAAACGGCGTCAGACATAGGATAAACAAAGCGCTTCGATCATAAGGAATTAAAATCACGTTGCAAAAGTATGAAAATATCCTGCAATTGCAACATGAAGTACTTTAGCAACATAACGGCGATAAGAGAGCTTTCCGAGAGGGAGGGCGTGTTCACCACAGCTCAACAAGCGGCTCGCATGGACATCTCTCGAGATGCGCTGGCACACTCATGCCGTGCGGGGCGTCTTGAACGGATATGCCACGGCGCCTACCGGATGTTGGGCACACAGTGCCGAGATACCGACGAGCTCAACGCTTTTTGGAAGCTCACCAATCCCTCCCTTTGCGCGTGGGAGAGAAAACGCCAGTGGGATGGCATCGCCGTGAGCGGTACGACGGCGGCGAACCTGCAGCAAATGGGCGATTTCTATCTGTCCCCCTACAGGATGACCGCGCCCACGCGTATCAATACAAGAAACGAATCCCTTTCTTTTGTAAAGCGCGAGATCGCTGAGCAGGACATCGTTTGGCTCGACGGCCTGCCGGTAACCAAGCCCGAGCGCACGCTTGTTGATCTTTGCCTCGATTGCGAGGACCCCTCATTAATTATTAATGCCTATCACGACGCGCTTGGACGCGGGCTCGATACGCAGCGGCTGAAAGATCTCGTAAAGGAGAACTCTAAAACCGCCAAAAGACGCGAGCTCATGAGGCCTTTGCTGATGGTGCTAAACGGGTAATGCGAAACGGAGGACATGGTGAAGTACAAGACGCCTGCCGCATTGGAGATGGCTGTTAGGAATGCCGCAAGACAGTTTTAAATGAGCGCTGAAACGTAAAAACATGCTGTGATTGTCATGTCCGCGCCGGCGAAATTAGCGTTACATAATTTGAGTCCCGTGCTGCGACGGGATGTTGCAAAGGCGAATTGATAATGGGCGCTTTGACTACGATAGGAACCATCGACTTGGATTATCCTGGTTTTATCGAGCGAACAACGTGCGAGTGAGATGATTGGTGTGGCGGAGCGAAGAAAAAACTGGTCGAGGGAAGAAACCCTTGCGGCGCTGTTTTTATATCTCGCCCTGCCTGCAAGGCTTATCGATGACAAAGGCGAAGATATACAGACGCTGGCACATGCCATCGGCAGAACGCCGGCGGCGGTTTCCTTAAAGATATGGAACCTCGCCTCGTTAGACGACCGGCGTCGAGCACGCGGCAAGGTGGGCATGGTTAATGCCAGCAAGATGGATAGATTGGTTTGGGCAGAGTATTCATCGAGCGGCGATAGGTTGGTCGAGGAAGCGGCGGGCGCATTTTTTGACCAGCTTAACTCTGATAATTCGATGAGCAGAGAGCTGAAAGAGGCAATTGGCATCGATTTGCCTGAGGGGCAAGAGCGTGAGGCAATAATCTCAGCGCGTGTTAACCAACAGTTCTTTCGTAATACGCTGCTCGTTAATTATCGCTCGCGGTGTTGTTTAACGGGCCTATCGAACCCGACGTTACTGGTTGCAAGTCATATCAAGCCCTGGAACGTGGCTGATCCCCGGACCGAGCGCCTGGCGCCAGATAACGGATTGCTGTTGAACGCGCTGCACGATAAGGCATTTGACCAGGGACTTATTACCATAACGAAGGATTTCAAGATTGTGGTGTCGAGTGTGGTTGGACATGGGGCTGCCGAGGACGAGTTCTTGTGGCGTTATAGCGGCGAGCGAATTACATTGCCTAAACAATCGAGCCCAAGACCAGATTTTATTGAATACCACAACGATATGGTGTTTAAGGGGTTAATTAGAATTGAATTGCAGCTATACCATTAATGGTGTGACTGTGTACCGCTTGGCTGAAAGCATCCTTTATCCAGCTACCTAGCATTACGATTGGATGGGAAATGAGTACGAGAGTTGCAGAGTATTATGGTCAAAGAACAGACGCTTTGACGCCCATTCACCCCATAGATATTCCATATGCCGGATGGAGCCCGGAAGAGCCGGTTCCGCACTGCCCCTTCTCCGGCGGTAATACGTGCAAGAAGCTTAAAGCAAAAAACGAGCCGGTCTGTTCGGTAAGGGATCAGGACGGAGTGCTTTGGATATCGTGTTCGGAGAGATTGTGCTCCACCAAAAAAGATCTCCCGCTTTGTTCGCATCAAAAGAAAATACTAACCATGGCTGCGCAGCATATATTTGATGGGGGCATTGACCCGTCTGACATCTGCGTCAAACGAGAAGAGTCCCTTCGAGTGAGTAAGGGCAGTGCATATCATGCTGATTTTATAATTACCACGCGCAGCGGGGAGTCGTCGACATCTGGCCCTAATCGACTTGTTCTTGAAATGCAAGGCGGTGGAGAAACATCGGATACCGGCAAAATTACTCAGCGTGTTCGCAAATGGAAAAACATGACTGAAAACGAGAGGACGAATGAGCAGCTGCGTGCCGAAACTACTGCAAATACTTTGGTCACCAATGCTTGGAGAAGACAACAAGAGCAATTTCTAATCAAGGGCAATATCGCCATGAAGACATGGAAAGGCCTTGGGATTGCGTTTTGTGTGGGCACACTGCTCTATGACTATCTTATGGAGCGACTAGAGTCAGTGAATCTGCCTGATTTGAAGGATTACAACTGGACGTTGGCTCTTCTCGCCTTTAAAGAGGATAAGAGCCGCTCTGTTGAGGACGGCCCCATTCCATTGACAATCGATGAAGACCGGACGCTGTATACGAACTACCAGACGTTTGTTCAAGCACTAATCAACCAAGGACAACCGACTCTGGAGGCATTTCAGGGGCAATTCTGCAGTCTTGAAAATGAAAGGATTGACATTCCGTTCTAGCTGTTCTGAGCCTTATCGACCTCGACGATACGGCGCGCAATCCATTCTATAACGGGCACGCAGACAGCGTTTCCTAGAGCTGTCCATCTACGAGAGTCCAGTCGTCCGGAAATCCCTGGAGTCTCTCGTACTCTAAAGGAAGCATGCGTCTGACAAATAGCGTCGGAGCTTCCTCTTGAATCGCAAGTGTAAGTTTCTCCGTCGTTTCTATATCCTTTTGCTTGCGGGCCCGCTGAAGGTTTTCTGCCAATCCCGGCGTGTTGGATAGAGTAGTAATCTGAGACTCGATGCTCTTTTTCAAGTCCTGGGGCATAGGCGTGGTCCGTGCTTCTGCGCGATTTAGAAGAGATTCGAGCTGCTCCTTGTCCAAAAAGTACCTCAGCGGAGCCGAAGTTTCCAAGACTTCCGACAATATAGACGCGGCGACGTCGTTGGGGTGTTCCAAAGTATTTTGCGTCCAGTACTCGCCATGATACGCAATACCCGAGCTCATCCAATTTGGTGAGCAGGGCTCTGAAATCTTCTCCGTTGTTTGAGTTGAGGAGTCCGGGAACGTTTTCGATAAAAATCCATCGAGGCTTTGCGGCAGCGACGAGTTCTGCGAACTTAAAGAAGAGTCCGCTTCGCGATCCGGCAAGACCGAGGCGTTTTCCTTGGTTGGCAAGCGAAAGGTCTTGGCAGGGGAATCCTCCGAAATAGACTTCTGCTTGGGGGATGCTTTCGGGTTGGACTTCATTGATATCTCCTGCTAGCTGGACATCCGGCCAGTGCTTTTGTAGCACTGCCCGCGAAAAATTATTGATTTCGCTTTGGAAGACGATTTCAACGCCGGCACGCTCGAAGCCGAGGTCAATACCGCCGATTCCGCTGAAGAAAGAGGCTGCCTTCACTTTGACTCCCTTCGAACGTGCGTGACAAAAATGCAAAGATTCATTCTATTGGATTTGTCTCAATGCGGCCAGCTCTTATAAAAGAATCCATTTGTCAAGACGATACACATGGGGGACATCGAACTGCGTCGCGTCGTCATTTCTTGCTGCAGTATTTTGAGGCAGGTGCCTGGCGGGGTATTTGACGTCTATGGCGGTCGAGGCGCCAACACGATAGGTGGGAGGTAATTAACTTGCGGGCTTTACATCGGACGTATGGTTGCGTTTGTTGGCTCGGGGACATCTACCTAGATTTGTTGCATTCAAGAGGGGCGAGGTGGCATGGGGATGCTAATGGGGCAGAGGCTCTGTAAAGAGTTGGCATTGGTTGTTGCCACGTGGCCTGCTGCTTTGCATGGCCTCGCCAGAATCCGACCGCAAATGACTCCGAGGAGATTTTGCAAGTTCTTGTCGCTACGTAAGAAAAACTTGCAAAACTCGCAAGTTCTTGTCATGCTGTGAGAAAAACTTGCAGATTGGGGCGGGCGATGGATAAACGGATGGTTCCTAGAAATCGATATCTCGAAAAGTTGATCGCCTTTCGTGATGCGGATGTCATCAAGGTCGTAACGGGTATGCGCCGTTGTGGCAAATCGACGCTTCTGGACATGATGCGCAAACATCTGGAGGATAACGGCGTTCCATCCGAATGTCTTTTGACCTTTAAGATGGAGTCGTTTGAGCTGGAGGGCGTGCGTGATTGGCGAGAGCTTTACCGCCACGTCGACGGCCTAATGCCTGCGGGCAAGAGGTGCTATCTCTTCTTCGACGAGCTTCAGGAGGTTGCCGGATGGGAGAAGGCGATTAACGCACTTCGTGTCGACCGGGACTGCGATATATATGTTACTGGTTCGAATGCTTTTCTCCTGTCGTCTGAGATTGCGACCTTAATCTCGGGCAGGTATGTCGAGATTCGGATGCATCCGCTCGCTTTTTCGGAATATGTCAACTTTCTTGGTCCGACTGACGTCACGAATAGGCTTGCTGTTTTTGGCCGGGAGGACATCGTTGCGCTCGACGATCTTCTCGACCGTTATTTAATGTTTGGAGGTCTGCCGTTCCTTGCCGCCTCAAAGCTGCCGGAACAGGAAATGAAGGACTACATCTGGAGCACGTACCAGACAATCGTCGGGCGCGACATTTTGGCTCGCGAAGCCCGTCGGGGCAGGAGATCGGTGACAAGCAAGGGCGTGCTCGACCGCGTTACATCCTACTTAGCCGATAACATTTCAAACCCGACATCAATTAATAAGATCGTTGGAACGCTGGCGGAGAACGGGCTGAAATCCTCGCATGGCGTTGTGGACACTTGTGTATCCGCCCTTGAGGAGACCTATATCTTTTCGCATGCGCGCCGATTTGATATTAAGGGTCGGGACATTTTGAAGACCGGTGGCAAGTTCTACATTGAGGATCTGGGGCTTCGAGCTTTCTTGGATGGGTATCGCGGCAGCGACAGTGGGCGTGTTCTCGAAAATGCCGTTTACAATCGCCTTGTCTATGACGGATACCGAGTCTTCACAGGTCATCTTCGAGATGCTGAAATCGACTTTGTTGCAATCGGCGACGGCTCGGATCGTAAGTTTATTCAGGTCACGGAGTCGATTGACGAGGAGGCGACGCGTAAGCGCGAGCTGCGTCCATTTGAGCTCAGGTCGCTCGAGAAGATTACCGGCGGTTACGAGAAGATCATCGTCGTTCGCCGGGGAAGTCATCCGACCGATATTGACGGCATCAAAATCGTTTCAGCAGTCGATTTCTTAATGGGTAGGCTTGGGGCTTAGGGCGTTTAGAGCGCGTCTGTTTCCTATGCCTAGCGACATTGCCGCAGTTCGTGACGCCGCCGGCTTCTTCCTCTCCGTCGAGCGGCACCAACTCAGCTGATCCGTTGGGGACGAAGGAAAGCGGATCATTTTCGGCGCGCCGCAGGTGATACGAATCCTGCGGCGCGCTGTTATTTGAGCGAGGGCTTTCAGCTGTGTCCGCGTGGCGTGGGACACTTAACCTGCCGTCCTGCTCTGCCGCGACGGCACGTACCTGAACAACGACCCTCTAAGGAGCTCGAAATCGATGAGTGACAACACCAAGCATCTCGCAAAGAAATGCGTCAAGGACGCGGGGCCGTGTCTCACGCTGTGCCTTGCCGGTGCAGCGGTCGCGCTGCTGGCTGTTTTGGGGCCATTTGACGTGCTTCGAAGCGCCAGCTCTCTACACGTTTGCATGGCTCTTGCCGGCGCCATGATGACCGGCGGCGTGCTCGATCTAGCTTTTTGGGTGTTTGACCCGTTTGGATGGAAGAACGAAGGGTAAGCCCTAAGGGATGGATGCCCCGCAGCGTTAGGAGGTCCCCATGATCTGGTTTACCAGCGATACCCACTTTGGGCACGAGAACATGCTGCGGCTCGCCGACAGGCCTTGGTCGACTGTTGGGCAGATGAACGACGCCATGGTCGCTAGCATTAATAGCAAGGTCGCTGCGGATGACGAGCTTTACATTTTGGGTGACTTCAGCTTTAAGATGACGGTCCAAGATGCCTACGAGCTGCGCAAAAGCATTGCATGCAAGCGCGTCCATCTGCTGCCCGGCAACCATGACAAAGACTGGACGCAGCCTGCGGTGGCGGATGCTTTTATCGTCGAGCCGCCCATTTGCGTGCTCAAGATCGACCGTCAAAAAATCGTGCTGAGCCACTATCCCATGGTCGATTGGCAGGGCATGTCGCACGGTGGCTGGCATCTGCACGGACATATCCACAGCTGCGGCGGCGCGTACAACAAGTTCAACCTTCGGCAGGGACTGCTGCGCTATGACGTGGGCGTGGACGCCAACGGTTACGCCCCGGTAAGTTTGGATGAGCTCAAGTTATGGTTTGCGCAGGTAGACGAGCTGGTGCAGTGCGTTAAGTGGCCGTGGTGGGTCAACGCCACGGGCGATGAGCAGGTCGAGCACGATCTCGAAACCTATAAGAGGGAAGTGGTGATCCGATGACAGTCTATGTGACGGGCGATATTCATGGCGGCCTCGACATGCAAAAGCTGCGCGATTGGGACCTTGGGGATAGCCTGACGAGCGACGACTATCTGATTATCGCGGGCGACTTTGGCTTTCCCTGGGATTTCTCTGCCGAGGAATGTGCCGACATCGCTTGGCTGGAGTCGCGCCCCTATACCGTGCTGTTCGTCGACGGCAACCACGAGCGTTTCGATCACTGGGCGGAGCGTCCCATGGAGCTGTGGCACGGTGGGCTGACGCAGCGTCTGTCGGATACCTCCCCCATACGGCGCCTGACGCGCGGCGAGGTTTTTGAGCTCGACGGCTCAACGATCTTTACCATGGGCGGCGCCACGAGCGTGGACAAAGAATACCGCATTCCCTATTCCAGCTGGTGGCCGCAGGAACTGCCGGACGAGCGCAACTTTGAGGAGGCGCGGGCAAAGCTCGACAGCGTGGGTTGGAAGGTCGACTACGTGGTCACCCACACCTGCTCTACGCGCATGCTTTCGCCCACGCTTTATCCGGCACCCGGCTGGAATTACCCCGCCGTTGATCGGCTTACGGCATTTTTCGATGAGCTGGAAGACCGCTTGGATTACAAGTGCTGGTATTACGGGCATTTCCATCGGGATGCCAACCCGGCCGAGCGCCACGCCGTGCTCTACGACTGCATCGTTCGCTTGGGCGACGAACTCCAGTCCTGGGATGTTGCGTAGAGGCGGGGTGGCTGGCTACTCGACCGTTACAGTGATGTTCTCCCGATGCGCGCGGATGACGTCCCAGCTAAAGTGCTCGACCAGCTGCTCGGCGGTACGCGGCGTGGTGTCCGGCGCGATGCCTGTTTGCCCGGCGAGCCATCCCAACAGTGCCTCGGGTGTGCCAAAGCGGGTGCGGAGCTCGCCCAGGTCCAGATCGCAATCGCGCTTGGAAAGGCGGCGGCCGTCCGGCGACATGAGCAGCGGAATGTGCGCGTAGCGCGGTGTGGGCAGTCCCAGCAGATGTTGCAGATAGATCTGGCGCGTCGTGGAACCAAGCAGGTCGCATCCGCGTACGATCTCGGTGACGCCCATGGCAGCGTCGTCGACCACCACGGCCAGCTGATAGGCAAACACGCCGTCGCTGCGGCGCACCAAAAAGTCGCCGCACTCGGTGGCGAGTGCCTCGCATTGGGCTCCGTACGTGCGGTCCACGAATTCGATCACGTCGCCGGCGAGGTCGTCGACGTCGGGCACACGCAGACGCGTGGCCGGAGCGCGCAGGATGCTGCGGCGGGCAACCTCCTCGGCAGAAAGGCCTCGGCAGGCGCCGCGGTAGATGGGCGTGCCGTCGCTCGCGTGCGGCGCGCTTGCGGTGTGGAGCTCGGCGCGCGTGCAAAAGCAGGGATAGGTGAGGCCGGCGTCTTGCAGCTGGTGCAGGGCGTCCTCGTACAAGTCCAGGCGATCGTGCTGGTAGTAGGGGCCTTCGTCCCACTCAAGCCCCAGCCAGGCTAGGTCGTCAATCAATTGGGCGGCAAGTTCCGGGCGCTTGCAGCGATCGTCCAGGTCCTCGATGCGCAACACGATGCTGCCGCCCTGGCTGCGGGCCGAAAGCCACGCGCACAGGCAGCTGAACACGTTGCCCAGGTGCATGCGGCCCGAGGGCGACGGGGCGAAGCGCCCCACGACGGGCGCGGGGGCGGAGGCGGGTGGCGTCGCTGGCGCGTCCGCGGCGGGCGTTGCTATGTTGCGTGTTTTGATATCCATGCGGACGAGTATAGCGCGGGGCTTGGCAGGGAAGGCGTTGCCGCGCTCACAAGTTGGCGGCGGTGCGCATTGCGCACGGTGGGTTTGCGGCTCAAGGTCTCGATCGCTGCGTACCGACTTAGCCTCACAAACGACAGAAACCCCAGCAGCTCTTCGCAACTGCCGGGGTTTCCGCGGAAAAGGGGGACATGATCCTCAAGCGGACGGCAAAGGGGCAAACCGTTTTCGCTCAACTGCTTTATGCCCCTCAACTGGCGGCTCAATCAGCGCATGCCGCGCCCACACAAAGCCGCTACACCTGTGATGGAGCTATGAAGTGGTATCTATTGCCGGAGCGGGCTATGCCAAGGAGTGTCCCAGATTGCCGGCAGATAAGGAACGTCCCCAGGTGCCGGCGGCGGGTGTGACTTTTGTCCCGTTTTGACGCTCCGCTGACCTAGATGTTCGTCACATGAACTCGCAAACGTGGGACAATGACGCTACTGGTACCACAGACAAAGGATGTGCCTATGAACGCCCCCGTTGCCCAGCCCTGTCGGCAGCGCCGCCTGTTTGCGCGGTTCGCTTCCGTCTGCGCACTCGTCGCGCTTGCGTTGTTGCTGCTGCCTGCCGTCGCGCACGCCGACGGCTACTCCATGAGCCAAACCTATATCGGTGCCACGGTTGAGGCCGATGGCTCGCTGACCGTTGTCGAGGGACGCCAGTTCGATTTCGACGATGACATTAACGGCGTGTATTGGGATATCAATACAGGCTCTAACCAGCAAGGCGGCTCGGTGGTCGTCAATGTGCTGAGCGTCGAGGAAGACGACACTGCGTTTAACAAGGTCGACAGCGCAAATAAAGGCGACGACGGCGTTTACACGGTGGAACAGTCCGACGACGGCGTAAGGATTAAGGTGTTCAGCCCTCACGAGAGCGGCGACAGTGCAATCTACTACGTGAGTTATTCCATGACCGGTGCGGTCATGAACTGGGCCGATACCGCCGAGCTTTACTGGAAATTCGTCGGCGACGGCTGGTCGGCGGATTCCGATGACGTCGAGATGGAAGTTCACTTCGCAAATGCCGCTGCCGGGACGGCGGCCGTCAAGGGCGACAACTTCCGCGCATGGGGCCACGGTCCGCTGACGGGCGACGTGTCGCTCGATGAGGACGAGCCCATGGTCACCTATACCATTCCCTGCGTGCATCAGGGCGAATTCGCCGAGGCGCGCATCGCTTTCCCCAGCGATTGGGTGCCGCAGCTTGCCGCCTCGGGCGAAGAGCACATGTCAACGATCCTGAGCGAAGAGAAGGAATGGGCCGACGAGGCCAACGCCCGCCGTGAGCACGCGCGTGCGGTTGCCAGCGCGATTGCCGTGGTGTGTGTTGTTGTGGCGGTTGCCTATACCGGCGCGATCGTGATGCTCAAGCTGCGCAGGCCCAAGCCCAAGCCGCTCTTCCAGGACGAGTACTTCCGCGATGTGCCCTCTGCCGACCATCCCGCGGTGCTTGCAGCTCTTATGAGCTGGAACGACGTGCCCGATCAGGCATATATCGCCACGCTTATGAAGCTCACCGACGACCGCGTGATCAAGCTGGAAGAAGCGACCGAGACCAAGAAGAAGGGTCTGCTCCGTCGCGAAAAAGAGGAGCAGACGTATCGCATCACAGTGACCGACGAGGCCTGGAAGGCTGCCAAGAAGGACGGCATCGATCGCGACGTGCTCAAGGTCTTCTTTGCTGGCGTTAAGCCCGATAAGGACGGAGTCCGTTCGCGCACGTTTAGCGAGCTGGAGGAGTACGCTAGCGAGCGCACCACATCTGTTGGCGACAAGCTCGAGGACTATCAGAGCACAGTTAAGGGCAAGCTGGAGGCGCGCGAGCTTATTGCATCGGATGGCACTATCGCGATGGTGGCCGGCCTGGTTCTCGGCATCATCATTGTCTTTGGCATTCTGGGCTCTCTGTTCTATACCGACTTTGCGGACGCCAACGTCGGTGCCGCTATGATCTCGATCCCCGTTACGATCGTAGGCTTTGTCCTGAGCTGCACCTTCCGCCGTTACACGCCGGAGGGCGCCGAGGTGGCGGCTCGCTGCAAGGCGCTCAAGCATTGGCTTGAGGACTTTACGCGCCTGAAGGAGGCCATTCCCAGCGACCTGATCTTGTGGAACAAACTGCTGGTGATGGGCGTTGCCCTGGGCGTTTCGAAAGAAGTGCTGCGACAGCTGGCCGAGGCCGTGCCTGCGGACCTGCGCAACAGCGACGATTTCTACGACAACTACCCCTGCTACTGGTGGTATTACCATCACTACGGCAACGAGTCCCCGCTCGATTCGTTCAACGATGTGTACCACGAGACCATCCGCGAGCTGGCTTCGAGTTCCGATAGCTCGAGCGGCGGCAGCGGCGGCGGCTTTTCCGGTGGCGGCGGTGGCGGCGTCGGCGGAGGCGGCGGCGGAACGTTCTAGCGAGCGCTTGCTTTGGGGTGGATCTTTCTGGGCGGTTGCCAGGGAAGATTCATCCCATTTTTGTGCATCGAAACGGGCCAAACTTTCCGCTGAGGACCTTCGCGCTAGGGGCAGTGGACAAAAAATACCAAATATGAGTACTGTTGCTGCGATGGTCGCATATGTTTGCACATAATAATGGGCTTCTAATGAGAGTATTTCTCGTTAGGAGCCCATTTTATTGAACATTTGGGGAGCTACGTCAACACGTGCAGCTGGTCGTCATGCCTACAAGCCTCAAAAATGCCCCAAATCGCTGCTACTAAAAAGGTAACAGTACTCATATTTGATGTTTTTTGACCACAGCCATTTGCAGGCCCTCTAGGCTACTCATTGGGGGCAGACTTAAATGACCAGTCGTTGGGGATCAGTCATTGGGGACGTTCTTAAATGACTAGGTGTGGCTGCTTGGGCTAGGCTGTTAGATCGAGTTCGTAGAGGAAGCTTTCACGCGGCATGTCGTGACGACGCTCTTCGCGGTTGGCGCGGTGCGTGGCCGTGCGCTTAAAGCCGTGCAGCTCGTAGAACTTCCACGAGCAGTTGGAGTCGGTGTACAGGTGCGCCCTTGTCGCCCCGCGCGAGGAAAGGTACGAGACAGCGGCATCGAGCAACACCGAGCCAACGCCCAGGCCATGGACATCGGGATCGACGGCGAGCAGCGTGACTTCGTTGTCGTGCGGCAATGGGCTGCTCTCGAGCAGGCGGTTGTTGGTTCGGATGGTTGCGCGCACAAACGAGAGATACTCGGCGCAGGCATCGGGCTCCAGTTCGCGCATCTGCGAAAGCAGCGCGCGTTCGGTATCCATCCAATGCTCGTTGATAGTGACGCCGGGGCTCTGTCCTGCGCGTGCAAGCGCAATGCCGCGCGCCTCGCCGTCAATTACCGCAACCTGCGAAAACGTCGAGGACGAAAGGCAATAGGCGAGGTCGCATGCGGCCTCGAGGCGGTTGTACTCATCGTTATCCGAATTGTTATGCCAAAGCTGCTGCAGAATCAGCGCGACGGCGTCGAAGTCTTCGGTATCAAACGGTCGGTAGAGAACCCGCGAGACCATGGTGCCTCTTTCTTTTGCGGATGCATATCGAGCACAGTTCTACCACGCTATTGGCATCTAATTATGGTGCCCCTGTGTTCCATGAACTCACCGTGCCCGATGCCGTGTCCATCCCCTCCGCTCGCAAACTTTTTCTGCACAGCCGTGCGTTGCGGGGTGCATCGATGCGCTCGATGCGCTACATTAAATCAGTATTTTCAATGCCGCTGCGCGAGCGCTGCAGATCGACGTATCACCGACTCACAGAGCACGGCGGCGTACCAGACAGGAGGACTGCATGGGATCTGATGTGAAGATCGCACGCGCGTTGATCTCGGTTACCGATAAGACGGGTGTCGTCGATTTCGCACGGACGCTGGTTGATGACTTTGGCGTCGAGATCATCTCTACGGGCGGCACGGCTCGTGCCATCGAGGACGCGGGCGTTCCCGTAACCCCCATCGAGGAGTTCACGGGCTATCCCGAGATGATGGACGGCCGCGTTAAGACCCTACACCCCAAGGTTCACGGCGCGCTGCTGGCCCGCCGCGATTCCGAGCAGCACATGCAGGAGGCCGCCCAGCACGGCATTAAGCTGATCGACCTGGTCGTCGTCAACCTGTACGAGTTCGAGAAGACCGTCGCCAACCCCGAGGTCACCTTTGCGGATGCCATCGAGCACATCGACATCGGTGGCCCCTCCATGTTGCGCTCTGCCGCCAAGAACGCCGCGAGCGTTACCGTCATCTCCGACCCGGCCGACTATGATGCCGTCCTGGCCGAGATGCGCGAGACCGGTGGCTGCACCACGCTTTCCACCCGTCGTCGCCTGCAGGTGAAGGTCTACCAGACCACCGCCGCCTACGACACGGCTATCTCCCGTTGGCTTGCCGCCCAGGCAAGCGACGTGGCGGACACCTCTGCCAAGCTCGAGATTTCGCTGGAGAAGGTCGACGACCTGCGCTATGGTGAGAATCCTCAGCAAAAGGCTACGGTCTACCGCTTTGCCGAGGGCTGCGAGAACACCGCGAGCTCTCAGTTCCCGCTTGTGGGCTCCGAGCAGATCCAGGGCAAGCCGCTCAGCTACAACAACTATCTGGACGCCGATGCCGCCTGGAACCTGGTCCGCGAGTTCGACGAGCCGGCCTGCGTGATCCTCAAGCATCAGAACCCCTGCGGTTCCGCCGTTGCCGAGGATATCACGGCCGCCTACGACCGCGCTTTCGCCTGCGATCCCAAGAGCGCCTTCGGCGGCATCATCGCCTGCAACCGCGAGGTTCCCTTTGAGCTGGTTGAGCACTTCGCCGACCAGAACAAGCAGTTCGTCGAGGTCATCATCGCCCCGAGCTACACCGATGAGGCGCTCGAGCGCATGGCCAAGCGCCCCAACCTGCGCGTGCTGGCTACCGGCGGCGTGGACCACGGTGCCCAGGTGGAGCTGCGCTCCATCGACGGCGGCATGCTGGTGCAGGAGGTCGACCACGTGACCGAGGATCCCGCGACCTTTACGTTCCCCACCGACCGCAAGCCCACCGACGCTGAGATGGCCGAGCTCGAGTTTGCCTGGAAGGTCTGCAAGGGCGTTAAGTCCAACGCCATTCTGGTCTCCAAGGGCAAGGCCGGCATTGGCATGGGCCCGGGTCAGCCCAACCGCGTTGACTCCGCACTGCTTGCCTGCGAACGCGCCGAGGACTTTTGCGAGCGCGAAGGCGTGGAGAAGGGCGGCTTTGCCTGCGCAAGTGACGCGTTCTTCCCGTTCCGCGACAACGTCGACGTGCTTGCCGCACACGGCGTGACCTGCATCATCCAGCCCGGTGGCTCCAAGCGCGACGACGAGAGCATCCAGGCCTGCAACGAGCACAATATTGCGATGGTTTTCACGGGTGCCCGCCACTTCCGCCATTAAGTAGGGAGGTGGCGCTGCGGCTTGCCCAACCACCGCACCTTGCCGCTCATTCGTCGCTCGCGTACCCAAGTACGCGTCGCTCCTCTTTCACGGCAATCTACGGCACCTGGGCAACCCTCGCCGACCTGTTAGGTTGACTGGGGAGGATGGGATGTTATCTCGTCCCTTGGACCGCCTCGCTTCTAAAATAATCTCTGCAAAAGACGGTCGCTCCGTTTGGAGGGCCGTCTTTTTGGTATAAGAGGACGGAATGACTAACACGAAAGGTATGACCATGCCCCAGATTGATGATGCCGAGCTGTTTGGCAATGCCGAGGATCAGCGTGCGTACGAGGACTTTTGCGCCAATCAGGAGGCGGTCGAGAAGTTTACGCTCGACAAGCCCGCGCTTGTCTGCCGTTGGCGCATGTCCAACAAAAAGGTGCCCATGCTCAACCGCCACATCCGCGCGCTGTCCGAGCGTCTGGTGCAAGGCGAACCGCTTACCCATAACATGCTCAGCTGGGCCAAACAGCACGTTGAGTGGTCGCTTGCCGAGGGCGATTACACTGCGCGCGACGGCGTACTCATGCTGGTGATCGACATCAACGGCAACGCTGCCATGACGGTGGGGGAGTACGAGCCGCTAGCCGATACGTCGGCCAAGGCGCTGCGTGCCCGTTCCGCCGAGGCCCGCTCCGAGGCCGACGAGACCGGCGTGGCGCCCGAACTGCTCGCTTCTGTCAACAACGGCAAGCTTGCCTTTGTGGTGCCGACGGACGAGTGCCTGTGCGGCACGGCGACGCTCATCGAGCAGCTGGCCCAGACCAAGGGCATCCCGGTCACGCGCGTGGACATTCCCGCACAGCTCAAGGGCGCGCTGTTCCTGGTGAGTGACGAGCACGGCGTGGTTCCCGCAACCGAGACGGACGCTGCCGAGGCCGACGCCGCCACGGTCGCCTTCTTCGCTGAAGGCTACGAAAAGCTCCGCGCCCGCCGCTAAATGATTTTTCTGGGACGGGGATTATTTAATCATTTGATCCCCGCGCCCGCTGCGAGCGAGGGGCGATTCGAAGCTTTCGTTCGCGAACAGTTCTGTCACCTTAATGCCGCGCGAGGCGCGCACCGGCGACTTCGCGGCAATAATGGCAGTAAGACAACCAAGAGGGGAGCGGAATCCATGGCGCTGATCTATGTCGTTGAGGACGACGAGCCTATCCGTCGCGAGCTTGCCGACATCCTTGCCCGTGCCGGTTTTGAGGTCGAGGCCTGCGAATCGTTCGAGCACGTTTCGCGCGATATTCTCGCCGCCGCGCCCGACCTGGTGCTGCTCGACCTGACGCTTCCCGTCAAAGACGGCCAGCACATCTGCCACGAAGTCCGTCACGAATCCGAGGTCCCCATCATCGTCCTCACGTCGCGCACGACCGAGATCGACGAGGTCATGTCCATGACGCTCGGCGCGGACGACTTTGTTCCCAAGCCCTATAGCGCGCGCGTGCTCGTGGCGCGCATCAACGCACTGCTGCGTCGCACCGCGGCGGCAGGCGAGCGCAGCACGCTTGTCCACAAGGGATTGGAGCTCGACCTCGCCCGCTCCATGGTCACCAACACGCAAACCGGCACTAGCACCGAGCTCACCAAAAATGAGCTGCGTATCCTCTCGCTGCTTCTGAGCCGCGCGGGCAAGATCGTTTCGCGCTCGGCCATCATGCAGGACCTGTGGGACTCCGATGCCTTCGTGGACGACAACACGCTTACCGTCAACATCAACCGCCTGCGCACCACGCTCGAAAAAATCGGCATCAAGGGGTATTTGACGACGCATCGCGGCCAAGGCTATTCGGTCTAGGGGCCGGCTATGTCGTTTGGCAAGTTCTTTAAAGATGCGCTGCTTCCCGTCGCCGTGTGGACGTGCGGCGTGCTGCTGAGCTGCTTTGTGCTGACGGTCGCCGGTGCTCCCGTTTCCATCGTGGTCGTGGCGGTCGGTGTGTCCTTTATCTTTGGCATGCTGGGCATTGTGATCGAATATGCGCGCCGTCGTCGTTTTCTGCATCAGCTGGGGCGCGCGGCCGAGGAGCTGGAAAGCCCCGCATGGGTACAGGAGATGGTCCAGTGCCCGACCTATGCCGAGGGCGAGCTCGAATACGAGGTCCTGTGCCGGGTGGGCAAAGCCGCCTGCGACGAGGTTGCCGAGGGCCGGCGTCAGACCGAAGACTATCGCGACTATATCGAGAGCTGGGTCCACGAGGCCAAGCTGCCCCTGGCGGCGGCTCACCTGATTCTGGAAAACCTCGACGGCGGCGCAGATGACCCAACACGTGTCGATGACCTGGGTCGCGAGTTGGCTCGCGTGGAACGCTATATCGACCAGGCGCTGTACTACGCGCGCTCGGAAGTCGTGGAGCGCGACTACCTGATTCGCCGCTGGGACCTTAAGACCTTGGTGACGGGTGCGATTAAGGCCAACGCGCGCGAGCTCATTGCGGCGCACGTGGCTCCGGTGTGCGAGAACCTCGACTTCGAGGTCTTTACCGACGAAAAATGGCTCGAGTTTATCCTGGGCCAGCTCATTCAGAACAGCATTAAATATGCGCGCGAGGACGGCGCGAAGATCGTGTTTTCGGGCGCGTTACTGGACGAGGGCCTGGCGAGCGAGCGCATCGAGCTCACCGTTGCGGACAACGGCTGCGGCGTGTGTGCGGCAGACCTGCCACGCGTGTTCGAGAAGGGCTTTACCGGCGACAACGGCCGCACCACCAAGCGCGCAACGGGCATCGGCCTCTACCTGGTGGCGCGCCTATGCTCCAAGATGGGCATCGACGTCACCGCAGCGTCCGAGCCCAGCGAAGGCTTCGTCGTCACGTTCGCCTTCTCAACGAATAAGTTCCAATATTTCGAGTAACGCACGCGGCAGACGTCCGCCCAAACAAAACGTGCCGCCCCAACCAGGGCGGCACGCCATTTTTTATCAGCCAACTCGTTGAAGTACGGTGACGAAGGCGCAAGGCCGGGAGGGGTTATCAAAGCCGACATCCCGCAGCCGCGAAGCGGCGAGGACGTCGGCGTGATAACCCCGCAGGCCTTGCGCCGACGGGAAGGAACCTACTTCACGACCAAAATGTCGCAGTCGGTATTGCGCAGCAGGAACGTCGAAATCGAACCCAGAAGCGCATACTTGATCGAGGACAGGCCGCGAGCGCCGCAGAGCACCAGGTCGGGCTTGACCACGTCGAGCATCTCGTCTTTGAGCGTCTCGCGAATACGACCGGCGCGTATCATGACCTCGACCTCGGGAATATCGGGATTGGCCTTGGCCTCTTCGAGCTGCTTTTCGATGGAGTTCTTAAAGGCCTCCTCCAGACCGTTGACCAAATCGACCGGATAGGAGCCGGCGCTCTCGAGCGCCGTGGAATCGATAACGTGGCCGATAATCAGCTTGGCGCCGTTGTTCGCGGCGACCTTGATGGCGCGTGCGAGCACAAAATCCTGCTGCTCAGTACCGTCGAGTGAAACAAATACCTTGGTGTAACCCTCGTTCATGGTTTCCTCCTTGGTCTATCGCACGGGCGCGGGGCTCGTGCGTCGGGCGGGCGCGGGTGCGTTGACCGCCGGACACTTTATCTTGTTGCAGTTATACCCAAGGATTTCGGTTTAACTGCTCGCAATTCTGTGAACGGGCGAGTTTTTTGGTAAGGGTAGGCGCGGTCGCACCGCCAACGGTTGATAATGGGACATCGCCCGCATCGTCCGCAGAACATCTACCGGCGGGTGTCTAACGAGGGGGTCCCTTTGGATATTATCGAGCTTCTAAAATCTGCCTTCATGGGCCTGGTCGAGGGCATCACCGAATGGCTGCCCGTTTCGTCGACGGGCCACATGATCTTGGTGGACGAGTTCGTCAAGATGAACGTGAGCGAGACGTTCTGGAATATGTTCCTGGTCGTGATTCAGCTCGGCGCCATTCTGGCCGTCTGCGTGCTGTTTTTCCACGAGCTCAACCCGTTCTCGCCCAGCAAGGGCAAGGAGGGCCGTCGCGACACCTGGGTGCTGTGGGGCAAGATTGTGCTCGGTTGCATTCCTGCGGCGGCGATCGGCCTGCCGCTCAACGACTGGATGGAGGAGCATTTCTACAACGCTCCCGTCGTGGCGCTGGCGCTCATTGTGTACGGCGTGCTGTTTATCGTGATCGAGAACTGGCGCGCGAGCAAGCGCGAGGAAATGGCCGTTGCCGGTTCGTTTGGTTCGCGTGCTGTGGTGTCGGGTGGACGTCCCGCCGGTGCGCACTTTGCGGCGCCCCCCACGGCTACCGCTGAGGATGAGGACGATGACGAGAATCTGGACTTTGGTTCCATCGCCACGCTCGAGGACCTCAGCTGGAAGACTGCGCTGGGTATCGGCTGCTTCCAGGTGCTTTCGCTGGTGCCTGGTACGTCTCGCTCCGGTTCTACCATCATCGGCGGCCTGCTTTTGGGCTGCACGCGCTCGGTGGCGTCTAAGTTTACGTTCTTCCTGGCTATTCCCGTTATGTTTGGCGCGAGTGCGCTCAAGCTGGTCAAGTACTTCATCAAGGGCGGCACGTTCGGCACCAACGAGATCGCCATCTTGGGCGTGGGCTGCGTTGTGGCCTTTGTGGTTTCGCTCATCGCCATTAAGTGGCTCATGGGCTTCGTCCGCCGTCACGACTTCAGGTGCTTCGGTGTTTACCGCATCATCCTGGGCATCGTGGTGCTTGCGTACTTCTTCGTCCTGGAGCCGATGCTCGGCCTCTAACTTAGTCGACGCTGCGCGGCGGTCAGGGCGACAACTTGTCATTCAAAGGGGGTGGCATGACCAAAAGGTCTATGCCGCCCCCTTTTCATGCCAATTTGTTCGCCCTGACCGTCGCTCGCTGCTGCTGCCATGACATCGGCGGTTTCGTGATTGTCAATAGATTGGTGCAAAGTAACCTGACCCCATTGCGCCAAATCCGTTGCGGCGAGCCTGACGGTGGCGCACGGAGTCGTGGTGTGATTTGCGTCGGTGTCCGCGCGGCTCGGTATACTGGTACGGCTCAAACTATGGCGCTGCCCGCAGGCGCGCCGTCCGTCAGATGAGGAGTCGCCCATGACCCAGCCCTTGCCCTGGGAAAAGAACGCCGCGGTACCCGTGCCGCCTGCGCCGGAACCCGTGCCGCTCGATGCATACACCGCCCCCGCTGCGCCGGAGCCCGAGCTCGTTCCGCTCGACATCTACGACGCCCCGGCTCCGGCGCCCAAACCTGCCAAGCCGCTCGTCGATATCGATAGCCTTAACCCCGCCCAGCGCGAGGCGGTCCTGACCACCGAGGGCCCGCTGCTGGTCCTTGCCGGTGCTGGCTCGGGCAAGACCCGCGTCCTGACCTTCCGCATCGCTCATATGCTCGGCGACCTGGGCGTTAAGCCTTGGCAGGTTCTTGCCATCACGTTTACCAACAAGGCCGCTGCCGAGATGCGCGAGCGTCTGGCGGCACTCATCCCAAGCGGCACTCGTGGCATGTGGGTGTGCACCTTCCATGCCATGTGCGTGCGCATGCTGCGCGAGGACGCCGACCTGCTGGGCTATACCGGTCAGTTCACCATCTACGATGACGACGACTCAAAGCGCATGGTGCGCGACATTATGCAGGCGCTCGGCATCGAGCAAAAGCAGTTCCCCATCAACATGATCCGCAGCAAGATCAGCTCGGCCAAAAACGCCATGATCGGTCCCGAGGATATGCTCAAGTCCGCCGATAGCCCCAACGACAAAAAGGCCGCGCAGGTCTACTTGGAGCTGGAGCGCCGCCTGCGCGCCGCCAACGCGATGGACTTCGACGACCTGCTCGTACGCGCGCTCGAGCTGCTGCGCACCCGCCCCGAGGTGCTCGACAAGTACCAGGAGCGCTTCCGCTACATTAGCGTCGACGAGTATCAGGACACCAACCACGTCCAGTACGAGATTGCCAACCTGCTGGCCGCCAAGTACCAAAATCTCATGGTCGTAGGCGACGATGACCAGTCCATTTATAGCTGGCGCGGCGCCGATATCACCAACATCCTGGACTTTGAGAAGGACTTTAAAAACTGCAAGACCGTTAAGCTGGAGCAAAACTATCGCTCCACGGGTCATATCCTGAGCGCCGCCAATGCCGTGGTGCGCCACAACTCGCAGCGCAAGGACAAGCGCCTGTTTACGGCCGAGGGCGATGGCGAGAAGATCCAGGCCTTCCAAGCGAGCGACGAGCGCGACGAGGGCCGCTGGATTGCCGGTGAGATCGAAAAGCTGCACTCCAAGGGCACGAGCTACGACGACATCGCTGTGTTCTATCGCACCAACGCCCAGTCTCGTATCCTCGAAGATATGTTCCTGCGCGCGGGCGTGCCCTACAAGATCGTCGGCGGCACGCGATTCTTCGACCGCGCCGAGATCCGCGACGTCATGGCCTACCTCAAGATGATCGTGAACCCGGCCGACGAGATGAGCGTCAAGCGCGTCATCAACACGCCGCGTCGCGGCATCGGCTCCACCTCGATCCAAAAGATTGAGCAGCTGGCGCGCGACAACCGTTGCTCGTTCTTCCAAGCCTGCGAGATCGCGTGCGCCGAGACGGGCATGTTTGGCGCCAAGGTCCGCAATGGCCTGTCGAGCTTTGTGTCGCTGGTGCGCGAGGGCCGCCGCATGGACGGCGAGCTCAAGGACGTCGTCGAGATGATTGTCGATAAGACGGGCCTGCTGCAGGCGTTTCGCGCCGAAGGCACCATGGAGTCCGAGAGCCGCGCTGAGAACATCCAGGAATTCCTGGGCGTCGCCGCCGAATTTGAGGAGACGCACGAGGATATCGAGGGTACGCTCGAGAGCTTAGAGGAGCTGCGCGCGGCCGGTGTTGCCGACGTGCCTGCCGGCGCCGAGCCCGAGCCCGTCGTGGTGAGCGCACCTGCGCCCGAGCCGGGACCGTCTGCCCCGGTATCCTCGTTTGAGGCGCTCGTTGGCGCGCGTGATGCCGCAGGTTCCAATCCGCTCGATAGCCTAGCCGCCCCGGCGCTCTCGCCGCAGGATGCCCTGGCCGCCGCCATTGCGGGCAACGCGTATGCCGCGCTGACGGAGATGCCGGCGGGTGCCGTGCATGTCGACGAGATCGAGCGCACCTACGGTCCGCTCACCTGTAAGGCGCTTCCTGCTCTCATGGAGTGGCTGGCCCTGCGCTCCGACTTGGATTCCCTGGCCGGCGAGACGCATGCCATCACCATGATGACTATCCACTCCGCCAAGGGCCTGGAGTTCCCGGCGGTGTTCGTGGCTGGCATGGAGGAGGGCATCTTCCCGCACGTGCACGACTTTGGCGGTAGTGACGATCCGGGCAAGCTCGAGGAGGAGCGTCGCCTGGCCTACGTTGCCATTACGCGCGCTCGTAAGCGCCTGTTCTTGACCTATGCGGCCACGCGTCGCACCTACGGCTCGACTTCTGCCAACCCGCGTTCGCGTTTCCTCAACGAGATTCCGTTTGAGGACATCGAGTTTAGCGGCATCGGTTCTGCCGGTTTTGAGGGCACGGGCTGGGAGAAGCGCGGCGACCGCCACGGCACGTTTGGCTCGGGTATGGGCTCGGACATGTATGGCGGCAAGGTGTTTGGCTCGCATACGCGCTCGACCGGCGGTTCCGGTTCGCGCGGCGGATCGAGCTTCGACGATTTCTTTGGCGGCAGCAGCTACGGGACCGAGCGTCATCGCGGGGTCTCACCCGACGCCGGCCGTGTCGCCTCGACCTTTGGCTCGGGCGCGCCGCGAGCCAAAAAGCCGTCGTCCAAGGTGTCGCCGACGGTGGAGCGCAAGGTCGATCGCGCCAGCGCATCGCAGGACTTTGCCGCGGGCGATACCGTGAGCCACAAGACCTTTGGCACGGGTACCGTGATCTCGGTCGCCGGAGACATGATCGAGGTTCAATTCGAAAAGACCGGCCAGACCAAAAAGCTTATGAAAGGTTTTGCACCGATCGTCAAGCTGTCGTGATCCCGGCGGACCTGGGCGGGCGTATAGGGCAACATCGCCTGCTCGGGCAGTCCTGCGCAAGACGGAGAGCACATTAAGTGCTCTCCTTTGCGTGCGGAACTCGCGACCGATGTTGCCCTATACGCCCGCCCAGGTCCTTGGGTAACGTTGCTGGACGAACGTCGCTTTGCTGGTTCGCTTTTTGATCTGGAGAGCCGGGTGGGCTGAATACTTAGACACAACAAGGGGCTCCCCCGTTAAAGAACGGGGGAGCCCCTTGTTGTGTTTTGAATGGTGCGCTTGGCTTTGATGATTGATGATTTTATACGATTCAGTATAATTTCAGATAGTTACTAAAATGTAACTGAAATGAAAACGGTGAATGGACATGCTGCTAAATTGTCTCCCTAAAAGACTCTTCTCTTTAGAGCTCGCCATCGACTCAGAGCCAGTTGAGATGCAGATTCCTCGCATGTATCTTGAGCGGTTTTCGCTTCGCTTGGCACGGCTCGGCATGTCTAAGCAAGGCCGTTTTATTGTTGCGGAACCAAAAGAACCGCCCAGTGTCATTTCGGCGCGAAATCTCGTCAATGCGGTGCGCAAGATAGATGCTCGCCCGGTGGCAATTTGCTGGGGTGCTATGGATTTAGGCTTTATGCGCGCGCTTTCTTCGGAGGGGATCGCATATATCCGAGATGAGCGAAATGCGTTTTTGCCGTTTATCGGAGCCATTATTTCCGATGAGGTGCTGGGTGCTTCTCCCGCTGCTCCACTTTCGCCCCAATCTCAACGAATCGTCCTAAATCTTATCGCGGGACGATGGGTTGACTGCTCTGCCGGCGATCTAGCGCGTCTGTGTGGCAAAAGCGCGGCAAGCGTCAGCGGCTATCTTTCGGAAATCGCCGCTATTGCTCCTGGGTTAATCGCACGGGACGGCAAAAAGCGTGTACTGTCCAATGCCGATTTGTCGACCGAAGCACTGTTGAATGGGTTTGAGGACTATCTTCGCACACCGGTTTTAGAGCGAATCCGGCTCAAGAAGGTTATCGAGAGAACAGAGCTACGTGCCGTCGATGCACTACTTTCCGGCGTGTCTGCACTTAGCTATATGTCCGACCTCGCTCATGAAGACTCTGCTCCAACCATTGCTCTCGAAAAGTATCAGCTAGAGGCCTTGAAAGAGCATATGGGCGACAGATGGTTGGAGGCCCAGTGGTACGAACCGGCTGCTATCGAGATTGAGGTCTGGTCGTATCCCGTGGACGAGCCGTCCGATGTTAGTTTTGACACGACGGGTTTGCAATGTGTCGACCCGTTCTCCTTATACGTTGCCTGCGCAAAATCGAATTACAAAGACGACCGTCTGCTCGATGCGGTCGAACAGCTCAGGAGGGCGATATGCCAAAAGTGAGGGGAATAGAGCGATTTGCCGACGCCATGAGCAGTTGCAAAGGTGGTTACGTCCTTATTGGTGGAGGGGCCTGCAGCGTTCTATTTGACAGCGAAGGTGATTCGTTTAGGGCAACCGAAGATTTGGATGTCGTCGTAATTGTTGATGGGGAAGGCGTTGAATTCGCTACTGCATTGTGGGCATTTATCAAAGCAGCTGGATACGAGGTTGGAAAGGTCGGCGATGGAAAGTGCACTTACTATCGGTTCTGTTTGCCCAAAGGATCAAGGCGAGCCCTAGACTATCCCGGTCAAATCGAGTTGTTTGCCCGACATCCTGATTTTGTGCTCGAAGACGAAATGAGCGAGGTAGCTCCTCTTTCCTTTGACGGGGCGATATCGAGTCTTTCCGCCATTATTCTCGACGATGGCTACTACGAATTTATTCGCGACAACGCAACGAACGTAGAGGGCATCACGTTGCTCGATGCGCTCCATATCATCCCCCTCAAGATGCGTGCGCACATTGATATCAACAGGAGCTATGAAGAAGGGCGTCATTGTAACGATAAAGATCGACGAAAGCATCGCTCGGATATTGTTCGACTTGCGGGTTTGTTGCCGCCTTCGGCTCGCTTGGAGCTAATAGAGCAAATGAGGGCTGATGCCGGAGACTTCTTTGCGGACTTTTCTTCTTATGTAAATCGGCAGACCGATCGTAAAGAGAGAGCGCGTCTTCAGGACACATTATCGTTTCTCGAAAAGGTCTACCTATAGTCACCTTGATTCGTTATGTATGGCGAGGGACTCTCCCGTTTGATGAACGGGGGAGCCCCTTGTTGCTTTTTGATTGTCGTTACTAGCTAGAGGCTCGCCGGGATGGGGCGCGGGGTTTGGTCGATCGCGAGTTCCGCACGAGCCGGAGAGCACTTAATGTGCTCTCCGTGCGAGCAGGACTGTCCGAGCGGGCGACCAAACCCCGCGCCCCATCCCGGCGAGCGCTCGGGGACCGGTAGCTTACAGGTGGCTGACGATCAGTTCCATCTTGCCTTCGAGGTCGATGGAGGTGACAGCGCTGGGGGCCAGCAGGTGGCTTCCCTTGTGGACGGGGTCGCCGCAGATGGTGCCTTCGCCGTCGATGACTGACAGGCACATGAAGGGCCAGTGCTGGTCGAGGGTCTTGCTGCCGTCGACGCGCACGCGATCGACGGTGTAGCAGGGGTTGGACTCGAGCTCGGTCACGCCATCGACCTCGGGCGCGGTCACGGTACCGTCGACCGGAGCCTGAGCATCAAAGTTGATGCAATCCAGACTCTGCTCAATGTGCAGCGGACGCAGCTTGCCGTCGGTGCCGGGGCGGTCGTAGTCGTACAGGCGATAGGTCACATCGCTCGACTGCTGCGTCTCCAAAATGAGCGTGCCGGTCTTGATGGCGTGCACGGTACCGGAATCAATCTGGAAAAAGTCGCCCTTGTGGATCGGCAGCACGTTGAGCATGTCGTCCCAGCGGCCGTCCTTGATCATCAGTGCGGCCTCAGCGCGATCCTTAGCGCGTTGTCCGACGATGATCGTGGCGCCGGGCTCGCAGTCCAGCACATACCAGCACTCGGTCTTGCCCAGGCTGCCGTTCTCGTGCTTCGCAGCGTATTCGTCGTTGGGATGAATCTGAATTGAAAGGTCGTCCTTGGCGTCCAGAATCTTAATGAGCAGCGGGAACTCCTTGCCCTCGCAGTTGCCAAAGAGCTCACGGTGCTCGGCCCACAGCCATGACAGCGTGTGACCGGCGTACGGGCCCTCCGCGATCTGGCAGTCGCCGTTGGGGTGGGCCGAGATGGCCCAGCACTCACCGATGGGGCCCTCGGGAATGTCGTAACCAAATACGGTTTCGAGCTGGCGGCCGCCCCAGATCTTCTCGTGGAAGATCGGCGTCAGTTTAATCAAGTCGGACATGTGCATACTCCCATAAGGTTGTGCGGGTGCCGCGTAAGACAGCTCAAAACGAGCACCCACCGGATTACAAAACTAGGCCAGCGTTACGTTGTGCAGCTCAAAGCGGTCGCCTACGTTGTGCGAGATAGAATATTCAAACGCGGTGCCGCTATCCAAGAAGCCAATCTGGTTGAGTTCGAGTAGGGGGGAGCCGGGTTTGGTATCCAGGCGCTCAGCCTCTTCCTCAGTTGCCGCGACAGCGCGAATGGTGCGATGGAAGCTCGAAATCTTCAGCCCGCATTGCTCGCGGATAAAGCCGTAGACCGATCCGTACAGGTCCTTCTTTTTAAGGCCCGGGATCAGTTCGAGCGGCATATAGGTGTACTCGATGACGATGGGCTTCTCGTCGACCTGGCGCACGCGCACGATGTGATAGGCGAAGTCATCCTCGGCCATTCCCAGCTGGGTCGCAACCTCTGCCGGCGGATTGACGATCGAGAAATCGTAGACCACCGAGGTCACTTTCTCCCCGCGATGCTCGTACGAAAAGCCCTGGGCACGGTCGTTCTTGCCTTGAAAAAACACCTGGCCGGGAAGTCCCGCCGTGTCCTTGACGTAGGTGCCCGATCCGCGCCGGCTGGTAATAAGGCCTTCCTCGGTGATCTGCTCAATCGCTCGTTTGACGGTGATTTTGGAAACGCCATAGAGCTCACAGAACTCAACGACGGTGGGCAACTTATCGCCCGGTTTAAGTGCGCCGTCCTCGATGCTTCGACGGATATCTGCAGCTATCGCCTCGTATTTGGGAATCATGCAATCCTCCCTTCATATTTGCGTCGATATTTAGAAAGTATACCTACTTAAAAAGCATCCATATGGCTTTCATGAAAGAAGTTCGATAAAGAAAAATGAAAAAGACGCTTTACATAGGAAATTAGAGCGCTATAGTTACAGACAACAAGCGAGATGCATTGGCGTTTTCTTGTACTGTTTGGGGACGGTTTTGTTTTGGCGGGTTGGATATCGGTATGACCGGTGCGCGCCCGCGCCGGATAACCTGCCAAGGCAAACCCGTCTCCAACCGGAAGCTCTAGAACACGAAAGCGAGGACTTTGATGGCACAGTATCAGCTGCCCCGTGACTTCTTCTTTGGCGCCGCTATGTCCGGCCCGCAGACTGAGGGTCAGTGGAACCAGGGAGGCAAGCTCGAGAACCTGTGGGACACCTGGTCCATCCAGGATCTGGGTTCGTTCTACAACTGCGTTGGCTCTTATGCCGGCAATGACTTTATGGCCAAGTACCAGGAAGACCTTCGCATTCTGAAGGACTTGGGCCTGAATACCTATCGCACTTCCATCCAGTGGAGCCGTCTGCTCGATGCCGACGGCAACCTCAACGAGGAAGGCGCCGCGTGGTATCACGAGTTGTTCCGCGCCTCTCGCGAGGCCGGCCTGGAGCCGTTTGTCAACTTGTACCACTTTGACATGCCCACCTACCTCTTTAACCGCGGCGGCTGGGAGAGCCGTGAGGTCGTCGAGGCTTACGCGCATTATGCCGACGTCGCCTTCCACGAGTTTGGCCAGGAGATTAAGTACTGGTTCACCTTTAACGAGCCCATCGTCGAGCCCGAGCAGCGCTATCAGGAGGGCGTGTGGTTCCCGCAGCTCCACAACTTTAGCCGCGCCCGCACCGTGCAGTATCACATTTCGCTGGCGCATGCGCTGGCCGTGGCCAACTATCGCAAGGCCTATGACGAGGGCGCTATTCGCGCCGATGCCAAAATCGGCATGATCAACTGCTTTACCCCGGTCTACACCAAGGAGAACCCCAACGAGGCGGACCTCGAGGCCGTGCGTATGACCAGCGGCATCAACAATCGCTGGTGGCTCGACCTTATTACCAAGGGCGAGCTTCCCACCGACGTGCTCGAAAGCCTGGCCGAGGGCGGCGTTAAGCTTCCGTTCCGTGCTGGCGATAAAGAGATTCTTAAGCAGGGTGTTGTCGACTGGCTCGGTTGCAACTACTACCACCCCACGCGCGTTCAGGCTCCGGCGAGCAAGATCGACCAGTACGGTCTGCCGCACTTTGCCGACGAGTACGTGTGGCCCGACGCCGTTATGAATGAGAGCCGCGGCTGGGAGATCTATCCGCAGGGTCTCTACGACTTTGGCATGGACTGCGCCAAGAACTACCCCGATCTTGAGTGGTTCGTTTCCGAGAACGGCATCGGCATCATGGACGAATACAAGAACCGTGACGCCGAAGGAACCATCCAGGACGACTACCGCGTCGACTTTGTACGCCAGCACCTGGAGTGGGTGGCCAAGGCAATTGCCGAGGGCGCCAAGTGCCGCGGATACCATTATTGGGCTGTCATCGATAACTGGTCTTGGGCCAATGCCTTTAAGAACCGTTACGGTTTTGTCGAGGTCGACCTTATGGACGGCTACAAGCGCCGTCTTAAGAAGTCGGCGGCCTGGCTCAAACAGGTCGCCACGACCCATGTGGTTGATTAGCGACCGGGCGAACGCCCAGACCATGCGCCGCCGCGCGCAACACATGGCACATCTGGTGGCAGAGGGCGACAGACCACCGTGCGCATAGGAAAAGGCCGGATTTGATAGTTAGGAGCAATCATGGCCAGTGACAACGGAAAGAGCTTCCTCGACAAGTTTGCCGAGGTCTCTGCGAAGGTGGGAAACCAGGTTCACCTGCGTTCCCTGCGCGACGCCTTCGCGACCATCACGCCGCTCTATATCCTTGCGGGTATCGCGGTTCTTATCAACAACGTCGTGTTCCCCCTGTTCCCGCTCGATGCGGCGGGCCTTGCCAACCTTCAGACGTGGGGTTCGGCAATTACGCTGGGCACCCTCAACGTCTCTGCCATTATCTTGGCCGGATTGATTGGCTACAGCCTCGCTAAGAACAAGCGTTTCGATAACCCGCTCGCTTGCGTGGTCGTCGCTATCTCTGCTTTCGTCATCATGATGCCGCAGCAGATCACCGCCACGCTTGCCGCCACGAGCCCGCTGCTCACCGACAAGATCACCTCCGCCGAGGTCACGGGCGCCCTTTCGACTGCCAACACCGGCACCAACGGTCTGTTCTCGGCTATTATCATCGCCCTGCTTTCCGTCTCGCTCTTCATCAAGATTTCTGGCGTCGAGAAGCTCAAGGTTAAGCTGGGCGAGGGCGTGCCTCCCGCGGTCTCCAACTCCTTCAACGTCATGATCCCGATGCTGCTCAACCTCGCGATCTTCGCTCTTGCCGCAGCCCTGCTCGCCGTGTGCGCCGGCACCGATCTGTGCACCATCATCTCCACGTGTATCTCCAACCCGCTCAAGAACATCATGAACGCCGGTCCGTGGGCTGTTATCCTCATCTACACCCTTGCTAACCTGCTGTTCTGCGTCGGTATTCACCAGTCCACCATCTCTGGCGCTACCGTCGAGCCGATCCTGACCATGCTCATCGTCGACAACATGGCTACCTTTGCCGCCGGTGGCACCATCCAGCCCGATCACTACATGAACATGCAGATCGTTAACAGCTTCGCCCTCATCGGCGGCTCGGGCTGCACCCTCATGCTTCTGCTCGACACGCTCCTGTTCTCCAAGAACAAGGCTTCCGAGACCGTTTCCAAGATGGCTATCCTGCCTGGTCTGTTCAACATCAACGAGCCGGTTATCTACGGTTACCCCATCGTGTACAACCTGCCGCTCATGATTCCGTTTGTCCTTCTTCCCGATCTGTTCATCGGCATCACCTATGGCCTTACCTGCGCAGGCATCATCAGCCCCTGCATCGCCCAGGTGCCCTGGACTATGCCTCCCGTCATCAATGCCCTGCTCGCTACGGGCTTTGACTGGCGCGCCGGCGTGTGGCAGGCTCTCGAGATTGTCATTGGCATGGCCGTCTACCTGCCCTTTATGAAGATTTCCGAGAAGGCAATCGCCAAGCAGGAGGCTCTCGCCGAGTAGAACGCCTAACGTTCGTCCCTTTCGCCTTTGCGGGCGCCGGTACGCGGTGCCGGTGCCCGCGGCTCTCTCCCTTGTGTAAAGATGCAGGGGGGTGGGCACAATAGCCGCAAGGAATAAAACCAGTTGTCGTCTGCGCGCCGCGCAGTTATAAGGAGGAAACCATGAAGAAGATCATGCTCTGCTGCAATGCCGGTATGTCCACGAGCCTGCTGGTCCAGAAGATGCAGGCCGAGGTTGCAAACCGTGGTCTGGATATCGAGATTGAGGCTCGTCCCATGAATGAGGCCCACGATCACCTGGACGAGTGCGACATGTTGCTGCTTGGCCCGCAGATCGGCTACACCAAGGGCGATTTTGAGAAGGAGGCCGCTGGCCGCTTCCCGGTCGAGGTCATCAACATGGTCGACTACGGCCGCATGAACGCTGCCGGCATCATCGACCACTGCGTCAGCGTGATGGGCTAGGTGCAGCATATGGAGGATATGAACGAGTTGCAGATGACCTGCTTCGAGATCATCAGCTACGTCGGTACCGCCAAGAGCATGTACATCAATGCCGTGCAAAAGGCCAAGGAGGGCGATTTTGACGCTGCCGAGGAGCTTATCAAGCAGGGCGACGAGGCCTATAACGGTGGCCACGATGTCCATATGGGGCTCCTTAAAAAGGAGGCCAACGGCGAGCGTAACGGCGAGGCCCCGTTGATTCTGCTGCATGCCGAGGACCAGATGGCCGGCACCGAGACCATGCGCGTCATGGCGACGGAGCTCATCGAGGTTCACAAACAGTTGCAGGCACTTAAGGCCTAGTCAGCGTTATCGCCGCGAAGGACCGTGCGGTCCGACAGACAACATAGTCCCTTTGACGGGCGCCGGGAGTCTCCGCCTCCCGGCGCCTTTATATTTGGGGAAGGTCTTGCGCGATCTATTGAGTGACCATTCGCGCTTCCCCAGATAAAACCTGCCAAAACAAACCTGTCCCTTTTTGGCAGGTTTTTGCCTTGGGAGCGGTACCATACAGGCAATGTTTAAACGAGAAAGGCGGGCTCCCATGGAACCTAAGCAGTATTACATCGGCATCGACGTCGGCGGCACTTCGGTTAAGGAGGGCCTGTTCGACGAGGACGGTAACCTGCTGGCCAAGGCCAGCGTGCCCACGCCGCCTATCGTTGACGCCGCGGGCTTTGCCGCGGTGACCGAGGCTATCGACCAGGTGGTCGCCAAGGCCCAGATTCCGCGCGCCTTTGTGGCGGGTATTGGCCTGGCCGTTCCGTGCCCCATCCCGGCATCGGGCGATGCCAAGGTCAAGGCCAACATTGCCATTAACCTGCCCGAGCTAAGAGTCGCCATTCAGGAGCACTGCCCCGACGCGGTTGTTAAATACGAGAACGATGCCAACGCCGCTGCCATGGGCGAGGCCTGGCTCGGCTCTGCCAAGGGCGTACAGAATGTGGTGATGGTCACCATTGGTACCGGCGTGGGTGGCGGCGTTATCGTCAACGGCGACGTGGTGTCGGGCGTTGTGGGTGCCGGCGGCGAGATTGGCCACATGTGCCTGAACCCGGCTGAGGAGCGCACCTGCGGCTGTGGCGGCCATGGCCATCTGGAGCAGTATTCCAGCGCCACCGGCGTGGTGAGTAACTACCTTGCCGAGTGCAAGAAGGCGGGCGTCGAGCCCATCGAGCTCACCGGGCCTTCTGATTCCAAGGACGTGTTCCAGGCCTGCCGCGAGGGTGACAAGCTCGCGCTGGCAGCTGCCGATACCATGGCCGACTATCTCGGCCGCGCCCTGGCGCTTATTGCCAACGTGGTTGATCCCGAGATGTTCCTCATCGGCGGCGGCGCCTCCGCCTCGGCCGATGTCTACCTCGACAAGGTTCGCGAGCACTTTAAGCAGTACGCGCTTTCCGCCTCGCGCGAGACGCCCATTAAGGTCGCTTCGCTCGAAAACGACGCCGGCATCATCGGTGCCGCCTACGTAGCCCTGCGCGCCGCCGGCAAATAGCTGGTGCAAGGGGGACAGGTTACTTTGCACCAACAAGGTGCAAAAGGGACAGCCTTGGCCCCCGTGCCTGCGCCCCAAAATATGCCGTGGCCCTTCCGTCTGCGAAGGCTCGGCATCGGCGTGCTACCATAGCTACGTCCAAGTACACATATCAAGTGGAGGATTTCCATGGCAAACGTTCTTGTCTTTGGTCACCAGAACCCCGATAACGACGCCATCATGAGCGCCGTCGTCCTGTCCCAGCTGCTCAACCAGGTTGAGTATGCCGGCAACACCTACGAGGCTTGCGCTCTGGGCCAGCTTCCGGCCGAGTCCGCCAGGCTGCTCGCCGACGCCGGCATTGCCGAGCCCCGCGTGATCGAGTCCGTCGAGGCCGGTCAGCTCGTCGTCCTCACCGACCACAACGAGTCCGCCCAGTCCGTCGCCGGCCTTAAGGACGCCACGGTCTTTGGCGTTGTCGACCATCACCGCATCGGCGACTTCGAGACTGCCGGTCCGCTGCACTACATCTGCCTGCCCTGGGGCTCCAGCTGCACCATCGTCACCAAGCTCGCCGGCGTGCTCGGCGTTGAGCTTTCCGACGTTCAGGCCAAGCTGCTGCTCTCGGCCATGATGACCGACACGCTCATGCTCAAGAGCCCCACCACCACCGATGCCGACCGCGCCGTCGCCGCCAAGCTCGGCGAGCAGGTGGGCGTCGACCCGGTCAAGTTTGGCATGGAGGTCTTCCTCACCCGCCCGTCCGGCTCCTTCACTGCAGCCGAGATGGTCGGCAACGACATCAAGATGTTCGAGCCCGCTGGCAAGAAGCTGCTCATCGGCCAGTACGAGACCGTCGACAAGACCCGCGCACTCGGCATGATCGACGAGATCCGCGAGGCCATGCGCGCCTACGCCGCCGAGAAGGGTGCCGACGGTATTGTCCTGTGCATCACCGACATCATGGAGGAGGGCTCGCAGGTCCTGCTCGAGGGCGAGACCGAGGCCGCTCAGAAGGGCCTGGGCATTGCCGATGAGCACGACGGCGTCTGGATGCCGGGTGTCCTCTCCCGTAAGAAGCAGGTCGCTGCCCCCATCATGGCCGCCTGCTAGGTTTAGTTGACCGAACGCCACGACCGGATCGCGGACGCCCCGCGCTCCGGTCGTTTTTTGTGCACGGCGCCGCGTCGTCTCCCGGACAGGCACGCCCGTGCCGTTGAGCAAATAATGTTCAACCTGTGGTTCCGCTTTTCGGCCACGCCTGCGTGCTTGTCGTGCAGGGTAGGCTAGATGCAAGCGTAATACGATAGAGCGCGGCGCCGCCACTTGGGCGGGCCGTGCTTTTTTAAGACGGGAACCTTCCCGCGAAAGGAGCCGCCCATGGCAGCAACCGAGCAGCTGTTCAACGTCCGTGAGCGCAAGCGTTTTGAGCGTCACGACATTTGGGAGCGCATTGCCGAGAACGGCACAATCTCCGCCGCCGTCATGGTGATCGCAGCCATCGCCGCGGTCATCTGTGCCAACACCGATGCCTACGAGGCCATTCATCACTTTTTGGAGACTCCACTGTATGTGGGTCTTGGTAGCCTTACGGCCGGCCTCACCGTCGAGTTCTTTGTCAACGACTTCCTCATGGCGATTTTCTTTTTGCTGGTGGGCATCGAGCTCAAGTATGAGATGACGGTCGGCGAGCTCAAAAACCCGCGCCAGGCCATGCTTCCCATGCTGGCAGCCGTGGGCGGCGTCGTCGTTCCCGCCTGCATCTACCTGATCTTTAACCACGCCGGCGCGCGCAACGGTTGGGCCATTCCCATGGCAACCGATATCGCCTTTGCGCTGGGCGTGCTGTCGCTTTTGGGCAACCGCGTGCCCAACGGCGTGCGCGTGTTCTTCTCGACGCTTGCCATTGCCGACGACCTGATCTCCATCGCTGCCATCGCCATCTTCTACGGCCAGAGCCCCAGCCCGTTTTGGCTGGGCGCCGCTGCAGTTGTGACCTGCGCGCTTGTGTGGCTCAACAAGACGCAGCATTACCGCCTTGCCCCGTATTCGGTGCTGGGTCTGCTGCTGTGGTTCTGCATGTTTAAGAGCGGCGTGCACGCCACGCTCGCCGGTGTCATCCTGGCCTTCACCATCCCGGCCAAGTGCGGTGTTAAGCTCGATAGCCTTACCGATTGGCTGGGCGAGTGCCTGCCGTTGCTCGACGACCGCTACGACGACGAGGCACACATCCTGGGTCAGCACGACTTTACCGTCTCGACCACCAGAGTCGAGCGCGTCATGCACCGCGTGACCCCGCCGCTCATTCGCATGGAGCGCCTGATCTCCACGCCGGTCAACTTTGTGATCCTGCCGATCTTTGCATTTGTCAACGCGCAGGTTCGCCTGGTGGGCGTGGATATGGGCACGCTGCTGACCGACCCGGTGACGCTCGGCGTGTATTTTGGCATGCTGCTGGGCAAGCCGATTGGCATCTTTGGCATGACGTTTGCCCTGGTTAAGCTCAAGATCTCCGAGCTGCCGCGCAACGTTAACTGGCACATGATTGCCGGCGTGGGCATTCTGGGCGGCATTGGCTTTACCATGTCGATTCTCATCAGCGGCCTTGCCTTCCCGACGGCCCAGTTTGAGGTTCTGGCCGCCAAGGCCGCTATTCTCGCCGGCTCTGTCACCGCGGCCGTACTTGGCATGATCTACATGAGTGTGATCTGCAAGCATCCCTCGCCCAAAGACGAGTAAGAGCGCGAAAACCGGCTCCAGAACCGATTCGGGCGCGTTCAAAATGCGGATTCGGGCGGTGCTTGCCGCCTGCCAGACACGCCAGTGGTCAAAAAACGCCGTTTGTGAGTACTGTCACAAACGGCGTATCATTTTAGGTGTGGAAAATAATGAACAAAGTTATAAGAACTGTACGTTAATGAGTGACCATCGACTTCCAATTTGGCGCTAGCTGACGGTGATTAGGAAGTTTCAAGTCGAGTTTTGCCGATTTCGACCAAGAATCGCTGCTACTAAAAAGGTAACAGTACTCATATTTGCCCTTTTTTGGCCACAAGCCCTAAAACAAGCCTCGCCAAGGGGTAGCGCGCAGAGATGTGGTGTAAGAGGCGGGGAATGCCCCGCCTCCGCCCTT
>CAJMMN010000011.1 GCA_905214525.1 uncultured bacterium
ACTTGCAGCGACGGACCTCGGGACGCTCTTACACCACGTCTGCGCGCGCCACCCGTTCATGGAATGGGTGTCCGAAAATCCACGCTCGTTGGGCCGATGCAGACGCACCTGGCGATTCCTTTTTTGTAGACGTTGTCGCGCGGCTACGGGCAGGAAAGGTCCCAACGGTTAACATATACTCCATATGGGTAAAGAGACCAAAGCGCTGCCGCGGGGCGGCGCTTTGCGTTTGAAAAAACTAGCTCGTCTAAGAGGAACTAGCATGTTAGACCGTTTTACCGATCGCGCGCGCAAGGTCATGTCCATGGCCAAGCAAGAGGCGCTCGATCTTCATTCAAATAAGGTGGGTACCGAGCACCTGCTGCTCGCGCTTGCCAAGGAGGACGAGGGCATTGCCGCCGAGGCACTTCGTTCGCTCGACATCTCCTACGATGACATCATGGATACTCTCAAAGAGGTCCAGACCACGGTTCCCGAGCCCAGTGAGGAGACCGAGGCCGCTAAGCTCGCCTTTACGCCGCTCGTCATTAGCGTGATGGAGCGTTCATTCCGCGTGGCGCGTGAGAACAACCAGACCTACGTGTCGACCGAGCACTTGCTGATCGGCATTGTCGAAGAGGGCAACGGCATGGCCATGGACATCCTCATGCGCTTGGGTGTGTCGTCCGCCTCCATCAAAAAGGCTATCGAGAAACTCACCGCCAAGGACCAGGACAAGAAGCGTCCGCTCGCCGGCGCCGGTGCCGGGCGTCCCGGTGCGGGCCTGCCGTTCTTTAGCGGCTCGGATGCCTCTCAGCAAAAGGGGAGTGGCACCGATACGCTTAAGCAGTTCGCGACCAACCTCACGCAGAAGGCGCGTGACGGCGAGCTCGACCCTGTAATTGGTCGCGAAAAGGAAGTCCAGCGCATGATGGAGATCCTTTCGCGCCGCACCAAGAACAACCCGCTCATTCTGGGCGACCCCGGCGTGGGCAAGACGGCCATCGTCGAGGGTTTGGCTCAGCAGATTGCAGCCGGCAACGTGCCCGAGAACCTCATGAACCAGAACATCTGGACGCTCGACCTGCCGGGCCTCGTGGCGGGTGCCAAGTATCGCGGTGAGTTTGAGGAGCGCCTCAAGAACGTGATCCAGGAGGCCACCGAAGCCGACGACGTCATCCTGTTTATCGACGAGATGCACACCATCATCGGTGCCGGTTCTGCCGAGGGCTCCATCGACGCGAGCTCCATGCTCAAGCCCGTGCTCGCGCGTGGTGCTTTCCAGATTATCGGCGCCACCACGGCCGAGGAGTTCCGCAAGTACCTCACCAAGGACCCGGCCTTCGAGCGTCGCTTCCAGACCATCGATGTCGAGGAGCCGAGTGTCGAGGACACGGTCAAGATCCTGACCGCGCTCAAGCCGCGCTACGAGGAGCACCACCATGTGCGCTATACGCAGGGTGCTATCGAGGCTGCCGCGAATCTTTCCAACCGCTATATCCAGGATCGATTCCTGCCCGATAAGGCCATCGACCTCATTGACGAGGCCGGTGCCCGCGCTCGCATCGCCGCGAATCGCGCACCCGAGCCGGTGCGCGAGGCCGAGCATCGCATCGAGGAGCTCAAGGCCGCCGCGCAGGAGGCCACCGAGAGCGACGACATGAACAAGGCTGCCGAGATCACCGAGCAGCAGAAGGCTGCTGAGATTGAGCTCGCCGAAGCCAAGGCCGCCTGGACCGCCGAGCTCGACGCCAGCCCGCTCACCATCGACGTGAGTCAGATCGCCGACATCGTGTCCGTGACCTCTGGCGTGCCGGTTTCCTCGCTCACCGAGAGCGAGAGCCGGCGCCTGCTGCAGACCGAAAGCGTGCTCAAGACGCGCATCATCGGTCAGGATGAGGCAGTCGAGGCCGTCGCCAAGGCCGTGCGCCGCAGCCGTTCGCCGCTCAAGGACCCGCGTCGCCCCGGCGGCAGCTTTATCTTCCTGGGTCCCACCGGCACAGGCAAGACCGAGCTCGCCAAGACGCTCGCCGAGTACCTCTTTGGCAGCAAGGACGCGCTCATCAGCTTCGACATGTCGGAGTTCGGCAGCGAGTTCGAGGTCTCCAAGCTCATCGGTAGCCCTCCGGGTTACGTGGGTCACGACGAGGGCGGTCAGCTTACCAAGGCCGTTCGTCGTCACCCGTATTCGGTCGTGCTGTTCGACGAGATCGAGAAGGCGCACCCCGACATCTTCAATATCCTGCTGCAGGTGCTGGAGGAGGGCCGCCTGACTGATAGCCAGGGCAAGACGGTCGACTTCCGCAACACCGTGATCATCATGACGTCCAACGTGGGCGCCCGCGAGATCGCACAGGATGCGAGCGTTGGCTTTGGCACCACCGGCGAGCAGGGCCTCACCTCGAATGAGATCCGCGGCCGCGCGATGGGCGAGCTCAAGCGCCTGTTCCGCCCCGAGCTGCTCAACCGCATCGACGACATCGTGGTGTTCCAGAAGCTCTCGGGCGAGAACCTGACCAAGATCGCTCACCTGCTGGTGGACGATCTGCGCCAGCGCCTGATTGCCAACGGCATGAACATCAAGCTCACCGATGCGGCCTATGACAAGATCGTGGCGGAGGGCACCGACCTCACCAACGGTGCGCGTCCGCTGCGCCGTGCTATTCAAAAGCTCATCGAGGACCCGCTGTCCGAGGAGCTTTTGGCCGGCGAGTGGGGCGAGGGCGATACCGTCCTGTGCGACGTGGCCGATGGCAAGTTTGTCTTTAGCCATGGCACGGGCGAGATCCCAGCGCCGCGTCCGGCGGGCACGCTCGGTGGCGATACCGCCCCGGCGGCACCGCACACCGGCAACGCCGCGCCCGTGAGCGGCGGCGTGACCTCGGGCCCCGGCGGTATGATGCAAGCCGGCTCTGGTGCGCTGTAGGGATTAAACATACCTTGTATAACGGGGGCGTTTCCGATAAGGAAGCGCCCTCATTTCTATTGAAATGCGCTTCAATCTGCTGTGCTATACTAAAATCGAGATATAGTATAGCAAAGGAGCTGATATGCCTACGTCAATACTCGACACGCGGCCAGTTCAGATGAACGTGCGTATAGATCGCCAGCTCAAAGAGGCGGGAGACGCCGTCCTGACTCATATTGGCATGACGCCGTCACAAGCCGTTCGGACACTTTGGGAGTATCTGGTCGTTAACGGACGCATGCCCTCGAAGGGAGACGCGGCGGCTCCGGTTTCTGACGGAGTGGAGCCCCGGCGCATGGAGTCAAGGGCCGCGCAAGGCAGCCATATCGTTCGCGATTCGTGCCTCAAATACGGCATCCCCATCCCTGAGTTCTCGGGAGACTATGACGACCTCTATGAGGAGGCCATGGCGGAGCGCTATCCCGAGTGGGTGGAACTATGAGCACAGAAGGCGTCCTCAAGCTGTTAATCGATACCAACGTATGGATGGATTATTTTTCTGGCAGGTCCGACCGTACGGCAAATGTCGTCCATCTGATCGAGATTGCCGACGCCTCGGAGCGGATTGCCCTGTTTGCCTCGTCGCTTTCGGTCAAAGACGTTTCATATCTTGTCTCGGCGGCAATCAAGCAGGAGTGCCGAAGAAAGACTGGCTCACTGAGCGATAACGCCATTGCGGCGGCAGACGAAACGGCCTGGGCATGCGTTCGACAGATGCGCGAGCTAGCCCTCATCGCCCCGGTCGGTGCAGACGAGGTCTTCGACTCCTTTGTGTTCAAGTACCACCACAATGACTTTGAGGACGACCTGATGCTGGGCGTCGCCAATCGCATTGATGCCGATTACGTCGTGACGGAGGACAAGAATCTTATTAAACATACCAATGGTGTATGCATTAACGTTCAACAGGCGTTGAGGTTGATTGAAGGGTCCAACGTCCCTTCGGCACTGCCCGTCTAAGCTGCTTTACCTTGATAAAGTGGCGTTTCCTCACCGTTAGCCGATGATGCAAGGGCGCTCGGCGTTTTCGACTGGTTTATGCACGCAAAGTCTGGGAATATACAAGTCGCATATCTTACTGTCTAACCAGTTGCGCCAAGGAGGCACCATGGACTACAAGATTACCGGCTACGAGCCCGCTCAGCTGTTCCATTTCTTTGAGGAGGTCAGCGCGATCCCCCGTGGGTCTGGCAACGAGAAGGGCATCAGCGATTTCCTGGTTGCGTTTGCCAAGGAGCGCGGCCTCGACGTGTATCAGGACGAGGTCTACAACGTCATCATTCGCAAGCCCGCATCTGCCGGTGCCGAGAATGCCCCGACCGTGATGCTGCAGGGCCACATCGATATGGTGTGCGACAAGTTGGGCTCTGTTGAGCACGACTTTACGACCGACGGTATCGACCTGGTCATCAAGGACGGCGTCCTCACCGCTAACGGCACCACCCTGGGCGCCGACAACGGTATCGCCGTCGCTCTGATGCTCACTGTTCTCGATGACGATTCGATCGTTCACCCCGCCCTCGAGTGCGTATTCACCACCGACGAGGAGACTGGCCTGGTCGGCGCCGAGACGCTCGACAAGTCCCAGATTAGCGCCCGCACCATGATTAACCTTGACTCCGAGGAAGAGGGCGTTGCCACCGTCAGCTGCGCCGGCGGCGTCGTCGTTACCTACACTTGCCCGATTGCGCGCGAGCACAAGACCGGTAGCACCCTCACGCTCGACATCTCCGGCCTACTGGGTGGTCATTCCGGCAACGATATCAACCTGGAGCGCGGCAACGGCAACCTCATCATGGCCCGCATCATCGACCGCCTGATGGTTGCCGGCGAGCCCGCCATCGTCAGCTTTAACGGCGGCACCAAGGACAACGCCATCAACCGTGAGTGCAAGGCTGTTCTGGTCTACGCCGACCACGCTGCCGCCGAGGCCGCGGCCCAGATCGCAAAGGGCATCATCGCCGACGTCACTGCCGAGCTCGAGGTCTTCGACCCCGGCTTTACCTGCACCGTCGAGATTGCCGACGACGCCGAGGTCGAGGCCATGGACCAGAAGTCCGCGCTTGCCCTCATCCGCGCCCTGCGTCTTGCCCCTAACGGCGTGATTCGCCGCAACGTCGCCACCGACGGCTCCGTCGAGGTTTCCTCCAACATCGGTGTGGTTGCCACCTCTGACGACGAGGTTAAGATCATGCTTTCCCCGCGCTCCTCGATCACCTCGCTGCAGAACGAGTTCAAGGATCGTTTGCAGACGCTTGCCGATGTCCTGAGCTTCGACGCCAAGTTTGAGTTCGAGTATCCCGGCTGGAGCTATGCCGAACATTCGCCGGTCCGCGACGTCTTTGTCGAGAGCTATCGCGAGCTCTTTGGCTCCGAGCTGCGCATCGAGTCCATTCACGCCGGCCTTGAGTGCGGCCTGTTTGCCGAGGCCCTGCACGGCCTGGACGCCATCGCCGTGGGCCCGACGCTCTCCGATGTCCACACCCCGGACGAGAGCATGGAGCTCGCTTCTGCCGAGCGCTTCTACGAGCTGCTCATCGACGTGCTCAAGCGCCTCGCCGCGTAAAGGTTGCGCTAGCAGCAGTCCGAGCCACGTGCTAGCGGATTGCAAATGACATTACGAGAGGGGGTACCCGGTCTTTTGCGACAGGTGTCCCCTCTCTTCTTTTAAGAAATGGGAAATTGATTGGCGTCTAGCCCATATCCGCCCTGATGAGGTCGAGGGTTCGCTGGCAGTTTTCGCGGACGGGGCCGAGCATATGATCGCGCAGGTCCGCCATGCCGGGCAGGTCGGCGTATTCGTCCATGACCTCTTCCATGCAAATGGGTACCTCGTAGGCGAGGTCCATCATGGTCGCAAAGCAAAACTTCTCGGATAGCCCGGCACCGGTGAGCGCCGTCTCCAGCGCGGGGTCGCCCATACCGTGGTATCGGCGGATAGCACCTGGACCGATGCGCCCCACACGATTTTCGCCGCCAACGCTCATAGCAAGGCGTGCCCGACGTCGCATGCTCTCATACGCCAAGCCCGAAGCGACATCGTACATGGGGGCGAGCGCCGCGTTTGTGCCTTTGCCAAGGATGAGCGAGTAGTTTTTAGCGTGTGCGTCAGGCGCTCCGATAATGGCGTTATAGAACAACATATAGGTAAAAAGCACAAGATTCATGTGGTGGGGGACTGTGTTAATCAGTCGTTCTTGGATGTCTCGTGTAGTCGGTCCTCCGTCGGCGGTGTATTTCTGGCTTGGCAATACACCGAGCGCCTGGCAAAAGTCCTCCTGATGCAGCCTTTCGATACTTCCGCTGTTATTGACCATTCTGTCGTACCGTTCAACGACGAGTGCGGCTTCGTCTTCAAATGTGCAATAGGAGACGTTGGCAGTTGGAATGCCAACACGCCGAGCCGTTTTCATGCAGACGAATTCGTTTAAGGCCTGATGCTTGAACCCGACGACACCATTTTTGAAGATATGGGTAGTGGGGGATGACCCTAGACATTCGTACCATTGGCCATCATGCCAAGCTAGTGCAAATTTGCCTTGGTTGCCGCCCAGGGACCAGCTTTCGTTGGAGCCCATCCATGTCTCTCTTTCGTCATCGCGAATTGCTTTAAGCTTGTGAGCGATTTGAGAATTGGTAAGCGGGCGGTATGCGGAGACCCTGCCACGGACGGCGTCTAATTGATCGGCTCGACAAAACTGAACGGCCCCCGCGCAGTCAAGACCGATATGGCACAAGAGGGCGACGGGGTTGTTAGATGCAACATCATGCTCGGTGGCAATGGCGCGACGCTGCTCTTGACTGTCGGGCAAAAGGCCAAATAGGAACGGGCGGACGATGTTATGGCCATACGTGCGATTGGAAAGCGGCATTGTTAGCGATAGCGGTGCCCCGCGATAGGTTGGGGCGTATACAAAGCTGCAGAGTCCATGCTCGTCTTGCCGGAGAGTGCCTGCGATTTCGCCACAAATGAGGGTCGCAAGCTCCATTTCTGCCATTTATTTCACAACCTTACAGCCAAAGGAGAGGTCTGAAGTGTCGGTAAGGCCTTGCTCGGCTGCGATTTGGGCCAGCAAGGCACCATAGGAAGATGGCGCTCCTTGTCGAGCGGGTCGTCTGCCTACGCTTGGCTTTGGCAGGGCATTCGAGTTCGCGATAGGGAGGTCCGCTATCGTCGTTGGATGTTCGGAGGGCGATGCGATGGAGTCGTTATCGCTTTGCGCAAAGAGGCCTATGCCGAGTGCGTTAAAGACAGTCAGCAACTTGTCGAGCCGAATACCCGTGGCGTCTCCTAGCTCGAGCGATGCGAGCAGGCGCTCCGAAACACCGGCTTTTTTAGCGAGGGCGGCACGGGTGAGACCCTGAGCCTCGCGTGCCTGGCGCACATAGATGCCAGCTTGACGCGGTGTGGTGATGGGAAGGGTATCCATGGCGATCTCCTAATGTGCAGACTTTTGCATATCAGTATGACATGCAAAAGTCTGCACGAAAAGGCATTATGCAAAACTCTGCATGAGACCTCTACATTGACGTTGAGCTTATGAGAGGCGTTTTTTATATCGCGAGAATCCCCAGATGCTCAAGCAAGATCTTAAGCCCGATGAGGATGAGCACGACGCCACCCACGATGGTGGCAGGCTTTTCGTAGCGCGCGCCAAAGGTGTGGCCGATCGCTACGCCGGCGACGGAGAAGATAAAGGTCGTGATGCCGATGAGCGACACGGCGGGCATGATGTCGACCGAGAGCGCGGCAAATGAGATGCCTACGGCTAGGGCGTCGATTGAGGTGGCGATGGCGAGGATCAGGTACTCGCCCAGGTCAATCTTTTCGGCATCCTTGCCGTCGCCCTCATCCTCGTCCTCGTCCTCGGTAAAGGCCTCCCACAGCATTTTGCCGCCAATGAAGGCGAGCAGGATAAAGGCGATCCAGTGGTCGATGGGTCCGATGATGCCCATAAACTGGCTGCCAAGCGCCCATCCGATCACGGGCATGCCGGCCTGGAAGCCGCCAAAGAACAGGCCGAGCACTACGGCGACCTTAAGGTTGATCTTCTTCATGCCAAGGCCCTTGCAGATGGATACGGCAAAGGCGTCCATCGAAAGGCCAACGGCGAGCAGCACGAGCTCTGCGAGTCCCATAGTCTGGCTCCCTCTCTGCGGGCGGGCCCGCGTGTACCTCTTGGGGGAGCAACATAAAGACTAACCTTGGCACATGGTTGAGTGGGTAGTCAAAAGAGCCCGTCCCAAATTAGCTATCTTAGCGGTGTTCGCTCATTCTGTAAGCATCGGATTTCGCGAGCGGCGCGGGGACAAACCGTGAGAAACTATTTAGCGTTTATGGAGCGTATACGATGGGAGCGATGCCTTGGATAAGAACGAGCTGCAAAAGCGTATGGAGCAGGCCATTCGCCTGACGGCACCTGGCCAGCCGATCCGCACCGCCCTCGACATGATCATTGCTGGTCACCTGGGCGCCCTCATCTGCGTCGGCGACACCGAAAACGTACTCGCTGCCGGTAACGACGGCTTCCCGCTCAACATTTCGTTTACCTCGAACCGCCTGTTCGAGCTTTCCAAGATGGACGGCGCCATCGTCATCGATGGCGACCTCACCCAGATCCTGCGCGCCAACTTCCACCTCAATCCCGATCCCTCGCTCGCCACGAGTGAAACGGGCATGCGTCACCGTACTGCCGCTCGCATGTCGGTGCTCACCGACGCCATCGTGATCTCGGTTTCGGCTCGTCGTGCCGTCGTCAACGTGTACGTCCACGGTAAGAGCTACGAGATCCAGCCCGTCACCACCATCATGAGCTCGGTCAACCAGCTCGTCGCCACGCTCCAGACCACCCGTCAGTCGCTCGACCGCTCCCTGCTGCGTCTGACGGCCCTCGAGCTCGATGACTACGTTACGCTCGCCGACATCACCGGCATTTTCTCGAGTTTCGAGATCATGCAGCAGGCAAAGACTGAGCTTAAGGATTGCATTGTCAAGCTGGGCAACCAGGGCAAGCTCGTGCAGATGCAGCTCGAGCAGCTCGCCGGCTCCAGCATGGATACCGAGTACGACCTGATGATTCGCGACTATGCGAGCGATTCTTCCGAGGCCAATGCCGAAAAGATCCGCGCCAACCTGAGCCGTATGACGCCCAAGGACTTGTCCGACCCGCAGCATGTGGCGGCGGTTCTGGGTTACGACGACCTGGACGAGGACTCCGTCATGACACCGCTGGGCCTGCGCACGCTTTCGCGCGTGTCCGTCGTGCGCGACGGTGTGGCCGAGAAGATCGTCGACGAGTATGGCTCGCTGCAGGAGCTCATGGACGACATCAGCGAGGATCCGGAGCGCCTGGGCGACTTTGGCGTTAACAACCCTGCCATTCTTGCGGACTCCCTGTACCGCATGAAGGGCACCAAACAGGGGAACGCATAATGGCGCCCGTATGCGCCGTGGTCGTTGCCGGCGGCAGCGGCCAGCGCTTTGGAAATCCCGGCGGCAAGCAGCTCGTTAACGTGGCGGGTCGTCCGCTCATGAGCTGGTCCATCCGCGCGTTCGATCGTAGCGACAAGGTCGGCCACATCGTGGTGGTGTGCCCTGCCGAGCGCCGTGCCGAGATGCGCCGCCTGGCCATCGACCCGTTTGACTATGACACGCCCATCAGCTTCGCCGATGCCGGCGATACCCGTCAGGATTCCACCCGTGCCGGCGTGCATGCGGTTCCGGCGGGTTTCGAATATGTCGCCATCCACGACGGCGCCCGTCCGCTCATCACGACCGAGGCCATCGATCATGCGATCGACGTGCTTGTGGGCGACCGCTCGCTCGACGGTGTCGTATGCGGTCAGCCCGCGATCGACACGCTCAAGATCGTCGACGGCGACAATATCGTCGAGACGCCGCCGCGCGAGCTGTACTGGGCCGCGCAGACGCCGCAGATTTTTAGTGTCGACGCCATGAAGCGCGCCCACGCCGCAGCCATCGCCGAGGGCTTTATCGGTACCGACGATTCATCGCTGGTTGAGCGCATGGGTGGACGCGTCCGCTGCGTCCAGAGTCCGCGCGACAACCTTAAGGTTACGGTGCCCGAGGACCTGCGTCCCGTAACCGCGATTCTGCTTGGCCGTATGGCCGAGGGAGAGGACCTTCCCCATGTTCAGTAACCTGCGCATTGGCCACGGCTACGACGTCCACCGTTTGGTGGAGGGGCGTCGATGTATCATCGGCGGGGTCGACATCCCCTACGAGCGCGGCCTGCTGGGCCACTCGGATGCCGATGTGCTTGCACACGCGCTGGCAGACGCCATTCTGGGAGCCTGCCGCGGGGGAGACATCGGCAAGCTATTCCCCGACACCGATCCCGCCTACGAGGGTGCCGATTCGATGGTGCTGCTCGCTCGCGTGATGGACTATGCGCGCGAGCTGGGCTTTGAGTTTGTCGATGCCGATTGCACCATTGCCTGTCAGCAACCCAAGATCACTCCGCACCGCGATGCCATGCGCGCCAACCTTGCCCATGCCCTGGGCGTCGACGTGGAAAACGTGGGCGTCGCCGCCACCACGACCGAAAAGCTCGGTTGGGAAGGCCAAGGCGAGGGAATTGGCGCCTGGGCCGTCTGCCTGCTACAGAAAACCGTTAAGGAGTAACGAATGCGTATCTACAACAGCGCTACCCATAAAAAGGAAGAGTTCCAGCCCATCGAGTCCGGCAAGGTTCGCATGTACGTGTGCGGCCCCACGGTCTACGACAACATCCATATCGGCAACGCCCGCACGTTCATCAGCTTTGACGTGATTCGCCGCTGGCTCATCGCGAGCGGTTACGAGGTCACGTTCGCCCAGAACCTCACCGATGTCGACGACAAGATCATCAAGCGCGCCAACGAGCAGGGCCGTACGGCCGCCGAGGTCGCGACGGAGTTCTCCGACAAGTTCATCGGCGTCATGCGCGCCGCCAACGTGCTCGATCCCGATGTGCGCCCTCGCGCCACCAAGGAGATCGGCCCCATGATCGCCATGATCAAGACGCTTATCGAGCAGGGCCACGCTTACGCAGCCGATAACGGCGATGTGTACTTTGCCGTGCGCAGCGATCCCAACTATGGTCAGGTCTCGGGCCGCAACATCGACGACCTTATGGTTGGCGCGCGCATCGAGGAGAACGAGGACAAGAACGACCCGCTCGACTTTGCCCTGTGGAAGGCCGCCAAGCCCGGCGAGCCCAGCTGGCCGAGCCCTTGGGGCGAAGGCCGTCCCGGTTGGCACACCGAGTGCGCCGCCATGGTGCATCGCTACCTGGGCACCCCGATCGACATCCACGGCGGCGGCTCCGACCTTGCCTTCCCGCATCACGAGAACGAGTGTGCCCAGGCCACCTGCGCCTGGCACCAGGGTTTCTCCAACACCTGGATGCACACGGGCATGCTGCTGGTAGACGGCGAGAAGATGTCCAAGTCGCTCGGCAACTTCTTTACGCTGGCCGAGGTGCTCGAACAGCACTCTGCCGCGGCCCTGCGCCTGCTGATGCTGCAGACGAGCTATCGCTCGCCGCTCGACTTTTCTTGGGAGCGCCTGGAGGGTGCCGAGAACTCGCTTACGCGTATCGCCGGTACGGTCGAGAACCTGCGCTGGGCCGCGAACCATGCGGCGGCCGATGCCGATGAGGCAGCATCTGAGGCGTTTGCCGCCAAGGCCGCCGAGACCCGTGCCGCCTTTAAGGAGTGCATGGACGACGACTTTAACACTGCCGGTGCCATGGGTGCTGTCTTTGGCTTTGTGACCGAGTGCAACCAGTACCTGGAGCAGGCGGGCGATGCTGCCGACAAGGCCGCTGCGCTTGCTGCTGCCGATACGCTGGTCGAGCTGCTCGATACGTTTGGCGTCGAGCTCCCCGAGCCCAAGGTCGAGCTGCCGCTGGGCCTGCTGGGCGTTGCCGCCGGCCTGGTCGCCTACACGGGCGACGACGTGGACGAGGCCGCTGCCAAGATTCTCGAGGCCCGTGCCGAGGCCCGTGCCGCCAAGAACTGGGATCTGGCCGACGCCATCCGCGACCAGCTCAAGGACCTGGGCCTGACGATTGAAGATACGGCCGCGGGTACTCGTATTAAGAGTCTCTAGTATTTGTCGACCGTTCGAGGTGCGGCAGATTGCCTTGAAAGAGGAGGGCATAGACCTGGTGGTCATGCCCGACGATTGAAAGGCAAGGTGCCGTGGCTCGGACGGTCGATTCTTGTTCGTTTTCTATTTAAGGAGGCCGTCTTATGGCCGACAATCGCAAGCGTGCGCCTCGTGGTGGCAAACAGGCTGCTTCTGGCTCGCGTCCGATTCGCCGCAACGACCGCGCTGCCACTCCCAAGGGCCAGCGCGAGCGCACCCAGGCCGCACGTCCGCAGCGCGATCGCAACCGCGACAACATTCAGGTCCCCAAGGGCGAGTTTATCGAAGGCCGTCGTGCTGCCGCCGAGGCACTGCGTACCGGCTTTCCCGTCAAGTGCGCGCTCATCGCCGAGGGCGGGGAGCGCGATGCTGCCTTGTCGCGCCTGGTCGACGATCTCAACGCCGCGGACGTCCGCATTAAGTATGTGCCGCGCGCGCAGCTCGATGCGCTGTCGAGCCATGGCGCTCATCAGGGCATTGCGCTCGAGGTGGGTAATTTCCCCTATGCGGACGTCGCCGATATCCTTGACCGCGCGGGTGACGGCCCGGCGCTCGTCGTCGTACTCGACCATGTGACCGACGACGGTAACTTTGGTGCCATCGTGCGCTCTGCCGAGGTCGTGGGCGCGGCGGGCGTCATCATTGCCAACAAGCGCGCCGCCGGTGTGACCGTGGGCAGCTACAAAACCTCTGCTGGTGCCGTTATGCATCTGCCCATCGCACAGGTTCCCAACATCGCTCGAGCGCTCGACGACCTCAAGGCTGCTGGCTTTTGGGTGGGCGGTGCTTCCGAGCACGCCGAGGGCAGCTGCTGGGATGCTCCCTTTGAGGGCCGCGTTGCGCTCGTCATGGGCTCCGAGGGCGACGGCATCTCGCGCCTGGTGCTCGAGAAATGCGACTTTTTGACCAAGCTTCCCCAGCGCGGCATGACCGAGAGTCTCAATGTGGCCCAGGCGACCACCGCGCTGTGCTTTGAGTGGCTGCGCCGCAATGCCGGCGAGCTCATGGGGGAGGAGTAGCGCATGTCCAAGAAGAACCGCGCCAAGTCCAAGGCCAAGCGCTTTGGCGAGGGCTCGGCCAAGCCGATTGTTTCGGCCGCGACCTACGGCGTGGGCGGCAATGCGTTTGCGCAGGCTATCGCCGACCCAGTCTCGACGGTGCACTCCAACAAGCCCGAGCTGCTGGTGGTCGACGGTTACAACGTGATCCACTGCACGCCGCGCTACGAAAAGCTCGTCTACGACCATTCCGACGATCCATATTCCAGCGACGTCCACGATATGGCGCGCACCGCGCTCATCAACGATGTTGCGGCGTTTGCCCAGGGCCGTTACGAGGCCGTGATCGTGTTCGACGGCGCGGGCAACATCTCCAACGAGCGCCCCAACCTACCGGCCCGCGGCGTGCGCATCGAGTTCTCGCCGACGGGCGTCTCTGCCGATACCGTGGTGCAGAAGCTCTGCATCGAGGCACGCGAGGAAGGCCGCGCGTGCTCCGTGGTATCGAGCGACGGTACGATTCAGGCCGTCGTCATGGGCAAGGGCGTCACGCGCATCTCGAGCCGCATGCTGGTGGACGAGATCAAACAGATCGATAACGACGTTCACGAGGCAGAGGAAGCCCCGCAGATCAAGATGACTCTGGGCAGTCGCCTGAGCCCCGATGCCCTGGCCAAGCTCAAGGCCCTTCGTGGCCGGTAGGGGAGTATCTGTAGAGACCAGCTACTCGGCTGGTCAATTCACTGGCTTGTAGTTATTGGATTGTGGACTTGCCATCGCCAAAACGAATAGTTTTTTGTTTTGGCGAACAGACGAAACTATTCGTTCTGGCGAATAGTTTTGAGATGTGGTCGGTCGAAGGGCCTGTTGCGCCCCATCCTCAATTCCTTTATCCTTAACAGGCTTCGCGCGAAAGCGCCAAGTGTGCCAGTGTGGCGCAACGGTAGCGCAACTGATTTGTAATCAGTGGGTTGCGGGTTCGATTCCTGTCACTGGCTCCATGAGAGTTTCGGGCTCTGTTCCTTATGGGACAGGGCTCGTTTCTAGTTAGGTGGTGCGCCATCGGGTTAGCGCCCATCCCGTTTTTGGTTTGTCTCGTCCTCCAGTTTGTCTAAATCTGTAACACCAAGACCGATATTCGGCGTCTAACTGTTACAGATTGAGATGAAACTTAGGGTGTTTTAGGAATATCTTGATCTGTAACATGTAGAAGCGGAATAGGCCTCTTGCTGTTACAGATCGAGACAAGGGCGGGCGCGGATCTGGATGTCCTGCTCGAGCGTGGATTTCTGGACACGCGAGCGAAGAAAATCTCCCGACCGGAGAACGAGCGTGGATAATTAACTTGGATAGGGAGCTAAGGTAAACACCGATTGTCTATCGACGGCTTTAGAAACAACGACCCCGATTTCATTGTGGAATCGGGGTCGTTTGTGCCTCAGGAATCCGAATGGATTAATCGAGCTCCTAAGGAACTTCTTGGGTTCTTGCTAATGGTCTGCCGAGGATGTCCCCAATGCAAACAGCGGGCATCTACTCAATATAGCTGGGGTTCTTCTTGATGATCACGCGTGCAGCGATGAAGGAGACGACGATGGCGATGATGGCGACAACGCATGCCAGCACGAAGTTGCCCATGGACCCATCGGGAGCGATAAAGATGAGTGCCGAAAGAAGGCCGGGGCATGCTCCCGCAACATACTCTTTCAGAACAAAGATGCCTGCAGGGAGTCCAGCGCAGAGCGCGCCGATTGCCGTGCCGACAAGGAGGCGGGGACGCTCGATGAGGCAACCGTAGAACGCGGGCTCGGTTACGCCACAGAGTGCGGTGACGGCAACCGTGGTGACCATACCCCTCTTCTCTTTGTTTCCCTTCATGGCAGTTGCCAGGGCGAGGCTCGTGCCGCCAATGCAGAGGTTCGAGATGAATCCAAAGATAATGGGTGCCCAACCGAGCTGCGCCAGGCTCGTAACTTCGATTGCGATGTAAGCCTTATCGAGACCGAGCATGACGAAATAGGGGTTAAGGGCTGCCAGGATCGGAGTAGCGATAAATGCCACGTTGTCCATAAGCCACGTGACGGCGTCGCTCAGCGCGTAGCCCATCATGCTGCCGGCGGGGCCAAGGATAATCAGCTCGACGGGCACGACGATGATCATGGTGAGCAGCGGCTTCAAGAACAGTTTGGTAACGTCGGGAATGATCTTCTGAAGGCCGCGGTCGACAAAGTACATGAATACAACGCCCAGTACGATGGGCACTACCGTACTCGAATAGTCGTTCGTCGGGATGGGAATACCAAGAAAGTCGAGACCCTCGGCACCGCTAATGGACGAGCTGATCATGAACGCGCCCAGCAATGCGCCCATGATGGGTTGCATCTTCATGACGGCTGCGAGCTGATAACCAAGATAAACGGGTAAGAAGCTAAACGAAGCGCTAAAGATCGCCAACAGGACCTGGGCGGTTCCGCTATCGGTGCTCAATCCGCAATAATTGACCAGGAGATTCTTGATCGAAAGAATGAGTCCGCCAACGATGAGCGCCGGGACGATGGGCATGAATACCTGTGCAGAGACGTTCCCGAATTTCTCAATCAAGCCCATGGCGGTGTTACCGCTTTTAATGCCTTCTGCAAGGTCTTTGGCGGTTTGGGCATCGTCGGCAACCGTGCCACCGCCGACTTCGATTCCCGCGAAGTCGAGGAAGTCGTTGTAAGCCTCGGTGACGTTGGGGCCGATGATCACCTGAAGCTGACCACCGCTGACTACTGCCCCGAGCGCCTGATCGGCCGATTTGGCGAGCTGGAGATCGATGATCGAGGTGTCTCGTGCGTCGATGCGAAGGCGCGTCGCACAATGAGTTACCGATGTAATGTTCTCTTTGCCGCCAACAGCCTTTAGGACTGTTTCGGACATTGCCTGATATTTCATCTCTTTCTCCTAACCTTCCTGCTCCTGATACTTCGAGATAAGGTCTCGGTACCAATACCAGCTCTTTTTGGGGGTGCGCTTCAGATTGTTCTCGAAGTCGATATGGACAAGTCCGTATCGTTTTTCGTAGCCGTTGATCCAGCTATACAGATCCATCGTCGACCAGAGGTAGTAGCCCTCAACGCGCGCGCCGTCGCGCTTAGCCCTCATCATGTGCTCGATGAACTGGCCCAGAAGCTCGATGCGGTCATCATCGTGGATCATTCCGTCTGCGTCTGGTTGCTCATAGGCGCCATGTCCGTTTTCCGTAATAAAGATGCGGGGCGCGTCATAGCGCTCGTGGACATCCATGATGGTTGAATACATGCAATCTGGGAGTATTTCGCGGCCCCATTTATTGCGGGGAACATTGCTGTCGCGGGCGCTTTCAAACAAGGGCGCAATGCATTTTCCTTCGACCTTTTTGCTCGAACCGCCCTTATTGTTCGCCGAAACGGCAAGCTCTCCACCGTGCCAGTCGGTTACATACTCTCGGCAATACACGTTGAGTCCAATAAAATCGACTTTACCGTCTCTGAATTCTTCTACGTCATTTGGGGATCGATAGAGCGAGACGCCAAGTTTTTCAAGGATTTCGTCCATTTCTGGCGGCAGTTGACCCTGAAGCGCTGGTGCCAGAATCATGCGATTGGCGAAAAAGTCTGCGTATCGAAATACGTCATCAGGGTGCTCGGTTGCCGGGTCGAGTTCAACAACGCCGCCATCGTGGACGGCGCCGATGATGCCGTCGTAGCCCATTTGACGATATGTTCGGACTGCGAGTGCGCTTGCGCGCATCAGGTTGTACTGAAACTGCATGTACGACTGAACGTCGAGCGATCGATTGGGGGGATAGTTGCCCAACATGTTTACGCAGTAGCTGTAGAAATGCGGCTCGTTAACGGTAGCCCAGATTTTGACGCGGTCTCCAAAGCGCTCAAAGCAAATCTTAGCGTATTTGCAGAACCACTCTGCCATGTCGTTGTTCAGCCATCCGCCTTTGCAAGCAAGCGTGAATGGTAGATCGTAATGGAACAGCGTAACGTTGGGCTCTATGCCATTTTCGAGGCAACAATCAATGACCCGATTATAAAAATCGATACCCTCTTCATTCACTTCGCCGATACCCGTGGGGATGATTCGACTCCATGAAAGAGAGAAGCGATAGGTGTTTTGTCCGCCTTCTTTCATCATACGGATATCTTCTTCATAGCGATGGTAGAAGTCGCAAGATACATCACCGTCAACATGGTTGATGTTCTTATTGCTTGTGTGGTTAAAGAAATCCCACTCGCCAAGGCCTTTGCCGTCTTCGTTCCAGGCACCCTCGCACTGATAAGACGCCGTGGCGGAACCCCAGAGAAACGGCATGTTGTTCACGTTGCCCATGAATCCCCTTTCCATCATTCAACACGGTGGATACGTGTGGCGGAATTACGATTAAGATGACGTCAACTGATTTGAATCATAGGAGAACGACCAAAGCTGTTTGATTCAATAAATGAACCATGATTTCGAGGAGAGCGGAAAGAGGGGTCACGTGAATATCAATGACTTCGATGTGCTCAATCGCATTAGCTCCATCATCAACAGCGAGTTTGGGTCAAACGATGCCGCCATCGCTCGATATCTCATCGCTCACATTAGGCGTTCGAGCGAAATCAATGTTGCCGCAATAACCCGCGATGCATTCGTGACCCGTTCCGCTGTTCGTCGTTTCTGCAATCGATTGGGCTACCAGTCTCTTAGCGATTTGAAAGAATCATTTACTCAATCAGTCTTTCCAAGCGACTTAAGCCATCGAGAGGAGGAATTTGGCTACGAGGAGTACAGGGCAGAGCTCGACGTTCGCATGATCGAGATGTTCGCTGAGGTTGAAAGCGGCGTGTCCGATATCGCTATTAAGCACCTTGCCGACGAAATTGATGGCCATAAAAACGTTGAAATCTGGTGCACCAATAATGTGAGCGCCAATCTCGTACGATTTCAGCAGGAAATGTTTTATGCGGGCAAGATAATTCGCATAGTTGCTGGGGCTAACGTCGCGGAATTGAAAAACATGGGAGACGCTTCGCAGTCATTGATAATTCTCGTATCGGTCTCCGGGCTATTTGCGTCACAGGCGCGTGAGTATCTTGATTGCCGTTCGGGCAGGAAGATTCTAATTACTGCGTTTAGCAACGATGACAAATCGAGGTCTTTTGACCGTGTATATCGTCTTGGTAATGCGGGAAACGGAATTGACCGACTCGGCGTTTATTCGAAATATGCCATGACTTATTTCTTCGACTTGCTATCGTCGTGTTACTTGAGTCGCTACCCCTGCACCAAGGGGGAGCCGCTCTATGGGTCTACTTTGGCCTGGCCCGAGTAGTTGCGGTTCTATAGCTCTCCCGCCTGGAGAATGAGCGTGGATAATCTGCCACTTTGGCCTCAGAAACACGCCAAAAGTGGGAGATTATCCACGCTCGATGTCAAACGGGAGAAAATCCACGCTCGATTGTGCCGGGGAAGCCCGGTCGCGACCTATGTAATAGTGCAAGAGGGACGTTATCGAAGGTCGATATTGCAGGCGTACTCCACCGTGCAAAAGTGTTCCCTTGGGAAATGTCACCAACGTAGCGCAATCCACCGTCCTTCATATCTAAACTCAACAAAATCGCAGGTAAAAGGTACATAGATACGCCCGGCACCGTGTATCTAGAGGTTTTCGTTGACAGCCCCCAAGGTTGCATCGTATTATCTTTTTCGTTCGCGGGGGCGGCGGTCCAAAAGACCAAAGAACCAGCGGATACTTGAACGATTGGGAGTTTGCCCGAGTGGTTAATGGGGACGGGCTGTAAACCCGTTGGCTATGCCTACATAGGTTCGAATCCTATAGCTCCCACCCGTCAAGTGCCTGTATAGCTCAGTCGGTAGAGCACTTCGTTGGTAACGAAGAGGTCACCAGTTCAAGTCTGGTTGCAGGCTCCATCCGGCGGTGTAGCTCAGTTGGTTAGAGCACACGGTTCATACCCGTGGCGTCACTGGTTCGAATCCAGTCACCGCTACCATAGGTAACACGGTGGCTTCTCAATAGTATGTTGAGAGGCCACTATGGTATAAAGGCAAAGTCCCGTCCGGGGACGACCTGTTAAGAGGAGGGCTTTATGGCCAAAGAGAAGTTTGAGCGCACTAAGCCGCATGTTAACATCGGCACCATTGGTCACGTCGACCACGGCAAGACCACGCTGACCGCCGCCATCACCAAGGTTCTCTCTGAGACCGAGGGCTGCAAGGCTGACTTCACTGCGTTCGAGAACATCGACAAGGCTCCCGAGGAGCGCGAGCGCGGCATCACGATCTCCGTCTCCCACGTCGAGTACGAGACTGCTGCCCGTCACTACGCTCACGTTGACTGCCCGGGCCACGCTGACTACGTCAAGAACATGATTTCCGGTGCTGCTCAGATGGACGGCGCTATCTTGGTCATCGCCGCTACCGACGGCCCCATGGCTCAGACTCGCGAGCACATCCTGCTCGCCCGTCAGGTCGGCGTTCCCTACATCGTCGTCTTCCTGAACAAGTGCGACATGGTCGACGATGACGAGCTCATCGACCTCGTCGAGATGGAGACCCGTGAGCTCCTCTCCGAGTACGATTTCCCCGGCGACGACATCCCCGTCATCCGTGGTTCCGCTCTGGGCGCTCTTGAGGGCGACGCCAAGTGGATGGACGCCATTCGCGAGCTCATGAAGGCCGTCGACGAGTACATCCCGACGCCTGCTCGTAACAATGACCTTCCGTTCCTGATGGCCGTTGAGGACGTTATGACCATCTCCGGCCGTGGTACCGTTGCTACCGGCCGTGTCGAGCGCGGTGAGCTCAAGCTCAACGAGCCCGTCGAGATCGTCGGCATCAAGGATACCCAGAACACCGTTGTTACCGGTATCGAGATGTTCCGTAAGTCCATGGACTTCTGCGAGGCTGGCGACAACGTCGGTCTGCTGCTCCGCGGCATCAAGCGCGAGGACATCGAGCGCGGCCAGGTTCTCTGCAAGCCCGGTTCGGTTACCCCGCACACCAAGTTCACCGGTGAGATCTACGTTCTGACCAAGGAGGAGGGCGGCCGTCATACCCCGTTCTTCGATGGTTATCGTCCTCAGTTCTACTTCCGTACCACCGACGTTACCGGTACGGTCAAGCTCCCCGAGGGCACCGAGATGGCTATGCCTGGTGACCACATCACCATCGAGGGCGACCTCATCCACCCGATCGCCATGGAGGAGGGCCTGCGCTTCGCTATCCGCGAGGGTGGCCACACCGTCGGTTCGGGCATCGTCTCCACGATCATTGAGTAAATTAGCTCTTTGATATAGCTGACTTAGAGAACCCGGCACTTATTTGGGTGCCGGGTTCTTTTCTGCAATGGATATTGAGCTGTTGCTGGTGTCGAGAGGATCGATAATGGTCCTGGATGCACCGTCGATTAGATCTCGATGGCTTCATTGATGTGTTCCAAATATGAATGGATCCACCGAGAACCAATTGACTCGAGGTTTTCATTGACAGCACTTACGTGGAGCTGATAAAGTAACAACTCGTGCCCGTACGGGGCGGAAATGAAAGGTTCAGGATACATGCGTACTCTAGTTACTCTTGCGTGCACTGAGTGCAAGCGCCGCAACTATACGACCACCAAGAACAAGTCGACCATGCCTGATCGTATGGAGATCAAGAAGTATTGCCCCTGGTGCCGTCACCACACGCTGCACAAAGAGACTCGCTAGTCTCTAGTCATATACGCCAGTAGTTCAATTGGTAGAGCATCGGTCTCCAAAACCGAGTGTTGAGGGTTCGAGTCCTTCCTGGCGTGCCAGTCATTATTCCGTAAGCTCCCACTTGGGGGCTTACGGTTTACTCATGTATAAGCGCATTGCGCGGAGGTAACCCAAATGGCCAACAAGAAGAACAAGAAGAAGGCACAGCAGCAGGCGCCTGCCAACAACGCTGCCGCCAACTCCAAGGTTGAGGCCAAGAAGGCCGTTGCCAAGAAGAGCGAGAAGGCTGCGAAGTCTAAGAAGAACGAGAAGCCTGGTTTCTTCGCCCGCACCAAGAAGTATTTCGCTTCGGTGAAGTCCGAGATGAAGCGTGTCACGTGGCCCGATAAGAAGGAGCTCGTGAACTACTCGGTCGTCGTTTGCGCTTCTCTGATCGTCGTCGGCGTCGTCATCGCTCTGCTCGATGCTGGCTTTGGCGAGGCTCTTGCTCTGTTTTCTGGATTGAGGGGCTAAACCATGTCTAAGCGTTGGTACGTCGTTCACACTTACTCTGGATACGAGAACCGCGTTAAGTCCGATCTCGAGCATCGCATCGAGACTATGGGCATGCAGGACCGTATCTTTGATATCGAGATTCCTATGGAGCGCGTCACCGAGATTAAAGAGGGTGGCAAGCGTGAGACCAAGGATTCCAAGATCTTCCCGGGTTATGTCCTGGTCCGCATGGAGATGGATGACGATGCTTGGACGTGCGTTCGTAACACGCCTGGCGTCACCGGTTTCCTGGGCGGCAACGGCAAGCCCGCTCCGCTTTCCCGCGACGAGTACAACAAGATGACTCGTCGTCCCGGTAAGGGCGATTCGCCCAAGCGCACCTCGGTTGATATTCAGGTCGGCACGTCCGTCCGCGTCACCGATGGCCCGCTTACCGACTTTGATGGCAAGGTCTCCGAGGTTAACACCGAGGCTGGCAAGCTCAAGGTCACGCTGATGATCTTTGGCCGCGAGACGCCGGTCGAGCTCGACTTTAACCAGGTCGCTGTCATCGCTTAAGTTTTCGTCCGTTCGCGCGAGCGTGCTTCTTCTGTGACTGCTCATCTCAGGAGTGCTTCTAACACGTGCGTGCTTACGATATAGCAAGTACTTCACACTCGTGATTCGAAAGGAATGACCATGGCTGAGAAGAAGGTTGCCAACGTCATTAAGCTCCAGATTCCTGCTGGTGCAGCTAACCCCGCTCCTCCCGTCGGCCCCGCCCTGGGCGCTGCTGGCGTGAACATCATGCAGTTCTGCCAGGCCTTTAACGCCGAGACGCAGGACAAGAAGGGCGACATCATCCCCGTTGAGATCTCTGTCTACGAGGACAAGTCCTTCTCCTTCATCACCAAGACCCCGCCGGCGGCTCACCTCATCAAGAAGGAGCTGAACCTCAAGTCTGGTTCCGCTAAGCCCCAGGCCGACAAGGTTGGTCAGCTCTCTCAGGAGCAGCTCACCAAGATCGCCGAGATCAAGATGCCGGACCTCAATGCCAACGACATTGACGCCGCCAAGAAGATCATCGCCGGTACCGCCCGTTCCATGGGCGTCACCATCGCTGAGTAGCGATTTCTTTAGGTAATGACGGGTGCTCCGACCGGGGCGCCCGTTATATGTGTGCAATAGGGCACACGATACGATGTGGGAGGGCTCACGCCCGTTTAACCACAGGAGGTAATGCACATGGCTAAGCATGGTAAGAGCTATAACGCCGCTGCCGAGAAGATCGACCGCGCCACGCTCTACACCCCCCTTCAGGCTGCCAAGCTCATCAAGGAGCTCGACACCGCCAAGTTCGACGAGACCGTCGAGGCCCACTTCCGTCTGGGCATCGATACTCGTAAGGCTGACCAGAACATCCGTGGTTCCATCTCCCTGCCTCACGGCACCGGCAAGACCGTTCGTGTTGCTGTCTTCGCCGAGGGCGAGAAGGCCCGCGAGGCCGAGGCTGCCGGTGCCGACATCATCGGTTCCGACGAGCTCGTCGCCCAGATCCAGAAGGGCGAGATCAACTTCGACGCTGCTATCGCTACGCCGAACATGATGGCCAAGGTTGGCCGCATTGGTAAGATCCTCGGTCCCCGTGGCCTCATGCCGAACCCCAAGCTCGGCACCGTGACCATGGACGTCGCCAAGATGGTCTCCGAGCTCAAGGCTGGCCGCGTTGAGTATCGCGCCGACCGCTACGGCATCTGCCACGTGCCCCTGGGCAAGAAGTCCTTCTCCGAGCAGCAGCTCGTCGAGAACTATGCTGCCCTGTACACCGAGATCCTGCGCGTCAAGCCCTCTTCTGCTAAGGGCAAGTACGTCAAGTCCATCTCCGTGTCTTCCACCATGGGCCCTGGCGTCAAGGTCGATCCCGCTATCCAGCGCGACTTCCTGGCTGAGTAACTAACAGTTACTGCCTGAGCAAAGCAAGCATTGCTAAAGAGACCCGGTTCTGCCTCGTGCAGGACCGGGTCTCTTGCTTTTGAGTCAACGAAACCACCACGAAGGGGACAGGCACCCTTGTGGTGGTTTTACTTGTGTTGTACTTTAGCGCGATGTAGTACTACCCGAGGCCGAAGGGAGCCCAACATGTTTAAGAACACGCAACAGCTCCTAGGCCTAGCGCTACTAGATTGGATAGCGCGCTAGGGTTGTAATCTCGCTATAACGATTTGTTGTACCCGGGTGCGCTATCGTCTGCCGCTTTCAGGCGTGATGAGCGACACGGGTATTTTTCTATCTCTAGGCCTTCTCTCTCCTGAAAGCCATCTGTCATAAAACGGTCAATCAGGAGGAACATATAAGCTGCAAAATCACAATCTTTGACGCCACCCTGTGCGACGGTGAGCAGTCGCCGGGCGCCAGCATGAATACCGAGGAAAAGCTCTTCATCGCCCGTCAGCTGGTGCGCATGAACGTGGACGTTATCGAGGCGGGCTTTCCCATCTCGAGTCCTGGTGACTTTCGCTCCGTACAGGAGATTGGCAAGATTGCGGGCGACCGATGCACGGTATGCGGCCTGACGCGCGCTGTCGACAGGGATATCGAAGTGGCTGCAGAGGCGCTCAAAACGGCCCAGAGGCCCCGTATCCATACAGGGCTGGGTGTGAGCACCAGTCACCTGCGCGACAAGCTCCATATGACTGAGGAAAGGGCAATTGAGTGAGCGATCCATGCCGTCAAACATGCTCGCAAGTTCGTTGACGATGTTGAGTTTTATGCCGAGGATGCCGGCCGCTCCGATCAGGAGTTTCTGGTGCGCATTATCGAGGCGGCCGTAAAGGCCGGTGCCACGGTCGTGAACATCCCCGATACGATGGGCTACAACATGCCGTGGGACTTTGGCGCCCGCATCCGTGACCTGCGCGGGCGCTGCGGGTGCGGCCGGTCAGCGTGCGGTCGACGTGATGGAGTATCGCGAGTACGAGATTGAGCGCATTGCGCGCCAGGCATTTGAGGCGGCGCGCAAACGTCGCGGCAAGGTGACGAGCGTTGATAAGCGCAACGTGCTGGAGACGAGCCGCATGTGGCGCGAGATCGTGCATCGCGTGCAAGACGAGGAGTACTCCGACGTGGAGCTTGAGGACCTGCTCGTCGACAACGCCGCCATGCAGCTCATCAGTCGACCGGCAGACTTTGACGTCGTGGTGACGGAGAACATATTCGGCGACATCCTGTCCGATGAGGCGGCTCAGATTACCGGATCGCTCGGTATGCTTGCCTCTGCCTCGCTGGATGATGGCGTATCGCTGTTTGGGCCGAGCGCTGGCAGCGCTCCTGACATCGCGGGGCTCGGCGTGGCCAATCCGCTGGCTCAAATCTTGTCGGTGGCGATGCTGCTGACCTACGCGCTCGACATGGGCGAGCAAGCCGCGTGGATCGAGAGCGCCGTGGCGCGCGTGCTCGACGAGGGCTGGCGCACCCGTGACATCGCCGATGTCAACACCCCGGCAGATAAGATCCTCGGCACCACGACGATGGGCGACAAGGTCGTCGCCGCGCTGTAGGCGATGCCGATTCAAGCTGTCAAATATCTCAATCTGTAACATCTAAGGGGCAAAATCGTTCCTACCTGTTACAGATTGAGATTTTCGGCCGAGCATCCGTGGTCTGTCTCGATCTGTAACAGCTAACCGATTATTTGGGCCCTACCTGTTACAGATTGAGACAAACCGTTGGGACAGGTCGGACGAGTCAGCAAAACCACCACAAAGGTGCCGGTCCCCTTCGTGGTGGTTTTTAGCGCAACGAGGTGTTCCCAGCCGACCATACGGGCGGCCTTGCGCTCACGCTGCTCGATGACAGCACATCTTTAGACGCGAAGTGCGGAACCGGGTGCATATACGAGCCGCGTAGCGTTACGAATTCATGGGAATGACCGTATCGCCAATTTGTACGCTTGCAATCTTGTCTGTGTCACAAACTTGCGAGAACGGCCAGGTCTTGTGGACATCAGTGGTGCCGTTATCCAGTTTATTTGCGAAATAGCCGCTGTGGCTGGTTGCGTCCTCAACATGACCGTCTTTGAACGTCACGATGAGGGGTATGTTGCCAACGGCATCCATAGACTCCTCCATGTTTTGAGACATCTTGCCGCTGTTGTTGTCGTGTTCGATGGAACGATCTATGTTGTAGCGGACTGAAACGCCAACGCAGGATACGGTGGCCTCTTGAATCGTCGCCTTGGTGCCGTTAAAGTTGACCGATTTGGGCGCGGGAATCGTAACGGATGTATCTTCGTAATTCAGCTGGAACTTAAGATCCCATGGGCCCGTAAGTATTTTCTTATACTCGGGAAGCTCTTTGCCAGCACGTGGCACAACGAGAGAGTTGATATGCGTGCGGACGGTCCTGCCCATAAGGCCGGGTGATTCAACGCTGAACTGTGCAAAGTATTGAATGCTGGAGTCATTGGGGTTCTTGTCAATGAGCCATGATTGGCCTTGGCCGCCATGCTCGCCATCAACGTATACGTTTCCATCGACACTTCCGGCGATAGTTCCGTTCTCGCCCGGATCGGAAAGCTTTTTCAGGGCAGCGGGATCGTCGAACGTAAGCGTATAGGCGATGGTAACCATATCCTTGTCGCCCATGATGGCGTCGGCGGTCACGGTGACTCCGTTGTTGGAGCAGCTAGCACCGACGGGCCGGCCAATACGGTCGATGATCTCGGTTTGAGAAGCAGGTCCGTCAAAGATGTCGGAAAGCATGTCAGAAGGAAGCGGCAGGACGCCTGTTGCCATAGCCGTGCCAGCGCCTCCAATGACGATAGCGAGGACTGCCGTTACAGCGGCAATGCGAGCGACTGTTCTTACGGGATGGCGGGCGATGCGCGGCTTGCGTCGCGTGCCATTAAAGTTGCTTTGAGCGGTCGCCGCATCGCTCGAGGCGACGGACTGAGCAATCGAGTTTGCCATGTGCTGCTTCGCATTATCGGTAAACGAAATGTGCTCCAGGGCGTGGCGATAGTCATTCGAATTCGTAGTCATTGTGGTCTCCTTTCAAGGAAAGCCGAAGTGACGCACGTCCGCGGCTAAGGTGCTGGGCGGTTGCAGCTGGCGTCGCGTGAACGGCGTCTGCGATTTCCCTGATGCTCATGCCTGCGTAGTAGTGCAAAAAGATGGCGATGCGCTGTGCTTGAGGCAGGGCCGTGACAGCGGAAAGAATGGCGCAGTCGCGTTGCGCGAATTCTTGCTCGGTATGTGTTACGGGTGCGCAAAAATCGGGGAGCGAATCGAGGTCGACAACCGGGTGATTCGCGTGCGTACGGCCGATATCGCGACATGCGTTCAGTGCGACTCGGATCACCCAAGCACGTTCGTGTTCGAGCGAGTCGAACGGTTGAGTGCGTTGGAGAATCTTGATCAGCGTGTCCTGGCAGATGTCTTGAGCGTCGTCAGCGGATCCAAGGGCCGAATAGCACAATCGAAGGATGAGGTCGGAATACGTGTCGACCAAGCGCTTTGCTTCCCGCTCGATCTGATCGGCATCGCATCGGAGCGTGCTATTGCGGTTACGGCGTGCAGGCATAGTGTCACCTCCAATTGGTCGTGGTGGATATAGGGAAGGCGTCTCGCGAGGTCCCTCTACATACAACACGGTCGAGACTGCATAAGTTGACAAAAAAAGACGGCACGTGAGCGCCGTCCTTACAAAACAATGAGTGTTCTCGTTAATTACACAAGCACCGTGATGGACAGGTCGGACGAGTCAGCAAAACCACCATAAAGGTGCCTATCCCCTTCGTGGTGGTTGTTGGCAGTTACCAGGGGGTTCTGGCGGTTGAAGACTCGATTGCTTCGTGGCGTTTGAGCTCGCGGCGCATGGTTTGCGAGTTGAGCCAAGCGGCCTTCCAACCGCGCGTGGGGTAGCGCGCCTCGTCAATTTCGATCTTGGTATAGCCGCAGGCGTTGACAATCTTCGTTCCGCATGGGTGTTGGCGCTCGCGTTGAAAGTTGGGGCCGTAGCTTTGGTGCACATGCCCGTGAATCATATAGTCGGGACTCCAAGACTCAAGAGCCGCATTAAAGCACTCGAATCCTCGATGCGGCAGGTCGTCCAGGTCGCCCATGCCTGCGACGGGTGCATGGGTAAGTAGAATATCGCATCCGTCTACCAGTGCGATTTTTCGCGATAGCTTGCGCATGCGTTTTGCCATCTCGCGCTCGGTATACATGTTCGCGCCGTCGCGGTAGCGCATGGAACCGCCCAGACCCGCAATGCGAATACCTCGGTACACATATACGCTGTCCTCAACACAAATGCACCCGCCCGGTGCATGGCGCGCGTAGCGGTCGTCGTGGTTGCCACGAACGTACACAAGCGGTTTGTTGATGACAGTGACCAAAAACTCAAGATAGTCCGGATCCAGGTCGCCTGCGGATAGAATCAGGTCAACGTCCTCAAAGCGCTCCTTGCGAAAGCACTCCCACAGGCATCGCTCTTCGGTATCGGCTATGGCAAGGATTTTCATAGGGCGCGGACCTTCGGCTCATCGTCGAGTTGCGGAATGGTGCCCACCACGTTGTCGGCCAGCCAGTCCATCTCGACGATTTGCGTGCTCGGCAGTGGGGGAAAGCCCTCGATCTGCACCACGCCGTCTTGGCTATGGAGCTCGCCGCCAAATGGATTGATGGAGCCCTCGACGATGCCATTGCGCAGTAGCTGAACAAGCTTGCGCGTCTGATAGGGCAGGCCCGGAGCGTAGCGAATGTCGATAACGCCCGAGCTCATACCATACCAGTAGTTGACGGCGCGAACCTGGCTGTTGTCACTGGTCTCATCCCAGGTGCCATGCAGCAGGCTTCGCACGATAAGCTCGTAGTAACGGCCCCAGTTCCATACCGGCATGGCGATGCCGACGACCTTGCCATCGACCAGGCGGTGGAGTCCGTAGGCCGTGGGGTCCTCCAGCGACTTGGACATGTCGACACCGGTCATAACACTCACGCCTTCGCGGCACATGGCCTCGGCAAGACCGCCGGCGGGTACATCGCCCCAGGTGAGGATTACCTGCGCGCGAGGGTCGAGCAGCGAGGCGCCGATGGCAAAGGCGTTGATCTCGCTAAGCGCGCCCGACGCAAAGACCGACGCGTGGTAGCCAATGCGATGGTTGTCCGCCATGCTAGCCGCAAGGGCGCCCAGGAGGAACTTGGCCTCGTACATCTTGCCAAAGTACGAACGGACGCTTTGGTGGGGAAGGCCGATAGAACAGTTAAGGAACCGAACCTGGGGATACTCAACGGCTGCCCTGAGCGTGTATTCCATCAGGCGGTGCGAGGTCGAGAAGATGACGTTGTCTCCATGTTTGACAGCCGTTTCCACGGCGGCGTAGAACACGTCCGGATCGTGGCAGTCCTCGAACGCCTCGGTGCGCACGATACCGCCAAAGTGCTCGTCGAGATACTGACGCCCTTGGTCGTGTAGGCTGTCCCAGCTCGACGTTGCACAAGGGAATTCATGGATAAAGGCGATGCGCAGGGGATTGGCCGCCGAATAGACGGTCTTGCCCATAAAGAAGTTGAGCACACCGGAGGTGGACTTGGCGGGCGACTCTTCCTCATCGACACTCGGCGCTTCGACAAGATCGACCTTGTCCTCGTCATTTTTGCCGGCAATGACCAGCTCGCGCCAAATCTTGCACAGGCGGTTTACGACGATGTCCGTCGGCGTATCCAGTAGACGGTCTTGGTTGTACACATTGAGGTAGACGAGCATGGCGTCGGCGGGCGTAATGTCCAGGTGGTCGCCGCCGGCGCGCAGGTAGGCGCGCTTAAAGAGTAGGAAGGTGTGGCGCAGGTAGTCGACCTTTTTCTGCGGCCATTTTTCGACAAGGTCCTGACCGAGCATCTTGGCGAGCGTCTCGTAGCTTCCCTCGCGCGAGAACTCGATCTCGTATAGGGGGCAGACGCGCCAAAACGCGCAGAACTCGCCATAGAGGCGGCTTTCGACGGAATCCCATTTTCCGGGGTAGAGGCGGGTGACCTTGGCCGAAACCGTCGGGGCGTCCAGGAATTTGAGGACACTGACGCGCTTGTTGCCCTCCTGGACGTAGAACCGATGCATGAACTCGGTGACGATGATGGGGTCGCGATAGCCCTCGGTCACCTGGATGTCGTAGAGGTTGGACCACTTGCGGGCGAACTCGGTGCTAAATGGCAACAGGGGCATAAAGTTGCACGAAAAGGCAGACTGACGGCCCTTGGTGACCGTGCCGACGACCATTTCGAGTGGAATATCCCGCAGGCCGACGCTCTCTCGCTGACCTAAGGGGAGCTGAGCAACCAAACTGTCGAGGTCCGTAAGGTATGGATGCTCGCTTTGGCTGATGGCGCGTCGACGTCCCTGCTCGCCGCGCTTGCGTGCTTGACGATAGGCCTCTTCCATGGTGTCTACTCCCTTAGTCGTTTAAACAACGATATGAACCATGGTACCACGATGCGAAACCACCACAAAGGTGCCTGTCCCCTTTGTGGTGGTTTAGGCGATGATGGGGGCGATGGCACGAATGCAGGCGTCGGCTGCCGTAAAAGTGGTGCTATCGTCGCTGACGATAAAGATAATTTTGCCCTTAATGCCAAAGTCGCCAATCTCGCTAAAGAGCACGTACGGCTCCTTGTCAAAGCCAGAGATGGGCGAGACGGCCGTTTTGGTTGCGCTCGTGAGCTCGTCTGCCAGCGCGTCAAGGGAAGCCCACTTAGACGTGTCCTTTACGGCAACGGGCACGGCAACGCGCCCAAAGGGCATCAGATGTACGAGCGTGTTCTTGGAGATGTTGGAGTTGGGCACAATGATGGTCTGCCCGCAGGCGTCCTCGATGGTCGTGTGGCGCCAGGTGATGTCTTGGACCACGCCCGACACGCCGCCGACCTCGATATTGTCGCCGGGTTTGATAATGCCCATAAAGGTCACCTGCATACCGCCGATAAGGTTCGACAGCGTGTCCTGAAAGCCGAGCGAGATGGCGATGCCGCCGACGCCAAGAGCGGCGACGAGGGCGTTTGCATTAATGCCAAAACAGTTGTCGAGGATAAAGCTGCCGCCGATCATCCAGATGACGGCGCGCGCGATGTTGATGAAGATGCTCGATGCTGGGAGCGGGTTATCATCGCGGTTAAGCAGGTGGTGCAGGGTCTTGGACGCGATTTTGGCGGCAACGGCGGTGCCGATGGCCAAGATACCGGCCCAGATGATGTTGTGGACCCATCGTTGTGCAAAGAAATGAAGAATTGGCTCAAACAATTCCATGTAGGGAAACCTCCTCATGATCATCCAACCATGATACCCACCAAGAAGCCCGTCCGATCAAATTCGGACGGGCTTCTGTGCTCGATATAAGGTTTACGCGGCGGGGCTGCAAGGCCCGGCGGTGTAGCTTAGCGTCGACGCTTCCAGATAATGCCGAGAATGATGATGACGATGCCGCCGATGAGGCATGCGCCTACCACAGCCAGCGTGCGGTCTCCCGTTGCGGCGAGCTTACCGGTGGCTTTCTTGGTGATGACCGTCGTGGTCGTCGTGTCCGTCTGTGGCGAGGGTTCAGGCGTCGGGGCCGGTGTGGGCGTGGGGTCCACGGCAGCGGAGCCAAAGCTGATGGTGCCCGCGAGCGAGGCCATCTTGCTCTCCCAGCCGTTCTGCCCAATTAGCGCCCTTAGCGCTGACTCGCAGGTACCCCACTCGGTGTGCTTGGTGGCGTTTGCGAAGGTGGGGAAGTCGGTCGTGTTGGTGATGATGTAGTTGTTGGTGGCGACGGTGTAGGTCTTGGCGGGGTCGAGCGTGCTGCCATCCTTGGTGAGCGTGGCGCTCACGATGCGCTTGCCTTCGGGCTGCGTCCAATCGATTGTCACGTTGATTCCGCCGAAGGAAAGGACGCTGCCGGAGTCGTCGCGCCACTTGTACATGTCTTGCGCCTCCTGCTCGGTGTGGCCGGCCGCTACGTAGGCTTGCTGAAGCTCGTAGCTGTGATTGCACTCGTCGCTGATCTGCAGCGAGTGCTCGAGCGCTGCCAGGAAGTCCGCACCGGTCATGGTCCAGGTCTCCACGGTGTTGCCGTAGGGCGAGATAGCGATGACGTTGCCGGCGGTCACATCGCCCGCAGCGATGCCGCCGCGGATGCCGCCCGCGTTCTCGATGGCAAGGTCCGCGCCCGTCAGGTCAAGATAGGAGCCGCAGATCACATGTCCGATGGTCTGGGCCTTGGTGGTGTCGCCCTCCTTGCTGGGGCGGAAATCGGTGGTGCGCACCATCTCCCAGCCGTGCGTGCCAGATGCGTTCTCGCCGTAGAAATAATTGGTAGAGCTCGTGCCGAGCACCTCGCTCGATGCGGCGCTAAAGGCATCGTCGAGCGGCTTGATCTTGTTGTTGTGGACCTCATCAAGGATGCTCTGATAAGTGGAGCCCTTGTTGGGGTCGGTCAAAAGAACGTTTACGTCCTTGGCGGTATAGAGCTTCTCGTCGCTTTTGCCTGCGTATACCGCCACCGTGTCATCGTCGGTCGTCTCGGTGCCATTCGTGTCGTACTTGTACGGAATGGAAAGCAGCCCCACCTCGGCAAAGGCGCTGCCCGCCTCGACGACGCGGACCGACTTGCCGTCAGCCCCCGTCACGTTTTCGTCTAAGTTGATGTGCTCGTGGCCCGCGACCAGTGCATCGACCCCAACGAGCTTTGCAGCAAAGGTCTTGGCGTTGAGCGTGTGCGCGATACAGACGACAACGTTGCAGCCCTCCGTCTCGCGCAGTCGCTTGGCCTCGGCATTGATGGCGTTCGCGGCACTCGAGAACGACGTACCCGCGACCAGGTCCGCGCGCAGCGAGGATTCCAGCGACTCATCCATGGCACCCACGACGCCGACCTTGATTTTGTAGTCGAATGTGGAGTGATCTTCGCTATCCTCCCAGGTGCGATCGAGCGTCTTGGTGATACTCGAGCTCCATACGCCGCTCGTAGACTTCGCGTTCGCGCAGAGCATGGCGAAGGGCGTGCCGGTGGGGCTGTAGCCGGTCATGGTGCGGAGCTTGTCCGCGCCGTAGCTCCAGTCGTGGTTGCCCGGCGTGGTCGCGTCGTAGCCGTCTGCATAGAAGGTGTCCATGAGCTCGGCGATGCTCTTGCCCTCGCTCATGGTGGCAAAGGACTGCCCGTGGAAGGTATCGCCCGCATCGAGCAAAAGATCGGGGGCGCTGCTTTGGGCGCTATAGAGAACCGCCAGTCCGTCAAAGCCCACAGTGCCGGTGCCCTTGCTTGCGTTGTAGCTGTACTTGTAGCTGCCGTGGATATCGTTGGTGTGCATGACGGCCACGGAGCCGTCAATAGCGGCGGGCAGGTTCCCCGCGAAAGCGAGGCTTGGGATGCCTGCGAGCGAGCCGGCAAACAACGCGGCGGCTAACGCAAGGCGGGGGAGTCTTTTCATGGCAGTTTCCTTAGTCCTTAGCCAGAAAGTCTGGTTGAATATCGGATTATCGACATAATATGCGAAAACCGCCGCAAGGGCGTCTGTCCCTTTGCGGCGGTTTTGACGTTTGCGCAGATAAAACCTGCCAAAATAAACCTGTCCCTTTTTGGTAGGTTTAGCTCAGCAGCATGCGGTCGTTGGCGAGCTCGCCGCCCGAGACCTCCTCGAACTTCTGTAGCAGGTCGGCTACGGTGAGCGACTTCTTCTCGTCGCCGGCCACGTCGTAGATCACATGGCCCTCGTGCATCATGATCAGACGGTTGCCCAGACGGATAGCGTCATTCATGTTGTGCGTAACCATGAGCGTGGTCAGATGGTTTTCGTCGACAATCTCCTCGGTCAGGTTGAGCACCTTAGAGGCCGTCTTGGGGTCGAGGGCCGCCGTGTGCTCGTCGAGCAGCAGCAGGCGCGGCTTGGTGAGCGTGGCCATCAGCAGGGTGAGTGCCTGGCGCTGGCCGCCCGAGAGCAGGCCGACCTTGGCGTTGAGGCGCGTGTCCAGACCGAGGTCCAGGCGCTTGAGCAGCTCAACGTACTCGTCCTTCTCGGCCTTGGTGACGCCCCACGAAAGACCGCGACGCTGGCCGCGGCGCTTGGCGAGGGCCAGGTTTTCGGCAATTTGCATGTCGGCTGCGGTGCCGCGCATGGGGTCCTGGAACACACGGCCCAGGTACTTGGCGCGCTGCGACTCGCTCAGACGCGAGATGTCGGTGCCGTCGAGCTCAATAACACCCGAATCAAGCGGATACACGCCGGCGATCATATTGAGCAGCGTGGACTTGCCGGCGCCGTTGCCGCCAATCACGGTTACAAAGTCGCCATCGTTGAGGGTGAGGTCGACGCCGGTGAGCGCGCGCTTCTCGGTGACGGTGCCCTTGTTAAAGGTCTTCTTGACGTGCGAGAGCTTAAGCATCTGCCTCATCTCCCTTCGTGTAGGAGCTGCGGAGCTTATAGCGCTCCCAAACCACGGGCACGCACAGGGCCACGGCGACGATCACGGCGGAGAGCAGCTTCATGTCGTTGGCGTCCATGCCCAGCTGCAGCACGATGGCGCGGATAAGGAAGTACACCACGGAGCCAAAGACGGCGGAGGCAAGACGGACGCTAAACTGCGTGAGGCCGCCGGGCAGCAGGCGACCGAGCACCTCGCCGATGACGATGGCGGCAAGACCGATAACGATGGCGCCGGTGCCCATGCCAATGTCGGCATACTTCTGGCTCTGGCAGATGAGCGCACCCGAAAGGCCAATGAGGGCGTTGGAGAGCACGAGGGCGATCATTTTGGTGGTGTTGGTGTTAACGCCCAGGGCGCGGATCATGTACTCGTTGTTGCCGGTGGCACGCAGCGCCGAGCCGATCTCGGTGCCAAAGAACCAGTACAGGATGGCGACGATGGCCACGGCCAGCACAATGCCTAGGATAATGGCAACAGTGGACTGCGGCAGGCCCGTCATGTTGCTGACGGATGAGAAGATAGTGCCCTTGGCAAGGATGGGCGTGTTGGACTTGCCCATGATGCGCAGGTTGATGGACCACAGACTGATCTGCGTCAGGATTCCGGCGAGGATTGCGGGAATCTCAAAGACGGTGGTCAAGATGCCCGTGACGGCGCCCGCGATGGCGCCGGCGCACATGCCGGCCAGCACGGCGAGCAAGGGGTCGACGTTATTGTTGACGATGAGCACGGCGCAGACACAGCCGCCGAGGGCAAAGCTGCCGTCGCAGGTCATATCGGGGATGTCGAGCAGGCGGAACGTGATAAACACGCCAAGCACCATAATGCCCCAGAGGACGCCCTGCGAAACGGCGCCCTGCAATGCAATGAGCATGCTTCATACCTCCTAGGATAGGGTGGACACGTGATTTTCCATAATAGCGGTACCAATGCATAAAAGAGCGGCGGACAGACGTTTTGTTTTACCTGAAACAAGCAGGGCGAACGCCGGCCTTTAGCGTTCGCCCCAATGACTCAGATATTGAATAACGCAGCCGTGGCGCGCGTGCGGGCCCTAGACGCGTTATTCGTCCAGAGCGGAAAGGTCGATACCCAGAGCCTCGGCCATCTCGTCGTTCTTGACGACGACCAGGTCCTTGCTCGAGAGGTGCTTGATCGGCATATCCTCGGGCTTGGCCTCGCCCTTCAGGATCTTGACGGCCATCTCGCCCGCGGCGTAGCCCAGATCCTCGTAGTTGATGGAGAGGGTGAACAGGCCACCGGCCATGCACATGCCCTCCTCGCCAGTCACGTAGGGAAGCTTGTTTTCCTTGCAGATCTGGCCCACCTGCGAAGCGCCCGCGGCGATGGTGTTGTCGGTGGGGGAGTAGAGCGCGTCGACCTTGCCCACGGCGGACTCGACGACGGACTGGATCTCGTTGGAGCTCGAGACGGTGAAGTCGGTGTACTCCAGGCCCAGCTTGCCGAGTTCCTTCTTGGCGGCCTTGATTTGGACGTCGGAGTTGGACTCGGCGGTGCAGTAGAGCAGACCGACCTTCTTTACGTCGGGCAGGACCTTCTGCATCATCTCGAGCTGCTCGGCGACCGGGGTGAGGTCGGAGGCACCGGTGACGTTGGTGCCGGGCTTGTCGTTGTCCTGGACCAGGCCGGAGGCGGCGTAGTCGGTGATGGCGCAGCCCACGATGGGGATATCGGCCGTGGCGCCGGCGGCGGCCTGCGCGGCAGGCGTGGCGATGGCGTAGATCAGGTCGACGTTGTCGCCCACAAACTTGTCGGCGATGGACTTACACGTGGACTGGTCGTTCTGGGCGTTCTTCTGATCGATCTTGACCTTAAGGCCGCTCTTCTTGATGGCCTTGACAAAGCCGTCATTGGCGGCGTCGAGTGCGGAGTGCTCGGTGAGCTGCAGAACGCCGATGGTGTAGTCGGAACCGGCGGCTGCGGAGCCGGAACCAGAGTTGCCGCCGCATCCGGCAAGCGGGGCCAGTGCGAGCAGACCGGCGGAGACCAGAAGGCTCCTGCGGCTGATGGTGATGTCCTTCATATCGTTACCCCCAGTATAGAAATGGCTGGAAACACTGCACTCAAACAAAGTACAAGTGGAACTATAGTAGCGCGGATGTCCATTTTTACAATAACCTGGCGGGTTTTTTAATACAGAATCGGATGGGCGGTACGGGTAGTCGAATGGGCGGCGAAGGGTCCTATGCGGCTGACGAGGTGTCGTCCTCGTCCAGGGCGGCGAAGAGCTTCTTGCCGTCGAGGAGACGCGTGGTGACGTTTCTCATGCGGCCAATCTCTACGGTACGCAGCGTGTCATCGGCGCCTCGGGTGTCATAGACCGTTCCCAGCAAATACGAGATGCCGTCTCGTTGCTTGATGGCAAAGGGCCGGAGTGTCATCCGTGCCACTTCGACCTCTCCGCGTGCCGTGACGCTCGAAATATCAAAACTCACCGTGGTTCCGTGGTCGATGGCCTGCTCGATGAGCTCGCAGGTGTCGATGCGCTTGACGGGCGTGCGCGGGGCCTTGGTGGATTTGCTGCCCGCGCTTGGAGCGGGCTCGGGTGCATCGAGGTAGCCGCGAACGTCGGCACTCGCCATGGCGACTAAGTGCTGCGCCATGCTTTTTCGGATGGCGATGGGCGTAGAACGGTTGCGCATGACCATGCCGTGGAGCCGGATGATCTCTTCGTCGGTGAGCGGACGGGTCAAGAGCCGATACCCCACGCCGCGTTTGTATTCAATTTCATATCCGGCATGGCGAAGTGCGGAGATGGCGGTGTAGATGCTGCGCCGCGCCGCCGAGATGGGCATGCAGGCGGGGTCGTCGGGATGGGCGAGGCGCCGGATCAACTCATCGGAAAGCATGGCCTTGTCCTCGCCAGTGTTTTCGCTTAATAGTTGCAAGATACGAACGGCGCGATAGGCTGCCATCGAGGCGGCGCCCCTCGTCGTGGTCTCGTAGGTTTCAACAGCGGCTTCGGTCATGGTGCCCACGTCCTTTCCGTTTTGGGTGGCGACGGTATGGAGCCTAGGACGCGGGGTTTTCCCAGGGGCGCAGGGCGCTCTGGGCGGTCGGTAGTCGTCGGCAAACGGCGGGTCGAGTTTTCAACAACCCTGCCTAACTGACCAAAACCTTGCCAAAAGCTTGACGGATACCGTTGAAAAAAGCGTCTCTCGACCGATGTCGAGAGACGCTTGTGCGATGAGCGTTGGCGTGTGGCGACGCGAGCTAGCGTCCGACGATTAGAAGTCGGCGTTGCCCACGGTGCGCGGGTGCGGCAGGACGTCGCGGATGTTGCCCACGCCGGTCAGGTACATGACCAGGCGCTCGAAGCCCAAGCCGTAGCCGGCGTGCTTGCAGGAACCATAGCGGCGCAGGTCCAGATAGTACTTGTACTGCTCGGGATTCATGCCCAGGTCCTTGATGCGGGCCTCGAGCAGGTCCAGGCGCTCCTCGCGCTGGGAGCCACCGATGATCTCGCCGATGCCCGGCACCAAGCAGTCGGCGGCGGCGACGGTCTTGCCGTCGTCGTTCATGCGCATGTAGAAGGCCTTGATCTCGGCCGGGTAGTCGGTTACGAAGGTCGGGCGCTTAAAGTGCTCCTCGGTCAGGAAGCGCTCATGCTCGGTCTGCAGGTCGATGCCCCAGCTCACGGGATAGTCAAACTTGTGACCGGCGGCGACGGCCTGCTCCAGGATCTCGACGGCCTCGGTGTAGGTAACGCGGGCAAAGTCTGAGTTTGCCACGTGGTCCAGGCGCTCGAGCAGGCCCTTGTCCACAAACTTGTTGAGCATGTTGAGCTCGTCGGGGCAGGTGGCCATAACGTCCTTGAGGACGTACTTGAGCATGGCCTCGGCGTTATCCATGTAGTCGTTCAGATCGGCAAAGGCCATCTCGGGCTCGATCATCCAAAACTCGGCGGCGTGGCGCGTGGTGTTGGAGTTTTCGGCGCGGAAGGTGGGGCCAAAGGTATACACGTCGCCAAAGGCCATGGCAAAGTTCTCGGCATTGAGCTGGCCGGACACGGTGAGGCTCGCATGCTTGCCAAAGAAGTCCTGGCTCCAGTCGACCTCGCCGGACTCGGTGAGGGGCGGATTTTTGGGGTCGAGCGTGGTCACGCGGAACATCTCGCCGGCGCCCTCGCAGTCACTCGTGGTGATGATGGGGGTGTTGACGTAGACAAAGCCCTGCTCCTGGAAGAAGCGGTGGATGGCTGCAGCCGCGACAGAGCGGATGCGGAACACGGCGCGGAACAGGTTGGTGCGCGGGCGCAGGTGCTGCTGGGTGCGCAGGAACTCGACGGTCGCGCGCTTCTTCTGCAGCGGGTAATCCGGGGCGCTGACGCCCTCGACCTCGATGGAAGTGGCAGAAAGCTCGAAAGGCTGGGGCGCATCGGGCGTCAGCTTGACGGTGCCGGTGCAAATGAGTGCGGCCGAGACGTTCTGATGGGCGATCTCGTCGTAGTTGTCGAGCGCCTCGCGGTTCATGACGACTTGCAGGTCGCGGAAGCAGCTGCCGTCGTTGAGCGTGACAAAGCCAAAGTTCTTCATGTCGCGGACGGACTTGACCCAGCCGGCGACGGTGACGGTCTGGCCGCCGAGCGACTCGGCATCGGCATAGAGCTGCGCGATTTTGGTGCGGTTCACGTATCCTCCCATAACGGTTGAATGATAGTTATCCATACAGTTCGATATTCTAGCAGCTCGGCTCATTTGGGCTATACAGATAAGGCATTGGCGGGATGGTTTTTCAAACGAAAAGCGCCCGCGGCCAAATGGTCGCGGGCGCTTGACGAGGTGCCTTTTGGCTGTGTGGCGCGGGGCCTGGCTACTTGGTCTTGGCAACCAGCAGCGGATCGCCAAGCTTGACGAGCGGATTGCCGCCGATAAGCGTGCCAGACTCGCCGACGTGGTCGATGCTCTTGAGGCGGTCGAGCTCAGAGATGATGACGGTCACGATGTCCTCGTGACCGGCGGCCTTGATGGCCTCGCGATCGAAGCTGATGAGCGGCTGGCCGGCCTTGACCGTGTCGCCCATCTCGACAAAGCGGGCAAAACCCTTGCCGTTCATTTCCACGGTGCCCAGGCCAACATGGATGAACACGCGAAGACCGTCCTCGGTGATCATGCCGATGGAGTGGTTGGTGACGGTGGTGGCGCCGATGCGGCCGTTGGCGGGCGCATAGATGGTGTCGGTAATGGGCTCGATGCCGTAGCCCTGGCCGAGCATGCCCGAGGCGATGGTCTCGTCGGGAACCTCACTCAGATTGACGAGCACGCCGTTGACGGGAGCGTAGATGACGCCTTCGCGGGTGGCGAAGCTTGCTGCGGGCGGAACGGACGCCTCGCCCGACGAAGTGAACGTGGACTTGAGCGAATCGAGCAGACCCATAGATGCCTCCAACGTATCAGGCGTGCATGTTGCACGCGTGTGGTTTGCCGGAAACGTTTCGTACGTGTTTCCCAGCATGGTCAGCGCTCCTATTTTACGCTGCTTAACGATGCCTCTGAACAGCGATTTTGTGATATATCAGTTGAAGGCCAACTCATTGCGGGGGTGTTTCTGCGCCGCGGGCTCAAGTGGGGTACGCTAAGGTGCGAAAAACGAGTGCGCACGAATCGCACGGAGGGAGCACCTATGATTATTGAGAACCATGCGCTGTGGGGCGAGGAGCCGACCGAGGATTATCCGGCGACGTTTACGTATCTGGGTGCCGAGCCGCTGCCCGACAAGCCCAATGGCCGCCGCCCCGCGGTGATCATCTGCGGCGGAGGCGGGTTTACGCATATCGCTCCGCACGAGCAGGACCCGGTGGCGTTTGCGTTTTTGGACCGCGGCTACCAGGCCTTTGTGCTCAACTATGTGACGAGCGCCACGGGCGACGTGAGCTTTCCGCACCCGCAGGCGGACCTCGCCAAGATGGTCGCTACCGTGCGCGCCAACGCCGACGAGTGGCATGTCGATCCCAAGCGCGTGTGCATCGTGGGTTTCTCGGCGGGCGGCATGATCTGCGCCTCGTTGGCAACGCAGTGGAAGACCGGACCTTTCGCGGGCCTTGCCGGGGCTCGTCCGGAGGATATTCGTCCCGACGCCGTGGTGCTGGGCTATCCGTTGCTCGACCTTGCCTATGTGCGCGATATGCAGACGCGCGACCCGCGCATCGACCTGCGCGTGCCCAAGACGGGTGGCAAGACGGGGCGCGATTTGCTCAACGACTATCTGTCGATGGTGACGGGCGGCGAGGCGACCGATGAGCACCTGGCCGACATTTGCCCTACCACGCACGTTTCGCGCCAGATGCCCCCGACCTTTGTGTGGGGCGTTTCGGACGACAAGACGGCGCCGATTGCGCAGGTCTATCCGTTTGCGCAGCGCATGGCCGAGGAAGGGGTCGCATGCGAGATGCACGTCTTTGACCAGGGTGGCCACGGCCTTTCGCTCGGCAACGCCAATACCGCGGTCGACAACGAGGACAAGCAAGTGGCAGTCCGTCCTTGGATCCGCCTGGCCTTCCGCTTCCTGGAGCGCCATATGTAAAAGTAGACTACTTGCCCGTTTCAAAAAGTCTGCTTAGAGGAGGAGCCATGCTTGAGGGTACGTATGTGGTTTTGGCCCAGACGCCGGTGGGGAGCAAACGCGGCGAGGTGACGTTTTCACATGGGGTGAACGGCGCGCTCAGGGCAGTACTAAACGTCAGGGGTCTCAATATCGCTCTCTCGGGTGCCCGCGCCGAGGGCGATTTCTTTGAGTTCTCGGGCACTATCTCCCACGTCTTGATGGGCAAGGCGCCCTTTACATGCACGGGGTCGGTTGAGGGTGATCGACTCACTGCTACCGCGCGGTCGGGTTCCATTTCGATCTCGCTGAGCGGTATGCGCAAAGAGCTTTCGGGGCGCACCGCATAAAGTTTGCGCAGGTAAACATCGGTATTTGACTTTATATAATAGTTCAGAGCGCTATCATTTGTCGTTACGAGTTGGTTAGCCCTGGTAAACGGTTAACCGCGTCTAACGAAAGGATGAGCGCGTGAAGCTCGATACACTCGAGATTGGAAAGGACGCCGTTGTCGCATCGGTGGCATCGGACGATCAGGCACTCCGACAGCATATTTTGGACATGGGCCTAACGCCGGGCACCGAAGTCACCATGATGAAGTACGCTCCTATGGGCGACCCGCTCGAGATTCGCCTGCGTGGCTACGAGTTGACGCTGCGCAAGGACGATGCTGCTCGCATCGAGCTCGTGGGTGTTCACGACACAGACACGGGTCCGCGCACTAACGCCGCAATCGGCATGACGGAGCACCCGGCACTTGGCGAGGGGACGTATTCGCCCCGTGCGGCAAAAACGGCCGTGCCCGAGGGCGCACCGCTGCATTTTGCCCTCGCCGGCAACCAAAACTGCGGTAAGACCACGCTGTTCAACCAGCTGACGGGCTCCAACCAGCACGTCGGTAACTTTCCCGGCGTGACGGTCGACCGCAAGGACGGCACCATCCGTAACCATCCCGAGGCAAGCGTTACCGACCTGCCCGGCATCTATTCGCTGTCTCCGTACACGGGCGAAGAGATCGTCAGTCGCCAATTTATCCTGGACGAAAACCCCGACGCCATCATCGACATCATCGACGCTACTAATATCGAACGCAACCTGTACCTGACGCTGCAGCTTATGGAGCTCGACCGCCCCATGGTCATCGCGCTCAACATGATGGACGAGGTGACGGCCAACGGCGGCGCCGTGGACGTCAACCTGCTCGAGAGCCTGTTGGGCGTGCCTGTTGTCCCCATTAGCGCTGCCCGCAACGAGGGTATCGGCGAGCTGGTGGATCATGCCTTGCACGTGGCACGGTTCCGCGAGCGCCCCGGTCGCCTGGACTTCTGTGCGCCCGATGGCTCGGACGGCGGTGCACTGCATCGCTGCATCCACGGCATTGCCAACCTGATCGAGGACCATGCCGTGACGGCGCACATTCCGGTGCGTTTTGCGGCGACCAAGCTGGTTGAAGGCGACGAGCTGGTGACCGAGGCGCTTCACTTGGATCGCAATGAGCTCGACGCTATCGAGCACATCATTACCCAGATGGAGGGCGAAGCCGGCACCGACCGCCTGTCCGCGCTGGCCGATATGCGCTTTAGCTTTATCGGCGACGTGTGCGGGCGCTGCGTCGTCAAGCCGCATGAGAGCCGCGAGCACGTGCGCTCCGTCAAGATCGACCGCATCCTGACGGGTCGCTACACGGCCATTCCGGCGTTCCTGGTGATCATGGGCCTCGTCTTTTGGCTGACGTTTGGCGTGATCGGCGCGGCGTTGCAGGGACTCATGGAGGACGGCATCGCTGCCATCATCGCCTCGGCCGATGCGGGTCTCAAGGCGTTCGGCACCAACGACGTGGTGCGCTCGCTGGCTGTCGACGGCGTGCTTACGGGCGTGGGCAGCGTGCTGACCTTCCTGCCGATTATCGTCGTGCTCTTTTTGTTCCTCTCCATTCTGGAAGACTCGGGCTACATGGCGCGCGTGGCCTTTGTCATGGATAAAGTGCTGCGTCGCTTTGGCCTGTCGGGCCGCAGCTTCGTGCCCATGCTCGTCGGTTTTGGCTGTACCGTGCCGGCTATCATGTCGACCCGTACGCTCCCATCCGAGCACGACCGCAAGATGACGGTCATGCTCACGCCGTTTATGAGCTGCTCGGCCAAGTTGCCGGTCTACGGACTGCTGTGCGGGGCGTTTTTCCCACAGGCGACGGTTCCCGCCATGGTCTCGCTCTATCTGATTGGCATTGCGGTCGGTTGCATCGCGGCTTTGGTGCTCAACCGCACGGCATTTAAGGGCGACCCGGTGCCGTTTATCATGGAGCTCCCCAATTACCGCCTGCCGAGCGTCAAGACGACGGTGATGCTGGCATGGGATAAGGCCAAGGACTTTATTACCAAGGCCTTTACCATTATCTTTGCCGCTACCGTGGTCATCTGGTTCCTTCAGACGTTCGACATTCGCTTTAATGTGGTCGCCGATCAGTCGCAGAGTCTACTTGCCGGTCTGGGTAGCATTATCGCGCCGGTGTTGGCCCCGCTCGGCTTCGGCGACTGGCGCGCCTCGACGGCGCTCGTCACCGGACTTATCGCCAAGGAGAGCGTCATTTCGACCCTCACCGTGCTTTTGGGTGCAACATCACCCGCGGCACTGTCGACCATGTTCTCGCCGTTTACTGCCTATGTGTTCCTGGTCTTTACGCTGCTGTACCCGCCCTGCGTGGCTGCCATCGGCGCCGTCAAGAGCGAGCTGGGTGCGCGCTATGCCGTTGCCGTGTTCGCGTTTCAGGTGACGGTCGCCTGGATCGTGGCGTTTGTCGTGCATTCGGCGGGCATATTGCTGGGGTTGGCTTAGCTATTTATTGACGGCGCAACCCCTGTGTATTGAGTTGATTGCGGTCCCGCATCTGTTGCTGACGGATGCGGGACCGTTGCTATATAATCGCCCACCGCTCAAGACAATCGGAGAGGTTTTCCTATATGGCTCAGGCAAGACAAGATGGCATCTCACTCAGGCAGTGGCTCCCGCTTATCGGGCTCGCCTGCTGTGCGTTCGTGTTCAACACGTCGGAGTTCATGCCCATTGGCCTTCTGACTGATATTGCCGCATCGTTCTCGCTCACCGAGGCCCAGGCAGGCATCATGATCTCGGTCTATGCCTGGGGCGTCATGCTGCTGTCGCTGCCGCTCATGGTGTTCGCATCGCGCTTTGAGTTCAAGCGGATGCTGCTGGGCGTGCTGGCCGTGTTCTCGCTCGGTCAGTTCCTGTCCGCTGTGGCACCGACCTATCCCATCTTGGTCTGCGCGCGCCTGGTGGTCGCTTGCGCACATGCCGTGTTCTGGTCGGTCGCCTCGATTATGGCCTCGCGCCTGGTTGACACCCGCCATGGGGCGCTCGCCATCAGCATGATCGCTACGGGCTCGTCCATCGCGCAGATCTTCGGCCTGCCCCTCGGTCGCGCCATTGGCCTGGCCGTGGGCTGGCGTATGACGTTTGCCGTGGTCGGGGCGCTGTCTGCTGTCGCGGTCGTCTACCAAGCGACCGTGTTTCCTGCCATGTCGGCGGGTGAGCGCTTTACCGTCAAGCAACTGCCCGAGCTGCTCAAGAACCCGCTCCTGATCGCGCTCTATGCGGTCACGGTGTTCATGGCAACTGGCTATTATGCGGGTTACAGCTATATCGAGCCGTTCCTGGCACAGGTCGCGCACGTCGACGCAAGCGCTATTACCATGACGCTGACGGCGTTCGGCTGCTCTGGTCTGCTCGGAAGCTGGCTGTTCGGCCGACTGTTCGATGGGCACCGGTTCCCGTTTCTCGCGATTACGCTCTCCGGAGTGCCGGTCGCCTTGCTACTTATGGGTTCTGCCGCGTCGTCGCTCGCCGCGGTTCTTGGCGTTTGTGCGCTATGGGGCTGCTGCGCCACGGCCTTTAACGTGGCGTTTCAGGCCGAGCTCATCAAGTACACGCCGGCGGACTCGTCGGCCGTCGCCATGTCGATCTTCTCGGGCCTGTTTAACCTGGGCATCGGCACCGGCACGGCGATCGGCGGCGCTGTGGTGTCGGGCCCCGGTATCGCCTGGATCGGCTATGCAGGCGGCGCGATTGCGGTCGCGGGCGTCATCCTCGCCATCACGGTGATGTTCCCGGCCATCCGTCGCGCCAAGCCCGTCGCCTAACCACATCCCCCTATCAGTTGCGGTGAAATACGGACTGCTGGGTCCAATAAACCCGGCAAACAGTCCGTATTCCACCGCAACTTGGAAAGGGGTCGGGGTAGCTAAAACAGCTCCGTCCCAAATTAGCTACCCTGCCGGGCATACAATGGATGTCGTTGTGTTGAGCTTACCAGGAGGTTGCTATGTGGGCATACGAGACGACGTTCTATCAGATCTATCCGCTGGGCTTTTGCGGAGCTCCGCGCGAAAACGCCGCGCCCGTTGCCGAGGACGAACTCTCCCAAGCTGCCGGCACTGCACCCAACCCCGATGCCCCCATCATGAAAATCGCCCAATGGGCCGATTACCTGCAAAAACTCGGTATTGGCGCTGTGCTCATCAACCCGCCGCTCGAGTCTGATAGCCACGGCTACGATACGCGCAGCCTGCGCCATCTCGACCGTCGCCTGGGTGGGGACGCCGACTTTGCCGCCGTATGCGACACGCTGCACGCCCATGGCATCCGCGTGGTGCTTGATGCCGTCTTCAACCACGTCGGTCGCGGCTTTTGGGCCTTCCGCGATGTGCAGGAGCGCAAGTGGGACTCGCCCTACAAGGACTGGTTCCATATTAGCTTTGACGGAGATTCCTGCTATGGCGACGGCTTTTGGTACGAGGGCTGGGAAGGCCATTTTGAGCTTGTGAAGCTCAACCTGCAAAATCCCGCTGTGGTCGATTACCTGCTCGAGTCTGTGCGCCGTTGGGCCGACGTCTTTGGCGTCGACGGCCTGCGCCTGGACGTTGCCTATATGCTCGACCGCGACTTTATGCGCCGCCTGCACGCCTTTGCCCGTGAGCTCAAGCCCGACTTTGTGCTGATCGGCGAGACGCTCCACGGCGACTACAACCAGATCGTCAACGACGAGATGCTCGACTCCTGCACCAACTACGAGTGCTACAAGGGCCTGTACTCCAGCTTTAACTCGGTCAATATGTTCGAGATCGCCCATTCGCTGCACCGCCAGTTTGGCGGCGATCCGTGGTGCATCTACCGCGGCAAACATCTGCTGTCGTTTGTCGACAACCACGATGTACCGCGCCTGGCGAGCATCCTCACCGACAAGTCCTGTCTACGTCCTGCCTACGGCATGCTCTTTGGCATGCCAGGCATCCCGTGCGTCTACTATGGCAGCGAGTGGGGAATTGCTGGCGAAAAGGACGGCCCCGATGGCGACTGGGCGCTGCGCCCTGCGCTCGATGAGCCTGCGCCCAACGAGCTGACGGCGTTCATCACGCGGCTTGCGCACCTTCGCTCGGCCGACGACGCGGCTGCCCGTGCTCTCAACTTCGGTGCCTATCGCAACGTGGTGATCCAGAACAAGCAGCTGCTGTTCGAGCGCGCCTGTGACGGCGCGACGGTGCTCGTGGCGGTGAACGCCGTGGACGAGCCTTACACCTTTGGCGCCGGCGAGCTCAACGGCTCCTTTGTCGATTTGCTTGCCGACGATGCACCCACGGTCGAGCTGACGGGTACCCTTGAGCTTGCACCCTACGAGGTGCGTTATCTGTTGAGGGCCTAGGCCATGGCTGCTGCCGACGAGGGCTATCAACATATTGAGCATGGGTTTGAACACGTGTTTGACGAGCGCTCGCGCGTTTTGGTGCTGGGGTCGTTTCCCTCGGTGCTCTCGCGTGCCAATGCCTTTTATTACGGCAACCCTCAGAATCGCTTTTGGCGTGTGATGGCCACGTGCCTCGGTATGCCTGTGCCGCCCAACGAGGGCGATCCTTTGGCAAGCGGTGAGCCCGCGACGCTCGATGCCTCCATTGCCGCCAAGCGATCCATGCTGTTGAACGGTGGCGTGGCCCTGTGGGATGTGATTGAGAGCTGCGACATTAAGGGCTCGAGCGACGCGAGCATTCGCAACGTTGTGCCGGCACATATCGAGTGCATTACCGATGCCGCGCCGATCGAGGCCGTTGTCTGTAACGGCGGCACGGCAGGGCGACTCTACAAACGCTACTTGCAAGATCGGACGGGGCTGCCCGCCATCGTCCTGCCCTCGACAAGTCCTGCCAACGCGGCGTGGCGTTTGGAGCGGCTTGTCGAGCGTTGGAGTGAAGCCGTTGACTGGGCAGCTCATTAATTTAGATTATTGATTGAGTGTGGGCGCCGAGGTGTTTCAGAACGCCTCGCCAGACCGGCGCGGGCACGGCTGGCTCGGCGCAAACCATGCCGTCGGCGTCGACGTTGGCGGCATTGCCGCCGCCAAGTCGCTGTGCATGCTCGACGGAGCAGCCCATGCGCACAGCGCCCACAAGCTTATCCATCGCTTCCGAAAATGGTCGGCGTAAGAGGCCCATGCGTGGGGAATGGCGAAGCGCTGCGATGCCGCTGCCGGCGCAGATGGCAACGCCGCCACACCACAATTGGTCATGGCGCTCGCATGCCTTGTGCAAGCGAACGGCGGTCCCACGCGCCTGCTCAGCGCCCTGTTGTGCGGCTCTAATCACGGCGTAGACACGCGTTCCCGTACTGCCAAAGCGCTCAAGCGCCTGCTCGATGGCTGTCAACGTCTCATCGTCAGCCATATCTTCAATGGCCAGCACGATGCCATCGGCAACGCTGCCGGCGTCATTTGCCTTCAAGTCGACTGGGCGGGGGAGTGCAGTGCCGGAAAGCTGTGCATAGGCGGCGATGGCATCCTGCAGGTCCCAAAGCAAAAACTCAAGATCGGCGCTATTGGGAATGCTGATATACGCAATGGTTTGCAGTGTTTTTGGTACGTCGCTACGCGCGGTCGTCTCCATGCCATCTCCTTTCCGGCTCGTTTCCGTTTAGGTTACACCGTCTGGCGGCGCCCCGCCGCGCTATCCTAGTGCAACCCTTACGAAAGGAACGCCATGCGACTGCCCATGAATACCTCGCTTGCCACGCTCAAGCCCTCCGGTATCCGCCGGATCAACGCGCTCGCCGCCCAGCACCCGGGGTGCATCGCGCTTGCGCTCGGCGAGCCCGATTTTCCCACGCCCGATGTGATTAGCGCCGAGGTGACCGCCGCGCTGGACCGCGGTGACACGCACTATCCGCCCAACAACGGTCGCCCCGCCCTGCGTGATGCACTGTCCAAATATATGGATGACGCGGGCCTGGCGTTTTCCGCCGATGAGGTCATCCTGACCGACGGCGCGACCGAGGCACTGTCGGCAACATTCATGGCCATGCTCAACCCCGGCGACGAGGTCATTATCCCCACGCCGGCCTTTGGCCTGTACGAGAGCATCGTCGTGGCCAACCACGCCAAAGCGGTCTTTTTGGATACGGAGCCCGCGCAATTCCAGATTGACGAGGATGCGCTTCGTGCTTGCGTGACGCCGGCGACCAAGGCCATCGTCATCTGCTCGCCCAACAATCCTACGGGCTGTATCCTCAACGCGGCTTCGCTCGACGCCGTGGCGCACGTGGCGGAGCAGGCGGGCATCTACGTGGTCTGCGACGATGTATACAACCGCCTGGTCTATGTGGATGGCTACGAGCGCTTTGCCCAGCGTCACCCGGAGCTGCGTGAGCAGACGGTAGTCATCGAGAGCTTCTCCAAGCCCTGGGCCATGACCGGCTGGCGCTTGGGCTGGCTCGCAGCCGCAGCCCCCGTCATCGCCGAGATCGCAAAAGCTCACCAATACCTAGTATCGAGCGCCGTCTCCTTCGAGATGGACGCCGCAGCCCGAGCCCTCACCGTCGACCCAGCCCCCATGCTCAAAGTCTACCGAGTCCGCCGCGAGCGCGTACTCGCAGCCTTAGACGCCATGGGCCTCGACGTAGTGGAACCGGCAGGCGCCTTCTACGCCTTCCCCAGCATCAAACAATTCGGCCTAACAAGCGAAGACTTCTGCATCAAAGCCATCAAAGAGGCCAACGTAGCCCTAGTTCCGGGAGACTGCTTCGGAACCGAAGGCCACGTCCGCCTCAGCTACTGCGTCTCCGACAAAGACCTAGACGAAGGCCTCCACCGCCTGTCCACCTTCGTTTCAACCCTGTAGCCATCAGGGACGCAACACATCAGCCCACCGACCCAAGCATTATGAATGGGGCGCGTCGCTCAACGGACGCGAGGATTCGCAGCAAAGTTACCGTAGCTCCGGCCGGGAGGGGCAGGGCGAGTTTTCCGTAGATTCCGCACGAGCCGAAGGCCACTTAATGTGGCCTTCGTGCGAGCCCAGGACTTGACCGAGCGGAAAACTCGCCCTGCCCCTCCCGGCCGGAGCGTATGCAGGGTTTGTGTACGAATCCTCGCGCCCGTTGACCGACGCCGGGGTCCCCGCCATAATACTTTCGGTTCACGCACGAATCCGCTGCCAGAGACAGCCGGCGCAAACGGGTCTTACCCGCGAGCTTAATGGGACATCCCGCCAGCCGAGGTGGTCGAGTAGATATGTCTTCTCGCCCCCGTCGCTCATGCAGCGCGGGGGCTTTCTTTTTGGACATGCCCCCGTCACGTCCTTGTGGCGGACCGTGCCCGGAAAGAATTCGAGGAGGTGTAATTCATGCCCCAGCAGTACAAAATCGACAAGGTTGCAGAGATCGAGTCCCGTATCGCCGAGAACGCCGGTCTGTTCGTCGTCAACTACAACGGTCTGACGGTTAAGCAGGCTCAGGAGCTGCGTCATCAGCTTCGCGAGTGCGGCGCCGAGATGAAGGTCTACAAGAACAACCTGGTCAAGATCGCCCTCAAGAACCAGGAGCAGCCCGAGATCGACGAGATTCTCGCCGGCCCCGTCGCTTATGTGTTCTACGAGACCGAGCCGGTCGAGGCCGCTAAGGCCCTTAAGGACTTCTCCGCTAAGTCCAAGGGCGTCCTTGAGATCAAGGGCGGTATCTCCGACGGCAAGGCCGTTTCCGCTGATGATGTTAAGGCTATCGCCGAGCTGCCCACCAAGGACCAGCTTCTCGGCCAGATCGCCGGTCTCATCTCCGGTTTCGCTCGCGACATCGCTGTCTGCGTCAACGGCGTTTCCTCTGGTCTCGCTCGTTCGATCCAGCAGGTCTCCGAGCAGAAGGCAGCCTAGTCGCTGTTTTCACCCGCGGCGGCAACGCCGCACCCCTGGCGCATTCGCGCCGTGTTTTAACTGATCTCCGTGCATCCGCACGGAAACCGAAAGGACTTAGAAATGGCTAAGCTTACCACCGATGAGATCATCGATGCTCTTAAGGAAATGACCCTTCTCGAGGCTTCCGAGCTCGTCAAGGCTATCGAGGACACCTTCGGCGTTTCCGCCGCTGCTCCTGCCGCTGTTGTCGCCGCTCCCGCTGCTGGCGCTGCTGAGGCCGAGGAGAAGACCGAGTTTGACGTCGTGCTCGAGGGCTTCGGCGACAACAAGATCCAGGTCATCAAGGCCGTCCGTGAGCTTACCAACCTTGGCCTGAAGGAGGCCAAGGAGGTCGTCGAGGGCGCTCCCAAGGCTGTTCTCGAGGGTGCCAAGAAGGAGGACGCCGAGGCTGCCAAGGAGAAGCTCGAGGCTGCTGGCGCTGCTGTCACCCTCAAGTAATCAGGCTTTCTCGCCAGATTTCTTTGCAGACGGGGTTCGCATTGCGAGCCCCGTCTTTTTTGTTTTTCGGTCCCTCGACATCGGTTGCTCAAACTGCCAAGTTCTGTGATTTGCGTCGTATCGGGGCCTTGCCGTTGGGCAATAAAATTGCACCATTCGAGCAATAATTTGCGTTGACCTGCTGAAGAATTGTCTCTGCCTTGTAGCGACATATAGTTCCAGCGGTAAGATGCTTGCGTATCGCAATTTGGTCTGCGGCTGTGTGCCGCACGCATGGGGCGCTTTTGCGCCTGCGAAAGGATCTTTGAATAACATGAAGGCAATCATCCCCGCCGCCGGTCTTGGCACGCGTTTTCTGCCTGGCACCAAGTGCACGCCCAAAGAGATGCTGCCGGTGCTCGACAAGCCCGTCATTCAGTACGTCGTCGAGGAGGCGCTCGAGCCCGAGGAGGTCGACGATGCCATCATCGTTACTTCTCCCGGTAAGCCCGAGCTGCTGAGCTACTTCCAGCCCGATCGCTCGCTCGAGAACCTGCTGCGCGAGCGCGGCAAGAACGCCTATGCCGATGCCGTAGCCCACGCTGGCGGTATGCCGGTCGACTTCCGTTATCAGTACGAGCCCAAGGGCCTCGGCCATGCTATTCGCTCTGCTGCCGACGCCGTGGCAGGGGAGAACTTCCTGGTTCTTCTGGGCGACTACGTTGTGCCTAACCGTGACATCTGCGACAAGATGCTCGCCGTTTCCAAGGAGCACGGTGGTGCTTCGGTTATCGCCGTCGCTGCTTGCTCGCCCGAGGAAGTCAGTCGCTACGGCGTTATCGCCGGCGAGCGCGTCGGTTCGCTCGAGGGTGCCGAGGACGTTGCCGATGCAGAGCCGGGCGCTGTCTGGCGTATCGGCGGTCTGGTTGAGAAGCCCGCTCCCGAGGCGGCTCCGTCCAACCTGTACATCGTCGGTCGATACCTGCTGAGCCCGCTGGTCATGGACCTGCTGGCCGATCAGCAGGCCGGTAAGGGCGGCGAGATCCAGCTGACCGACGCCATGGCCCGTTCGCTCGACCGCGAGGCCATGTACGCCGTCGTCATCGATTCGCTGTCGGGTTACGACACCGGTACTCCCTCTGGCTGGATGGCCACCAACGCCCTCATGGCTGCAAGCGATCCTCGCTTTGCAGACGCCTTCTGGGATGCCATCGACGAGCGCGGCGGATTGATGCGCAAGTAAGCCTTCGAGCATCGACATTTACGGGCGCGGACTTCGGTTCGCGCCCGTTTTTTATAAGAGCTGCGATTGTCGGCCCCCTGTTCACAGAAAATATATGAACAGATGTTCGATATACATACATCTACCTGCGTGTTTTCTGTCGAAAAACTTTGCTACTCCAAAAACTCAATCGCGTCAAGGCTTTTCTTGCCCAACGGTCGGTACCTGATAAACTATTAGGTTGCGATAACTGGCGAAGCTATGCCTCGCCAACCCACCGAGCATTTCCGTGAAGGAGGAAAAACCTGGTGACCTACGCATACACTGCCACTGAGCGCAAGCGCGTCAGCTTCGGGAAAATCCCGGAGGCCATGGAGCTCCCCAACCTTATCTCTGTTCAAAGGGAATCCTTTGAGCGTTTTAAGGATGAGGGCCTTCGTGAGGCGTTCAAGGAATCCAGCCCCATCCAGAGTCAGAACCATGTTCTCGAGGTTACCTTCGGCGAGCATCAGTTCGGCGACCCCGCGCACACCGTCGAGGAGTGCCGCGAGAAGGATATGACCTATCAGGCTCCGCTTCTGACCGACGTCCGTCTCACCAACAAGGAGACCGGCGAGATCAAGGAGCAGCTCGTCTTTATGGGCGACTTCCCCATGATGACCGATCAGGGCACCTTCATCATCAACGGTACCGAGCGTATCGTCGTCTCGCAGCTCGTCCGCTCCCCGGGCGTGTACTACAGCTCCGAGATGGATTCGGGCAAGCAGATCTACAAGGCCCAGATCATCCCGTCCCGCGGTGCCTGGCTTGAGTTTGAGGTCGACAAGCGCGACCAGCTCATGGTCTCCATCGACCGTAAGCGCAAGCAGAGCGCCACGATGTTCCTGCGCGCCCTTGGCATCGCCGTCACCAACGACGACATCATCGAGCTGCTCGGCAACTCCGATGTGATCAAGCGCACCCTGGAGCGCGACACCGCCCTCACTCGCGAGGACGCCCTCATCGAGATCTACCGTCGCCTGCGCCCGGGCGAGCCTCCCACCGTGGACGCTTCCCGCAGCCTGCTCGAGGGCCTGCTCTTTAACCCGCAGCGCTACGATTTGGCCCGCGTCGGTCGTTACAAGGTCAACAAGAAGCTCAACCTCACCACCGAGGAAGAGGTCACGGTGCTCACCGACGAGGATATCGTCGCGACGCTGCGCTACCTGCTGTCCCTCGCTGCCGGCGAGCAGGGCTTCAAGGTCGACGACATCGACCACTTCGGCAACCGCCGCATCCGCACCGTCGGCGAGCTCGTCGCCAACCAGTTCCGTATCGGCATGAGCCGTATGGAGCGCGTCGTCCGTGAGCGCATGAGCTCCCAGGACATCGACGAGATCACCCCGCAGTCGCTCATCAACATCCGCCCGATCGTGGCCTCCATCAAGGAGTTCTTCGGTTCCTCGCAGCTCTCGCAGTTCATGGACCAGGCGAACCCCCTGACCGGTCTGACCCACAAGCGCCGTCTGTCCGCACTCGGCCCTGGTGGTCTTGCCGGTCACAAGTCCGGCTCCAGCCGCCGCACCAACGTGCCGACGGCCGTCCGCGACGTTCACAACTCGCACTACAGCCGCATGTGCCCGATCGAGACCCCCGAAGGCCCCAACATCGGCCTGATCGGCTCGCTCGCCCTCTACGCCCGCGTCAACGAGTATGGCTTTATCGAGGCCCCGTTCCGTCGCGTCGAGAACGGCGTTGCCACCGACCAGATCGACTGGATGACCGCTGACGAGGAAGAGAAGCACGTCATCGCGCCGGCCAACACGCCGCTCGATCCCAAGACCAACGAGTTCATCACGACCGATGCCGAGGGCAAGATCGTCCGCCCGCACACCGTGATCGCCCGTACCCGCGACTTCGACGGCTCCTTCGGTGCTCCCGCCGACGTGCCCGTCGAGGACGTCGACTACATGGACGTCTCGCCCCGTCAGATGCTCTCCGTCGCAGCCACGCTGATCCCGTTCCTCGAGCACGACGACGCCAAGCGTACGCTGATGGGCGCTAACATGCAGCGTCAGGCCGTGCCGCTGGTTCACCCCGCCGCTCCCTATGTCGGTACCGGCATGGAGCGTCGCGCCGCTCTGGACTCCGGCGAGGTCACCCTGGCCAAGAATGCCGGCGAGGTCATCTTTGCCGACGCCGCCAAGATCATCGTCAAGCATGCCGGCGGCATGGACGAGTATCACCTGGCCAAGTACCAGCGCTCCAACCAGTCCACCTGCATCAACCACCGTCCGCTCGTGCGCGTCGGTGACACCGTTGAGCAGGGCGAGCCCCTGGCTGACGGTCCTTCGACCGATCATGGCGAGCTCGCACTGGGTCAGAACCTCACTGTGGCCTACATGCCGTGGGAAGGCTTTAACTACGAGGACGGTATCGTCGTGTCCGAGCGCCTGGTGGCCGAGGACCTGCTGACGACCATCAACATCACCCGTCACGAGATCGACGCCCGCGACACCAAGCTCGGCCCCGAGGAGATCACCCGCGAGATCCCGAACCTCTCCGAGGACATGCTTGCCAACCTCGACGAGGACGGCATCATCCGCATCGGCGCCGAGGTCGGCCCTGGCGACATCCTGGTCGGCAAGGTCACGCCTAAGGGCGAGAGCGCTCTGACCGCCGAGGAGCGCCTGCTGCGCGCCATCTTCGGTGCCAAGGCCCACGACGTCCGCGATACCTCCCTTAAGATGCCTCACGGCGCTTACGGCCGCGTCATCGATGTCGTCCGCTTTAGCCGCGAGAACGGCGACGACCTGGCCCCCGGCGTCAACGAGCAGGTGCGCGTCTACGTCGCCCAGCGTCGTAAGATCCAGCAGGGCGATAAGATCGCCGGCCGCCACGGCAACAAGGGTGTTATCTGTAACGTTCTGCCGGTCGAGGACATGCCCTACATGGCTGACGGTACCCCGATCGACGTTATCCTCAACCCGCTGGGCGTTCCTTCGCGTATGAACGTCGGCCAGCTGCTCGAGTGCCACCTTGGCTGGGCTGCTGCCTGCGGTTGGGATACCGAGCAGGCCGACTCCGACAAGTACGTCCCCGGTCCGTTCTTCACCGCTACGCCCGTCTTCGACGGCGCCAAGGAGGACGAGATCGCCGAGGTCATTCGTCGTGCCAACAAGAACATGCTCAACAAGGCCACCGCTGCCTTTGGCGATCACATGCGCCCCGAGTTCGTCACCCAGCTTGACGAGCGCGGCAAGACTCGTCTGTTCGACGGCCGCACCGGCGAGGAGTTCCGCGAGCCCATTACCGTGGGTACGTCCTACATCCTCAAGCTCGGCCACATGGTCGACGACAAGATCCACGCCCGTTCGACCGGCCCTTACAGCCTGGTTACCCAGCAGCCTCTGGGCGGCAAGGCCCAGTTCGGCGGCCAGCGCTTCGGCGAGATGGAAGTTTGGGCACTGTACGCTTACGGTGCTTCCAACGTCCTGCAGGAGATCCTGACCGTCAAGTCCGACGATACCGTGGGCCGCGTCAAGACCTACGAGTCCATCGTCAAGGGCGAGAACGTTCCTGTCCCGGGTATCCCCGAGTCCTTCAAGGTTCTCGTCAAGGAGATCCGCTCCCTCGCGCTGGACATCGAGCCCATGCACGATGCCGACGAGGACGCCTCCGCCCCTGTGACCGCCGAGGAGACCTCTGCTCTCGACGACCTGGCTGCGCTCGCCGGCGTTGACACCGACGTCGAGGCCGAGGATGCCGAGACCGCCGAGGCACCCGAGGCTGTCGCCGCCACGACCACTGATAAGGAGTAGTTGACTGTGGCAGATTTCGAAGCTACTGATTTTGACTCGGTAAAGATCTCCCTTGCCTCCGCCGACCAGATCCGTTCCTGGTCGCACGGTGAGGTCAAGAAGCCGGAGACCATCAATTACCGTACCCTCAAGCCCGAGAAGGACGGCCTGTTCTGCGAGAAGATCTTCGGTCCCGCCAAGGACTGGGAGTGCTCCTGCGGCAAGTACAAGGGCATCCGCTTTAAGGGCATCGTCTGCGAGCGCTGCGGCGTCGAGGTCACCTCGGCCAAGGTGCGTCGCGACCGCATGGGCCACATCGAGCTCGCCGCTCCCGTGTCCCACATCTGGTACTTCAAGAGCCCCACGAGCTTCCCGATGAGCCGTATGCTCGACATCAAGTCCAAGGACCTCGAGAAGGTTCTGTACTTTGCCAGCTACATCATCACCGAGGTTGACTATGAGGCCCGCGAGGCCGACGCCGACGACCTGCGCGAGGAGCTCGCCGCCGATCTGGAAGAGATCGATGCCGAGTGCGCCCGCCAGATCGAGTCCCTCAAGGAGCAGGGCGACCCCGAGAACTTTGACGAGTTCTCCGACGAGGAGCCGCTGACCCCCGAGGAGATCGCCTCCGGCATCGTCGACATCGAGGAAGAGTGCAAGGACGAGAAGCAGCTCCGCACGGACGCCTTCAACGCCTTCATGAAGCTCACCGAGCGCGACCTCATCTCCGATGAGCCGCTGTTCCGCGAGATGACCCGCTACTACTCCATGTACTTCAAGGGTGGTATGGGTGCCGAGGCCGTCCGCGACCTGCTCGCTGCCATCGACCTCCCCTCCGAGGCCGAGAAGCTCAAGGCTATCATCGCCGACGAGGATTCCCAGAAGCAGAAGCGCGAGAAGGCCGTCAAGCGCCTCGAGGTCGTTGACGCCTTCCTGAAGGGCGGCAACAGCCCCGCGAACATGATCCTGGACGTCATCCCGGTCATTCCGCCCGATCTGCGCCCGATGGTCCAGCTCGACGGCGGCCGCTTCGCCGCGTCCGACCTCAACGACCTGTATCGTCGCGTGATCAACCGTAACAACCGACTCAAGCGCCTGCTCGACCTGGACGCCCCTGCGATCATCGTGAACAACGAGAAGCGCATGCTCCAGGAGTCCGTGGACGCCCTGTTCGACAACGGCCGTCGTGGTCGCCCGGTCTCTGGCCGTGGCGGTCGCCCGCTCAAGTCGCTCGCCGAGGCCCTCAAGGGCAAGCAGGGTCGTTTCCGTCAGAACCTGCTGGGTAAGCGTGTCGACTACTCCGGCCGTTCGGTTATCGTTACCGACCCCAAGCTGCTGCTGCACCAGTGCGGTCTGCCCAAGACCATGGCGCTGGAGCTCTTCAAGCCCTTCGTCATGAAGCGCTTGGTCGAGCTTGGCAAGGTCGAGAACATCAAGGGCGCCAAGCGCGCTATCGACCGAGGTGCCACCTTTGTGTGGGACATCCTCGAAGAGGTCATCGACGGCCGCGTCGTGCTGCTCAACCGTGCACCGACCCTGCACCGTCTGTCCATCCAGGCCTTTGAGCCGGTTCTGGTCGAGGGCAAGGCTATCCACCTGCACCCGCTGGTCTGCTCGCCCTTCAACGCCGACTTCGACGGCGACCAGATGTCTGTCCACGTGCCGCTGTCCAGCCAGGCTCAGGCCGAGGCCCGCGTGCTCATGCTCTCTGCGAACAACCTGCGCTCGCCGGCATCCGGCAAGCCGGTCAACATCCCTTCGCAGGACATGATCATCGGTGTGTACTACCTGACCCAGGTCCGCGACGGTCTGCCGGGCGAGAACCACGTGTTCGCCAGCTTCGACGACGCGCTGCACGCCTATGACTGCCGCTCCGAGGTCGACATGCAGGCCAAGATTCAGGTCCGCGTGTCCGCTGCCGACGCCAATGTCATCAACGAGGACGGCACCCGTATCTTCCGCGTCAAGAACGGCAAGAACGAGTTTGTCGACTATGACGTCACCGGCAACAAGACCGCGCGCTTCGAGACCTCTATCGGCCGCATCATCTTCAACCGCCAGTGCCTGCCCGAAGACTACGAGTTCATGAACTACAAGATGGTCAAGGGCGACGTGGCCAAGCTGGTTGCGGACTGCTGCGATCGCTATCCCGAGGCCAAGGTCGGCCCGATCCTCGACGCCATCAAGTACTCCGGCTTCCACTACGCTACCCGTGCCGGCCTTACCATCTCGGTGTGGGACGCTCTCATCCCTGCCGAGAAGCAGGAGCTGCTCGATCGCGCTCAGGCCAACGTCGACCAGATCAACGAGTACTTCGAGGAGGGCTTCATCAACGAGACGGAGCGCCACATCGAAGTCGTTAACGAGTGGACCGCTTGTACCGATAAGGTCGCAGCGCTCATGCTCGACATGTTCGACGAGGAGAACCCGCTGTACATGATGGCCGACTCCGGCGCCCGTGGTTCTAAGACCCAGCTGCGTCAGCTCGGCGGCATGCGTGGCCTGATGGCAGACATGTCCGGCGAGACGATCGACCTTCCCATTAAGGCGAACTTCCGCGAGGGCCTGCTGCCGCTCGAGTACTTCATTTCGACCTACGGCGCCCGTAAGGGCCTGGTCGATACCGCATCCCACACCTCGGACTCCGGTTACCTGACCCGCCGTCTGGTCGACGTGGCCCAGGACGTCATCGTCCGCGAGGAGGACTGCGGTACGCACGAGGGCGTCACCTACAACCTCATCATCCCCGGCACCACCGACCTCAACACCGACCTCGTCGGCCGTTGCTTCATCGAGGACGTCGTGGCTCCCGATGGCACCGTGCTCTTTGAGCAGGACGGCTACATCGAGAAGGTCGCCGACATCCAGAAGATGGTCGATGCGGGCCTCAAGAAGGTCAAGCTCCGCGCGCTGCTCACCTGCCGCTCCAAGTACGGCGTGTGCCAGAAGTGCTACGGCTGGGATCTTTCCACCCGTCGTCCGGTCGCCATCGGTACCGCGGTCGGCATTATTGCCGCCCAGTCCATCGGCGAGCCCGGTACGCAGCTTACGATGCGTACCATTCACTCCGGCGGCGTCGCTGGCGTCGACGATATTACGCAGGGTCTGCCTACGGTCAGCCGTATGTTCGATATCGTCGGCAACGTCAACGAGAAGATCCTGGGTCGCGAGGCCGAGCTGGCTCCGTACTCCGGTCACCTCACGATTAAGCCCGAGAAGTCCGAGTACGTGCTGACGCTCACTGACTCCGAGGATCACACCCGTGTCCTCGACGAGCGTCGCGTCCCCGCTTCGGTGCGCTTCATGCCCGAGATCGAGGACGGCTGCGAGGTTCGCGCCGGCGATCAGATCACCAAGGGCTTCGTCAACTTCCGTAACCTGCGCAAGCTGACCGACATCGAGTCGACGATGCACACCTTCGTCGAGAGCGTCAAGGACGTCTACACCAGCCAGGGCGTCGACCTGAACGACAAGCACATCGAGGTGCTCGCACGTCAGATGCTGCGTCGCGTTCAGATCACCAACCCCGGCGACTCCAAGTACCTGCTTGGTCAGTACGTCGACCGCTACGAGTTCGCCGACGAGGTCGAGCGCGTTGCCCGTCTGGGCGGTCAGGCTCCCGTGGCCGAGCCCGTCATCCTGGGTACGCTCAAGGTCGCGTCCAACATCGACTCCTGGCTGTCGAGCGCTTCGTTCATCCGTACCGCTGGCGTCCTTACCGAGGCTGCCATCGAGGGCAAGGTCGACCACCTGCTCGACCTTAAGTCCAACGTCATCGTCGGTAAGAAGATCCCGGCTGGTACCGGCCTCAAGCCGTACGCCAACGCCAAGCTGACGTATCGCACGGCTGACGGCTACGTGGACATCGACGGCCCGGCTTCGCCCAACGCTAAGTCGCTGCCCGAGTGGGCTCCTGTGGAGCTCAAGGACCTGGACGAGCAGCTCCCGCAGCAGCTCGACTGGGCCGGCTACGACGAGTTCGGTGGTGCTGACGGTTCGTTCACCCGCAACGGCCACACCATCTCCGCCGAGAAGGCTCGTCTGTACCTGTTCGACGATCTGGGCGTGTCGCAGCGCTGGACCAACAAGTTCAGCGAGGTTGGCATCGAGACGGTCGGCGACCTGGTTGGCAAGTCCGAGGAGGATCTGCTGCGCATCGATGGCATCGGTGCCAAGGCGATCGAGGAGCTCCGTGACGGCCTGGAGGCCCACGACCTGCTCTACATCCTCGAGAACAACGATGACGTTGCTGACGAGGAAGACCTCTCGCAGCTGCTGCAGATGGTCTTTAGCCCCGACGGTCCGGACGATATCCTGCTGGGTACCTCCGCTCCGACGCATCACGCCGACGCCGACGAGGAGCTCCTGGGCGCTCCGATTGACGACAAGAAGGCTCCCGCCAACGGCGCGATCAACGAGGACATGGCTTCCCTCGACGAGCTGCTCAATCAGCTCGTGGACACCGACGACGCCGAAGAGGCCAAGGACAACGACGAGGAGTAACTTCCTAGTACGTTAACCGCCCTTCCAAAGACCCGTTTCCCAACAGGGAAGCGGGTCTTTTTTGGTGAGGAACGTTGCCCCGACGAGCACGTCGGATTCCCGGAACGGGCCGCCCGCTGTTTAAGTTTGTCGTGAGTTCCGCACGCAAAGGAAAGCACTTAATGTGCTTTCCGTCTTGCGCAGGACTGTAGAGCAGCAAACTTAAACAGCGGGCGGCCCGTTCCGGGAATCTGCCCCCGCGCACAGAAGGGGATTCCTTTTGCCAAAAAGGGACAGGTTTATTTTGGTAGGTTTTTCCTGCTTGGATTTGAAACATTTCGTTCGGCCAAAGCGTATCTATGGTGAGGACCTCATCAAGAACCATCAGCGTCACCGGGAGGTGATTATGGAAGAACAAGCTTTTAGACAGGCGGTCGAAGACCACCGGGATGTCGTGTTTCGGATCGCATTGACGTACCTGCGCGATCGCGCCGATGCCGACGATGTTGCCCAAGACGTCTTTCTTAAACTGCTCAAAAGCGATGCGCAATTTGAAAGCTGGGAGCATCTTCGTCGATGGCTTATCCGGGTCACGATCAATGAATGCAAATCGCTCTTTCGAAAGCCGTGGAGGCGCGTGGAGGATATTGAGAACCTGGCCGATTCGCTTTCGACGGCGCAGGAGGAGACCAAGGCGGTCCTGTCAGACGTTATGCGGCTTCCGGAGCGATTCCGTGTTCCCATCGTGCTCTATTACTATCTGGGCTTCTCGACTTCAGAGATTGCCGAGTTACTGTATGTGCCAGCCGCGACCGTTCGAACGCGTTTAGCTCGCGGTCGATCGAAGCTCAAATTCATCCTAGAGGAGGGCGACCGTGAAATCCAACCAAATCAAGCAGGCCTTCGAGTCCGTCCAAGCCGATAGCGATCTTGCTGACCGTGTTCTTTATGCCGCTGCGGGTGAGCCGCTTCATCGAAAGGGTCACGCGAAGCCTCTGTATGTTGCCGTAATCGGATGTCTTGCCGGAGTGCTGGCGACCGGAGGGGTCGCCTACGCTGTTGTCAATTCCAGTTATTTTGCCTCTGCCTGGGGAAACCATGGCAACGGAGAGTCCGTTACCTGGACTCAAGGTGGCTCGTCGGGGACTAAATATACCTACACCAGAGAGTTTGGTGATGGTATCGCGCCCCAAAGCTTGGAGGGTTCAGTACAGAAGGTCAATCTGTCCGTCGAGGGCAACGGCTATACACTCGACATTCATGATATGGCTATCGACCAAAACGGCTGCGGTGCTGTGACGTTTACGCTGTCCAATCCAAATGGTGTTAACTACTACAAGCCGGCAGCAGAGACAGGCGAACTTGTTCTCTATGGTGAAGAAGAACAAGGCATCGGTACACCCAGCATGAACTTCGGCGAGGAATGGGCTGATACACGCTGCACCATTGATAAGGACACATCAAGCGATACTGTCATTAATGGCACGATGTACTTTGCTTCTATGGATCGCGAGCGAGGTTTTCAACATGCGGTCACCTGGAATATCTCGTGGACCGAGGGCGAAGGAGAGGATGCGAAGCCGTTCGAGGCATCGACGCCCGAGTTTAGCGTTGGAGCGTACGTCGATACTAAGGAACTCCGCTCCGATGACTCGCCTCTCGAGATCAGCCCGTTTTCCATCCAGACGCACATCGATGATCTGGGCATTGACGCAGTCACGAAGAAGTTGACGGTTACCTACAAGGATGGATCGGAGCAGATTATCGAAGATGACGACGCAGGGGCGTTCAACTTATATTTTTCTTATACGCGCAATAGCGGAGAGAACATCTGGGTGCCAACGAAGTTGATTGATGTCGACCAAGTGGTCTCGGTAACGCTTGAGGGCACGAGGTACACATCGACAGGAGAGACTCAAACGGAAGAACCCTTTACCATCGTCTATTCGTAAGGCTTGAGGCCGCTTCCCACTAGGGGAAGCGGCCTATTTTGCGTTATATGGACGGTTATTTTGAGCGATATTCGCCTGAATTTCGGAAGTATGCGGCAAAATCTCGAAGGGTCGACCACACCGCATATGCTTAAGCGCTCTACCTGCGGGTTTGTTATCGCAAAACCCCGGTGTGCTCGGCAGGTCCAGAATTTGCCGCATACTTCCGAAAACGCCGCCGATTTCCCTATGACAGATGAGGGCGGATCACCGCTGGAGCGCGACGTTTCCCCAGATAAAACCGACCAAAATAAACCTGTCCCGTTTTGGCAGGTAACGTTGCCCCGACGAGCACGTCGGATTCCCGGACCGGGCGGCCCAGGTTTTAAGTTTGTCGCGAGTTCCGCACGAGCCGGAGGCCACTTAATGTGGCCTCCGTGCAAGCCAGGACTGTAGAGCAGCAAACTTAAAACCTGGGCCGCCCGGGCCGGGGATCCTCCCAAGCGCACAGGAGGGGATTCCTTTTGTGTAGGCTTTGCGGAAATGTGCCAATTTTGGGATACGCCCGGCGGCGTGGTCTGTTGACGGCACAGCTAACGCCACGTATCCTATCGAACTGCGTGTTTCGTAGGGGGATGCTGACCCCTCGATTCAAGCCGTTGCACTTTACAGAAAGCTGGAATCATTCGAGAAGGAGTACGCTTTGCCTACTATTAACCAGCTGGTTCGCCAGGGCCGTCGTTCCGTGCCCAAGAAGTCCAAGAACGCTGCTCTGCAGCACAACTCCCAGAAGCGCGGCGTGTGCACCCGCGTCTTCACCACGAGCCCCAAGAAGCCGAACTCGGCTCTTCGTAAGGTTGCCCGTGTTCGCCTTGTCAACGGCATCGAAGTTACTGCTTACATCCCGGGTGAGGGCCACAACCTGCAGGAGCACTCCATCGTGCTCGTCCGCGGCGGTCGTGTCCGTGACCTCCCTGGTGTCCGTTATCACGTCATCCGTGGCGCCTACGACGCTGCTCCGGTCCAGAACCGTATGCAGGCCCGTTCCAAGTACGGTGCTAAGCGCCCCAAGGCTAAATAAGCCAGATAACGTTTTGATACTTTCGCCGTGTGCCGTCTTGAGCGCCGCACGGTAGACACTTAAGGAGATTTCACATGCCGCGTCGTGCAGCAGCTAATCGTCGTGAGGTTCAGCCTGACGCCGTTTACAACAACCGTCTGGTGACTCAGCTTATCAACAAGGTCCTTCTTGACGGCAAGAAGGCCACCGCTGAGCGCATCGTTTACACCGCTTTCGAGATCGTTGCCGAGAAGTCCGAGGGCGGCGACGCTCTCGCCACCTTCAAGAAGGCTATGGACAACGTCAAGCCCACGCTCGAGGTTAAGCCCAAGCGTGTCGGCGGCGCTACCTATCAGGTCCCGATGGAGGTCAACTCCCGTCGTTCCACCGCTCTGGGTATCCGCTGGATCGTCAACTTCTCCTGCGCTCGCAAGGAGAAGACCATGGCCGAGCGTCTCGCTAACGAGATCCTCGACGCCTCCAACGGTCTTGGCGCTTCCGTCAAGAAGCGTGAGGACGTCTTCAAGATGGCCGAGGCCAACCGCGCGTTCTCTCACTATCGTTGGTAAGTTAAGGTAAGGAACTAACATGGCTAAGCCTAAGTACAAGCTTTCCGATACCCGTAACATCGGCATCATGGCCCACATCGATGCCGGTAAGACCACCACGACCGAGCGTATTCTTTACTACACCGGTAAGACCCACAAGATCGGTGAGGTCCATGAGGGCGCTGCCACCATGGACTGGATGGTTCAGGAGCAGGAGCGCGGCGTAACCATTACCTCCGCTGCTACCACGTGCTTCTGGAACAAGGACGGTAAGGACTACCGCATCCAGATCATCGACACCCCGGGCCACGTTGACTTCACCGCCGAGGTCGAGCGCTGCCTGCGCGTCCTCGATGGCGCTGTCGCCGTCTTCGACGCCGTTGCCGGCGTTCAGCCCCAGTCTGAGACCGTTTGGCGTCAGGCTTCCACCTTCAACGTCCCCCGCATCGCCTTCATCAACAAGTATGACCGCGTGGGCGCTGACTTCTTCAACGCTATCGAGACCATGAAGGATCGTCTCGACGCTAACGCCGTGGCCGCTCAGGTCCCGATGGGCGCCGAGGACAACTTCTGGGGCGTCATCGACCTGGTCACCATGACTGCATGGGACTTCAAGGCCGACGAGAAGGGTATGACCTACCCCGAGCCGATGGACGAGATCCCGGCTGAGTTTGCCGACATCGCTGCCACCAAGCGCGAGGAGCTCCTTGACGCTGCTGCCAGCTTTGACGACGAGCTCATGGAGAAGATCCTCATGGAGGAGGACTTCACCGTCGAGGAGCTCAAGGCTGCTCTGCGCAAGGGCGTTCTGGCCAACGAGCTCAACCTCGTCTTCGTGGGTTCCGCCTACAAGAACAAGGGCGTTCAGGAGCTGCTCGACGCTGTCGTCGACTACCTGCCCAGCCCGCTCGACGTTGAGGCCGTCACCGGTACCGATCCGGACACCGGCGAGGAGATTCAGCGTCATCCTTCCTTCGACGAGCCCTTCTCCGGCCTGGTCTTCAAGATCATGACCGACCCGTTCGTCGGTAAGCTCACCTACGTCCGCGTTTACTCCGGCCGCGCCGAGTCCGGCTCCTACGTTGTCAACGCTTCCAACGGTCAGCGCGAGCGCCTCGGCCGCATCCTCGAGATGAATGCCGCCGAGCGTATCGACCGTGACGACGCTGCCGCCGGCGACATCGTCGCTTGCGTCGGCTTCAAGAACTCCACCACCGGTGACACCCTGTGCGCCGAGGGCAAGGAGATCGTCCTCGAGAAGATTGAGTTCGCTAAGCCCGTTATTGACGTTGCCATCGAGCCCAAGACCAAGGCCGAGCAGGACAAGATGTCCCTGGCTCTGACCAAGCTCGCCGAGGAGGACCCGACCTTCCAGGTGTCCACCAACCACGAGACCGGCCAGACCATCATCGCCGGCATGGGCGAGCTGCACCTCGAGATCATCGTCGACCGTCTGCTCCGCGAGTTCAAGGTTGACGCTAACGTCGGTAAGCCCCAGGTTGCCTACCGCGAGACCGCCGGTCACGACGTCGAGAAGGCTGAGGGCAAGTTCGTCCGTCAGTCCGGCGGTCGCGGTCAGTACGGCCACGCTGTCATCAAGCTCGAGAAGATGGAGGAGGGCTTCGGCTACGAGTTCGTCAACGCTATCGTCGGCGGCGTCGTGCCCAAGGAGTACATCCCGTCCATCGACAAGGGCATCCAGGAGGCCCTGAACACCGGTGTTATCGCCGGCTTCCCGGTCCTCGACGTTAAGGTCACCCTGTTCGACGGTTCTTACCACGAGGTCGACTCCTCCGAGGCCGCCTTCAAGATCGCCGGTTCCATGGCTATCAAGGACGCCCTCAAGAAGTCCGATCCGCAGCTGCTCGAGCCGATCATGGCTGTCGAGGTCGAGACCCCCGAGCAGTACATGGGCGACGTTATGGGCAACCTCTCCGGTCGCCGCGGCAAGATCGAGGGCATGGAGGATCGCAAGAACAGCAAGCTCATCCGTGCCAAGGTGCCGCTGGGCGAGATGTTCGGTTACGCTACCGACCTTCGCTCCCAGACCCAGGGCCGTGCATCCTACACGATGCAGTTCGACTCTTATGAGCCCGCGCCCAAGTCCATCGTGGACGAGGTCATGAGCAAGAACGCCTAAGTTTGAGCTCCCTGTTACGTAATCCGCGAGAACATCTCTCGCACTCTTTGGAGGTTTAAGTTGGCTACCCAGAAGATCCGCATTCGCCTCAAGGGCTATGATCACGAGGTCGTCGATCAGTCCGCGAAGCTCATCGTCGAGACCGCTCAGAAGACCGGTGCTCGCGTTTCCGGTCCTGTCCCCCTGCCCACCGAGCGCAACCTGTACACGGTTATCCGCTCGCCGCACGTGAACAAGGACTCCCGTGAGCAGTTCGAGATGCGCACCCACAAGCGCCTCATCGACATCCTTGACCCCACCTCGGGCACCGTTGATTCGCTCATGCGTCTCGACCTCCCCGCTGGCGTCGACATCGACATCAAGCTCTAAGCGATATCGCTCATAGCTTAAAGGGCCCCGCTGCCGTTACGGTAGCGGGGCCCTTTTGTTTAAAGGCTTTAGCCTGTGCGGGGCGCGCAGCGCGCCGCATCAGAAACCACCCG
>CAJMMN010000012.1 GCA_905214525.1 uncultured bacterium
GACTTGCAGCGACGGACCTCGGGACGCTCTTACACCACGTCTGCGCGCGCCACCCCCAGCGAGGCCGAATATCTCAAAAATTGCAGGTGATGATTAGCGGAAACGGCGTCTCGCACTTCGGGATATCGCCAAATCGTTTTAGAAGGAGAGGCGCTCGGCGGAATGGGGCCCGCCGAGCGCCTGCAGCGGCTTATTTGCCCCGCACCATGGTGAGGGAGATCTTTTTGCGGTCGCGATCGACCTTTTCTACCCATACCTTCACCGTGTCGCCGACGCGCACCACGTCGCTGGGGTGCTTGACGAAGCGGCTGGCCAGCTTGGAGATGTGCACGAGGCCGTCCTGGTGCACGCCCACGTCGACGAAGGCGCCAAAGTCGACGACGTTGCGCACCGTGCCCTTGAGCTCCATGCCGGGCTCCAGGTCGTCAATAGAAAGTGCCGAGCGGCTAAAGACCACCTCGGGCGCGTCGTCGCGCGGGTCGCGACCGGGCTTCTTGAGCTCGTTGACAATGTCGATGAGCGTCAGGGTGCCACAGTCCAGGTCGCTTGCCAGTGCCGAAATGCTGCCCAGACGGCGCTCGATGTCGGGCACGCCGCCGCGGCTGAGCTCGCTTGCCGCAACGCCGGCGCGTTCCAGGACGGCCGTGGCCACCTCGTAGCTTTCGGGGTGGACGCTCGTCGCGTCGAGCGGGTTCTTGCCGCCGCTAATGCGCAGGAAGCCCGCGGCGTTGAGGTATGCCTTGGGTCCCAGCTTGGGGACCTTCTTGAGCTGGCGGCGATCGGTAAAGGCTCCGTTTTCCTCGCGGTAGGCCACGATATTCTTGGCCACGCTCGGCGTGATGCCCGATACGTATCCCAGCAGGCTCGCGCTTGCGGTGTTGACGTCGACGCCCACGCGGTTGACGACGTCTTCCACCACGTGGCCTAGGGTGCGCGAAAGCTCGGCCTGGTCAAGGTCGTGCTGGTACTGGCCCACGCCGATGGACTGGGGCGGAATCTTGACGAGCTCTGCCAGCGGGTCTTGCAGACGGCGGCCCAGGCTCATGGCGCCACGCACGGTGACGTCCAGGTCGGGATACTCTTGGCTCGCGAGCTCGGAGGCCGAGTACACCGACGCGCCGGCTTCGTTGACGATGGTGTAGCGAAGGCTGGGCGCCTGCTCGGCAATGAACTCCGAGACGACTTCCTCGGTCTCGCGGCTGGCGGTGCCGTTGCCGATGACGATGGTGTTGACGCCGTCCTTTTTGACGAGGCGGGCGAGCTCGCGCTTGGTGCCAGCGACGTCGTGGCGCGGCTTGGTGGGGTAGACCACGCCGTGGTCGAGCAGCTTGCCGGTCTCGTCCATGACGGCGACCTTGCAGCCGGTGCGGTAGCCCGGGTCGAGCGCGAGCACGCGGGCACCGTGCACGGGGCGTGCCGAGAGCAGGCCCTCGAGATTCTTGGCAAAGACGTTGATGGCCTCGGTCTGAGCGCGGACGGTGAGTTTGGCGCGGGCCTCGCGCTCCAGCGAGGGGGCCATGAGACGCTTGTAACCGTCGGCGATAGCGGCGTCAAAGACGGGCGCGAACACGCCCTGGCGACGGGGCCAGCGGCTGCCGAGGCGCGCCGTGGCGGCAGCGCCGTCGACGTTCACGCGCACGCGGAGTTTGCCCTCGCGCTCACCGCGGTCGATAGCCAGCACGCGGTGGTTGGGAATACGGCGCAGCGGCTCGTCAAAGTTGTAGTAGGGCTCGTAGGGGGTCTTCTCGGCGGGGTCGGTTGCCTCGACGACGATGTCGGCGGTGTTTTGCGTAAAGGCGCGCAGTTCGGCGACGTTCTCGGGGTCCTCGGCTACCGTCTCGGCCACGATGTCAGCGGCGCCAGCGAGCGCCTTCTCGGGCGTGTCGAAGCCGGCCTCCTCGTTGACGTATGCCGCGGCGGCGTCGAGCGCGCTGCCCTTGGCCGAGGCCTGCATGATGACCATGTTGGCAAGCGGCTCCAGACCTGCCTCGCGGGCCTTCTGCGCGCGGGTCATGCGCTTTTTACGGTAGGGCTTGTAGAGGTCTTCGACGCGCTGGAGCTGTGTGGCCTCGCGAATCTGCTGCTCGAGCTCGGGCGTGAGTTTGCCCTGGGCGTCGATGAGCAGGATGACGTCCTCTTTACGCTGTTCAAGATTGCGCAGGTAGGACAGGCGCTCGTCGAGCGCGCGCAGGGCAACGTCGTCCATGCCGCCCGTTGCTTCCTTGCGGTAGCGCGAGATAAAGGGGATGGTGTTGCCCTCGTCGATGAGCTTGACGGCTGCCTCGACGTTGGCGGCCTTAAGGTTGAGCTCGCGGGCGAGCTGGGCGATAAGATCCATGGAACTTCCTGTCTGTGAGTACGTTACAGGTGCATGAGCCACCCAGTCTACCACCCGCCCGCGCCGCGGCTGCAAAGAAAGCCCCGCGGGCAGGAGGCTGCTCGCGGGGCAAAGAAGAGGGGCTTGTTGGTGGCGGACCGAAGGGTTCGCATGGGGCTTCTGCCGCGGTCTGCCCTAAGGCGTTACAGCTCGACGAGCTGGCCGGTTTCGGCGGCCTCTTTGATGGCGTTGAGAAGCGTGAGCGTCTTGACGTTATCGGCGGGGGTCACGACGGGCTCGACCTCGCGGCGGACAACCTTCACAAAGTGCTTGAGCTGCATCTTGTGCGGCAGCGCCGGGTCCACGGCCGGGATCTCCATCTGCAGCGGCTTGTGCCAGTTAGAGGCGCCGTCGTAGGAGAACTGGTGCAGGCGGGGCAGCGAAAGGGCGCCCTTGGTGCCGCCGATAAAGTAAGCGTCAGCGTCGAAGGGACGGTACTGCGGGTCCTCGCGAGCGGTCGCCTCCCAGTTCCAGGGGCTGGCGGTGGCGTCGGAAATGGTCATGCTCGCGAGCGCGCCGTCGGCAAAGCGGACGTTGACCACGGCGGAGTCCTCGGTCTCAAAACCGCGGGCGGCGCTGGACTGCATGCCCTGGACGGCGACGGGCTCGCCCAGCAGGTAGCGGAGCAGGTCGACGTCGTGCACCAGGTTGACCAGGATCGGGCCGGCACCCTTCTTGCGGCGCCACTCGACATCGAAGTACTCGTCGTTCTTATAGATCATGTAGTGGAAACTCGACACGGTGAGCTTGCCCAACTCGCCGGACTCGATGATCTCCTTGGCCTTGTTCACAAACGGGTTGTGGCGACGGTGCTGACCCACGAGCACGGGCACGCCGGCGGTCTCGGCCTCGGCGGCGAAGGCCTGGGCATCCTCGAGATCGTTGGAGATTGGCTTTTCGACCAGCGGCACGATGTTGCGCTTGATGGCCTCGCGGGCAACGCCCAGGTGCAGGTCGTTGGGGGTGGCGATGATGACGGCCTCGGGCTTGACCTCGTCCATCATCTGGGCGGGATCGGTAAAGAACGGCACGCCGGCGGCCTCGGCCGTGGCGCGGGCGCCCTCAAAGGCGTCGGCGATGGCGACGAGTTCGGTCTCGGGCTCCTCGGTGACAAAGCGGATGTGGTTGCGGCCCATGGCGCCGGCGCCGATAACGGCAATGCGGGCGGGGTTGAGCTCAGACATTTCGACTCCTTAATGCTGGTGGCTTGGAATGTGACAAAGGGACAGCCCCTTTGTCACATCGGTATAACTAGGCGGACTTCTTCTTGCTGTCGGAGACCATCATGTAGACGGTGAGTACGACGGCGATGGCGGCAATCACGATGGCGCCGTAGAAGGACTGCTGGTAGGCGGCGCTGCCGGCCTCGGCGTGATACAGCACAGCGGTGATGGGCTGGCTGATCCAGGTGGAAGCGGCATAGCCCAAGAACATGATGCCGTAGTTGACGCCGATGTTGCTGGTACCAAAGGCGCCACCGGTGAGCGGCGGGTAGATGACGAGCAGGGCGCCAAAGCTAAAGCCGAGCAGGGCGAGCGCAACAAAGAACATGCTCTGCGTAAAGCTCATCGACATGATGACGAGCGCGACGATGGTGACGACAAGGCTGATGAGCAGCGACTTGTAGGCGCCGAGCTTGTCGATGATCTGGCCGAAGGACAGGCGGCCGACCAGGTTGGCGCAGGTGTTGACGGAGACGACCACGCCGCCGAGGGCGACGGCCGCAGCGCTCGTGGGGTCGGCGAAGAGCTGGACGGCGGCGATGGAGGCAACCTTGCCCACGAGCAGGGTGCCCGCGGTGGCGGCAAAGGCGAAGGTGACGATGAGGACCCAGAAGCGCGGGGTCTTGACCATCTCGCCCGGGGTGAGGTCGCCGAAGGTGCCGGCGTGCGCGCCGCCCTTGGGGGCCTCGAAGCCCTCGGGCAGCCAACCGGCCTCGGGGGCCTTCAGGAACAGGGCGGAGGCGGCGATCATCACAAAGAAGATGACGCCGAGTGCCTTAAGGGCGCCAAAGATGCCCAGGCTCGGGATGAGCAGCGAGGCGAGCACCGGGGACAGCACGGCGGGACCGGCGGTCGAAGCGGCCAGGGTGATGCCGGAGGCGAGACCCTTCTTGTCGATGAACCACTTTTGGCCGGTGGTGAGCGCGGGGTTGTAACCCAGGCCGTTGCCTATGGCGGCGACGAGCGAGAACCACAGGTAGAACTGCCACGGCTCGGTGACGGTGCCGGACATGAACCAGCCCAGGCCGTAGCACACGGCGGCGGCGATCACGACGTTGCGGGGGCCGATCTTATCGGAGATGCGACCGGCGAAGATACCCGTCACGGCCATGATGGTCTGAAAGACCGGGAAAGCCCAGGTAAGAGCGCTGGACCACTCGGGATAGACGGCGAGCAGGTTCTTGCTCACAACGGAATACAGCGCGATGGAGCTGATGAAGAACATGGTGACGCACGCGGCGGAAAGCACGACGGCGCGACCCTTGTTGGAGTTGGTGGAAGCCATTGGACTCTTTCTAATCGATACGGGGGAGGGGAGGGGCAAACGCCGCTGAGGTGCTTGCCCCGCGCCCCTTTCTACCGGGCTGGTTTACTGGTCAGTCGGCTTTGCGACGCCGGACTCGTCGGACCAAAGCTCGACGCCCTTGTTCTTGAGGTAGTTGTCGGCATAGGTGCGACGGCCGCCGGGCTTGGCGGTGAGGTCGCCCATCATGTTGGAGAAGCCGCCATCGACCTTGATGGCGTCGCCGGTGGTAAAGTCCGAGCGCTTGGACGCTAGGAACATGACGGCGTTGGCGATATCGCTGACCTCGCCGATGCGGCGCGTAGCGATAAGACGGCTGCGGCTCTTCTCGACCTCGGGATCGGCGTAAAAGCTCGCCGACATGGGGGTCTTGACAAAGCAGGGCTCGACGCAGTTGGAGCGCACGCCGTAGGGGCCCCACTCGGCAGCCAGCATCTTGGACATCATGTTGACGCCCGCCTTGGTGGAGCTGTACACGCCCGAGAACGTCTCGGGGGAGTGGCTGGCAACGGTCGAGATGTGAACCAGGCGACCCTGGCCGGCCTTAATCATCTCGCGACCAAAGCGCTGCGAGGTGATGAAGTAGCCGGTAAGGTTGACGTTGAGGACCTCGTTCCAGTCGCTCAGCGGCAGGTCCTCCATGGCGGCGAAGCGCAGGATGCCGGCGGTGTTGACGAGAACGTCGACGCGACCGAAGTCGGCGATCGTGGCGTCGACGGCGGCCTGAACCTCGGCCTCGTCGGTGGCGTTCATCTTGTAGCCCTCGGCGTGGATGCCAAACTCGGCGGCGAGGACGGCAGCTGCGGCCTTGACCTTCTCCTCGTCTAGGTCGAGCAGGACGACGTTGGCGCCGTTGCGGGCGAACTCGCGGCAGATCTCGACGCCCATGCCGCCGAGCGCGCCGGTCACAGCGCAGACATCGCCCTCGAGCTTAAGCCAGTTGCTCATAGGAACTTCCCTTCTTGTGCCTCCCTGTGGGCCGCTCCCATTAATCGACCCACGTGGTTTTCGCTGGTTATCGTATGCTTTGAATTTGCGCAGGTGAATTGCATATTTGTTAGAATGGCGTAAACCTCTGGTTTATAGCTCACAAGACGATTTGTCCGTAATTGAGTGTGTGACCTGCCAAAACAACCCCCTGCGGCCGCGCATGGGCATACGTCTGGAAACGGGAGATTGACGTGTACGATCGACGACTTGAGGCCATATCGGCCGCCGCGGAGCTGGGAAGCTTCTCGCGTGCCGCGGCAAAGCTGCGCGTGTCGACGCCGGCACTCGTCAAGCAGGTTTCGGGCTTCGAGGCCGAGTTCGGCATCACGCTGTTCGAGCGGTCGCACTCGGGCGTTAAGGTGACGCCGGCTGGTGCGCTACTGGTGGACGACGCGCGCTCGATCATGCGGCAGTCCGAGGACGCGCTGCGCCGTGCCCGACGCGCGGCGGGCGATGGCGGTGCCGTGCGCCTGGGCGTGTCGATGATGTGCCCGGGGCGCCAAACGCTGTCGATGTGGTCGGGCATCCACGATCTGGAACCGTCGCTGCGATTTGAAATCGTGCCGGTAAGCGATCTCTACGACGAGCGCGAGACCGTCATGCGTAGCTTGGGCCGCGAGGTCGATGTGGTGCAATCGAGTTTTTCTACCCCACGCTGGGGTGATGCCTGCCAAAAGCTCCGCATTGTCAACGTGCCGTTTTATATCGATCTGCCGCGCACGAGCCCGCTGGCGCGCAAGAATCGCATTACGGTTGCCGACTTGGAGGGTATGCGTCTGCGCGTACTGCGCCACGGCAACGACGCCATGGACAGCCTGCGCATCGATCTTTTGGCCGATGGCGGCGTGGACGTGATCGACGTGGACAGTTTTGACTTTGCGCTCTTTAACGAGGCGGAGGAAAAGGGCGACGCGGTGCTCACCTGCGGCGCATGGTCGGGCGTGCACCCGGCTTTTGTAGGCGTGCCGTTCCTATGTGGCCGCGAGGTGCCGGTCTTCTTGCACTACCCGCTCGAGCCCACCCTCCAAGTACAAAAATTCGTCAACGCCATGGCCCAACTCCTCAACTAGCTCATTTGGCGCGGGTAGTCTTTTTGGGACGGGGCTTTTTTAGCTACTTTTGCCGCCCTGCCTGCGCACCCTCAAAGTAGTCAAAAAGCCCCGTCCCAAAAAGACTAACAAAACGAGGCCCTGGCCAAACGGCCAGGGCCTCACTAACCTTTATTCCGTTTTAAACAACGGGCTGATTGCGCGCAGGAGGGTGCCCCGGAGCGGCGGGGTATTTCCTCCGCGCGCAGTTTCGCAGCGAAGCGAGAATGTTTGAGCACGGAGGAATTACCCCGACGCCCCGGGGCACCCTCCGTCAGTAACCGTTCCTACTCCAGCTCAAATGCACCCGTGTACAGCTGGTAGTAATACCCGCGCTTGGCGATCAGCTCGTCGTGGTTGCCGCGCTCGATGATGCGGCCGTGGTCCAGGCAGATGATCGCGTCGGAGTTGCGCACGGTGGAGAGACGGTGCGCGATGACAAACGTCGTGCGACCCTCCATGAGCTTGTCCATGCCCTCCTGCACGATGGCCTCGGTGCGGGTGTCGATGGAGCTCGTGGCCTCGTCCAGGATCATCGCCGGCGGATCGGCGACGGCGGCGCGCGCGATCGAAATCAGCTGGCGCTGGCCCTGCGACAGCTGGGCACCGTTGCCGGTGAGCATGGTGTCGTAGCCGTCGGGCAGGCGGGTGATAAAGTCGTCCGCGCCGGCGAGCTTGGCCGCTGCGATGCACTCCTCGTCGGTGGCATCCAGGCTGCCGTAGCGGATGTTATCCATCACGGTGCCGGTGAACAGGTTCACGTCCTGCAGCACGACGCCCAGCGAGCGGCGCAGATCTGCCTTGCGGATCTTGTTGACGTTGATGCCGTCGTAGCGGATCTTGCCGTCGGCGATGTCGTAGAAGCGGTTGATGAGGTTGGTGATGGTCGTCTTACCGGCACCGGTGGCGCCGACAAACGCGACCTTCTGGCCCGGCTTGGCAAACACGGACACGCCGTGCAGCACCTCGTGGTCGGGCGTGTAGCCAAAGTCGACGTTGTCCATGACCAGGTCGCCGCGCAGCGGTACATACTCAATCTCGCCGGTGGCTCGGTGCGGATGCTTCCATGCCCACATGCCGGTGTGGTGGTCGGCCTCCTCGAGCTCCCATGTCTCGGGGTTCACCTGCGCGTTGACGAGCGTCACGTAGCCTTCGTCGGCCTCGGGCTCCTCGTCGATGAGCTCAAAGATGCGGTCGGCGCCGGCGAGGCCCATGACCACGGCGTTGATCTGCTGCGAGATCTGGCCGATCTGTCCGCAGAACTGCTTGGTCATGTTAAGGAACGGCACCACGACGGCGATGGACAGCGCCATGCCCGAGATGCTCAGGTTGGGCACGCCCAGCGTCAGGAAAATGCCGCCGGCCAGTGCGACCAGCACGTAGAGCAGGTTGCCCAGGTTCATAAGGATGGGCATGAGGATGTTGGCGTACATGTTGGCCTTCTGCGAGACCTCGAAGAGCTTTTCGTTGCGCTCGTCAAAATCAGCCTCGGCGGCAGACTCGTGGCAGAACGCCTTGACAACCTTCTGGCCGTTCATGACTTCCTCGATATGGCCCTCGACCACGCCGAGTTCGGTCTGCTGCGCAATGAAGAAACGCGCGGAGTTGGAGCCGAGCAGCTTGGTCATAAAGGTCATAAAGACGACGCCGGCCACAATGACCAGGCACATCCACACGCTGTAGTACAGCATAATAAAGAACACCGTGACGATGATGATGATCGTCATGAGCAGGTTGGGCAGCGACTGACTGATCATCTGGCGCAGCGTATCGATGTCGTTGGTGTAGTGGCTCATGATATCGCCGCGCTGGTGCGTGTCGAAGTAGCGGATCGGCAGGTCCTGCATGCGGTTGAACATCATCTCGCGCAGCTTCTCCAGCGAGCCCTGCGTGACGATAGCCATGGCGCGGTTCCAGAAGAGCGAGGACAGGACACCGACGCCGTAGATGCAGGCGAGGGTGGTCACGAGCTGCAGAATCTTGGGCTGTGCGGCTTCCCAATCGCCCGACTGCCACGATTCGCTAATAATCTGCAGGGCGCTCTGCAGGAAGGTCGCGCCGATGGAGTTGATGATGGCGCAGAGCACCACGCCGGCGACGACGAGGGGCAAAAGCACAGGATAGAAGCCAAAGAGCGTCTTGATGAGGCGCGACATGGTGCCGCCCTTACGGTTGAGCGCGCGCTCGGCGGTCGTTGCCTTACTCATGTGCCTCGCCTCCTTCCTGGGTCTGAGCTTGCGTTGCGGATGCCTCGGTGTCGGCCTCGACGGCCCCTTCGCCCTCGGCAGACATCTTGTTCTGCGAGGTGAAGGTCTCTCGGTAGATCTCGCTCGTCTTGAGTAGCTCGTCATGGTTGCCGATCTGCGCGATACGGCCGCCCTCCATGACGATGATGCGGTCTGCATCCTGCACGGAGCTGATGCGCTGGGCGATGATGAGCTTGGTCGTGTTGGGCAGATAGCTTGCCAGACCCGCGCGAATCTTGGCGTCGGTCTTGGTGTCGACGGCGCTGGTGGAGTCGTCCAGGATCAAGATCTTGGGGCGACGCAGCAGGGCGCGTGCAATGCACAGGCGCTGCTTCTGACCGCCCGAAACATTAGAGCCGCCCTGTTCGATCCAGGTGTCGTAGCCCTTGGGGAAACCGTCGACAAACTCGTCGGCGCAGGCCAGATGCGCTGCCTCGCGGACTTCCTCGTCGGTGGCGTTCGGGTCGCCCCAACGCAGGTTCTCGGCGATGGTGCCGCTAAACAGCACGTTTTTCTGCAGCACCATGGCGACCTGGTGACGCAGCGCGTCCAGGTCGTAGTCGCGCACGTCCACGCCGCCCACGCGCACAGCGCCTTCGGTGGTGTCGTACAGGCGGGCGATGAGGTTAACGAGCGTGGACTTGGCCGAGCCGGTGCCGCCGATGATGCCGATGGTCTCGCCGCTCGTAATGTGCAGGTCGATATCGTCGAGCGCCTGGCGCTTCGCATGCTTGGAATACTTAAAGCTCACGTGGTCAAAGTCGATGGAACCGTCGGCAACCTCGAGCACGGGCTCGGCGGGATCGGCGATCGTGGGCTCGGCGGCCAGCACCTCGGCAATGCGGTGTGCCGATTCGTCGGCCATGGTCACCATGACAAAGATCATCGACAGCTGCATCAGGCTCATGAGAATCTGGAAACCATAGGTAAAGGTCGAGGAGAGCTGGCCCACGTCGAACAGCGTGCCCTGGCTCGTGATGATGAGCTTGGAGCCCAGGTAGATGATGACGACAAACGCGCCGTTGACGCAGATGTTCATCATGGGGTTGTTAAAGGCGAGCAGCTTCTCGGCGCGGGTGAAGTCCATCTGGACGTCGCGCGCGGCGGTCGCGAACTTCTCCTTCTCAAAGTCTTCGCGCACATAGCTCTTGACCACGCGCATGCCGGTGACGTTTTCCTCGACGGACTCGTTAAGGGCATCGTACTTGTGGAACACGCGCGAGAAGATGGGGCGCACCTTAAAGATGATAAAGAACAGTCCAAAGCCCAGCAGCGGAATGATGACCAGGTAGACCATGGCGACGCTGCCGCCCATGATAAACGCCATAGTAAAGGCGAAGATCAATACCAGCGGCGCGCGCACGGCGATACGGATGATCATCATAAAGGCCTGCTGCACGTTGTTGATATCGGTGGTCAGGCGCGTGACGAGCGAGGAGCTCGAGAACTCATCGATGTTGGCAAAGCTGAACGTCTGGATCTTGTAGAACAGGTCGTGACGAAGGTTCTTGGCGAACCCGCAGCTCGCATGGCTGCAGGTGACGCCGGCCGCGGCGCCAAAAGCAAGCGACGTCAGCGCGATGAGCACCAAAAAGCCTGCGGTGGGAAGCATCTCGGCTACGGTGGCGCCGTCTTTGATAGCGTCGATCAGGTTGGCGGTGATAAATGGAATCAGCATCTCGCAGAGCACCTCGCCAAGCACGAGCAACGGCGTGGCAACGGTGACTTTCATATAGTCGCGGATGCTTCCCATGAGGGTTTTAATCATCCAGTTCCTCCCAGGTTACGCGGATTTTATCGAGCATTTCGGCAAGGTCCTCGCGCTCGTCGTGGGTGAGCGCGCTAAAGGCCCGTTCTCTAAAGCGGATGCGGGCTGCCTGGTCGATGCGGGCGTTTTCCCGGCCGGTTTCGGTCAGGCGAATGGTGAGTTGCCGTCGATCCTTGGGGTTACGGCTGCGCTCGATGAGGCCGTTGAGCTCGAGCTTGGACAAGATCTCGGAAAGCGATCCCGGCTTGAGGTCAAAGTGCATGCCGAGCTCCTGCTGCGACATCTCGCCGCCGGGTTGCTTGGCCAGCAGGCAGATGATGGGCGCCTTGCCGGACACGCCTCCGCCATGAAAATGCATGTAATGGCCGCAAAAGCCCAGGCCATTGAGGATGCGCTTGGCAAGCTTGTCTTCTGAGCTAACCGCTTCGGGTGCATCCGCCGGCTGTGACGGGTCGCCGCCGGGCTCGTGTGGATAGACGAGTGCTTCAACACACATGTCGCTGCAATGCTCCTTTCTTTAGTTAAACAGAGGGATTGTTCTGTACCTAAGTGATTCTAGAGGTACCTAACTGATTGTCAAGGTACCGAATTGATTTTGAGACACTGATGGGACGCTGGTGCCGGGGGAAGCCGGGGCAGTCTTCGCGTCGTAGATTCGGCGGGTCGCTGCATATCCCAGGGCTTTCGATATGTTCATCGAGGGGGCAAGACTGGCAGTTGCCGGTTTCGCCCCCTTGGCTTTTAGAGATTTAGAGCGGCTCGTCGCCGGTTCGGAGGATAGCGAGGTATGGCTCATATGAAAACGTGCGATATCGCTTCCTGCTCGTGTCGCGTTGGACAAGAATGCCCCAATCGGTAAATTGGGATATAAGGTTGTTTGCGCTCGATCTGCTAATCGGCATTCGTTCAGAGACAAAGGCGGTGTCGACGATCGGATTGCCCTCGAGAAGGTCGAGCAGCATAAGGGCGTTCGTTGTAGCCCTTCCTGCCTTTTCGCGAATCAGCCTTTCGGTTTCCGAATGGAGGTCGACGAGCTTTCGCATCGAATCCCGCGCCTCGCGTGCGCTCGCAAGCAAGCAGGTGCTGAAAAACGAAACCCATCCCTCGAAATCACCTGTCTGCCTTACGTGCATGAGCCAATCGTAGTATTCGCTCCTGTGCCGTTTGAGTTCATACGAGGGATAGATGACCGGTTTAGTGAGCGCCCCATCATGTATGAGTGAAAGGAGGATGAGCAGACGCCCGAGGCGTCCGTTGCCGTCGAGGAACGGATGTGTGGTTTCAAACTGGTAGTGCACCAAAGCAGCCTTGATGACCGGGTCGATGTCGTCACGCTCATTGATGAAAAGCTCGAGGTCGCCAAGCGCCTCCTTCATATCCTCCGTGTTAGGGGGGACGTACGGTGCCTCATTGAGCGTGCAGCCGTTTGGTCCGACCCAGTTCTGGGTCGTCCTGAACTGGCCCGGCGTCTTGTCGGAGCCTCTGCCATTTCCGAGCAACGTGGCATGAACGGTCTTGAGCAACCTCATGCAGAGCGGCAATTCCTCCATGAGCTCAGTTGCCTGCTGCACCGCCCGAGTGTAGTTGACGACGTCGGTTAGGTCCCGGCTCGCATTGGATTCGTTTGACGGGTCAAGAACATCATCGAACGTACATTGCGTACCTTCGATTTGGGAGGATAAGAGCGCTTCCTTGCGAACGTACATGGAAAGGTACATGTCGATGTTCGGAACAAAGCGAGACATGCCCTCAACCTCGCCGAGTGCGGCGCGGCAATCGGAGACAAGTCGCATGGAATCAGCGGATAAATCGAGTGGAAAGAACGTATCCATGTTGGCGGGTCTAAACGAGTCGTAGGCGAGGGTTCCCGAAAGGTTATGTCTGACGTTTCCCTGTCGTCCGGGTGTTATGGGTACGAGCATCGTTAATGTCCTAAGAACAAATATGAGGCAAAACTTGTTCTTAGAATCTTATAGCGCCTTCTAAGGCCAAGTTTCTGGAATTAGAGGCGTCAGAAAAAAACTAAGAACAAAATAGCGCCCAAACTTGGCCTTACATCCGAGGACAAGACTTAGATTGCGCTGCGCTACACTTAGTCGCACTGTGGTGCTGCCGCGCCGCACCCGAAACAAGGGAGACCCTCATGAAGAACACTCAGCTGCTGCTGATCAACGATATGTGCGGTTACGGCAAAGTCGCGCTTTCCGCCATGCTGCCGGTGCTGTCGCACATGGGCTACCGTATCCATAACCTGCCGACGGCGCTCGTTTCCGACACGCTCAACTACCCCAAGTTCTACATCCACGACACCACGGAGTACGTTCGCCAGAGTCTCGCTATCTGGGAGGAGCTCGGTTTTGAGTTCGACGCCATCTCGACTGGCTTTATCGTGACCGAGGAAGAGGCGCGTATCATCTCGGACTTCTGCCACCGCCGTGCGCAAAAGGGCACCAAGGTGTTCGTCGATCCCATCATGGGCGACAACGGCAAGCTCTATGCCGGTGTGCCCGAGTCCACGATTGGCCTTATGCGGCACCTGCTGGAGTGCGCAGACTACGCGGTGCCCAACTACACCGAGGCCTGTCTGCTCACCGATACGCCTATCGCCGAGCAAATTACACCCGACGAGGCCCGCGCTCTTGTGGACGCCGTGCGCGAGCTGGGTGCCAAGTCGGTGGTCATTACGAGCGCCGTGGTCAATGGCACGAACGCGGTTATCGGTTACGACCATGTGGCGGGGGAGTACTTCACGATTCCCTTTGAGCTCATTCCGGTCTATTTCCCGGGCACGGGCGACACGTTCTCGGCGGTGCTCGTCGGCCGCGTTATGGCAGGCTGGAGTCTGCAGCGCGCGACGTCCGACGCCATGCGTGTGGTGGCCGAGCTTATCGAGCGCAATGCCGAGCAGGAGGACAAGTCGGCCGGTCTTCCCATCGAGGCCTGCCTGGATGTGATTGACCATGAGTAGTGCGGGCGAGGGCGGTACCAAGCCTGCGGGCGGGGACAAGCCGCTCGGTGCTCCGCGTGGCAAGCGTCCGCGTATCCGCATAAGCTGCGTGGACCAGCTGGGGACGTGCCGCTGCCATCATGGCCACAAGCCGGGCGATGTCTTTGACTTTGACCGAGACCGCGGCAAGATGTGCGCCATGGCCTGCCATGTGGGTTTTCCCTATATCGATATCCTGCGCTATGGCGGAACCGTGCCCGGTAACGAGCCCGGTACGGCAAAGTTCTGCTGCCCCGAGATTGATACGCTGAACGTCTGGCTTGCCGAGATCGTCGACGAGTAGTCGAGCGCAATGTGACAAAGGGACAGTCCCTTTGTCACATTCGCGGGTGGTGTTCCTTCTTTTTTGCTTCTAATCTCAAATCTCTGCATTTCATCCGATTTTAGGTTCTAAAAATTCTGCGTTTCATTGATAATCAAGCGTATAAAACTTTGCATTTCATTTAATGACACTGAGGGGAGAGCCTATGCTGCGTAGGAAAATAGCGGCAGAGCTGGAGCGTTGGCTGAAGTCTGCCGAGCAAAAGGCCTTATTCATCACGGGTTCTCGCCAGATCGGCAAAAGCTATTCGATTCGCGCATTTGGCAAAGCCAGCCATGCAACCTACATCGAGCTCAACCTCATGGAAAATCGCCAGGCAAAAGATGCTCTTCTCGAGGCACGGGATGCCGACGATTTCATCAGCAGGGTGACGCTTCTCTCGGGAAAGCCGATAGCACCGGGCAAAACGCTCGTGTTTATCGATGAGGTCCAAGAGGCCCCCGACATCATGACGATGGCAAAGTTCCTTGTTGAGGACGGGAGGTGCCGCTGGGCGTTTTCGGGGTCAATGCTCGGGACCCAGTTCAAGGTCGTTAGGTCCTATCCCGTGGGATATGTTCACGAGCTTAGGATGTTCCCGCTCGATTTCGAGGAGTTTTGCTGGGCGATCGGGGTGAGCGAGGGAGCTCGCCAAACGATACGCGACGCGTGTATCAGCGAGAAGCCCATTCCTGATTACATTCACGACGCGATGATGGCAAACTTCAGGACCTATACCGTTGTCGGTGGAATGCCAGAGGTCGTGCAGCGTTTCCTTGACACGCGGGGCGACCTTGCCTCTGTTCGTCAGCTACAGTCAGAGCTCAACGAACAGTACCGGCGGGATATCTCCAAGTATGCAAGAGGGCGAGCCCTTCAGGTGCAGAGCATTTACGATCAGCTCCCTATTATGCTCGAGGGCGAAAACAAACGCTTCGTGCTCAATTCCATTGACCTCAAGGCGCATTACGACAAGTACCAGCGAGATTTTGTCTGGCTTGTCGATGCCGGCGTTGCTCTCAAGGCGGATATCGTAACCGAGCCAAAGTCGCCCCTGCTCAAGACGGCACGGCCATCGCAGTTCAAGCTATACCAATCGGATACGGGCATGTTGATGGCGCGCTACCCCGTTGGCGTCGCCCAGGCGGCGTATCTTGATAGCAAGGAACCCAATCTGGGCGGTATTTACGAAAACGTGGTGGCCCAGCAGCTGACTGCCCAAAATCGCCAGCTTTACTACTATCAGACAAAGAAGCGCGGCGAAGTGGACTTTGTGGTCGACGGACCGGATGGAACGGCTGTTCCGATCGAGGTTAAATCGGGTTCCTATTACCACGCGCACGCCGCGCTCGGTCATGTGCTTGATACGGCCGAATATGGCGTAAGGCTTGGGATTGTTTTCTCGAGAGGCAACGTTGAACGCAGCGGAGCTGTTCTTTATTTGCCGCTATATGCGACCTGGGCCCTTTCGGATGTTTTGGGTGACTCCTGTGCCGAGGGGATAAAGCTGGAGGTCAAGCCGGTCTAGGGACAGTCCCCGATGCGACAAAGGGATAGTGCCTTTGTCGCATCCGCTATCCGAGATAATGAGCGTGGATTTTCTCCCGTCTAGAGCGCACTTGAATGCTCAAAGTGGGAGAAAATCCACGCTCGATCTGTATGCCGATGACGCGGCTCGCGAGGTTCGTGCGCCCGCGAACCTACATCTGCTCGAGCATGGCAGTGCAGCCGGCGAGCACATCGCGGTAGGTGGCATCGAAGTTGCCGGTGTACCAGGGATCGGCCACGTCGCCGGGGCGCTCGGTCCAATCGAGCAAGCGCGTAATCTTGCCGTCGGGGTCGTCGCCAAAGATGCGACGCAGACCGCGCGCGTTCTCAGCATCCATATAAACAATGCGATCCCAGTTGCCATACTCTGCGCGCCGCACCTGACGTGCGCGATGTGCGACGACGGGAATCCCAACCTCGCGTAGCTTGGCAACGGTACCGTGATGTGGCGGGTTGCCGATCTCCTCGGTCGAGGTCGCGGCGGAATCGATGACAAACTCGTCCGCGCGTCCGGCGCGGTGCACCAGCTCGGTAAACACCGACTCAGCCATCGTCGAGCGGCAGATATTTCCATAGCAGATAAAAAGAATGCGTTGCATAGAACGATACCTTTCATATAGAAGGCTGCTAAAGAGTCGAAGCCGGGCGCATGCAGAGTTTTATTTCTTGGCCAGTTTGAAGTAACGCTCAAATATCAATTCGAAAACGTAATAGAACATCAATCGACTGTCGAGGTCCATGCTGCCCAAGCGGATTTCTTTTTGCACGGTGTAGATAGGGTAGTCGGCTAGTTTCGAGAGAGAATTTCGAGAAAAGCCGGTGAGTGTGACGACCTTGCATCCGCGCGTTTTGGCTATCGATGTGGCGTCAATAGACACCTGCGTCTCGCCGCTTACGGAAACGCTGAAGACCAGGTCGTTTTTGCCGAGGAGCTCTGCGTAATGCCTCATGACATGACGTTCACTGAGCGTATCGGTGTTCTTGCCCATTATTTTGAGCTTTTCAGCCATCTCAAGACACGGGTATTTCGAAAAGCCCGAGCAGAAGAACACGATATGCGAGGCGTCCTGGATAAGACTCACAACCGAATCGATGACCCGGTCGTTAAGCAGATCTTTGGTCTGTACGAGCTGGGTGTCGAGCGGAAGCGTCTCGATAGTGAATCGATTGCGGTCGAGCGAGGCGGAATACGATTGTTTGAGCTCCGTAAACCCCGAGAAGCCAAGCTTATGGGCAAGCCTGACGATTGTATTGGGAGCGACGAAGAACCGTTCAGCAACGCTCTTAAGCGTGACATCGTCAATATCATCACGCAGCTCGATGATGTAGCGCATGATCTCGCTTTCGAGATCGTTGAGCTTGCTCTCGCCAGCTCGCACATGATCATAAAAAGATTCTTGATCTTTCATAAGATGTTTCAGCCCCTCGCATCTCGCCGTACATATGGTACCGCTTTGTGTAGCCAGGTGAGAAATCGGTAATCGGTCAAGATTGCCTATTGCCCATGAACTGGGCAAACGCGCGTGTCTGCCTACACATATCTGTGTCGTGAGCGAAATCATGTGTCTCCGTTTCGCATTGGCCCACACGGGGATTCGCAAATGATCTTATGTCGCAAAATATCAATCGAAACGAAGCAAGCCGAGGACAACCGCGGAGCCCAAGGTCTTCGAGAACACCGATCAGCCAACCCTGGAGGGACGGAACATGAAGGATAAGCTCAATATTGTGATCGTTGGCGGCGGCTCTACGTGGTGCCCTGGCATTCTTAAGGCCCTGACCAAGCACATGGACATTCTGCCGCTGAACCGCGTGATGCTTTATGACATCGATGCCGAGCGTCAGCGTCCGATCGGCGAGTTTGGCAAGATCCTCTTCGCCGAGGAGGAGCCCGGTGTGGAGTTTGGTTACACCACCGATAAGGACGAGGCTTACACCGACGTCGACTTTGTGCTCTGCCAGATTCGTACCGGCGGCTACGAGATGCGTAGCAAGGACGAGAAGATTCCGCTGCATATGGGAATCATCGGCCAGGAAACGGTGGGCCCTGGCGGCATGGCTTACGGTATGCGCTCCATGCATGACATGGTTGAGATCGTCAACGACGTTCGCGCTCATAGCCCGGAGGCGTGGATTATCAACTACACCAACCCGGCTGCTATTGTGGCATATGGTCTCGAGCGCGTCCTGCCCGATGAGCATCGCGTCCTCAACATCTGCGACCAGCCTGTCAACCTCATGCGCTCTTACGGTCGCCTGCTCGGTCGCGATATGAGCAAGACGGAGCCCGTGTACTTCGGCCTCAATCACTTCGGTTGGTTCAAGCACATCTACGATGAAGAGGGCCATGACCTCGTCCCGCAGATTAAGGAATACACGGAGAAGAACGGCTTCCTTCCTGCCGATGCCGAGCAGCGTGACCAGTCCTGGCTTGATACCTACGCCATGGTCAAGGACATGCTCGAGGACTTCCCCGACTATCTGCCCAACACTTATCTGCAGTACTATCTGTATCCCGAGTACAAGGTCGCTCACCTCGACCCCGACTACACTCGCTCCGACGAGGTTATCAACGGTCGTGAAAAGCGCGTGTTCGCCGAGTGCGAGCGTGTTGCCAAAGTCGGCACCGCAAAGAACTCCTCGGTTGTGCAAAACGACGCTCATGGCGATATGATCGTGGAAATCACCTCGGCCATTTATCGCAACACCAACAAGACCTTCATTGTCATCGTGCCCAACAACGGCATTATCGAGGGCATGCCCGATGACGCCATGGTCGAGGTCGCGGCAAGCGTGGGCGCCAATGGCCCGCAGCCCTATGCTGTTGGCAAGATCGGTACCTTCTATCGCGGCCTTATGGAGAACCAGTACGCCTATGAGCGCCTGACTGTTGAGGCTTGGATGGAGGGTTCCTACGAGAAGGCTCTGCAGGCACTCACGCTTAATCGTCTGGTCGGTGACGCAAAGAAGGCTCGCAAAGTGCTCGACAAGCTCATCGAGGCCAATAAGGATTACTGGCCGGAGCTTAAGTAGCTAGTTCCATAGCGCTTGATAACTGTTATGGGGCGTGTGGGTTGTAGAACTGCACGCCCCGTTTCTTTAAGAGGGGTATCCCATGAACAAAGATGAGCTGCTGGCAAAGTTCCAGCGTCTGGGCAAAGTCCTCATGACGCCTGTCCTGATCCTGCCAATCGCCGGCATCCTTCAGGGCTTTGGCAATGCCTTTACCAGCCCCACCCTTACGGCAGCTGTTCCCTGGCTTGCTGCTCCGGGCTTTGCGATCTTCTTTTCGATTCTCAAGGCCGCTGCCAGCATCGTTATGAACAACATCCCGGTTATCTTCTCGATTTGTCTCGCCTATGGCTTCGCCAAGTCCGAGAAGGCTACCGCGGCGCTTTGTGGCTTTTTGGGCTACATGTGCATGAACTCCGTGATGGGCACGTTCCTTACGGCGACTGGTGTCATCGATCCCGCGAATCTTACGACGGGCCAGAGCACGATCCTCGGTATCACCACGCTCGACACTGGCGTTATCGGCGGTCTTCTGGTGGGCGCAATCGTCGCATGGTTGCATAACCGTTACTACAAGATTGAGCTGCCTGCCGTGTTCTCCATTTTCAACGGCACGCGCTTTATCCCGGCGGTGACGCTGCTCTCATGCAGCATCCTCGCATTGGTCATGTCCTTTGTTTTCCCGTTTATTCAGAACGCTCTCGGTGCGCTGTCCGAGTTCATCAAGACTACGGGTGCCTTTGGTGCATTTGTCTACGGCGCCGGCGAGCGCATGCTCCTGCCTTTTGGCCTGCATCACTTTGTCTATTTGCCGTTCTTCTTCACGTCGCTCGGTGGCGTCGAGACCATCGACGGCCAGACTGTTCAGGGCGCTATCAATATCTACAACGCGATCCTGGGCTCTCCCAGCACGCCGTTTAACATCGAGGTCAGCCGTTTTGTCATGAACGGCAAGGTTATCTTCGCCATGTTCGGCCTGCCTGGCGCTGCGCTCGCCTTCTACAAGACGGCGCTTCCCAAGAATAAGAAGAAGACCGCAGCGCTCATGATTGCCATCGTGGTGCCTTGCATCCTCTCCGGCATTACCGAGCCGCTCGAGTACTCCTTCCTGTTTATCGCGCCCATCCTCTACGTGTTCCACGCTCTCATGGCTGGTCTTGCCTATGCGCTGACCTATATCCTGCAGTTCAACGTGGCTGGCTCCGCGTCCTTCGGCGGCCCGCTCTTGTCGTTGATCTTTAACGGCATTATGGGTGCAGCCAAGGGCTCCAACTGGCAGGTTATCCTGTTCCTCGGCCCCATCTACTTCGTGGTGTACTACTTCGTCTTCAAGTTCATCATTCTTAAGAAGGACCTTAAGACTCCCGGCCGCGAGGAAGAGTCCGACGATGAGGCAGAAAAGGCTCCCAAGACCGTGATTAGCGACCTCATTCCCGCCATCGTTGAGGCAGTGGGCGGCGACAACAATATTAAGTCTGTCGAGGCCTGCTTCACCCGTCTGCGCATCCAGCTCAATGACTGTGACAAGGTGGTTGATGACGCCGAGTTTACCGAAAAGCTCGAAGCGCGTGGCATCGTGCATGTCAACGGCGGCGTGCAGATTGTCTACGGCAACATGGCATCTAACTACGCAACCCAGATGCGCGAGCTGCTGGGTATGGAGTAAACGACTCGCATATCTATAAAATCCAGTATAAAAGGCGGCGGCAGACAATGCGTCTGCCGCCGCCTTTGAGGTGCCCCGCGCACATTTCGTGTACTTCGGATACACGAAAACTGGAAAATCGTGCATTCGAAGTACATGAGATCGAACCACAGCTAAAGGGGCTGGCTTAGCCTGTCGTCAGGTAAGCGTCGCGACTGGAACGATAGACGTTTTAGAGGGAACCTCGCTCTACGCCCTTGCCCGCCTGCGCTCCCAGCGAGCCAACTTAATCGTCACCAGCGTAAGCGCCCAGGCGACAAGCGAGAACGCGGCTCCCACGGCGCCCACGTACGCAATACCAATGCTGCTTACCACGGCGCCGCCCACTGCGGTGCCAAACGAGATGCCGACGTTAAACGCCATGGGTTCAACCGAACTTGCAAGTACCATCGACTTGGGATGGCGGCTGCGTGCCACGTCCATAAAGTGTGTGATGCACGAGACCGAGAATAGGTACATGAGCATTGCCAGGCTAAAGACAAAGATGAGCGCGAGCGGCATGGCGGCGCCCACGGCAAACAGCCCAAGCAGTGCCGCCGCTTGCAGCACAAACGTAACAAGCAGCGCCTTCATGCCAAAACGCGCATCGATCCATCCGCCCAGGATGTTCGAGATCAGGCAGAACACGCCGTAGGCCATAAGCGTGGTGCTCGCCTGAACGGTGCCCATGCCCAGCACCTGCTCAAGATAGGGCGTCACATAGCCGTAGAACACATAGACCGAGCCCACGCCAAACAAAAAGATGAGCATGCCGGTGATGATGCTCGGCTCGCGTAGCAGACCCGCCTGCTCGCGAAAGGTGGCAGGCTCGTCGGTTTGCCCGGCGCGCGGCATAAACGCCACGAGCGCTCCGCAGATCAGAACGGCAAAGGTAAGCGTGCCGTACATGGCAACGTGCCAGTCGAGCGTGTCGGCCACAAACTTGCCGACCGAAGTGACAAAGACCATCGCCACGGAAAACGCACCATATACCACCGAGATGGCAAGCGAAGTTTGCTGCGGGGACAGAAGCTCGGGGATGTACGTCACGCCCACGGCGAGCAGCGCGCCCGAGACAGAGCCCAGGACAATGCGCGAGATAAACAGCACCTGGAAGTTGGGCGCCAACGCCATGACCAAGTTGCCGAGCACAAAGATGATGCTATAGCACACGAGCAGCTGGTAGCGGCGGAAGTGGCCCGTGCTGAGCGCAAGCACCGGCGTCGCGATGGCGTAGACGAGCGCGAACACGCTGATGAGCTGGCCCGCAGTAGCAAGTGATACGTCGAGTTCCGTCGCCAAATCACTTTCGATGCCGATGACCACGAACTCGGAGCAGCCGAGTGAGAATCCCAGCAGCACGAGCAGCGCCAGGCAGAGCTTGGTGCGCGCGGGGGAGAGCGCGGCGGCGGTTGACTTACTTTTAGGCGTGGTTGCGGCGGTCAAGGTTGTCACTCCAATGTCGCATGAATAAGCGGGATTCAACCCCTGCAACTCTAACAGAATGTGTCAGGTGCCTGCCCCCCCCCTTTGTCGCAGGCTGCGCTTGCCTGTATAGTCGCAATACAGGCGAAGATGGTCTCAGGTACATCGCGGGTGACAGGAGATCCCATGGGTATGCACACGATAAAGATTGCGGTGGGCGAGGGCAAGTTTGCGCTCGAGGCCCAGCTGACGGTGACGCCGCGGGGCATGGCGGTGTGCGCCTGCTCGCCGGAGTACGCGCATCTGGGCGCCACGGCGCAGGCCATTCCGCGCCCCGAGCCCGGTCGCACGGCGACGGTGAGCATCCTGGCCGTTCCGTGCCATCGCGACGAGATTCCAGCGCACGATATCGCGGCGGCGTTGGCCACGCGCTTTGGCGTGCCGGTCGTTGCAAGCACGGGTTTTCATGTTGAACAGGCGAGCGGGGACGACCTGCAGCGCGTACTCGACACCACCAAGGAGCTCACCGCCGCGCTCGAGAAAGCCGCCACGCGCATTCTGCGTGCCGGCTGGGATGAGGGCGGCGCGGGCGCCGAGGTCGTGGCGGTCGATGCCGCGACCGGCGAGACGCTTGACCCCGTTGACCGCATCGAGGCCCATACCGGCGAGGGCATCCTGCATCAGGCATTTCTGACGCTTTTAGTCGAGGGCCGGGGCGAAGACGCGCGTCTGCTGCTCTGTCGTCGCAGTCCGCTCAAGCGCCTGTGGGGCGGGGTGCTGGCCGATAGCTGCGCCGGCCATCCGCTCCCCGGGGAAGACGTCGCGGCCGCCACGGCGCGTCGCATCAACGAAGAGCTTGGCATTACGCGCGAGCCCGATCAGCTCAAGCACCTCGGACACGTGGTGTACCGCGAGGACCACGGCGACGGCCGCTGTGAGTGCGAATGGTGCGAGGTGTTCGCAGCCCATGTTGCGCCGGGCGAGCTGCATATCAACCAAGAGGAGATCTCGGAGGTGCGCCGCGTGGCGCCCTCCGAGCTCAAAGGCTACCTGCGGGGTCACCCCGAGCAGCTGGCCCCCTGGCTCCGCGAGGCCCTCAGCGACCCATCCATCCGTACGGCCCTCGCTATGTAACAAAGGTACAGTCCCTTTGCCATATCCAAACCGTCACAACATTCGATGAAAATCTCGAAAACGAGGAAAAGCGTCGAATGTTGTGATGGTTTTTGTCCAGGGGATCGCTTCCCATCCAGAAATCCCGCTTGACTGTATTGCAACAACACAGCGCAACGTAGGGAGTGTCCAATAACGGGCACTCCCTTTTGCTGTAGCGGCACACGCCGCGGCGCCGGGTGCCCCCAACAAGAAAGGTGGGGAGATGGAAGCGGAAAAGAAGGCGTTTAAGATCACCAAGCGCGAAATTGGCTTTGTGTTGGGTATCGTTGTCTTTTTGCTGGTGAAGTTTCTTCCTTTGGCGGAGCTGAGCTCGACGGTCGAGCTTACGGTCGGCGGTCAGACCTGTCTGGCGTTGACGCTCGCCACGGTGGTGTTCTGGGCGTGTGGCGTGGCACAGCCGGGCTTTGTGGGCCTGCTCTACTGCGCGCTGCTCGTTCTGTTCAAGGTGTGCGTGGACGACACGGGCGCCGCGAGCATCTCGGCGACGGTCGCCTCCACGTTTAGCTCGTGGACCAAAGCCACCATGTGGCTCGTCATTGGCGCCTACCTCATCGCCAGCGCGGTCAAGGAGTCGGGCCTGGGCGAGCGCATCGCCTATGCGTTTATGCTCAAGTTCGTGCGCGATGCCAAGTCGCTCATCATCTCGATCTTCGCGCTCACCTTTGTGCTGTCGCTGCTGATCCCGCACCCGTTTCCCCGCGCCTTCCTCATCCTCGCCGTCGTCTCGGTCATCGCCGAGTCCGCCGGCTACGGGGACGACGACAAGGGTAAGCTCGGCTTCCTCGTGTTTGCCGCTGCCGCCCCGGGCTCCATGTTCTTCCTGACGGGCGACTCCACGCTCAACCCGCTCGTTGCACAGTACAGCGCCGAGGCCGGCGGCATGAGCCCGTCCTTTATCGACTGGTTCCTGTACATGAGCGTGCCCATGCTGGTTGCGCTGCTGTGCACCCTGTTCCTGGGCCTGTTCCTCTTTAAGCCCAGCAAGGAGCTCGTCTACGATCGCGAGCAGATCGTGGCCAAGCAGGCCGCGCTCGGCAAGCTCTCCGTCAAGGAGATCCGCACCATCGTGTGGCTTGTCATCGCCATCGCGCTGTGGCTTACCGTTTCGGGCGATTACATCGGCTGGGTGACACTTGCCATCGGCGTTTCTCTCGCCATGCCCATCATCGGCGAGGTCCTCACCCCCGCCAGCTGGAACGCTGTCGACATCAAGTCCCTCATGTTCCTGACGGCTGCCATGGCCGTGGGCTCCGTGGGCGGTGCCACCGGCATGAACGCCTGGATCGCCGATGTCGTGCTTCCCAGCTCCGTGCCCGAGAACATCTTCCTGTTCGCCCTGCTTGTCGCCGCGCTCTCCATGGTTATCCATATGTTCATGGGCTCGGTCATGGCCGTGCTCGGTGTGTGCGTGCCGGCGTTCATCAGCTTCGCGGCCGGCTCCAGCGTAAGCCCGCTCGCCGTGGCGCTCATCGTCTTCACGTCCATCAACATCCACTACATCCTGCCGTTCCATAACCTGCCGATCCTTATCGGCGAGGGCAAGGACGCCGGCGGCTACACCTCCAAAGAGGCCATGCGCATGGGCATTCCCCTCACTGCGGTTGTCTTTATCGTCGTGCTGGTCGAGGCTGCCTGGTTCCACCTCTTTGGCCTGATGTAAACGGTCGAGCGCCTCATCTATGAGCGCCGCGGCCCCACTACGTTACCCAGCCCGGCGGCATCCCCGCCGCCGGGCACTCTCCCGAAAGGAGCATGCTATGTCCACTACCGATGCTTCCCAGATCCACGACCTGCGCTCCGCACTCGACTTTTTGCGCGAGATGCCGGGCCAGCTGCTCGAGACCGACACCCAGGTCGACCCGGACGCCGAGGTCTCGGGTGTCTATCGTCACGTCGGTGCCGGCGGCACCGTTATGCGCCCGACCAAAGAGGGCCCGGCGATGGTCTTCAACAACGTCAAGGGCTTTGACGATGCCAAGGTCTGCATCGGCATGCTTGCCAGCCGCAAGCGCGTTGCCGCCCTGCTCGACCTGGACGAGGAGCACCTGGGCCTCGAAATCGGCAAGCGCTTCGAGAACCTGATCGCGCCCGAGCAGATCGCCGAGGGTGCGCACGTCGACTGCCAGGAGGTCGTGTACAAGGCGACCGACGAGGGCTTTGACCTGCGCAAGATCGTCCCCGCTCCCACCAACACGCCCGTCGACGGCGGCCCCTACATCACCATGGGCCTCGCCTATGGCACGAGCCCCGACGGCTCCCAGTCCGACGTGACCATCCACCGCTTCTCCTGCGTCGACAAGGACAAGCTCGCCATGTGGATCACCCCGGGCAGCCGTCACCTTGGCGCCTTTTTTGACGAGTACTGCCAGCGCGGCGAGGACATGCCCATCTCCATCTCCATCGGCTTGGACCCCGCCGTGTACATGTGCTGCGGCTTCGAGGCTCCCACCACGCCGCTCGGCTTTAACGAGCTGCAGATCGCCGGCGCCCTGCGCGGCCACGCCGTCGAGCTTGCCGACTGCATCACCGTTCCGCAGAAGTGCATTGCCAATGCCGAGTACGTGCTCGAGGGCTACCTCATGCACGACGAGACCATCAACGAGGATGTCAACGGCCACGGCTATGCCATGCCCGAGTTCCCCGGCTACACCGGTGGCGCCAAGGTCTGCCCGGTGATCAAGATCACCGCCGTCACCACACGCGTCAATCCCATCATGGAGAGCTGCATCGGTCCTTCGCACGAGCACGTGTCCATGGCCGGTATCCCCACCGAGGCTTCCATCTACAAGATGGTCGAGACCGCTATCCCGGGCCGCCTGCTCAACGTTCACGCCGCCCCCTGCGGCGGCGGCAAGTTCGTTGCCATCATGCAGTTCAAGAAGTCGAGCAAAAATGACGAGGGCCGTCAGCGCAACGCCGCCATGCTCGCCTTCTCGGCATTCTCCGAGCTCAAGCATGTGATCCTGGTTGACGAAGACGTTGACATCTTCGACATGAGCGACGTGATGTGGGCCATGACCACGCGCTTCCAGGCCGACGTGGACCTCATCACCATCCCCGGCTGCCACTGTCACGTGCTCGACCCGTCCAACGACCCCGCGTTCGATCCTTCGATCCGCGAGCACGGCATCGCCTGCAAGGCCATCTTCGACTGCACGGTTCCGTTCGACCTCAAGAAGAATTTCATCCGCTCGCAGTTCATGGAGATCGACACAGATAAGTGGGCAGCAGAGCTCGCTTTCTAGTGCGTAGCCCTATCAAGTAGTCAAGGAGTTGTCATGCCTGAGTCTTCTGTCCGTCCCCGTCGCATTGTCGTTGGCGTGTCTGGCGCCAGCGGCGCTGCGCTGGGTCTCGAGTGTCTCAAGTGCCTGCGTCAGGCCGGTGCCGAGTCGGCGCTTGTCGTCACGCGTGGGGGAGAGATCACCATCGAGCAGGAGCTCGGCATGACGCTCGACGAGTTTGCCGCGCATGCCGATGTGGTCTACGACAACAAGAACATTGGCGCCGCCATCGCAAGCGGCACCTATCCGGTCGACGGCATGATCGTGGCGCCCTGCTCCATGAAGACGCTCGCCGGCATCGCGAGCGGCTACAGCGAAAACCTGTTGCTGCGCGCGGCCGATGTTCAGATGAAAGAGCAGCGCCGCCTGGTGCTCATGGTGCGCGAGACGCCCTTCAGCGCCATTCACATCGACAACATGGCGCGCCTGGCGCGCGTGCCGGGCGTCATGCTCATGCCGCCCATGCTTACGTTTTACAACGGCCCCGCCACGCTCGATGACGCGGTGCATCACATCGCCGCCAAGGCGCTCGAGGCCGTCGGCGTGTCATGTGCAAACTATAAGCGCTGGTCATAGGCGTCTTTAGGGTAGGATACGAGTAGTGTTTGAGCCCGCTGCCCCTGTGGGCGGCGGGCTTTGTGCGCTAAAAGGATGTGCCGGGAGGACTTATGCAGACAGGCATGTATGCGATTAGCGAGATGGCGAGCTTGTTTAACGTTTCGCGCCAAACGCTCATCTACTACGACAAGATCGGTCTGTTTAAACCCGCCGTGGTTAACGAAAAGGGCTACCGTTTCTATTCGCCTACGCAGATCCCGCTCATGCGTCTGATTTGCATGCTTCGCGACCTGGGGCTCGAACTCGACGAGATTGACCGCCTGACCTCGACGTTCGACATTGGCGAGATGACCGATCACCTGCGCTCGCGGGTGCAGGCGCTCGATGAGCAGATCGCTGAGCTCAAAGCCGAGCGCGCGAGCGTACAGGAGCGTCTAAGCTTTTACGACGAGGCGGTTTACTGGCGCGAGCGCGAGGGCAAGCCGGAGCTCAAGCAATTCGAGCGTCGCTACGTGGTCTTTGAGGAGTTTCCGGGCGATATCGAGCGCGGCCGCTCGATGCTTCACCCTACGCTCATGCGGGCAATCCTGCGCATGCGTGCGCTGACGGGCACGCGTCCCATGCGCGGCTGGGGCGCCATGCTGCGTCGCGAGGCGCTGCATTCCGACGACCCCATCGCCGGCGCCGGCTCCTTTGCCGTGCTGCCGCGCGGTGCCGAGGAACTGCTGCCGAGCGATCCCGCCGAGCTGGCAGAGATCGGCATCGAAGTGCTGCCCGAGGGCACATATCTGTGCATGAGCCGCTGGGGCATGCCGTACGAGCCCGAGGGCATCCGCGCCGTCGTGGCCTGCATGGACAAGCACGCGCTCCAGCCCGTTGGCAACGCCTTCGACTTTTGCTACCTCGATACTACGAGCTACGACGAGTCCCACCAAGAGGACTTTTGCTGCATCCAAATCCCCGTCGCCCTCTAGATGTGACAAGGGGACTGCTCCTTCGTCACATTCGTGGTGTGGCTGCTGCCCAAACCGTCACAACATTCGATGAAAATCTCGAAAACGAGGAAAAGCGTCGAATGTTGTGACGCTTTTCCTGTCTGTGCCGGCGAGCTCCCGTGTCATCTGGGGGTATAAGGCTAGCAAGTGTTTATTTGCGAGGCCAAGGGGGCGCCCCGTATGGATATCGATAACTTTGAATGGTGGTATAGCGAGGGCGAGGCTCCGGACGAGGAGTGGGACGAGCCCGCGCCGCGTGACGTGTCGAGCGACGAGGACGAGACCGGCAGCGATGCTGCTGTCGAGCCTGACGCCGCCTCCGATGCCGCCGAGCCTCTGACCTTTGAGCAGGCTTGGGCCCAGGCTGAGGCCGACGAGGCAAAGGCCGATGCCACGGCCACACTGGGTGAGCCAGCCGACATGTCCATCTCGCCGGCAAAGACCCCGCAGCCGCGTCACACTATCGATCCCGACAGCACGGCATCCTTCAGCATTCTCGACGTGCCCTCGCAGGGTGCCCAGGCGCCTGCGCCCACGCATCGCCCCGATCTGGCTCGCGAGGAAGATGCGGGACGTCGCTCTCCGCTTGGCCCCATCCTTATCGCCTTTATGGCCGGCGTTATCGCATGCTCGGTAATTGGAAACGTCTGGAGCCATGTTGAACAACAGCGCAAAGACGCCGCCAAGGTCGAGATGTCCGTCGAGCAATCGCTCAGCCGCACGCGCTCGGTGCATGTATCGGTCGAGGTCAAGGACGGCGCGACGTGGGACACCGCGCGCGGCGACAGCCAGATGCTCGTCCATATCGTGGGTCGCACGCTCAAGGGGCAAGCGATCGACGAGTACCAATACGTCAATTCCGAAGGTGACGGCATCGAGCTCAAGCCCGGCGACTACGAGCTCACGGTCGATGAGCCGCCCGTCGCCACCGACGGCACGCGTTACCGTGCCTCAAAGCGCATGGTTCCGGTGAGTTTTAATTCACAGGCGCCCGATACGGTCGATAGCACGCCGCAGGGCGGGTTTGACCTTTACGCTATTGCTCAATAACTGCACCTGTCGCTCAACCCCGCCGCCAAGAGTGGGACAATAGCCCTCGACACCGTTGTTTACTATTGGAGGAAGTAGCATGTCCACCGTCACTACCATCAAGCGCGGCGGCCTCACCGCGGCCATCGATTCCATGGGCGCCCAGCTCACGAGCCTTGCCCTCAACGGCAACGAGTATCTGTGGCAGGGCGACCCGGCCTTTTGGGGCAAGCACGCGCCCATTCTGTTCCCCATCGTGGGGTCGCTGCGCAACAATACGGCGACGTCTGTAGCCGGCACCTGCGAGATGGCGCGCCACGGCATCGCGCGCATTGTCGAGCATAAGATCGTCGAGGTGTCGGAGGATGGTTCGTCCATTACCTACGAGCTCACCGACACGCCCGAGTCGCTCAAGGCCTTCCCGTTCCACTTTAAGCTCAACATGACCTATGCTCTGACCGCCGACGCCACGCTCACGCAAACCTTTACCGTCACCAACACCGGCGACGTGGACCTGCCGTTCTCGGTGGGCGGCCATCCCGCATTTAACGTGCCCGTCCCCGGTGCCGAGGACGAGGCGTTCGAGGATTACGAGTTGGCGTTTACCGAGGCTTGGATCAACGAGGCTCCCATCATCACGCCCGATGGTCTTATGACGTTCGAGGGTAGCTATAAGGCCCCCGACAACTCGGACGTGCTGCCCATCACGCACCGCAGCTTCGATAACGATGCCATCATGTTCACCGATACTCCGGGCTCCACGCTCACACTGCGCGGCCGCAAGTCGGGCCACGGCGTCAAGATCGACTTTGAGGGCTTTAAGTACATTGGCGTGTGGTCTGCCGCCAACGATGCTCCGTTTGTGGCGCTCGAGCCTTGGACCGGTCACACCACCATGGACACCGAGGACGACGTCTTTGAGCACAAGGTCAACACCATTACGCTGGCGCCGGGCGAGACGGACGTCCGCAGCTTTAGCGTCACCTTGCTCTAGAGGTTCCGCCGTTCTAACGAACGGCGGACCGGTCGACGCTGCGCGCCACCCAGAACGACAATTTGTCATTCAAAAGGCAAGGCATGACCAGAAGGTCTATGCCTTGCCTTTTTCATGCCAACTTGTTCGCTCTGGGCGGCGCTCGCTGGCATTGCCAAAACATCGACGCTCCCAATGACTACCGTGTGTCTATTAATTTTTCGAGCTTGTGCTGCGCTGCTGGTCGCTGGCGTATATCCTGTTAAGTCGTCAGCATACAATTCAACAGGGAAGGCAGATTATGCATTCTCCCCATCAACGCGACGCGCATCCACAGCCGGTATGCAGCCGTCGCATCTTTTTGGGTAGCGCTCTCGCTGCGAGCGCTTCCGTCGTCGCCGGCGCGCTCGCCGGCTGTCAGCGTCCGTCCACGCTCAAGGTGGTCCAGCCCACCACGGGCGGCGGTCGCGACGACCTGTCCGATTCCGTGATTGGCAAGGACAAGATCCGCATCGGCATGGAGGCGGCCTACGCCCCGTACAACTGGCAGGTCTCCGAAGCCAGCGAGTACACCATCCCCATCGACAACGTGCAGGGAGCCTACGCCGATGGCTACGACGTGCAGATCGCCAAGATCGTCTGCAAGGCCCTCGGCGGCGAGCCCGTTGCCGTCAAGCAGAGCTTCTCGGGTCTTATCGATTCGCTTAACAACGGCCAGATTGACCTCATCATCGCCGGTATGAGCGCCACACCCGAGCGTGAGGAGTCTGTCGGTTTTTCCGATCCGTACTTTATCGGCTACTTTGGCCTGTTCGTAAAAGAGGGCTCGCCTTACCAGAACGCCACCAAGCTCAGCGACTTCAGTGGTGCCACGGTGCTCGGCCAAAAGGACACCATGCTCGATACCGTCATCGACGAGATCCCGGGTGTTGTCCACAAGAACCCGGTCGATTCGGTTCCCACGGTGTTTTCGAACCTGCTGCAGGGCACGTGCGACGCCGTGACCTACAACACCGAGAACGAGAAGGGCTATATGGCCCAAAACCCGGGTATCGTCCCCATTCATTTTGCCGAGGGCGAGGGCTTTAAGCAGGAGGTCGCGGCAAACGTCGGCTGCCGCAAGGGCTCGGACAAGCTCCTTAAGCTCATCGACAAGACACTCAAGGGCATTAGCCAAGAGGAGCGCGACCAAATGTGGGACGCGTGCCTCGACCGTCAGCCGGCATAGGGAGGCAGCATGAAAACCATCAATCGTCTGGCCTCCTTTATCAAGGCCGACCACCGTTATGTGTACCTGGGCACGAGCGTTATCGCGGCGCTCGGCCTGGCGTTTAGCCAGCGCAACCCCACACCGCTGAGCTTCTTGGCTCCCACGGGCGTGTTTCAAGATTGCCTTTGGGCAATCCTGTGGGCGTGGCTCGTCGTGTCGGCGGCGGCGCTGGTCACCAAGCTTATGCACTGGAGCGACTATCGCGAAAAGTCGCCGTTCGCATCCGAGCGTTTCCGTCGTGGAGCACGTTTAGGCAGCTACGTCGTGGTCGCCATCGCGGCAGTTTTCTTTATCGACCGCTGCGTCATGTCGTTTATCGACCTGGTGCAGGTGAGCATTGTCTCGGACTCCAACCCCAGCGACTTTTTGTCGAGCCTGGTCTACATGACCTACAAGAGCGGCGACTTCTTTATCCGCGGCATCGAGATCACCATCGCACTTGCGACCTTCGGCACCGTCATCGCCTTTTTCCTGGCACTGCTCTTTGTGTTCCTGCGTATTCAGACGTTCGATCGCGTGGATAACGACCTGGTGCGCTTCTTTAAGAGCATCGGCCGCGGCTTTACGACCGTCTACTCCACCATCGTGCGCGGCACGCCCATGATGGTCCAGGGCCTGCTCATCTATTACGCGGGCTTCACCGTTTTGCGCGGCATGGGCTTCGAGACCGCCCAAGCCAACCAGATCTGGAGCACCTTTACCGCTGGCCTCGTCACCATCTCGCTCAACTCTACTGCCTACATGATGGAGGTCCTGCGCGGCGGCATCGAGTCCATCGATCCCGGTCAGGCCGAGGCGGCGCGCTCGCTGGGTCTGTCGCAGTGGCAGGCTATGCGCAAGGTCGTGTTCCCCCAGGGCATTAAAAACGCGATTCCGGCGCTCACCAACGAGCTCATCATCAACATCAAGGATTCGTCGGTGCTTTCGGTCATCGGTGTGTTTGACCTCATGTACGCCACCACCACCGTCGCCGGCGTGTACTACCGCCAGATGGAGGTCTACTGCGTGGCGCTCGTGGTCTACCTGATCCTGACGCTCGTGGCGAGCCGCCTGCTCGAGGCCTTTGGCAAAAAGCTCGGCGCCGAGGCCCCGGCAACGCTGCCCAGCTCCAACTAGGCGCAAGACGAGGAGAATCATCATGGCAGATACCACCACTACCGGCACCGCGGCCGCCGCACAGACCAATGAGCCGCTCATCCGCGTCGAGGGCCTGCGCAAGAGCTTCGGCTCGCTCGAGGTACTCAAGGGCATCGACCTGTCCGTTAATCCCGGCGAGGTCGTCACCATTATCGGCGCCTCGGGCTCGGGCAAGTCGACCTTCCTGCGCTGCCTCAACCTGCTCGAGACCCCGGACGCGGGCCACATCTGGTTCCACGGCCAGGACCTCACGGCCGAGCGCTGCAACATTAACAAGCTGCGTGAGGACATCGGCATGGTGTTCCAGGGCTTTAACCTGTTCAACAACATGGACGTGCTCGACAACTGCACGCTCGCGCCCGTCACGCTCAAAAAGATGAGCAAGGCCGAGGCTGAAAAAATTGCGATGGAGCATCTGGCGAGCGTGGGCCTCGAAAAGTTCGCGCACGCCGCCGTGGGTCGCCTGTCCGGTGGTCAAAAACAGCGCGTGGCCATCGCCCGCGCCCTGTGCATGAATCCGCAGATCATGCTGTTCGACGAGCCGACCTCCGCACTCGATCCCGAGATCGTGGGAGAGGTGCTCGAGGTCATGCGCAAGCTCGCTGCCGACGGTATGACCATGGTCGTCGTCACGCACGAGATGGCCTTTGCCCGCACGGTGTCCGACCGTGTGGTCTTTATGGACAAGGGCGTGGTGCTCGAGGACGCCGCGCCGGCAGAGCTCTTTGGCAACCCCAAGCACCAGCGTACCCGCGAGTTCCTCTCGCGTTATCTCAACGACAAATAATGCAAGCGAACGTGGCAAAGGGACCGCCTCTTTGCCACGTTGTTTTTGGAGGAAGGCATGGCCGAGGTTTGGCGCTTCTTTGCGCACGAGGATGATTTTGCCGATATCGACGAGGTCGGCGCGTGCGAGCGCCTGGGCCGCGTGCTGTCGTTTCCGACGATTTCGAGCATGGATGCCCAGACGGTGGACTGGCAGGCGTTTGCCGACCTGCGCGCCTATATGCAGCAGGCCTGGCCGCGCGTGTTTGCGGCGGGCGAGGTCGAGCTCATCGACCATTCGCTGCTCGTGACGCTTGCCGGCATCGACCCCGCCCTCAAGCCGGTCATGCTCATGGGCCACATGGACGTGGTTCCCGTGGTGCCGGGCACCGAGACAGACTGGACGCACAATTCCTTTAGCGGGCACGTGGACGACACCTATATTTGGGGTCGCGGCGCCATCGATATGAAAGACCAGGTCGCAGGCATCCTGGAGGCCGTTGAGTATGCGCTGGCGCACGGCTGGCAACACGAACGAACCCTGCTGCTGGCCTTTGGCCAGGATGAGGAGACCACGCAGTGCGGCGCGGGTGCCATTGGCCGCGTGCTCGAGGAGCGCGGCGTTGAGCTTGAGTACCTGATTGACGAGGGCGACTATCGTATCGTTGAAGCTGCCGAGTACGGCGCAGGCGAGGGTTGGCTTATGCATGCCGATCTTGCCGAGAAGGGCTATGCCGATATCGTGCTCAGGACGAAGAGCGAGGGCGGGCATTCTTCCAACCCCTACGGCGGCACGTCGCTCGAAGTGCTCAGCCGCGCTATTGCCGCGATTTGCGATATCGAGTGGCCGGCGCGTGTGACCGATCTGCTTGCCGCGCAGCTCGTCGAGCTGGGGCTTTATACCGCAGACGAGATTGCTGCCAGCAAGGATGCCATCGTGCGCGACTGCCTTGCCAGCAAAAAGCTGTACCCGCTTGTGACCACCACCTGTGCGCCCACGCAAATCGAGGGCGGCAGTACCGGTGCCAACGTAATGCCGCAAGATATGTGGGTCAATATCAACTTCCGCATGCTCGAGGGTACGAGCGTGGCCGATGTCGTGGCCTGCTGCCGCGAGGCCGTTGCCACCGCTGGGCTCGCCGGCCGAGTCGAGGTCGAGCTGGGCCCCGGCAGCTCCGAGCCCTCGCCGTCCCCGCGCGTGGGCGGTCCGGGGCTCGAGGCCGTCCGCGCCATCGCCGCCCGCTATTTCCGTGATCCCAAGCCGACGGAGGAAAACGGATCGTCTGCGGTGGGCCAAGAGCCGATGAGCATCGTGCCCTCGACCGTGATTGGTGCAACCGATGCCGCCAACTACCAGCGCATTTGCCACGAGTGCATCCGCTTCTCCGCCTTTGTGGTCGACGATGACGAATGCGACCGCGGCGTCCACGGCACCAACGAGCGCATCACCCGTCGCGCCTACCTCCAAGGCATCCGCTTCCTCATCGCCCTGCTCCACACGCTCTAGCATGCGACAAAGGGACTGAGCCGATTTCATCGGTAATGAGACAAAAACTGTCATAGAATAAGACTAAGATATCTTAAGAGACATATGCTGGGGTTGGTATTCCTTGAACGACTGCGGGCATGTGCCAGACTGCCTCGGCCCCCGGGGAGCACCCGGGCAGGTCGCCGTGTGACTGGGGAGGAAATTATGCAGGAGCTCAGAGAGACGACGTCTCGACTCGTGAATAATGCTACCGGGGGGGGGTGTCTAAGCAGGGAACTTCCTGGTGAACACCGGCCGCGCGAGCGGTGGTCCGTCATGTCTTATGGCCGTCGTCGTGGGCTGCGCCCGGTCTCGCCATATGTGATTGTTTTGGCCCTCGCCGTCGCGCTGACGGCGAGTTTCTTCCTGCCGACCCGTGCGGAAGCGGCGTTTTCGGACCACACGGTTACGACGATTTCGCCTTCGGGGACAACAATCAACCTGTTTGATTACTGGGTGAATCCCGATAACCATCTGTCGGTTTCCGGCAACGGCGGCGTCAACGCAAACCACCGGTTCCAGTTTAACGACGGCCAGGGTGGTGAGTCGCTCAACCATTGGACGGGCAACACGAACCCGCAGCCCGGCATTGTCAACAACACGCTTTTAGACGGCTATCCGCAGCTTTCCAAAACCTGGGGCGGCGAGTCCCTCTGCTACCTGTTCGATTCCTCTGCCCAGATCGGCAAGACGTCCCATTTTGGCGTGACGGGCCTCCTCAAGGTTCAGAACGGCTACTACGTCTATGACAGCTCCAAAAACTACGCAGCCTACAACGCTGACAAGAATGCCTTCGACATCTATGACACCTGGGGCATTGACAAAGTGGGCGATTCGTCCCACCAGGGTCAGTTCTTCCCGTTCGACGCGGCAGACAAGGTGCTCAAAGAGGAAAACGGCCGGCTCGTCCAAACCGGCATCAAGGCAGACAACACCGGTGATTCGCGCTACAACGATGGCCGCCCCGTCAACCACCACTTCGGCCTCTCAATGTCCACGCGATTCGTGCAGCCTGCTGGCGGCAAGACGAACGCGGGCGACGACATGGTGTTCGAGTTCGCCGGCGATGATGACGTCTGGGTGTTCATCGACGATGTCCTCGTGGGTGATATCGGCGGTATTCACAACCGCGCGAGTCTGAGCATCAACTTTTGTACGGGCGACATTAAGGTGAACGGTAATAACGACGGCACACTGAAGGACAAGTACCAGAAGGCGAATAAGGACATTTCGGGCTTCAACGACAACACCTTCGCCGACGGCACCAACCACACCCTCAAGTTCTTCTACCTGGAGCGCGGCGCCACCGACTCCAACATGGAGCTCAAGTTCAACCTCGTGACGGTGCCCGAGTCCGACATCATCAAGTTCGACCAGGACGGCAAGTTCGTACAGGGTGCCGAGTTCAAGCTCTATAAGACCGACAAGGACTTCAAGACCGTGGGCGAGCTCATCGGCTCCGGTACCACGGACGAGGCCGGCCACCTAACGCTCACGAACGACGTGGACAACGGCGTCATCAACTTCGACGATCTCTACAACAAGGATCACGACAACAACAAGTACTACCTCCTGAAGGAGACGCGCGTACCCGAGGGATACCGCTCGAGTCTCGCGGCGACGGGTGGTAGCATGCAGCTCGAGTACGTGCCCGCGAGCGCTGAGAACGGCGCGGGCGGCGTCATCATCAACCGCGGCGGTATGGACGCGGGCAGCGTCGTGTGGAAGACCGGTGCGTTCGCCGCCGCGAAGGAGACCATCACCGCGCCGTCGACCGTGTACAAGGCAAATAATGACCTGACGAAGTCCGACAAGACCGTCAATCTGGACTCCGGCATACTGTTCGCTGTAGTGCTCAAGCGCGACAAAAGCGCAGGCACAGGTATCAAAGATCCGAGCAATTGGTACGCCGTGTCGGGCGACCCATCGACGGGAGCGGGATACACCCTCGCCAAGGAGCCGGGCATGACCGGTGCTATCGAGGCGGCGAAGAAGGACCTGCACGCCTTCACGCTCAACACAAGCGGCCAGTACCAGGTAGAGATTCAAAATCTGCCCGGTGACATCTCCAAGTACTACTACCTGCTGAGCGGTGATGCCCGCAAGGATGCCGAGTACACGGTGGCCATCTACCACACAACGGCGAGCTCGATCGGCGACGCGACGCCTGAGAACACAGTCCACGTGTACAGCGACGACATCGCAGACGGCACGAACTTCAAGCGGCAGTTCGCCACGCGCCTGCTCGTCACGAACATCCAGAATCGCCTGTTCGTGCAGAAGACCGATACCGAGGGTAAGCCCGTTGACGGGGCGAAGTTCGGCCTTTACAAGTCCACCCAGGTGACTACGGATGCGAACGGCAAGGCCGTGCTCGATGGCGACCAGGCCCCCTACGACACCCTGACGACGAGGTCGGTCGCCAACCCGGTCAAGCTCGAAGGGGCGGGCGTATTCCCGTCTACGAGCGACAGTAGCGAGCCGCTCGTGAAGGGTACCTACTTCCTGAAGGAGGTCTCGGCGCCCAATGGCTTCCTGCTTAATGACAGGCTCATCAAGGTGATTGTGGACGATTACGGCGTCCACGCCGATGCTGGTACAGTTGATGACGGCGTTTCGACGTTCGTGGGCGTGGGCTCGCTCATGAAGAGCCTGGGCCAGTTTGGCGCAGAGGGCGACATTGACAACACGCTCACGTGGATCAAGGGCCAGCGCCAGACGTCCGACGGGACGCTCGACGGCAACGGCAACCTTTCCTGGAACAATGACGCCAAGGGCGGCGAGAATGAGGTACATCTTAAGTACGGCGCCAATGGACGTGTCTACCAGTATGGGCCCACCAAGAAGGACGAACCTTACCGCCTGGAGACCGAGACGGGCTGGATACGTATGGGCATCACGCAGGACGTGTCTGGTGACACTAATGCGAAGGGCGCCCGCGCCGACCTGGGCGACATGAATCTGAACGCCCTGTTTACGGGCGCCACCTGCGTGCGCGTGGCGAACGAACGCGAGGCGAGCCTCGAGGTGATGAAGAAGGTCATGGTGCCAGCGGGCCTGACGGGAAAACCGGACGCGGGGTTCACCTTCAAGTTCACCGTGCCCACGACGGCGGGGAAGACGTACAAGGCCGCGGTGTTTGAGAACGCGGGGACCGCAAGCGAGAAGCAGGTCGGCAAAATGTTCGACCTCGAGAACGGCCGCGAGCAGACCATCACGGCCGACCAGACGATCCGCGTGTACGGTCTCGCCGAGGGTGACCAGTACGCGGTGCAGGAGCTGACCGGCGCAGACAAGATGCCCGCGGGCTATAAGCTGACCGGCCGCAAGCAGGGTGACAAGAATCTGACTGAAGAAGGCGATAGCATCTCGGGCAGGATTGCCCCGCAGAATTCCGACGGCACGGTGGCCAAAGACAACAAGCTGGTGTTCACCAACAGCTACAGCGTGAAGTCTTCGGTGACGCTCACAGGCATCAAGGCGAAGAAGAAGTTCACCGGCCGTGAGTGGACTAGCGCCGACAGCTTCGAGCTTTGCCTGCGCGCCGCCGATGGAACGCCGATGCCTGATGGTGCCACGGCAGCGCCCGTGGCCGGCATGAAGCAGGTCGAGAAGACCGTTACGAGCGCCGAAGAATTTAGCTTCGGAGAGATTAAGTATGAGAAGCCTGGCAAGTACACCTACTACATTGCCGAGACTACGCCCGCCAAGAGCGATCCCAGTTGGCTGGGCGGTGTCAGCTACTCCAGCGCCGAATACAAAGTGACCGTAACGGTGAAGGATGACGGCAAGGGAAATCTGACCGAGCCAGTCGTCAAAATGGAGCAGATCTATAAGGATGATGGCACCGCCACATCTCAGGTGATCGACGATCAGATTGCGGTGATCACGAACACGTACCACCCGAAGGAGACCTCGGTAACGCTCAAGGCGACGAAGCGCTTCACGGGCGGTGAACTCGCGGGGAGTGACTTCACGTTCCAGCTGCTCGACAAGGACGGCAGCGTGGTCCAGACTGTCCAAAACGAGAAGGACGGCAAGGTCGCCTTTGCAGCCATCGACTACGCTACGCCGGGCGACCACGACTACACCATCAAGGAGGTGAAGGGCGCCGACTCGACCGTCGTCTACGACGCGAAGGGCGTGAAGGTCCACGTCAAGGTCACCGACGAAAAGGGCGAGCTGAAGGCGACCGTCACCTACGACGGTGAGAAGGCCGTGCCGACCTTCACCAACACGAAGCCGACGGCGGACGTCACCGTTGAGGCCACGAAAGTTCTCGCGGGCAAGGACCTGACGGCCGATGCGTTCACCTTCGGCTTGTACGACCAGGACGGCAATGAGGACGCTCGCGGCACCAACGATAAGAATGGCAAGGTCAAGCTGACCGTCAAGGGCCTGAACCTGGGCGAGTACGACTACACGCTCAAGGAGGTCGCTGGCAGCGATTCGACCATCACCTACGATTCCACGGAGGTGAGGGTTCACGTCTCGGTGAAGGCGGAGGGCGACAAGGCGAAGGCGACCGTCACTTACGACGGCAAGAACGATATCCCGACCTTCAAGAACACGTATCAGCCCGCCGAGACCTCGGTGACGCTCGCGGCGAAGAAGGCCTATGTGAAGTCCGACAGCACGCCGGCTGCGCTCAAGGGCGGCGAGTTCGCCTTCGACCTGTACGAGGGCGATCTGACGGCCGAGCAGCTGAAGGGCAAGCAACCCATCCGGAGCGCCAAGAACGGCGAGGACGGCACCGTCACCTTCCCGGCCATCAACTACACCAAGGCCGGCGAGTACAAGTACACCATCGTGGAGAAGAAGGGCGACCTGTCCCACGTGACCTTCGACGACGCGGTGCACCATGCCGCGGTGAAGGTCATGGACAAAGCTGGCAAGCTGGACGCCGCCGTTGCCTACGATGGTGACAAGGCCGATGCCCCCACCTTCACGAACACCTACACCGCAAAGGGATCCGTGGAGCTGACGGCGACCAAGGTCGTTGCGGTCGCGCCGGGCTTCACGCACGACACCAAGCTGAAGGGCGGCGAATACACGTTCGAGCTGAAGGACGCCGACGGCAAGGTGCTCGACACCGCGAAGAACGAGGCCGATGGCACGGTGAAGTTCACGCGCGACTTCGAGCTCGCCGACCTGGGCGGCGCCGCGAGCAAGGACTTCGCCCACACCATCGCGGAGAAGCCGGGCGCGGAGGCCGGCATGGTCTATGACAACCATACCCTCACCTATACGGTGACGGTCACAGACGATGGCGCCGGTACGCTGACGGCCACACCGCAGGTAACGAGTGGAGACAAGACCTTCACGAACACGTACCACCCGAAGGAGACCTCGGTAACGCTCAAGGCGACGAAGCGCTTCACGGGCGGTGAACTCGCGGGGAGTGACTTCACGTTCCAGCTGCTCGACAAGGACGGCAGCGTGGTCCAGACTGTCCAAAACGAGAAGGACGGCAAGGTCGCCTTTGCAGCCATCGACTACGCTACGCCGGGCGACCACGACTACACCATCAAGGAGGTGAAGGGCGCCGACTCGACCGTCGTCTACGACGCGAAGGGCGTGAAGGTCCACGTCAAGGTCACCGACGAAAAGGGCGAGCTGAAGGCGACCGTCACCTACGACGGTGAGAAGGCCGTGCCGACCTTCACCAACACGAAGCCGACGGCGGACGTCACCGTTGAGGCCACGAAAGTTCTCGCGGGCAAGGACCTGACGGCCGATGCGTTCACCTTCGGCTTGTACGACCAGGACGGCAATGAGGACGCTCGCGGCACCAACGATAAGAATGGCAAGGTCAAGCTGACCGTCAAGGGCCTGAACCTGGGCGAGTACGACTACACGCTCAAGGAGGAGAAGGCCGGCCAGTCCGTCGACGGCGTGGCCTACGACGCCAAGGAAGTCAAGGTCCACGTCAAGGTAGAGCAGAACCAGGACGACAACAACAAGACGAAGGTGACCGTCACCTATGACGGTACCGCTACGGCTCCCACCTTCAACAACACCTACACCGCAAAGGGATCCGTGGAGCTGACGGCGACCAAGACCATCAAGGTTGCGGACGGCTTCGATCACACGACGAAGCCTGCGGACGGCGAGTTCACCTTCGACCTGAAGGACGCTGCCGGCAACGTGATCGCCACCGCGAAGAACGATGCAAACGGCAAGGTCTGCTTCACGCGCGAGTTCCAGCTCTCCGACTTGGACGGCGCCGCGAGCAAGGACTTCACCTACACCATCGTGGAGCAGCCGGGCGCGGAGCCGGGCATGGTCTATGACAATCATGCCCTCACCTATACGGTGACGGTCACAGACGGCGGGAACGGAGCACTGAATGCGAAGGCGATCGTGACGAGCGCATCCGGCTCGGATACCTTCACCAACACCTACCAGCCGGCCGCGACCGGTCTGGCCCTCGGTGCGCAGAAGAGCTATGTGAAGAAGGACGACAACACGCCGATCGTCCCCAAGGACGGCGAGTTCACCTTCGATGTGTACGAGGGCAAAATGACTGCTGAGCAGCTTGTCGGGGCCAAGCCCGTCCGGACCGCGACCAACGGCGCGGACGGAAGTGTTAACTTCGACGCTTTCTCCTACGCGAAGCCGGGCACGTACGAGTACACTATCGTGGAGCGGAAGGGTGATCTGGCCTACGTGACCTACGACGACGCGGTGCATCATGCCGTGGTGACGGTTGTGGACAATGCTGGCACGCTGCAGGCGAGCGTCGCCTACGACGGCGCGGACGCCACGAAGCCCACCTTCACCAACACCTACAAGGCGAAGGCGACGAACTCCGGCGCGATCGCCCTCACCAAGAGCGTTGACGTGCACGACGGCAGCTATCAGCTAAAGGCGGGAGACTTCGCCTTCGAGCTGGTGGGGTCTGACGGTACGGTGCTCCAGACCCAGAAGAACGACGCCAAGGGCAAGGTTTACTTTAACGAGCTGACCTTCGACCATGCGGGCACCTTTCCCTTCACGGTCCGTGAGGTGCAGCCGACGGACGGCGCGCCGGGCGTGCCGGGCGTGACCTACACCGGCAAGACGTACACCCTGACCTACGTGGTGAAGGACAACAACGACGGCAAGCTGGTGGTAGAGAGCTCTACGGTGAAACCGAGCGAGGGCACCGAGAACGGCGTCACCCCCAATACCATGACGTTTGCGAACAGCTACCAGCCGGGTCAGACCTCCTACCAGATCTCTGGCACCAAGGTGCTTGAGAATGCCGACCCGGCCACCACGCGGACGCCCGCCGATGGCGAGTTCACATTCGCGCTGATTGACGTGGCCACCGGGCAGGAGATCGACCGGACCACGAACGTGGGTAAAGCGTTTACCTTCAAGGCCATCTCGTACACCGCAACTGGTTCGCATGCGTACCAGGTGAAGGAGGTTGCAGGCCAAGATGGCACCATCACTTACAGCGATGCGGTGCTGGACGTAACGGTGAACGTGACCGATGACGGCAGCGGCCAGCTGACCGCGACGGCGAACAAGACGGCTGCGGATCTGACCTTCACCAACACCTACACGCCGACGGCAACGACGGCGACGATTACCGGAACGAAGGCTCTGACCGGCCGCGACCTGGCCGAGGGTGAGTTCTTCTTCGACCTGAAGGACGCCGACGGTAACGTGGCGCAGACGGTGCAGAACGGCGCCGACGGCACGTTCGGCTTCGCGCCGCTGCAGCTGGACAAGGTGGGGACGTACGTCTACACCGTGTCCGAGCGGGCAGGGGCGACGGCGAACGGCGTCACCTACGACACGACGGTCTTTACCGCGACGGTGACGGTGACGGAGAATGCGGAGACGCACGCGCTGGAGGCGCAGGTTGCCTACAGCAAGGGCGGCAAGGCTGCGGATGCGGTGGCGTTCAGCAACAGTTACGCGCCGGCCGCGACTGAGGTGAAGCTGGGGGCCTCCAAGGTGCTGAGCGGCGAGGACCTGAAGGAAGGGCAGTTCTCCTTCCAGCTGAAGGATGCCGACGGCAAGGTGCTGCAGACCGCAAAGAACGCGGCGGACGGCACGGTGGGCTTCGAGGCGATCTCGTACGACAAGCCCGGAACGTACGCCTACAGCATCTCCGAGGTGGACGACGGTCAGAAGAACGTGACGTACGACGCGGCCGAGCACCGGGTAACGGTGACGGTGACGGACGACGGTGCGGGCCATCTGGTGGCGACGGTAACCTATGACGGCGCCGTGGCGCCGGTGTTCAAGAACACGTACACGCCGCCGACCACCCCGCCGACGGAGCCGCCCACCAATCCGCCGAGCAAGTCACCGGTGCCGAAGGAGGAGAAGCCGGGTCTGCCGTATACGGGCGATACCAGCTTGTCGCCGATGGCCCTGGGTGGCATCGCGGGCGGCGCGGTGGTGCTGATCGCCGCAGGCGTTATCCTGCGGCGCCGGAACCGGTAGCTACGGCGGCCGAGAAGGGCTTTGATTGAGGGCGGGTGGTCGCAGGGCGCGGCCGCTCGCCCTTTTTGGTGAAAGGCTATGTTAACCCGCCGTTTGCACGTCCGGCTCCAGATGGAACTCGTACTCCGGCTCCATCATCTTCTTCCGGATCTTTTCGTAGCGCCCGTCGTCGAGCTGCTCGCGCATGAGCGACGTCCTGTCCCCGACGCGTGCGGCCTCGCGCAGCCATCTGAACCACATCAGGCGGCTGTGGAGCCTGCGGGTCGATACGCCCTTGAACCTCTCGAGGAAGTGGCCGAGCGAACCCTGCGCTTCAGCATCCTCTGGACCGTGTCCCGCTCGTACCCGGTGAGCCTGCCGTGGGTCCTCGGGACCGCCCTCGCGGCGCCCTTCCCGCCCTTTCCGGACATGGCGTCCTCCGATCTCCCGGGGCCGGCCGATCCGGCCCTCAGGGTATCGGATTCCCAAATTTATCCGTATATGTGCGGATGAATGCGGGAGGCGTTCGGATGAAGTTGTATTCAAGGAAAGAGACTGACCCTTTGTCGCATTCCGTGCGGGTTATATGCAGGTATGCCTGCGCACGCTATCATGTATGGGTTAGACCGCAACTATGTACCTCATACGCGAAGGGATGCGCATGTATCTGAAGATCGACATGTTCTAGCTGGGCTTACCCCCGCAGTGGCGCCGCGCGCCCCATCAACTCTGCCGATTTTCGCCTTCACGCACATAAAGGAGTCCCGCCATGCGCGACAAGCTCGAAAAGATCATTAAGGCCTACGAGGAGCTCGAGAAGAAGCTATCTGACCCGGCCGTCGCCTCCGATATCAAGGAGTTCACGCGTCTCAACAAGGAGTACGCGCACCAGTCCGACCTCATTGCCGCCTCGCGCGAGTACATCGGCGCGCTCGATGACATCGAGGCTGCCAAGGAAATGCTGCACGATACCACCGATGCCGATGAGAAGGAGATGCTCCAGATGGACATCTCCGAAAACGAGGCCAAGCTCCCCCAGCTCGAGGAAGACATCAAGTACATGCTCATTCCGAGCGACCCCAACGACGACAAGAACACCATCGTCGAGATCCGCTCCGCCGCCGGTGGCGACGAGGCGGCCATCTTCGCCGGCGACCTGTACAAGATGTATCAGCGCTTTTGCGAGTCGCGCGGCTGGAAGACTACCGTGCTCGATTCCAGCCCCAGCGAGGCCGGCGGCTTTAAGTCCATTGAGTTCAAGGTCGAGGGCGACCGCGTCTACTCCGTTATGAAGTACGAGTCCGGCGTGCACCGTGTCCAGCGCGTCCCTAAGACCGAGTCCCAGGGCCGCATCCAGACTTCAACGGCTACCGTCGCCGTGCTTCCCGAGGCCGAGGAAATCGACGTCCAGATCAACCAGTCAGACCTGCGCATCGACACCTACTGCGCCTCCGGCCCTGGCGGTCAGTGCGTTAACACCACCTACTCCGCCGTGCGCATCACCCACCTGCCCACCAACACCGTGGTGCAGTCGCAGGAGCAACGTTCCCAGATCCAGAACCGCGAGGTCTGCATGCAGATGCTGCGTGCCCGTCTGTACGAGATGGAACTCGAGAAGCAGCAGGCCGAGCTCGGTGCTGAGCGCCAAAGCCAGATCGGCCACGGTAACCGTTCCGAGAAGATCCGTACTTACAACCAGCCCCAGGACCGCGTGACCGATCACCGTATCGGCTTCAACTCTACCTACAACGGCGTCCTTCTGGGCGATCAGCTCGGTACCGTCATCGAGGCGCTCGCCGCCGCCGAGCGAGCCGAGAAGCTGGCACAGGCAGTCTAAGTTCCGCCGTTCTACCGAACGGCGGACCAGCCGACGCTGCGCGCCGTCCAGAGCGACAATTTGTCATTCAAAAGGCAAGGCATGACCAGAAGGTCTATGCCTTGCCTTTTTCATGCCAACTTGTTCGCTCTGGACGTCGCTCGCTGACATTGCCAAAACATCGGCGTTTCCTTGGTTGTCAAATGATTCGTAGGGAGTCATTGGTGACATTGCCTTGATATTTTATTCAGTCGGCTGTGATGTCATTTGAGCTGCTTACCTGCTTAAGGTAATTGACGGCATAAGTCCGCTATCGAAAATATTGCTCAAAATATCGTTCAAGAAGTCGCGGAGCGATTTTTGATGGGTCGTGCGTCAAGCGATGTGGCAAGTTCTTGGTTAGATATTGGTCAGTTTTGGGGCAACCTTGCCAAAAACTTGACGGATGCAGATTTAGACGTCGACGAATGAACACTTCGGGCAGGCTCCAAGCAAAAATCTGGGCTGATTCTCGATAATCGCCTTCAATCGTCCCTTGCCAAACACTTGCCTCGCTTACAATCTGCTCCGACATTCGCGCGCCGCCCGGCGCTTAAGAGGGGAGGGCCCCATGGCAAACGAGATCTGGACCATCAAGCGTTGTCTTGAGTGGACCAAGGAGTACCTGGCCGAGCGCGGTGAGGAGCATCCCCGTCTTTCTGCCGAGTGGCTGCTGTGCGCGGCCACGGGTTTGGCGCGTATCGACTTGTATATGCGCATGGACGAGACGCTTAGCGCGGCCCAGCTCGAGACCATGCACGCGGCCGTCGTTCGTCGCGCCAAAGGCGAGCCGCTACAGTACATCACCGGTAGCACGCAGTTTCGCATGATCGACGTCGCGTGCGCCCCCGGCGTGCTCATCCCGCGCCCCGAGACCGAGATGCTCGTCGAGGAAGTCCTCAATTATCTGGATACCGAGGTGCTGAGCCCCGAGGCTGCTGCCCGCCAGCGCGTGGAGCTGCCCTGGAACGATGAGGTCGAGCAGGCCCGCAAAGCCGAGGCGGCGCTGGCCGACGAACGCGCGACCGCCGAGCGCCGTGCCGCCAACCTGACGGCCGCCGATGAGGCTGCGCTGGGTGGCGACGTGCTCGGCAGCCGCGCCTATGCCGAGGAGCTTGCCGATCGCGAGGCCGAGGAAGCCGCCGCGCAGGCAGCGGAAGCCGAGACTGCGGAAGCCGCTGAGCCCGAGCTCGACGAATACGGCATCGCCATCGAGGGTGCCGATCAGGAGACGGCTTCAGCTCAGGATGCCGCTGCGCCTGCCCCAGCCGAGTCCCGCACTGCCCGCGTTCTCGAGGTCGGCTGCGGCACGGGCTGCATCTCGCTCTCCCTTGCCTGGGAGCGCCGCGGCCACGTCACCTGCACTGCTACCGATATCGAGCCGCGCGCCATCGACCTTGCTACCAAAAACCGCGATGCGCTTGGTCTCACGTCCGACGACGTCGCCTTTAGCCTCACCAACCTGGTGAGTTCCATTCCCCACGACGAGTGGGGCACCTTCGACGTGCTCGTCTCCAACCCGCCTTACATCCCGACCGACGTTATGCGCTCGCTGCCGCACGAGGTCAAGGACTTCGAGCCCGATCTGGCGCTCGAGGGCGGTGCCGACGGCCTCGATATCTTCCGCCGCCTGCTCAACGCGGCGCCCTACATGTTGCGCGCCGGCGGCCTCTTTGCCTGCGAGCTCTACGAGGGCGCGCTCGACGCCGCGGCCGAGCTCTGTCGTCAAGCAGGCCTTTCGGACGTGCGTATCGTCCACGACCTCACCGATCGCCCCCGCATTGTCCGAGCCATCGTCACCGAGCCCAAGCAACGCCAGTAATATTTATTAACTGGTTAGCAAAAATTATAAAGTAGTTTATAATTAGGACGGCTGAAAGAGGTCGGCCCATGCAACCTCCTACCTTTCGGGAAATCATTGCCCTACTCAAGCACGATGGATTCGTGAAGGTCGCGCAAGTCGGTAGTCATGCTAAGTATGTTTCTGGTGACCGCGTTGTCACCGTGAACGGCTCTGGTGGTGATCGACCAAAGAAGGGCACGTGGGCAAGTATTCGTCGCCAAGCTGGATGGTAGTTGGAGGCAAAATGAGGCAGCGATTTACCTATGACTGCGTTCTCATAAAAGAAGACGATGGTTACTGCGCTAGCTTCCCGCAGATTCCCGGCGCCTTTGCCGATGGCGATACGCGCGAAGAAGCGATTGCCCATGCCACCGAGGCACTGATGGCGTTTTTGGCCGACGACCTCAACAACGGTTTGACTCCGGCAGGGTACGAACGCTCGGCCGAGGTCGTGGCCCTTTCAGTCGAAATCGACCACGAGGACGCTCGGGAAGCGGCGTGCCGAACATTTAAAGACGCAGCGCTGGACCTCAAAGTCTCCGCTCCGCGGATTACCGCGCTGGTCAAAGCCGGAAAGCTCGATGTTGAACTCGTCGACGGCCGTCGGATGATAACGATAGACAGCATCGAGCGTTACGCCGCCCAAGAACGTCACGCCGGCAGGCCAAAGAAGTTCGTCGCAGTCCAATAACCCCCTCACTTTCACCGACTACTAGAGCCGCTCACCAAACCAACATGCGCTCTGGGCAAATAGGTTGAACGTTTCGTGCGAGAATGCCCCACAGTAAACAAACTTGCACCAGAGCGTAAGGGGCTGGCATACACATGCAGACGGTCTATCGGGTATACGAGGGAACGCGCGAGCCGCATCGGCTTGCCGTCGAGCGCACGGCCGAGGTGCTCGGCCGCGGCGGCCTGGCTTTGATCCCGACCGAGACCGTCTACGGTGTCGCCGTGGCAGTCAACGCCTTCTCGGACGCCGTGCCCCAAGATACAAGCGAATTCCCATCGTGGCCGCGCGATCCGCAGGCTGCCGTCAATGGCGCCGCAGTTCCTGCGCTCGGCACCGGCTATCGCCGTATCTTCACTCTCAAGCAACGTGAACTCACGCAAACCGTCGCTTGGCTGGTCGATGGCGTCGAAGCACTCGACCGCTATGGCGTGGATATCCCGGAAGATGCCCGCATACTCGCGCGACGATGCTGGCCGGGAGCCCTGACTATCGTGGTCAAGGCAGCTCCCTGCGTGCCGACCTTTATGCGCGCTGCCGACGACACGGTGGCACTTCGCGCTTCGGCCTCGCCCGTGGTGCAGGCGCTCATTCGCGCCTGTGGCAGCCCCCTTGCCTGCACCAGCGCCAACACGCATGGCGCGCCCGCGCCGGCAAGTTTTATCACGGTGGAGGGTCGCATCCTGGAGGGGGTCGATGTTGCCGTCGACGCCGGTGAGACCCCGTGTCGCGACGCCTCGACCATCGTGTCGTTTCAGCACGGCGAGCTCCAGATCCTGCGCCAAGGCGCACTTCCCGCATCAGAGATCGAACGGGTCCTGTCCGACCCGATGCAATAGAAAGGTTTAAGCGATGTCGTTGAATCTGGGCAGCCTGGGCATGGAAGATGCCTCGTTTGACTTTGGCGGTTCCTACATCATGGCGCTCGACTGCGGCACCACCTCGGTACTTGCGACCATCGTCGACGAGTACGGATGCATCGTCGCGCAGGCACGTCGCAGCGTCAAAACCAGCTTCCCGCGCCCTGGCTGGGTGGAGCAAGACCCCATGGCGGTGCTTGCCAGCCAGATCGCGGTCATGATGGAGGTCCAGTTTAAGAGCGGCATCCATTCTGACCGCATTGCCGCCATCGGTATCTCCAACCAGCGCGAGACCACGGTGGTGTGGGACCGCATAAGCGGCCAACCCATCTATAACGCCATCGTGTGGCAATGCCGTCGCACCGCACCTCTGATCGACGAGCTGGTCGAGCAGGGCGCAGAAGAGCTGGTGCGCTCCCGCACGGGGCTTACGCTCGACCCGTATTTCTCGGCCTCCAAGGTGCAGTGGATTCTCGATAACGTCGACGGTGCGCGTGAGAGCGCGGCGGCGGGTGACCTCATGTTCGGCACCATCGACACCTGGCTCATCTACAACCTCACCGGCGGTCAGGTCTTTGCCACCGACTACACCAATGCCAGCCGCACCGCACTCTTTAATATCCATACGCTCGATTGGGACGACGATCTGCTGGCGCTTTTCGACGTCCCGCGTTCCATGATGCCCGAGGTTCGTTGGAGTTCGGGCGACTACGGTCGCGTCGCGAGCGACATCATGACCAACATGCCACCCATCATGGGCGTGGCGGGCGATCAGCAGGCGTCGCTGTTCGGCCACTGCTGCTTCCGTCCCGGCCAGACCAAAAACACCTATGGCACGGGTTGCTTTATGCTCATGAATACCGGCGACGAGATCGTCGAATCCAAGAACGGTCTGGTCTCCACGATCGGTATCGCCGCTGACGGCAAGATCAGCTATGCGCTCGAGGGTTCTATCTTTGCCGCAGGCTCCACCATGAACTGGCTGCGCAACAACATGGGCATCATCTCGAGCGTGAGCGAGTCCGCGCAACTCGCCGCTTCGATCAACGACAACGAGGGCTGCTACTTCGTCCCCGCCTTCGCAGGCCTGGGCGCTCCCTGGTGGGACCCGCATGCTCGCGGTATCGTGTGCGGCCTGACCGGTGCCTCGAGTCGCGCGACCATTGTGCGTGCGGCCTGCGAGTCCATGGCCTATCAGAGTTATGACGTGCTGCGTGCCATGGAGCAGGACGTGGGGCTTTCGATTGAGCGCCTGTCCGTCGATGGCGGTGCCTCGCGCAACGAGTTCATCATGCAATTCCAGGCCGATCTGCTGGATATCCCCGTGCTGCAGTGCGAGACGGTGGAGACCACGGCGATCGGCGCCGCGTACTTGGCGGGCCTTGCCGTCGGCTACTGGGAGGATTTGGAGGAGCTGGAGCAAAACGCTCAGATCGTCAAAATCTTCCATCCTCATATGTCCGCCGAGCGCCGTGAGAGCAACCTCGCTGGTTGGCGTGATGCCGTCAAGCGTTCGCTCAGCACCGTTCAGTAGGGTTGCGACGGGGCACTCGATACAACAAACCGTTAAACTTATGCACGGCGCGCGGCAACAACGTCGCCGTGCGCCTTGTCAGCAAGGCCATCTTCCGGCCGCAACGAAAGGGGCTTCAACCCATGACCGTCACCTACGATACGTCCCGTGTGACCCTTGTCGATCACCCACTCGTCCAGCACAAGCTGTCGATCTTGCGCGACAAGAGCACCGGCACCAATCAGTTCCGCCAGCTCGTGCGCGAGCTTGCGCTTTTTGACGGCTACGAGGCCATGCGCGACCTGCCCATGGAGGACGTCGAGGTCGAGACCCCCATCACCACCGCCACGTTTAAGCAGCTCGCCGGCAAGAAGCTCGCCATCGTGCCCATCCTGCGTGCGGGCCTTGGCATGGTCGACGGCATCCTCGACCTGGTGCCCTCCGCTCGCGTGGGCCACATCGGCATGGAGCGCGACGAGGTCACCCACGAGCCGCACGAGTATTACTGCAAGATGCCCAAGGATATCGACCAGCGCATCTGCCTGGTCGTCGACCCCATGCTCGCCACGGGCGGTTCGGCCGAGATGGCCATTAGCTACCTGCGCGAGCGCGGTGTCAAGGACATCCGCATGCTGTGCATCGTCGCGGCCCCCGAGGGCCTCAAGTCGCTGACTGAGAAGGACCCTGATGTGCATATCTATACCTGCGCCATCGACGACCATCTCAACGAGGCTGCCTACATCGTTCCCGGCCTGGGCGACGCCGGCGACCGCATCTACGGCACGCTCTAGTCGCTGGGCTAAGACGGCCGCGGCTGCAAATACGAAGAAACGGTGCGCGCGGACGAACAAAAGGCGACCGCGCGCACTCCTGTTAACGGACGTTTTGCCCTGCAGGGTTCGAGAAAAACGTATTACCGTACCTGCGGCATAAAGAAGGTCTTAAGAAAACGAACAGGTGCGTATTAACCGATGCTTTTTCGGTTGTACTTTAGCGATTGGCTCGTACAATAGTCACCAATGTTTGGCGGGAACTGTTCTGTGAAGCGTTAAAAAGGAAAGTGAGGACGCCAGTGTTTCAGATAGCCGATCTGCTCGCTATCGTTGCAGGCGCCATCGCGGGCGCGGTCGCCTTCCTTCCCTTTGTCTTTACGCTCAAGCCGGTTCTTGACGATAAACAGAATGCGGACATGCTCAAGGGTATGGTGAGTCTGGCGGTCTCGGCGATCGCCCTGCTCGTCTTTACCTTGGTTGTGTTTGTGTTGTTCGGAGAGGCATTTCGCATGTTCCTCCTGGGCGAGGCGATCGGCTTCGTGGCCTTTATGGCCGCCTGCACGGTTCGCGTCGCCAAGGCGCTGCGAGATCCTCATGAGGTCGAAAGGTAAGTCGTGGAAATTTTTGAAAAGCTGCCTGATGAGATTAATCATCTGGTCAGCGAGTTCAGCTCCACCCCTGTCGTGGGCGATCTGAGCTGCGGCATCACGCAGTACTCGTTTTGGCTGATCGTCTCCACGATCGTGCTCCTGATCGTCCTGGCCGTGTTCAAGAAGAAGCAGACCCTGGTTCCCAAGGGCTTCTTCGTCAACGGTTTCGAGTACATCATCGAGTACGTCGAGAACGATATCGGCAAGGGCGTCGTGGGTGAGAACTGGAAGAAGCACTTCCCGTTCCTGTGCTCGCTTTTCCTGTTCATCCTGATCAACAACATGATCGGCCTGATCCCGGGAATGAAGCCCGGCACCGGCGCAATCGGCTCCACCGCCGCGCTCGCTATCTTCGCCTTCGTGTACTTCATCTACTACGGATGCAAGGCTCACGGCGTGATCGGCTACATCAAGAGCCTCGCCCCGCAGGGCGTGAGCTTCCCGATGAACGTGCTCGTGTGGGTCGTCGAGCTTTTCTCGACCTTCCTGCGCCTCATCACGCTCGCCGTCCGTCTGTTCTGCAACATGTTCGCAGGACACGTGGTCATGGGCTCGTTCGCCATCATGGCGAGCATGTTCATGCAGCCGCTGCTTCAGCAGGTTTCCGCGGCCCATGCCGTCGGCGCCCTGCCTTCGCTAGCCTGGCTTGCCATCCTCATCCTGATCTATGCGATCGAGCTTGTGGTCGGCGCCATCCAGGCTTACGTCTTCACGGTCCTTACCGCCGTGTATGTCTCCGAGGCAGAGGAGGTCGCGGAGGAGGAGTAGTCTTCCGTTCGCGCCTTAAAGGTAAGGTAATTCGTTAAACCGCCGGTGCCCGTACCCATGGAGCCCGGCAGTTATAAAAAGGTTATCCTGCGTGAAATAAGACACGCACGACAAAGGAGGAATCGTGGGAGTTATCGGTTACGGTCTCGGTGTTATCGGCGCTGGTCTTGCTATCGGCCTGTCTGCTCTGGGTGCTACGGGTGCTATGGCCCGTCAGCCTGAGGTCCAGGGCCGCGTGTTCACCGTCTTCATCATGGGCTCCGCCTTCGGCGAGGCTCTGGCTCTGATCGGCTTCGTTGTCGCGCTGATCGTTAAATAGCACGGAGCGTCAAGTATGAATCTTTCATCCCAGAAGAGCGCGATCGCACTCTCCGCGTCCGCGGCCGCGCTGCTCATGCCGGTTTCCGCGTTCGCTGAGGACGGCGCTGCCGGTGCGGACATCCTCATCCCTAAGATGGCGGAGTTCATCCCGGCGCTTATCGCCTTCCTGATTATCTGGATCGTGCTGGCCAAGGTCGCCCTGCCGGGCATCATGAAAACCATGGAGGAGCGCGGCAAGAAGATCGAGGAGAGCCTCGACGAGGCCGAGAAGACCAAGCAGGAGGCTATCGCCAAGCGCGCTGAGTCCGACTCGATCGTCACCGACGCCCGTCGTCAGGCTGCCGACATTGTTCTCGAGGCCCGTAAGGACGCCGAGTCCGAGCGCGCCCGCATCATCGAGGCTGCTCACAAGGAGGCCGAGGAGATCATCGCCAAGGCTCATACGACCGTCGAGGACGAGCGCAAGTCCATCTACGCCGGTGCCGCGAGCTCCATCGCCGACCTGTCCGTTGCCGTCGCCACCAAGATCGTGGGCGAGGCACTCGAGGACGATGCCGAGCAGAAGAAGCTCATCGAGCGCTACATCCAGGAAGCAGGTAGCCTGAATGCCGACTAGCCGCTATCAGGACAAGGTGCTCGAGACCTACGCGCGCTCCCTTCTGGAAGCCGCTAAGGCCGAGAACCATGTGTTCGAGGACCTCGAGATGATCGAGCGTCTGGCTTCTGCCAGCCCCGAGATCATCGCCGTGCTCGACACCATGTCCAAGCGCGACCAGCTCGACCTTCTTCCCAAGGTGGCAGCTGCCTTTAAGTATGTTGCCGAGGAAGACGAGGATGTAGTGGGCGTGACCGTCACCACGGCGATCCCGCTCGACGACGAGCTGCGTCAAACCATCACTAAGAAATGCGAGCAGGACTTCGGCCGCAAGGTATTCCTTATCGAGCAGGTCGACCCGTCTATCGTGGGCGGCCTGGTGCTCGAGGCCCGCGGCGAGCGTCGTGACATTTCCGTCAAGACGCAGCTGCGCATCGCGCAGGAGACCCTCGCAAACTCTGCTAATTCGTACGGAGGTGAAGCCTAATGTCCGAAACCCTCAATGCCCAGGATATCGCCAAGAAACTGCAGGAGCAGCTCACGAGCCTCTCCGCGACGGTCGATACGCATGAGGTTTCAACGGTCGACGAGGTAGGCGACGGCATCGCGCGCGTCTCCGGCCTCAAGAGCGCCATGGCAGGCGAGCTTCTGGAGTTCAAGAGCTCCGATACCGGTGAGACCGTCTTCGGCCTTGCCCAGAACCTTGACCGTGACGAGGTCGGCGCCGTTCTGTTTGGTGCCGTCGACTCCATCAAGGAAGGCGACGAGTGCCGCACCACTGGCCGCATTATGGATATCCCTGTGAGCCGCGCCATGCTCGGTCGCGTCGTCAATCCGCTCGGCCAGCCCATCGACGGCCTGGGCGACATCGTCGCCACGCACCGTCGCCCCATCGAGTTCAAGGCCCCCGGCGTCATCGACCGTACCCCGGTGTGTGAGCCGGTTCAGACCGGTCTGCTCGCTATCGACTCCATGGTGCCTATTGGCCGCGGTCAGCGTGAGCTCGTCATCGGCGACCGTAAGACCGGTAAGACCGCCATCGCCATCGACGCTATCCTCAACCAGCGCGGCAAGGGCATGGTCTGCATCTATGTCGCCATCGGCCAGAAGGCCTCCACGGTTGCCAACATCCGCGAGACCCTCGCTCAGCACGGTGCGCTCGACTACACCATCATCGTTTCGGCCACCGCTGCCGATTCCGCCCCTATGCAGTACATCGCGCCTATGGCCGGTGCCGCTATCGGCGAGTTCTTCATGTACAACGGTGAGGACGGCAAGCCCGCCAGCGAGACCAACCCCGGTGGCCACGTGCTCGTCATCTACGACGACCTGTCCAAGCAGGCTGTGGCTTACCGTCAGATGTCTCTGACGCTGCATCGTCCGCCCGGACGCGAGGCCTATCCTGGCGACATCTTCTACCTGCACTCTCGTCTGCTCGAGCGTGCAGTCAAGATGTCCAAGAAGAACGGTTATGGCTCCATGACGGCTCTTCCGATCATCGAGACCCAGGACGGCGACGTCTCGGCCTACATTCCGACCAACGTCATTTCCATTACCGATGGTCAGATCTACCTGCAGTCCGAGCTCTTCTTCCAGGGCCAGCGCCCGGCAGTCGACGTGGGCATTTCCGTGTCCCGCGTCGGTGGCGACGCGCAGACCAAGGCCATGAAGCAGGTCGCCGGCAACCTCCGTCTGGACCTTGCTTCGTACCAGGAGCTCGCCGGCTTCACGCAGTTCGGCTCCGACCTCGACGAGGCCACGCAAAAGCAGCTTACCCACGGCGCTCGCATGACTGAGCTCCTTAAGCAGCCGCGTTACAAGCCGTTTGAGGTTGGCGAGCAGATCGTTACGCTGTTCGCTGGCAACGAGGGCTTCCTGGATGACCTGGAGATTGCCGACGTGCTGCCTTTCCGTGCCGAGCTCATCGAGTACATGGACAATGGCTTTGGCTCGCTGCTCGACAAGGTTCGCGCCAAGAAGATCGATGATGACACTAAGGCTGAGCTCTTGCGCGTCATCGGCGATTTCAAGCAGCAGTTCATGGCCAAGCACCATTCGGATGTTTCTGGATCAGAGGAGAACTAAGCCCCATGGCCAACCTTCGCGACATTAAGAAGCGAATCTCCTCGGTTACCACGACCAAGCAGATCACGCGCACGATGGAGATGGTCTCTACGGCCAAGATCCGTCGTGCTCTCGATCGCTCCAAGCAGGCCGAGCCCTATAAGGAGGCGCTGACCGACGTCATGTTGACGGTCGCCGGCGACGCCTCCTGTTCGGGCACCGATCCCATGCTGCAGAAGCATGAGAGCGTCAAGCATGGCCTGATTGTCGTTATTGCCTCGGACCGCGGCCTTGCCGGCGGTTTCAATACGACGGTGGAGCGCACGGCCGAAAAGCTCGCCGCTTCTTGGGCGAACGACGGCATCGAGTGCGAGATCATCGCGTGCGGGCGTAAGCCGGCCACGTATTTCCGTGACCGCGCAAACGTCGTCATGCACTTTGAGGGCAACTCCTCTGAGCCCGATTTCAATCAGGCCCGCATGATCTCCTCTCATATCTGCGATGCGTATCGTGCCGGTGAGCTTGACCGTGTCGAGCTTGTCTACCACCACGCCAAGAATCGCGTGGATCAGGAGCTTCGCGTCGAGCATCTGTTGCCGCTCGACCCCGAGATGATCGCTATGGCCCACGGTCCGCGTAAGAACGAGACCGACGCCCCTAAGCGCATCTCGTCCACGTTCGAGTTCGTGCCCTCTCCCGAGCATGTTCTCGGCAAGCTTGTGCCGTCTTATATCCTGACGGTCATCTACCAGGCCCTGATCGATTCGGCGGCTGCCGAGCAGGGTGCACGCCGCAAGGCCATGCACTCCGCGACGGAAAACGCCACCGCGATCATCTCGACCCTTACCCGCACGTATAGTCGCGTGCGCCAGGCTTCGATCACGACCGAGATTAACGAGATCGTCGGCGGAGCCTCAGCATTGGAGGAACAGTAATGGCTAATAACACCGTAAAGCTTGCGGTCGAGGAAGCCACCAAGAAGACGACTGCCGGTGATGGTCGCATCGTGCGAATCATCGGTCCTGTCGTCGACGTCAAGTTTGACGGTGCGGTGCCCCCGATCTACAACGCGCTCACGGTCGAGGCCGAGACCCCGATCGGTCATCTGAGCACGATCCTCGAGGTCGAGAGCCAGCTTCCGGGCGGCGTCGTCCGCACGGTCGCCATGTCCTCGACCGACGGCCTGCAGCGCGGCCTCATCGCCACCGATACCGGTGAGCCCATGAAGATGCCCGTTGGCCCCAAGACGCTCGGCCGTATTTGGAACGTCATGGGCAAGCCCGTCGACGGCAAGCCCATGCCCGAGGTGGAGGAGTTCTACCCCATCCACCATGCAGCGCCCCGTTTCGACGAGCTCACCACCAAGACCGAGATCTTCGAGACCGGCATCAAGGCCGTCGACCTGCTCGAGCCCTACATCCGTGGCGGCAAGACAGGCCTGTTCGGCGGCGCCGGCGTCGGCAAGACCGTTCTGATTCAGGAGCTCATCAACAACCTCGCCCAGGAGCACGGTGGCACCTCGGTGTTCACCGGCGTCGGCGAGCGTACCCGCGAGGGCACCGACCTGTTCCTCGAGATGAGCGAGTCTGGCGTTATCGACAAGACCTGCTTGGTCTATGGTCAGATGAACGAGCCGCCCGGAGCGCGTCTGCGCATCGGTCTGGCCGGCCTTACCACCGCTGAGTATTTCCGTGATCGTGGCCAGGACGTTCTGCTGTTCATCGACAACATCTTCCGCTTCTCCCAGGCAGGTTCCGAGGTTTCCGCACTGCTGGGCCGTATGCCGTCCGCCGTCGGTTACCAGCCCACGCTGGCAACCGAGATGGGCGACCTCCAGGAGCGCATTACCTCGACCAAGACGGGCTCCATTACCTCCGTTCAGGCTGTCTACGTCCCCGCAGACGACCTGACCGACCCGGCGCCTGCCACGACGTTTACGCACCTCGACGCCACCACGGTTCTTTCGCGTAGCATTTCGTCGCTCGGCCTGTTCCCGGCTATCGACCCGCTCGCGTCTTCCTCCGACGCTCTCGATCCCTCGATCGTCGGCGAGGAGCACTACCGTGTCGCCGTCAAGGTCCAGGAGCTCCTGCAGGAGTACTCCGACCTTCAGGACATCATCGCCATTCTGGGTATGGACGAGCTGTCCGAGGAGCAGCGCCTTACGGTCAACCGTGCCCGTAAGATTCAGCAGTTCCTCTCGCAGTCCTTCCACGTCGCCGAGAAGTTCACCGGCAACCCCGGTGTCTACGTCCGCGTCGAGGATACCGTCCGCTCTTTCGCCGAGATTGTCGACGGCAAGGCTGATGACCTGCCCGAGCAGGCTTTCCGCTATGCTTCCACGATTGAGGACGTGCGCGAGCGCGCCCGCAAGATGGGGGAGAAGTAGGTTATGCGTATCCGCATCGTGTGCCCCGTGAGCTGCGCCTATGAGGGCGACGCTGCGTTTGTGTCGATTCCGTCCACGGATGGCGAGTTTGGCGTTCTGCCTGCTCACTCCAGCGAGATCTGCACGATCGACCGCGGTTACGTTCGCGTTTCCGATAAGGCCATGGGCACTGTCGACCACACGTTTGCCGTGGCCGGCGGCTATGCCCAGGTTGCGGACGATGTCGTGACCGTTCTCGCCGAGCGCGCTTGCGATTTGGCGACCGTCGATGCCGACAAGCTTAAAGCTGATATTCAAGGTTTTGAAGAGAAGCTGGGTAATTTGTCGGAGGATGATGCACGCCGCGCCTACCTCTATAATGAAATCGCATGGTGTAAGCTCAAGCTTGCCCAATAGTCAAACGATTTAGCGTTCGACCATTTGCGAACACATCATGCCCGGGATGGCCCAGCCATCCCGGGCATGCTTTTTGAAAGGGTAGACCTTGGATATTATCCGCGTTGAGGGTGGCCACGCCATCGGAGGCTCCGTGCCCGTCTCGGGTGCCAAGAACTCCGCACTCAAACTCATGGCGGCAACGCTTCTGGCGCCGGGCAAGACGACGCTGCAGAACGTGCCCGATATTTCCGATGTCCACGTGATGGGCAAGGTGCTCAAGGGCATGGGCGCTACGATCGATGTTCTCGACGAGCACACGCTCGAGATTGATACCTCTCAGGTCGATTCTTGGGAGGCCCCCTACGAGCTCGTTGCCAAGATGCGTGCTTCCACCGCCGTGATGGGACCCCTGCTGGGTCGCTTCCATCGCGCCAAGATCGCCATGCCGGGCGGCTGCAACCTGGGTGCTCGCAAGATCGATATGCACATTCTTGGTCTTGAGGCCCTGGGCGTTGAGTTCGATACCGCCCACGGTTACATCAACGCTAATGCGCCCCAAGGTCTGCGCGGTACCACCGTCACGCTCGAGTTCGCCAGTGTCGGTGCGACCGAGAACCTCATTATGGCATCCGTGCGCGCGCAGGGCACCACGGTTATCGACAATGCCGCCCGCGAGCCCGAGATCGTCGATCTCGCCAACATGCTCAACGAGATGGGCGCCAAGATTGTTGGCGCCGGCACGCCCGTCGTGACTATCGAAGGCGTGGAAGAGCTCCATCCTGTTACCCATCGCGTAGTAGGCGACCGCATCGAGGCCGGTACCTTTATCGTTGCCGGTGCGTTGATGGCCGACGATCGCGGTGTCGATGTCACGGGCTTTTGCCCCATTCACTTGGGCATGGTGCTCAAGAAGATGGAGCTCATGGGTATCGACTGCGAGCGCGTCGAGGATGGCGTCCATGTAAACCGTGCCGAGCGTATCAAGCCGGTCGACATCCAGACGCTTCCGTTCCCCGGCTTCCCGACGGACATGCAGGCGCAGATTATGGTGCTCTCCGCCCTTGCCGACGGCAGTTCCGTTATTACCGAGAACATCTTCGAGAATCGCTTTATGTTTGCCTCTGAGCTGGTGCGCATGGGTGCCGACATTCGTATCGAGAGCCATCATGCCATGATTCATGGCGTCAAGGGCTTCTCGGGTGCACAGGTTACCTCGCCCGATCTGCGTGGCGGAGCGGCCCTCGTCGTAGCGGGCTTGATCGCCGACGGGACGACCGAGGTTTCGGCCATCCATCACATCAAGCGCGGCTACGAGCAGTTTGTCGAAAAGCTGCAGGCGCTCGGCGCGCATGTCGAGCATGCTGCCGTCCCCGATCCCGTCATCTACTAATACAGGTTGCCTATGTTTAATAAAAAGCCCCTCGCGGATACCACCACCCGAAGACCCTCAACTGGTGCGCAGGCCAAGATCTACAGTCGCGATAACGTGGCTCGCTATTCCGAGCGAGCTCGCCAACGTCGTCGTAGCCACACGATTCGTCACGTCGCGCTCATTGTCGTGCTTGGCGTGCTGCTGAGTGCCACTACCGCTGCCGGCCTGTGGTTTGCCACCATTATGGGCAAGCTCGGCGATTCTAATGTCATTACCGACAATCTGCGTCGGGTTCTGGTTGACACCGATGAGGCAAAGGATCCGTTCTACGTGCTGCTTCTTGGCACCGACGGCCGTCCGGGCGAGGATACGTATCGTGCCGACTCGATTATCCTGGCACGCATCGACCCCACGCAAAAGCAGGCGACGCTCATTTCCGTTCCGCGCGACACCAAGGTCGAGTACAAGGGCGAGACCATGAAGATCAACGCCTGTCATACCGTTGGCGGCGCCGAGGCCATGGTCGAGGCGGTCAACGAGCTGTGCGGTGTTCAGATTTCCCACTATGCCGAGGTCAGCTTCGACGGTATGCAGGCGCTGATTGATTCGGTTGGCGGTATCGACATTAACGCAACCGATGATGTTGACGACCCCGAGCACCTGGATATTAAGATTACCGCTGGCCAGCAGCATATGGACGGTGCCACCGCCCTTACCTATGCCCGCTGCCGCTACACCTATGCCGACGGCGATTACACGCGCATGCGCCACCAGCGTCAGGTGCTTGGCGCCCTTGCCAACCAGATTCTCAATAACTTCGATGCCACGAAGATCTTTGGCCTGGTTAATTCGCTGTCCGATATGCTCGTAACCGATATGAGCGTTCAGGATATCGTGGCTACGGTCAACGCCATGCGCGGTATGGATGTCGACGGTATCTACTCGGCCAACCTGCCCTCGTACGCCGACGACAGCACCATGATCGACGGTGTGAGCTACGTCTTTGTCTACGAGGACGAGCTCAAGGAAATGATGGAGCGCGTCGATGCTGGCAAGGATCCCAAGGGTCCCAACACCATGGGTCTTTCCGACGGTTCCAGCTCTACGATCGGCGACCTGAACAACAACACGTCTGACGATTACGCAAACGGTACCGCAACCTCATCGGTCAGCTCTGACGATTCCGATGACTCAAGCGATTCGAGCGATTCGGACTACTACGAAGAGCCCACCGGCGACGGCAACGGCTACGAAGCCAATTATTAGGGTTACGCGGGCTTACCAGCCTGCGTAACCAGTTGACGCTGCAAACCCGCCAGAGCGGCAATCTGCCTTTCAACTTCGGCGGCATGATCAAAAGATCAATGCCGCCTCGTTTCAAGGCACCTTGCTCGCTCTGGCGGGTTTTCGCTGTCGTTGCCAAAACATCGGCGTTGCCTTGGTCCGGACTAGTCGTTGGGTAGTCATTGGGGACGTTCTTAAACGACTAGTCAAACAAGAACGTCCCCAATGACTACCCACAAAGCGAGAGTGGATCTCGTCATTTTGCGGCACTTGGGGACGTTCCTTTTAATATGAGCAGGACATTGTCAAGAGGCAAAATCGGGCCTGGCCCCAACGATATGGGGTCAGGCCCTCTCCCTATATCAACCCGTCCGCGGCGACCTCGGCGTGTCTTACCGACGCTCGTCTTTGCAGTTTAATATCCGCCCGTGGCGATCTCTCGCTGGGCAATCCGTTGCTACGGCTGAGGCTTCTACGTCGAACCGACAGTCTGTGCACGCGTGTGGCGCCCTGGGCGCTCGCAGAAAAGGGACCTGAGGTTCGCCTCAACGGCTTCGGATCGAACCGCTTCCGGGGTGACTGGCTTATGTTCGGGGGACCGCCCCCTATGCCTCCTCGGCCATGAGGCCGACCGCCCACACCCAGCAGGCGAGCTCGCGCGCCGTGGCCACGTTCGCTTTGTTGCCGTGCACCCCGCGCGCGAGCAGCGCCTCCCGCCTCTCGACCAGCCTCCGCACGCCCTTGGCGGCATGCCTCCGGGCGGCCGGGTCCGGGGCCTGGCCCTTGGCGAGGTCCTTCGGCCGCCCGGAGCACGTCAGGTAGTGCCACGCGGCCTCGACCAGCGTCTTTCTCAGGTGCTTGTTGCCGGCCTTGGTGATCGCGCCCCTGCGGTCGTTCTCCCCGCTGGAGTGCTCGGAGGGCGTCAGGCCGACCCACGCGGCGAACGAGCGGGCGTTCCTGAACCTGGAGAACTCGCCGGCCTCGAACACGAGGTCGGCGGCGGTCGCGGTGTCGACGCCCTTGAGGCAGCGGAGGGATTCGACCCTCCTCCTCCACCTGGGCTTGCGGGCCTCGCCCTCGACGAGCCCCTCGAGCCTCGCCTTCTCCTCCGCCGCCCGCCTGACCGCGTCGACGTAGTAGGCCAGCACCTCGTTGTCGGCCCCCTCCGCGAACCTTATCGACTCGATCCAGGACCAGTGCGCCCGGGTCCAGTTGCCCTTCCTGCGGCCGGTGGGCGTCCTCTCGTCGAAGACGAGCCCGTGCCTGAGCAGGAACTTGGAGAGCCGCTGCTTCGAGCGCGAGAGGTCGTCCCTCGCGTCCTCGAGCGCCCTGGTCAGGTCGCGGGCGGCCTCGCACTCGTCGTCGGGGACCCACACCTCGACCACGTTGCCGACCGACAGCATGCGGGCGAGGAACTCGGCGTCGTTGCGGTCGTTCTTCCTGCGCCTGTCCGCGCTGGGCTTGATCATCTTCGAGACGGCGCCGACCGCGCAGTCGACCCCCAGGCCGGAGAGCCTCTTCTGGAGGTCGAACCCCGTGACCCCGGACTCGTACACGCACTTGGCCTTGGGGTCCACGGACCGGACCCACTCCGCGACGGCTGCGGCGTCGTAGCCGAAGGTCGCGCAGCGCGCCTCCCCGGTCATGACGTCGAGGGAGACGGCCTTTATCGAGCGGGCGTGGACGTCGAGGCCGACGAAGGTGGTAGTATCGAGCATGGGAGCCCCTTCCATGAATGCGGCGTGGCCGCCACGGCTGGATTAGACACTCACCATTGTCGGCCTGATCCGCGGACTTTCATGCCGGGGGCTCCCAATGTTTTTATGTCCTGCTCATATCGTTTCTGCCGGCAGTTAGGGACACTCCCTGTACAAAAACCGCCCCGTCCTCTGTAGAGGACGGGGCGGTTTGTCTTTTAGGCTTGAGCGGCCAGGCTTATGCAAAGCGGGCGACGAGCTCCTGGAGCACGTCGGTCATCTTGACGAGCGAACTGACCGGGACGAACTCGTTGACGCCGTGGTAGCAATAGCCGCCGGTGGAAAGGTTGGGGCAGGGCAGACCGCGGAACGACAGCTGAGCGCCGTCGGTGCCGCCACGAATCGGCAGCACTTGGGGCTCAACGCCGCAGGCAAGGTAGGCTTCCTTGGCAACATCAATAAGCTCGGGATAGTCACGAACGATCTCGGCCATATTTCGATACTGCTGCTTAATCTCGACCGTCACGCGCTCCTCACCCAGACGCTGGTTGAGCATCGAGGCGGCGGCATCAATAAGGTCGAGTTTCTGCTGGAACTTGGCGGCATCGTGATCACGGACGATATAGCGCGCCGTGGCGTGATCGACGGTCGCAGATACACCCTCAAGGTGATAAAAGCCCTCGTAGCCTTCCGTATACTCCGGGCGCTGCACGTAGGGGAGCAACGCGTTGAAGTCGCAGAACAGATTGCCTGCGTTGACCATACGGCCCTTGGCGTCGCCCGGGTGGATGGACTGGCCCTCAAAGCGGATGGTCGCCTCGGCGGCGTTAAAGCACTCCCACTCCAGCTCGCCGATGGGGCCGCCGTCGACCGTGTAGGCGTACTTGCAGCCAAAGGTATCGATATCCAACAGCTCGGCTCCGTGACCGATCTCCTCGTCAGGGCAGAAGCAAATGCCGAGTGCGGGATGGGGCAGAGAGGGGTCCTGAGCGATACGCGCGACAAGCGACATGATCTCGGCGACGCCTGCCTTGTCGTCCGCGCCCAGCAGCGTGGTGCCATCGCTGCAGACCAGGTCCTCACCCGCGAGGTCGTTCAGGGCGGGAAGCTTGGCGGTACTCATGGCAACGGGCTTACCGTCAACCGTGCCGCAGACCAGGTCGCCGCCTTCGTAGTGTACGATGTGCGGCTTCACGCCGGCGCCCGGTGCAACTTCGGTGGTGTCGAGATGGGCGATCAGGCCAAGGGCGGGCTTGTCCTCAGCGCCCGCACTTGCGGGGATATGCGCGCAGACATAGGCATGCTCGGTCACGTGGGCATCTTCCGCACCAAGCTCGCGCAGCTCTTCAGCCAGCACGTTGGCAAGGTCAAACTGAACGACGCTCGAGGGTACCTGGTCGCAGTTTGCATCCTCGGACTGCGTGTTGATCTGGACGTAGCGCAAAAAGCGCTCGAGGACATCGGGGTTCGTGGTGGTGTTTTCCATAAAGACCGCTCCAATCTTGGTCGTCGTGTGCAACAAGAACTCTAGCACGGTATGCCACGGCATACCGCGACGCTTGGATGGGGTAGAATCAGCCATTGAATGCAGAAGGGACGGAAGATCATGGATACGACAAATAGCTCGCGCGAACTACATCTGACGGTGGCGAACGAAGACTACTTGGAGTGCATGGTTCGCATTGAAAGCGAAGAGGGGGAAACCAACGGCGTGCGATCGGTCGACATCGCGCAGCGCCTTGGCGTCTCCAAGGCATCGGTCAATAAAGCGGTTTCGGCGCTCAAGGCATCCGAGCTTGTCGAGCAATCGCACTACGGCAAGGTAGTCCTGACCGATCGCGGCCGCGAGGTTGGCACGGCTATCTGGTACCGTCATCGCCTCGTCCGCACGTTTTTGGTTCAGGAGCTCGGTGTCGAATTTGAGCGAGCCGATTCCGAGGCCTGCATGATGGAGCATGCGCTATCCGAGGACACGATGAACCGCTGGCTCGCCTATCTCGAAAAGCAGGGAATCAGCGTCGAGGAATAGCGGGATATATATGGATACGAGTTATTACAATCGCTTTGGTGCCGAGGAACTTACGCGCCGCTTGTCGAGCGAGACCTTGTTGGCGCAGGGCCCCATGGGCAGTGTTCTGTTGAGTGAGTACGACGCCGCCGATATTCCACCGGCGTTTTGGAATCTGGCAGAGCCGCAGACCGTTTCTCGTATCCATCGCTTGTATGTCGCCGCCGGCGCGCAGGTACTCATTACCAATACCTTTCAGGCATCAAGCTATGCCCTCAAGCACGACCAGATTGCGCCGTCCGTGGCGGAGGTCAATCGCGGGGCCGTCGACGATGCCCGCCAGGCGCACCCTCAGCTGCTGCTGGGCTCGATGGGTCCGATCGGTATTGAGTGGTTTGCCGAGGACTCGGCCGAGTTTCGTGAGATCCGAGGCATTGCGCGCGAACAGGCGCACGCCTTGCTCAATGCTGGTGTTGACGGTCTGCTGATCGAGACGGTGACGTCTATCCGTAATTTGCAGCCCATGCTTGCCGGCGCCCGAGATGCCGCCGACGGCATGCCTGTTCTGGTGAGTTTTGTCGTTGACGATAAGGGCGACCTGTTGGGCGATGGCCTCAACATCGAGGCAGCCGTTTTGTACGCCGAAAAACACGGCGCAAACTCGGTTGGTGTTAATTGCTGTTCGCTTGCGGCCGCGAACGCGGCGGTGCCCAGGATGGTTGCATCGGCGACTACTCCCGTCACGGTGCGTCCCAACGTGGGCGATCCGGTCCAGACTCAGGATGGCCCCGTATGGCACGAGAACCCCGAAGCTTTCGCGCGCGCATGCATCGAATGGAGACATGCCGGTGCCGCAATGGTGGGCAGTTGCTGTGGAACCACGGCAATCACTACGGCAGCGATGGCCGAGGCGCTCGATATATAAAGGGCAAAACCGCTCCATACGGGGCGGTTTTTTTATTTAAAGGCTTTAGCCTGTGCGGGGCGCGCAGCGCGCCGCATCAGAAACCACCCG
>CAJMMN010000013.1 GCA_905214525.1 uncultured bacterium
GCTGCGGAAACGCGGGGTCCGTTCAGGCTGTTGCGTTGAGATTGAAAATCAACCGGTGCGAGCGGGTGAAATTTTGTCCGCACGGGCCCGTAAGCTTCTTAGTAAGGTTAAGTGCCGGTTTATTCGGCCGTTAGGGGAGTTGCTATGTACGAGCCTTCACGTGTTCTTCTGTCGTTTCACATCGCAGGATTTCAATATGCCGACGGCGCTTTGGTCCTAGGCGATCTTAAAGCGGGCGATAAACTGACGCTGTGTGCCGAGCACGATAATCCTCATGACCCCGAGGCAGTTGCGATCTACTATGGCAAGACCAAACTTGGCTACGTTCCAGGAAACGAGGTCGGCCCACTGTCCTTGATGATGTATTACGGCCACGAGGACGTATTTGAGGCCCGTGTGCAACAGGTTGCCCCCGAGCGCAGCCCGTGGCATCAGGTGCGCGTTGGGCTCTATGTGGTGGATGCTCGCTAGTCGGCAATGGAGGCTGCCATGTTTGACGACGACCTGTTCGATTTGACGGACGATCCGTTTGAGTGGGATATGCTGCTCGATGACGATGAGCTGGAGCAGGATCGCAAAAAGCAAAAGGATAAGAACACCCAGGATAAAGGTTCGAATAAAAAGGACAAGCGCCGCCGAGGTCTGTTCGGCGGGCTCTTTGGGTAACTGTCGCATCGCTGCGTCTGTATACTAGGCACGTGTTAGACGCGTTGCGAAATGAGGACAGAGACGATGATGTGGTTTACCGCCGACCTGCACCTGGGCGATACGAATATCTTGCACGATATGGATCGGCCGTTTGATTCGGTCGAGAAGATGAACCGCAAGGTCATCGATGCCGTCAATGAGTGCGTGGCGGCGGACGACCGTCTCTATATCTTGGGAGACTTTACCTATCGTTTGCCCCTGGCGGAGGCGATGCGCCTGCGCGAGCGTATCGAATGTCAGAACGTGACGCTCATCCGTGGTAACCATGACGGCGACTGGGAAGATCCCGACGTACCGCAGATTTGGGAAGACGTGCGCGATTACCTGGAGATTGCTCCCGGCTATGCCAAGGGCCATCGCCTGGTGTTGAGCCATTACCCCATGCTCAGCTGGAATGGCAAGGCGCGCGGCGCCATCATGCTGCACGGGCACATCCACAGCAGGGGAGACCGCACCAACGCGCGCAACCGCGATCGCGAGCGCCCTATCTTTCGCTACGATGTCGGTCTCGATGCCAACGAGTACAAGCCCGTAAGCCGTGACCAGATTCTTAGCTTCTTTGGGTTATAGGGCGCCAGAGCCACCACAAAGGGGGCAGGCACCTTTGTGGTGGTTCTGGCGTCGTCGCCGGCATTATGGCGGAGTCTTTTTTGTCCGTGCGGCGCGGTAGAGTGTAGGCGGTTGAAATTTGCGTCCATCGAGGAGCTGCCATGAACGAGATCAAGTGCCCGCATTGCGGCGAAGTTTTTAAGGTCGATGCGTCCGGTTATGCGGATATCGTCAAGCAGGTGCGCGACGCCGAGTTCTCGCGCGACCTGGACGAGCGCGTGAAGGCGGTCCAGCGCGAGGGCGAGCAGGCGCTGGAGCTTGAGCGCTCGCGCTCGACGGCTGCCTTGCAAAAGGCAGAGTCTCAGCGCGACGCTCAGCTTGTCGAGCAGAAGAACGCTGCAGCCCAGCAGCTGGCGCAAGAACTCGCCAAGCGCGACGCTGAGCTTGCCGAGCTGCGCGCCAAGCTCGAAGGCGCTGCCGCAGAGCGCGAGAGTGCAAGTCAGCGCGCGGCGGTTGAGGCCCGTTCCGATGCTCAAAAGGAGAATGCCGAGCTTCAGCGCGAGATCGACAATTTACGTGCGCAGTTGGAGCGCAAAGATGATGAAGCTAGGCTTGCCGAGGCGGCGGCACGCAATGCTGCTCAAAACGACCTGTCCGCGCGCGACGCTCAGATTGCCGAGCTGCAGGCCAGGCTCGCCGCGGCGGACAAGGCCCAGGAGATGGCGCTTGCCGCTGCCGCGGCAGAGTCGCAGCGTGAGCTCGATGCCGCTCGCAGCGAGGCCGAGCGCGCGCTTACTGACTATCGCGCGAAGGTGCAAGAGAAGTTTTCCGCCGCAAAGGCTCAGTCCGAGCAAGAGGCCGAGGGCCTGCGTGCCCAGCTGCGCGAGCAGGAACTGATGGCAAAAATGAACCTGTCAGAGGCGGTCGCCGCGGCGGAGCGAGAGCGCGATGAGGCACGTGCCAAACTGACGAGCGAGCTGGCGGTGCGCGATTCTCGCGAGGAGCAAGCCAAGGCGGCACACGAGCTCGAGCTTGCGCAGGCCAAGCGCGCGAGCGATGACCTGATTCGCTACAAGGATGAAGAGATTGAGCGCCTTAAGGACATGAAGGTTCGCCTGTCCACCAAGATGGTGGGCGAGTCGCTCGAGCAGCACTGCGAGACCGAGTTTAACCGTCTGCGCATGACGGCGTTTCCCAATGCGTACTTCGAGAAAGATAACGATGCATCCGAGGGCACCAAGGGAGACTTCATTTTCCGTGAGTGCGACGCGAGCGGCAACGAGGTCATTTCGATTATGTTCGAGATGAAAAACGAGAACGACGAGACCGCGACCAAGCATAAAAACGAGGACTTCTTTAAGAAACTCGATCACGATCGTCGCCAGAAAGGCTGTGAGTACGCGGTGCTCTGCACGCTGCTCGAGCCCGAGAGCGAGCTTTACAACGCGGGAATCGTGGACGTGAGCTATCGCTACGAGAAGATGTATGTGATCCGCCCGCAGTTCTTCATTCCCATCATTACGCTGCTGCGCAATGCCGCCATGGGTTCGCTTCGCTATAAGCAGGAGCTGGCGGAGTACAAGCAGCAGAATATCGATGTCACGAACTTCGAAGCCAAGATGGAGAAGTTCAAGAACGATTTCGGCCGCAACTACGAGATCGCGAGCCGCAAGTTCCAAACGGCAATCGATGAGATCGACAAGACGATTAGCCATCTGCAGAAAACCAAGGAGGCGTTGCTGTCCTCCGAGAACAATCTGCGCCTTGCCAACAAGAAAGCCGACGATCTTACCATTCGCAAGCTCACGTGGGGCAACAAGACCATGAAAGCAGCGTTTGACGAGGCACGCGGGGCTGCGGCAGAGACAAACGATGAGCCAGCCGAGGCGGATTCGTATGAGGTCGAGGATGCCGAGTAGGGGATAGCGTATCGCGCAAAAAGCGGGGCCGCTGGCGATGTTGCCAGCGGCCCCGCTTTGTTTCGTCCCATTGCGCCCGGCTAGTCCTCGAGCAGGTCCTCGATAAAGCCGACACGGTAGTTCTTGAAGATTACCTCGCCGCCGTCTTGCGTGGCGTCCAGATCGACATCGCCCATGATGCCAAAATCGTGGTCGCCATCCTCGTCAGCAAAGATCTGGTGCACGTGCCATACGTGCGCGGTCTTCTCGTCGGACTCGTCGATGGAAAACATCGCGGCGCTGCGGGCATCTCCGTCGGTGAGGATTTCCTCGTGCTGCTCGTGGTAAGCGTCGAGTGCTTTTTGCCAGCGGATCTCGCTCATGCCCCAGTCGTCGTCGAGCTCGCCCAGGTCGCGAACGTGCTCGCGGGCGGCAAGGGTCACGCGGCGGAAGAGCGCGTTGCGCACCAACAGCGTGCAGCCGCGGCGGTCCGCCACGACCTCGTCGATGCCCTGCGGCGGCGCAGCATCGAGGGCTGCCGGGTTGCCGGCGTTCTCCCACTCGTCCACCAGGCTCGAGTCCACCGAGCGCACCACAAAGCCGAGCCACGAGATAATGTCGCGCAGACGCTCGTCGCGCTTCTCGATGGGCACGGTGCGGTCGAGCGAACGGTAGGCCTCTGCCAGGTAACGCAGCAAAATGCCCTCGGAGCGGGCGATGCCGAGCTTTTGAATGTAACCCTTAAAATCGCTCGCGCTTTCCAGCATATCGCGCAGGACGCTTTTGGGAGAGAGCTGGTAGTCGTTTGCCCAGGGCACTTCCTGGCAGTACTTGTCGAAGGCGGCGTCGAGCAAGTCCTCGAGCGGTTTTTCGTAGGTGACATCCTGGATGCGCTCCAGGCGTTCCTCATATTCGACGCCGTCAGCCTTCATTTCGGCCATCGCGCGGTCGCGCGCTGCGCGCTCCTGAGCGCGCAACACCTGCTTGGGATCCTCGAGCGTTGCCTCGACCATCGAGATCAGGTCCATGGTATAGGTCTCGCTCTCGGGATCGAGCAGCTCCAACGCGGCAAGCAAAAACGGCGAGAGCGGCTGGTCGAGCGCAAAGTCCTCGGGCAGGTCGACCGTCAGTGCGTAGTCGATGTCCGGCGCGGCGTCAGCCGGAGCGTCGGGTGCGGGCGGCACCTCGGTGCGCACGACGACGCCGGAATCGATGAGCGTGGCGCAGATCTCGTCGGCACGAACCTCGAGCTTAGCCTTTTCCTCGGGGGTCTGCAGGCTCGTCTCGATGAGGTCGTGTACGCGGGCTCGGGCATCGCCACCCTGCTCGACCACGCTAATCACCATGGAGTGCGTGATGCGCAGGCGCGGCTTGAGTGTCTCGGGCTGCGTCTCGATCAGGCGCTCGAACGTCTGCTTGTTCCAGGTGACAAAGCCCTCGGGGGCCTTCTTCTTTTTAATCTTGCGGAGCTTTTTGGGGTCGTCGCCCGCCTTGGCCATAAGCTTGGCATTCTCGATCTCGTGCTCGGGTGCCTCGGCGATGACCATGCCCTCGGTATCGAAGCCCGAGCGGCCGGCACGACCGGCAATCTGATGGAACTCGCGGGCGCGCAGACGACGCATCTTGTAGCCATCGAACTTGGTGAGCGCGGTGAGCACCACGGTGTGGATGGGCACGTTGATACCGACGCCGAGCGTATCGGTGCCGCAGATGACGGGTAGCAGGCCCTGCTGCGCCAAGCGCTCGACCAGCAGGCGGTAGCGCGGCAACATGCCAGCATGGTGCACGCCGACGCCGCATCCGAGCAAGCGCTTGAGGATTTTGCCGAAGGCCGTCGAGAAGCTCGTGCCCTTGGCCGCCTCCTTGATGGCCTCGCGCTGCTCCTTGCTGGCAATGCCAAAATTGGCGAGCGACTGTGCCGTCGCAAGTGCGGCATCCTGGCTAAAGTGCACGATATAGAGTGGGGCCTCGTCGCGGCGTATGGCGAGCTCGACCGTGCCCTCGAGGGAGGTCGTCACATAGTCGTAACTCAGCGGAACAGGACGCGGGGCGTCGACGACCAAGTCGCAAGCAGCGCCGGTGTGCTCCTCGAGTGAGGCGGCGATGGCAGTGACATCGCCGAGCGTGGCGCTCATGAGCATGAATTGCGTGTGAGGCAGGGTGAGCAGCGGCACCTGCCAGGCCCAACCGCGATCGGGGTCGGCAAAGTAGTGGAACTCGTCCATGGCGACGCAGCCAACATCGGCATCTTCGCCCTCGCGTAGTGCGTCGTTGGCGAGGATTTCTGCCGTACAGCAGATGACGGGCGCCTTGGTGTTGATATGCGTGTCGCCGGTGATCATACCGACGTTATCGCGGCCGAGCACCTGCACAAGGTCGAAAAACTTCTCGCTGACCAGAGCCTTGATGGGGGCCGTGTAATAGCAGCGTTTGCCCTGTGCCATGCCCATAAAGAGCATGCCCAGCGCGACAAGCGACTTGCCCGATCCGGTCGGCGTGCCCAGAATGACGTGATCGCCGGCGGCTAGATCCATGAGAGCCTCTTCTTGGTGATCCCACAGCTCAATACCGCGATCGCTCGTCCATTCAAAGAAGCGCTCGAAGGCCTGGTCGGGCGTGAGCCACGGTTCGGGCTCGCTGCCGTCCTCGGGCTCCCACCAGGTGGGGGAGAGCGCACCGAGTGAGCCGAATTCGGCTTCGGTTCCCGTGCCGCCCGAGAATGAGCTGGCGGCTCCGGCACCGGAGACGGTGCTGGCGGCGATATCTGTCGTGGTCTGTGCCATGTGTTTGCTTTCTCTCGCGATTGTCCGCCAACTATTATGGCGTAGCGTCGCATCGATGCGTTCGCAGGCAAGAAAATGCAGGAAATGGGCGTTCTGCCCAGCCGTTTAGTGTAGTCGCTAGCCAAGTGAGTAGACTTTTTGCGATATTGCGAGCACATGACTTTTGCGCAAGGGTTCTACCTGCGGTTTTATGTTTCGCTATGCGGGCTGTGCCTGGCTATTGCAAAAAAGTCTACTCACTTAGGTTTGAGGGCCGTTCGCTGGCGCCAATTTGCGCTTGTTTGCCGACGCCGCGACCATCAGAAGCCCCTAGGACTCTTGCGGCAGGCGCTTCTTGCCTTTGCGGGCGCGGTTTCTAAAGTTCTCGACGGCCTCTTCCATGCCCAGAGGTACATAGGTAAGCTCATCGAGGTTTTCGGGCAGGTAGCAGGCAAGGCTTTGCTCCTGCGCGCGGCCCGCCGCGAGCTGTTCATTGCTGGGCTGCGCGCCGGGTGTGGCGCAAATGCCATAGACGACGGCACCCATCTCGCGCGTGCGGCATTCGTACTCGGTCTCGGGATGCTCGGGATGGTCGCGGCGGACGTCGTCACTTACCCAAAGCGTGTCGTAGCCTGCCGCGGCAAACTGTCCCAGGGCATAATCGCGCAATGGCTTGCTGTCGGTGCGCAGCGTGACGGTGGCGTCGGCTGCAAAGAGCGGGCGATAGAGCATTAGATGGTCGACATGGACGAGTCGTTTTTTGGCGTACTTGGCCTTGGGCTGCGGCGTGGGAAAGTTAATGGTAATGGCATCGAGCTCGCCTGCGGCAAACAGCTGCGGCAACGTTGCGGCGCCTCGGGGCAGGACGAGTGCGTTGGATAGCTCCTGCTCGCAGATTTTCTGTGCGGCATAGGCGATGCAGATGGGCTCCTGGTCCATGCCGATAAAGAACGTGTTTGGCTCGCGGGCCGCGCGCTCTACAAGGTACGTTCCCTTGCCACAACCAAGATCCAGATGAAGGTGTTCGAAAGGCTTGCTGCCTGCGGGCGCACAGGCCTCGCGCCAATCTCCGGCATAGGCCTCGGGGTTCGTCTCAATCGCATCGGCGTAGCGCTCCAGGCGCTCCTCGAGTACAAAGTTCTTAGGCGTGCGAACGTGGACGGCTCCCATGAGGCTCCTTGGTCATAAATGCGAAACGCATGGCTGCGCGTTTCGGCAATGCGTTGGAAGAAGGTGGGCATAGCTTGCCCGAAAGTTGCGGTGCGGCTCGGCGGCAAGTCGCCGATGCCTACAGGCGCTTGAGAATCACGTAACGGTTGAGCTCGCCGCTGCGACCGTCGGCATGGAAGCGCTCAAGCTCGCGCACGGGGACCTCGCCGCTCTTGTAGAATGTGCGCACGCCGCGCACCAGGTCGGTGATCTGCTGATCGTCAAAGTGATGGCAATAGCGGTAGGCGTGGCGGTCGTTTTGCCAGCCAATGAGGTGGTCGCCGGCTTCAAACTGCGCGGAATCGTAACTTTCAAACGGCGGGGTGAGCTCGGCGCGGGCTTCGGCGCGAACGGCCTTGCGCGCCATGCGCTCGTCGTTCATAAACTCCCAAAAGCTGATGGCGATGATGCCGCCTGGGCGCGTCTGGCGCACCAGGGCGTCGAGCACGCGTACGCGGTACTCGCATGACGGCACGTGGTGCATAAAGCCAAAGCAGACCGAGATGTCGGCGAGCGGGGCGTCGAAAAGCACGTCGGGTGTCTCGGCGGGGTTGAGCTTCATGAGGGCATCGAGTACGTCGAGTTCCTGGAAGTGCAGGTTGGGAATGCGCAGGGCGTGACCGTGCGCATCGATAGCCAAATCCTGACACGAGTCAACACCATAGAACTCAAACGGGCAACTGGCATCTGCCGAGGGGTTTGCGCCGTCGACGCCCTTGGCGGCAAGTGCGCCGCCGGCGGCAAAGTTCTCGAATCGCATGTTGCCGCAGGCAAGATCGAAGACGCGGACGGGATGCTCGATCGTGGCGACGTCGAGCTGCTCGAGCGCTATGTCCATGGTGCGTACCCAGCCGGGCCACGGTGCCTGGCGCGTATCGGAGAAGGAGGCGGAGTGCTCGCGATAGAACGTATTGTTGAGCTGAATGAGCGATGAGGCGAAATCGCGGTTCACGGCGCGGAACTCCCTCCGTTGGCGGTGCGGAATAAACAGTACGACCATACTACCGTTAACGCCGCAACGGGGACAACCGAGCTGCGGGTCATTGCTTTGTTTGGACACATTTCCGCAGCTCATATATGCCCGCAACCGCCGGTTGTCAAAAATCTCACTAGAATAGGTGGCATGCTTTTGGCGGTGGCGGATAGATTTTTAACTGTGCAAGGCGCCTTAAGAACAAAAACGGTCCGGCGGCACGGCTGGCAAAAGCATAGGAGGAACCATGAATGTAGAAACTGCGCAGCGGCTCGCCGACCTTCGTCGCAGCAAGGGTTTTAGCCAAGAAGGGCTGGCGCGAAAGCTGGGGCTGTCGCGCCAGGCGGTCAGTAAATGGGAGCGTGCGGAGAGCTCGCCCGATACCGAGAACCTGATCTCGCTCGCAAAACTCTATGGCGTGAGTTTGGACGAGCTCCTTAATCCGAGCGATGAGATCGAGGACGATATCGAGTTTGAGAACGAGGACCGCGCCCGTCAGCGCGAGGCCGAGGCAGCGGAGCGCGCCCGTACCCATGAGGCAGCGGCACGTGCTACCGAGGCGGCAACACAGGCGAGTGATGCCGCCGCCAAGGCGGCGCAAGCGGCAAGCTGGAGTGCGCAGGCCGCCAATGCCGCTACGGCGCAGGTGACGAGTGGCGGCGCAGCTGGCTCGACTCCGGTGAAAGGTCCGTTCCAGTCGTTTCCGTATTGGGCCGTGTGCTGGCTGCTGTTCTTTTTGCTGATGTTCCTGTTTGGTGGCTCCTTTGCCGCGCTGATCTTCTTTACAATCCCCATCTATCACTGGGTGGCGCGTGCGCTCGATGGCGATTGGGCACGCGGGGATATTCAGGTTGGTCCGGCGCCGGAGGCGGCTAAGGCTCAGGATGTTTCCGCTGCGGTTGATACTGACGTGGCTTCCTCGACCGCCGCTGAGCCGAGCGCCAAAGAAGGTGATGAATGATGAAGCTCTCGCATGAGTCCAAGGTCCGCCTGGGCGTCGGTATCGGAGCGTTCGTGCTCATCATCGGGCTTATCTTTGGCACTTCGCGGATATTGTTTCATTTTGATGGCCCGTGGGATCTCGGCGATATTGCATCCGGTTTGTCCGGTATGGACGATGTGGTTGACGGGGACGATTCTTTGGATGGCGGTAACTATTCTGCTCAGTCTCGGCAGCTTTCGAGCGAAACGTTTGATGCCGACTCATTCCAGTCCCTTGACCTGGATGTGACATCGGGTGAGGTTGAGATCAAGTGCGTTTCCGGCGGGCAGGTGCGTGTCATCGAGAGCGGTCGTGTTGCAAAGGGGGTAGCTACCTACGATGCTGCCACTCAGAATCTGGCCGAGGTCCAGGGTTCTACACTCACGATTAGCCAGTTCGACTGCGATGACGAGCGCGCTATCGATCGTTCGGTCACCATCGAGCTGCCGCGGGATGTTGCGGATAACCTGGTCGGCATTACGGCGAGGGTGGGGTCGGGAGACCTGACGGTCGCGGACATTGCATGTCACGACTTCGAATTGACATTGGACTCGGGAGACGTTGAGTTTGCGGGCACCGTAACCGACACCCTGAATGCCAAGGTAGGTTCGGGCGATGTGACGTTCGAGCTCTACCAGGCCCCCGCGAAGTCTATGGACGTAAGCGTGGACTCGGGCGATGTGGAGATAACGGTTCCGAACTCTACGGGCTTTAAGGCGAGCCTCACCGTGGGCAGCGGTGACTTCGAGAGCGATTTCCTTCCGCTTGGCTACGATGGCGAGACCATATTGAATCTTGAATTCGACAACGGTGATAAGTCTGCCACGTATCGTTTTAAGGTCGGTTCGGGCGACATGTCGTTCGATCCGGAGTGACATGCGGTTTTCGGAGATCGGTGCATATAGGCATGCTCTTTGATGGAGGCGCCGGGGCCGTGACTGGCTCCGGCGCCTTTGCCTTTACAATGGGGGCATGGAACAGATTATCTTGAACATACTCGAGGCTCTGCGTCGCGGCGAGACCGTAGACGACAAGGCACTCGTCAAACTGATACATGCCGAGGCGCGCCGCGAGGGTGCCGACAAACGCGACCTGGCCAAGCGCCGTCTGCTGCCGTTCTACCAGCGGGTGAAGCGCGAGGAGCCGGCTCGGTGGGCTGGGTGGAATGTCGATGCCGAGCTGGAGCGTCAACTGCTGCAGGTGCTGCGTATGAAGCCGCGCCGAACGGCCTCGGGCGTGGCGACCATTACTGTCATTACCAAGCCGTGGCCGTGCTCGGGCGATTGCCTGTTTTGCCCCAACGACCTGCGCATGCCCAAGAGCTATCTGCACGCTGAGCCGGCGTGTGCCCGTGCGGAGCAAAACTGCTTCGACCCGTATCTGCAGGTGAGTGCCCGTTTGACGGCGCTTTCGCAGATGGGGCATGCGACCGATAAGATTGAGCTTATCGTGCTCGGCGGTACCTGGAGCGATTATCCGCGAGGGTATCAGACGTGGTTTATGTCGGAGCTCTTCCGCGCGCTCAATGACGATGCCGTGGCTGGTGTGGCGGCTAACCCCATGTTGGCGCGTCCGGGCATCAACCGTGCCGAGGCGGGGCGCCTGCTCGATGACGCTCCCGCCGATGCCCTGCCGCCGGTGGTAACAGAGCGCCGCGAGCGCTATCGAGTTGCCGGCATTGCGACAGACGAGGCCAAGCTCGCTGCCGGCGTTGCCGGCGAACAGGAGCGTGTGGATGCTGCCGTGGGATGCTATAACCGTGCGGTACGTCGTCTGTACGGCCCCGGCACGCCGTGGGGCGAGGTCACCGAGTGGCAGACGGCAACGATGGAGGAGCTTGAGCAGCGGCAACGCATCAACGAGACGGCGAAGCATCGCGTGGTGGGACTCGTTATCGAGACGCGCCCCGATGCCGTAACGCCGCAGGCCCTCACGCTCATCCGCCGCCTGGGCTGCACCAAGATTCAGATGGGTATCCAGAGCCTCGACCAGCACCTGCTCGATATCAACGAGCGTCGCATTTCGGTGGCGCAGATCGAGCGGGCGTTTTCGCTTGCGCGCCTGTTTGGCTTTAAGATCCATGCGCATTTTATGCTCAACTTGCTGGGCGCCACACCCGAGGGGGACAAGCGCGACTACGAGCGCTTTATGACCGAGGGGGCCTTTATGCCCGACGAGGTCAAGGTCTACCCGTGTGCGCTCATCGAGGGCTCGCGTCTGGTGGGCTGCTATGAGCGCGGCGAGTGGCGTCCCTATACCGAGGAAGAGCTGCTCGATGTGCTTGCCGACGACATCGTGGTGACGCCGGCGTTCTGCCGCATCAGTCGCATGATCCGCGACTTTAGTTCCGACGACATTATGGTGGGCAACAAGAAGCCCAACCTGCGTCAGCTCGTCGAGAATCGCTTGGCGGCTCGTGGAGAAGGCGCAGTGGTGCGCGAGATTCGCTATCGCGAGATCAGTACCGCGGGTGCCGACTTGGATGAGCTTTCTCTTGATGAGGAAGTGGCGTACGAGACGCCGGTGACTTACGAGCGCTTTTTGCAGTGGGTGACGCCGCGGGGCAAGATCGCGGGCTTTTTGCGGTTGTCGCTGCCCGACCATTCGTTTGTTGCCGCGCATGCGGACGAGTTGCCGACGACGCCGGACGAGGCGATGATTCGCGAGGTGCACGTGTATGGCATGGCGGCACGCGTGGGCGACCAGGGCCAGGCGGCGCAGCATCACGGGTTGGGGCGTTTGCTCGTAGAGCGTGCGTGCGAGATTGCCCGGGATGCCGGCTATGCGCGCATCAACGTGATCAGCGCGATCGGTACGCGCGAGTACTATCGCCATCTTGGTTTTTATGACCATGGCCTTTATCTGCAAAAGGAGCTCTAGATGAACAAGCCGAGTGTTTCTGCCGGCGTCGTTGCCGGCGTTGCTCTGGGAGCCGCGGCGCTTGGTGCGGCCGCTGTCGCTGTTCGTGCTGCCTGTCTGCAGGTTGCGCGAACCCGCAATGGGTTGGCGCGTGTGAAGCGCGTGCACGACGAGGGCGGCGACGAAGTCCGCGTATTGGTGCAAGGCGGCGTCTACCAAAGCGCGAGTTACGTTGGCGAGCGTTGGGCTGAGCCCGCCTTTGCGTACTATCGTGCGTTTGACGACGTGTTTGAGGCCGAGGATGCGATGCGCGACGTTTATGGTCACGGTATCAGCCGTATGCTCATGCTGGGTGGCGGCGGGTTTGCCTATCCCAAGTTTGCACTGATGTCGCACGAGGGTTTGCGCATGGACGTCATCGAGTATGACGGAGAGATTACGCGTCTGGCCCGCCGCTGGTTCTACCTAGACGAGCTGGAGCGCACGGCGGGCGATCGCCTGCGGGTGATAACCGCCGAGGCTCGTTCATATTTGGGCATTACGAGCGTGGGGCATCGTCGCTACGATGTGGTCGTGAGCGATTGCTTTGGCGGTGCCGAGCCCGTACGCGAGCTGGCGACGGTTGAGGCGTTGCGTTTGGTGCGAGGCAGCCTGAACCCCGGGGGTATCTACGTTGCCAATATCGTGAGCGCAAACGAGGGGAGCGACGTGACGTTCCTGCGCGACTGCGCTGCCACGGCACTCGAGGTATTCGCCCACGCCTGGGTGGTCCCATGTGGCGATGCGGAGTTTGGCGGCGAGGAAAACTACCTGCTCATCGCCAGTGACGGCGACTATGCCTTTGCCGAAGCCGTGCCCTTCGACGCCGACTTCCTTGGCACCGCTCTCCACGACTAGCCTATTGGGAGTAGTCAGTCCCGTCTTAGGCGTGGTCGCGCCAGCTGAGGACGCGCTGCTTCATACCCTCGATGTCGAGCACGCCTTCGGCGAAGCCTTTGCGCACGAGCTCCTCGGGAACGTACTCGTCGTAGCGATCAAAATAAGGCACCTCGCCGGGATAGACGAGCTCGATGGGGTCGAAGTCCTTCTCAGCCTCGGAGGCGAGCACCTCAAAGAACGTCTCCTCGTCGGCCTTCATCTTAAACTGCATAAAGTACGGGCGCGACGGATCGAGCCCTCGAAGGCCCAGTTCGGCTGCACATTTAATCTTGAGCATGCGCTCGAGCGCCAGGAATGCGTAGCTGCCCAGCCAGGGGAAGAGCACCCAGGTGTCTCCGCCCAGGTTGATGAGCGGCTTGGTTCCCGTACCCGAAATCTCGGCGGTATGACGAGCCCGTGCAAGGCGTGCCCGCGCGTTGCCCATGAGGTACGGATATGCCGCATGCTCGTTGAGCGCTTTGCGCATGCGCTCGAGTACGTGTGTATTGATATCGCCGGGGCAGTCGCCAAAGTAGGCCGGCACACGTCCCTTGACCTGCGTGGCAAAGACGGTATGGCGCTTCCAGTCCACTTCCTCGACAATCCAGCAGTGTCCGGCGATGGCGATGCGCTCACCAGGCGGTGGCGGATTGACGATCGTGCCCAGCTCGGCCGACTCGCTGCGAACGGTGAACTCCTCGTTTTCCTGGAACACGGCGTAGAACTTAAAGTTGTTGATGATGCGCTCGCCCGCGAGACCCACGATGAGCCCACCGCCCTCGGTGACCTGGATGTGGTCGATCTTGATGAGGTGGCGCAGCAGTACGCGATAGTCATCGGCCGAGACGCGGTGGAAATAGCTCAGCGTGAGCACGCGCTGAGCAAGCTCGGCCGGTGTGAGCTCGCCGGTGCTGGCGAGCGTCGACATGGTCTGGTGATAGAGCAAACTGTAGGGGAGTCGATCGAGCTCGGGTGGCTCGACCCACTTTTCTTCGCGATAGAGTTGTACGAGCGCGATGCCCTGCAGGAGCTTCCAAGGTATCGTTTCGGGCATCATCGTGCGCGGCTCGGGCTCCTCCTCGCGCATGACAAACCACATCTCGGGCGGAAGATCGCGGCGGCCCGTGCGCCCCATACGCTGCAAAAAGGAGCTGACGGTAAACGGCGCATCGATCTGAAACGCACGTTCCAGACGGCCGATATCGATGCCGAGTTCCAGCGTGGAGGTGGTGACGGTTGTCTGCGCCTGCTCCTCATCGCGCATGAGTTCCTCGGCCGTCTCGCGCAGCGATGCCGAAAGATTGCCATGGTGGATGAGAAAGCGGTCGGGCTCGTGCCGGCTCTCGCAGTAGCTGCGCAGCATGGAGCACACGGCCTCTGCCTCCTCGCGCGAATTGGCAAAGACCAAGCACTTGCGCCCGCGGGTGTGTTCGAAGATATAGCCCATGCCGGGATCGGCGTTTTCGGGCGCGGTGTCGGTGGGGTGGAGGAGCGCCTGCTCAGCGGCCCGAGGGATATCGACTTCGCCCTCGGGGGCCGAAGAAGTGCGGCGGTTCCCGGAGGTAGCCTTATCCTGTGCCCGTTCGCGACGTTGACGGCGCTCCTCCTGTGTGAGCTGTCCGCTGCGGCGCATGTCTTTGGTGTCGGCCGGCAGTGCCGTGGGCGCCACCGCCTCGATGCGCTCGCATGCGAGCACTTCGGCTTCCTGCGGACCTGTGCCTACGAATCCCCGCTGCTGTGCCTGGGGGCCCGAGTTGTAGAAGTGCTCCATGGAGATGCGCCACACGCGGCGCGGTTCTTCAAAGCGGGGGATAACGCAGTCGCGCCCCGTTCCCTGTGAGAGAAAAGCGCCCGTGCGCTCGGGGTCGCCGATGGTAGCGGAAAGGCCAATGCGGCGAGGCTGCACGCCGGCCATGCGCGAGAGTCGCTCGATAAGGCAGAGTGTTTGCCCGCCACGGTCGCCGCGCATGAGCGAGTGGACCTCATCGATGACCACGTAGCGCAGGTCGCAAAACATGCGCGGGATCGCCATGTGCTTATGGATTAAGAGCGCCTCGAGTGACTCGGGCGTAATCTGCAAGATGCCGCTTGGTTTTTTGATGAGCTTAGCCTTGTGCGACTGCGAGACATCGCCATGCCAGTGCCAGACAGGGATATCGGCCTCTTCGCAGAGGTCGTTGAGACGGACGAACTGATCGTTGATGAGCGCTTTGAGGGGGCCGATGTAGAGGGCGCCCACGCTCGCGGGCGGGTTCTCCCAAAACTCGGTCAGGATGGGAAAGAAGGCCGCCTCAGTTTTGCCAGATGCCGTGGATGCCGTCAGGAGCACATTGTCTTGCGTGTTGAAGATGGCGTCTGCCGCCGCAACCTGGATAGAGCGCAGACTCTCCCAATCGTGGGAGTAGATGAAGTCTTGGATAAACGGGGCATATCGGTCAAAGGCGTTCATGGGACCTCCTCTCAACAACGGGCTGATCAACGCAACGGGCAACGGCTCGATATCTTGCAACATCGGCGTTTGCCCAGATAAAACCTACCAAAATAAACCTGTCCCTTTTTGGCAGGTTAGATGGTGAATTCGGCGAAGTTGCGGTTGCCGTCTGCGGTGCCGGTGTCGCCTGTTGCAGCTGGCGGCGCCAGCGTGACGCCGCCGACGCTTTGCAGCAACTCAGCCACGTTTGCATCGGGATTCTGGCACAGGATATCGAGCAGCTCGATAAAGTCACGGATGACCTCACGCGGCGTCAGATGCGTGTCTGCTCCCACACGACCGAACTCGATCTTGAGGAAGTCTACCAAGTCGTTCTCGGTAAGCGTGGGCGTCCAGCCAAAGTAGCCAGCATGGATCTGCATGAGTTTTTCGATCAGCACCAGCAACTCCTCGTAGGTGAGTGGCTGCAGGCGGATGATGGGCGCGAGCATGTCCTTAAGATTCTCGCGTGCAAAGCGGCCTTGAGCGAGTCGGCTGCGCAGGGCCTCGTAGGAGAACACGCCACGGCGGCGGTCTTCGATGGAGGTTGGCGTGCCGCCCATGATCATGCCCAAGTACTGCGCCTTGCCCTGGAGCGTGTCGTTGTACATGGTCAGGATCTTCTCGTAGTTGTATTGGCGTGTGATGGCGTTGGGAATCTTATACAGATTCACGAGCTCGTCGATGAGCACCAGCATGCCCTTGTAGCCGCTGCAGACCAAAAAGCGCGCGATGAGTTTGACGTAGTCGTACCAGTCATCGTCGCTGATGATGGTTGAGGACCCCAGTTCGGCGCGAGCCTCGCTCTTGGTGCGGTATTCGCCGCGGATCCATTTGGTCACGCGGCTCATAGCTTCTTCGTCGCCCTCGGATACGGCCGCGCGGTAGCGGCGGAGCATGCGGGTGAAGTCAAAGCCGTGGACCATTTCCTCGAGCGGCGCCAGTTGGGCATTGACGGCAGGCTCGTCGGCATCGGCACACGAGGCGACCCAGCGATCCAGGATAAGGTTGAGCGCACCGCCCTCGGGGCGCGTCTTGGTCGATATATTGCGGATGAGCTCGCGGTAGGTGGCAAGGCCCTGTCCCTGACCGCCCTGCAGGCGGCGCTCGGGCGACAGGTCGGTATCAGCGACGACGAATCCCTCGCCCATGGCGTGCGTGCGGATGGTCTGGAGCAAAAAGCTCTTGCCGGCGCCGTAACGACCGACCAGAAAGCGGAAGCTTGCGCCACCGTCGGCGATGAGACTCAGATCGGTGAGCAGGGCGCGGATCTCGACCTCGCGCCCTACGGTGATGTAAGGAAGGCCGATGCGCGGGACCACGCCGCCCTTGAGCGAGTTGAGAATGACGGCAGCGACGCGCTTGGGCACGCGGGGTGCTGCGGATGCGGTATCACTCATGGTCTAGGTATCCTCTCACGTCTGCTTCGTAGTCCTCGATAATCTGCGGCCCTGCCGCGCCGAATTCGATAACGGTGTCTCCCACCAGGTCAAAGAGCGCCTCGTTGATGGTATCGACAAGCATGTCCTCACTCTTGCCCGACTGTTCCACCGCCGATGCCGTCTGTGCTGCGTTTTGCTCGAGTAGTGCTCGAAGATAGGCGTCTGCGGCGGGATCGAGTGCGGACGCGGTGTCGGCGGGCGCGGGCGTTGGCGCGAGGAGCGGGGCTACGACGCCAAACTGCTCGGTGGAGATGGTCGGCACGCTAGCCTCGTCCTGCTGCATAGTCGTCGCGACTGGTTCGGCGATCGTGTCGGCCACGGGCTCGGCTTCCCGTCGTTCGGCAACTGCCACCTCGGCATCCGCAAGCGTGCCGTCCTCGCGCTCCTCATCGATCAAAAGCGCTTCGCGCGTTTGCGCGGCGGCGCTCCGAATGTGCCCCAGCTGGCTCAGGTCGATATCGATCTTGACGGGCTGGTGCGCGGCATCCCACGAAAGCAATGCCACGATCTCGTCATCGATGATCTTGGCCATATATTTGGGGACCTTCTCTTCCTTTAGAGGATGGGCGGGGTCCAGGGCCAGGCGCAGGCGTTGGTCGCAGGCGCGCATCATCTCGCCAAGCTTGCTGCTCTTTTGTCTGCTGCCGTGGATGCGTATGCATTCCCAAAAACCGTTTTGGCAACGGTAGATATGGATGGGGTCCAGACGGTATTCGCAGTCCTCGTGGCGCTCGGGCGCAAAGAATACGGCCGAGGCAAACATGGTGTAGGGCATGGCCGTCTCCTCCCCAAATAAACTTGCCACGATGCCGGTCTTTCGGTGCGTGTCATAGTAGCGCGCCATGCGGACATACACGGCGCACGCCACGTGGCGCAGATCGCGGTGATGGCTGCGGTCGAGCCGCGAGCTACTTAGGTTGTACGTGGAGAGGGCGTTGATGGCGGCCGTGAGTCGCTCCTCGCGCACCTCATCGGGCGGAAGGGGGAGCGTGGGCTCGGAGGTTTTGCGACGCTTAGGGGTCTGGCCGGACGGTGCCGGTACAAGGTCTCGTGCCGCGCGCCGCAGTTCGATAAGGGCGTTATCGAACATGACGGTTTTAGAGTCGCGAAGCAGCTTGGGGTCGAGCCCGTGGAACACGGCGTAATCTTGCAGCCACACGCGCGCAAACCGGTCGATGCCGGGCTCGAAGGCGCGATAGACATCCCAAAAAGCCTTGATCTTGTTAAAACCATCGAGTGGATTATCTACGCCAATGCCGCAGATCAGCTCATAGAGATACAGAAAGGCAAAGGACGTAGACGTTTCCTCGACGGTTCCGCGGCGCACTTGGGCACGCCAGGTAAAGTAGCCGCGCAGTTGCCGGTCGCTCATGGCGTTGTAGGTGGGAAAGTACGACTTAAAGGTGCCGTTGTAGGGACAGTCGTCCTCAAAGTCGGCCATCAGCAGGCCCTGGCGGTAAAAAAGCTCGGCTTCCGAAAGCCAGCGGCCCGCACCGCCCTTGGGGTCATCCTGCCAGCGCGATATCTCGCGCATTTTACGGTACTGGTCGGGGAGGAAATTCTGCATCTGTCGGCCGGTTTTGAGAATCGGCTCGTCTGCGTAGGTTTCGTTTGAGAAGCGGGCGGACTGATGGGTCCGGGCCTCGGCCATAATGCGCTCGATGAGCATCTTGATGTCCTGGTCGGCCACCGCTCCTCCTCTCGAACGCAGCTACGGTGACCTCATATCATAGCACAGCATCAAACAGATGTTCGAGATACCGCTGCGTTGATAGATTTAGAACAGGAGGGCGTATATGACGGCGATGACGACGGAGGGAAGCATATTGGCCGTGCGGAAGGTCTGAGGACGGATGAGGTTGACGCCGACGCAGAAGATGAGCATGGAGCCTACGAGCGAAAGGCTGTTGAGGGCTGCTGTGGTCATGATGGGGGAGAGCGAGCCGGCAAACAACGTGATCGTCCCCTGGAACACGGCGACGGGCAGGGCGGAGAAGATGCAGCCGCGGCCAAGCGAGGCCGTCATGGTGCAGACGATGATGCAGTCCAGTGCGCCCTTGAGGGCAAGCGTTGACCAGTCGCCGAGCAGGCCGTCCTGGATCGATCCCACAATGGCCATGGCGCCGATGCACACGGTGAGTGAAGTCGAGACAAAAGCGTTGGTGAACTTGTTATCGCCCTCACTGCCAGTCTTGCGCTTGAGCCATTCGCCAAGGTTCTCGATGGCGGCCTCCAAGTTGATGGCCTCGCCGATGAGCGAACCGAGCGCAAATGAGACGATGAGCATGGTGGTACCGGTGGTCGCTAGCGCCTTTCCATCGATGATGAGCATCTTTTGCATGGTGCCGCCCAGGCCGATAAACAGGACGCACAGCCCCGATGCTTTCATGAGCGTGTCTTGGATGTGCGGTGTAATGAAGCGGCCGCCCGCTAATCCCAAAAGACCGCCCGCAACTAAAAGCGCAACGTTGATGATTGTTCCCAAGCCCGGCATGAGCCCTCCTGTATTGATGCCAACGTGGCAATCGTAGCAGAACGAAATGCGAGGCACATCGCGACTCATCTAATACGTTATATAAGTGGTATTAGGAATGATGCGCAGCATTTAAGCCTCAGGTGGTTGTCGGGACATAGGGGTAGTAGTCAAAGCGCAGTGTCATAAGCCGCTGCGGGGATTCAATAGCCGCGGCGATGATATTGGCATCGCGGGCACGATCAAACCCTTCGAGTTCGATCTGAAACGAGACGTCTTGCATAATGTCCAGACGTCGCCAGGCTAGAAGTGTGTCGCCATCGAATTCCAAGGTCTTGCCTCCGTCTGGGGCAACGGCGTATAGACGCAGTTTAGCGGTGGTTGCAGGGTCGACAACCGTGACCTTTTTAATTTCGTTTCGAGTATTCTTGGCGCCCAACAAGGTGAGCAGCGTTGGGGCCACGACCTCGCCCGATGGCAAAAAGACGACTTCGATGGATTCGGGAAATGCGATGATGGCCGACTTGCGGACGGGCTGATTGGCGGCGGCAACTTCGATGTTTGCAGCATCGATGACCTCTGTGTGGTCGAGGGCGGCAAGCACGCAGCAGTTACCTTCATCGATCTCCTGAGGATCAGTAAGCCCCAGACTGTCCGCGAGCTCGGGATCGTTTGGACCGGTAGCGGGCTCATTCGGTGCTTCGAAAGAAGCTGGGACGCTGTTTGTCGGCGACGGCGTGTCGCCCGCACCTGCTTCTTTGTCCGTGCTCTCTTCTTGTATGGTTGCGTTGATGGGTTCGTCGTTTGAGGGGAGCGTCTTGGCGTCAAGCGCGGAGGGGACAATCCCGACGGCTCCGGATCCGTTCCACTCCATCTCGAGAAGCGCCGGGTCGGCAAGAATGCGTTGCCTGCCTAGCGTGTGGGTATCGATCGCAATAGGGCCTGCCTCCGTCCCGCGCGTAAGGCTGAGCGATCCGGCCGGCTTCTCGAAATGAATGTCTGTGTCTTCGGTACTGGCGGCGTAGAACAGCAGGGATGCTTCTCCCGCCGCGATGGCATCGGTGCCCGCCTTGGTCAGCCGCAGCGATGCCGTGAATGAGAGGGTGGGCTGCACATCGTCTGCATTCGCGGCGGTGCAGCCCAGACATATACCGCCTCCTTTCTCGAAAAACGCACCGTCGAAGGCGACCTTCGCTCCGTTCGCCGAGTCATCGACCGAAGCGATATCGATGCGCAACCCCAAATCGCACGGATCGCCATCTGCATCGAGCGCAATCGAGCGCCACGTGCAGACGGCGCACCCCGCCTGGGAGCCGTTTGCCTTGTTCGAACGATTGATATCCACGACTATCGAGCCGTCCGTATTACGACGAAGGCATCCCGAGGTTGAGATTGCGGCCTGTGCGAACGAAAAACGCTTGCACGCAATGGCGCTCGACGGATTTGGTGCGGAGCTTAGGGCTGCTGGTAAGGAGTCTGCCATGACGGGAGTCGCCCAAGCGGCGACAGGCGTTCCGGTTGCGAGCGCGCCGCAGAGTGCGACGACGGGCAAAAGGTTCTTCGATGCCATGGGGTCTCCTTAGCTAATTTAGTGCGGCCTGTCCGTGTTTCGTTTCTGGCTGCGTTTGATGTGCAGACCGAGGCCGGCGGTTCCCGCGCCTGCTGCCGTGGCGCCTGCTGCCAAGAGCCATCGTCTGTCGTCTGTCTGTGCCAACGGTTCCTTGCAGTTGCCGCGGTCGAGCTCCGAGAGGTCGACCGTCACCTGCGTGGCGGCCTGCGCCTGTTCTTGCTGGGCAAAGGCCATGGCTGGCCCAAACGCTAGGATACTGACGGCGGCGGCCAGGGCGACGGCCTTATGCCGTGTGCGCACCGGGCTCGACCGTCCAGGTGATCGTTGCAACCTGATCGCCTTCGCCGGTTACGCGGAAGATGTCGCGCGTGACGCGGGCGACGTTTCCGCTTGTCTTGAGCTTAATTTTGTCCGTGCCGCCGGCAATGCCCTGGTAGCCCATGTCGAAGGCTGCATTCTTGGAAAGATCGAGGCCCGTCTCCTGCATTGCGGCGCTGGCGTTCTGGAGTGCGCCGTCGGGGCCGACCTTAAAGTCGATGGAATTCTGCGCGGTTCCGGCCTTGGCGTCGGCGGCAATGGTCCAGGTGTTCATGGCGTCGATCTTCATGTTGGTGACATGGATGCCGTAGGCCGAATGATTGTCGATGGTGGTCGCGTCTTCTGAGGGGCCCTGAAGCGTGCCGTCGGCCTTGGCGACGAAGGGAATAACCGTCGGAACTTTGAACTCTACGTTGTCGATCTCGGTCCTGACCATTACTTTTGTGGTTCCAACGCGCCCGGCTGCCAGAGCTGGCGTCGGGGCGGCGCCCATTGCGAGCGCGAGCGCGAGCCCTGCGCCCACGACGAGCGCTCTGGCTCCGTTCATGTTCCTGGTGATGTCCATGGTCGTTCCTTTCTATTCGCCGCGGGCCGTCCCCGCGATGATTGGACGAATGCTGGTGAATTGCGTGCGGTGCCGCGTCGGTCGAAAAAGCTAGTTCTCGGCTTGCTCAACCCGTACCTTGACACGTGTCGGATTGCCGTGGCTGTCGAGGGTCTTGGCATCGAGTGCCTGGATCTCGATGTATGCCTCGCCTTCTTTGATGTCGCCGGCGGGGCACGTCTCGATTGTCTTGCCGGTCTCGACCACACCGGATTCGTACATGGTCTCGTCGTTTTGGATGACGCGGAATCGCTGGGGAAATTTATTGTCTTGGACGTTTTGCACGTTGACGCGCAGCTTGCCGTCCTCCTGTAGCTGAGCGACCGGCGCGACCGAAATCGTCATCATGTTGTCGCGGACGATGGCATCGAGCTCATCTTGGATTTCTTGTCGCGATTTACCCTCTGCCGTCGTGACTGAGGCGCCCGCTTCGGGCACGGGCTGCGACTGCCAGGCGTATAGTCCTACGGCGATGAGGGCGCAGACGATAGCCAGACAGACAACGACGAGTTTCTTGCGACGCCCCAGTCCTGCGAGGCGGGGCGGCTTCTTCGCACTCATGCGGCGTCCTTGGTGGTGTAGACACGTGCGAACGTGGACGGGTCCGCTCCAAAGAGCATGTGAAGCATCAGGCGGCGCGAGTAGATGAGCTCGTCAAAGTCGTGAGGGAGCTCGATGTCGTGGATACGCGCGATGTGGTGGGCGAGCGCCGAGAACGACTCGGGGTCGCAGATAACATCGGTGGTGACGTGGTAGACCGCCGTATCGGGGAACGCCTCTTCGTCGAAAGGCAGGAGATAGGGATCGTCGTCGACCTCGATGGCGACGCCGTACTGGGGCCAGTAATATGCCATGGGAACCTCCCTGCTTCTGGGGCCAAAACTTCTATCGGTTTTGGCTGTCGACGCCGACCGTATCAGCCGCTACTTGACCAATTTCTGACCAAATGCTTGACGGATTGACATCTCCGCAGGTAAAAGGTGGAAAAAATTACTTCAACTTTTTTCGAGCGACAATCGAGCGGTCGGCGACGGCGGGGCGATATGTGTCAAAAGCATCGTCTGCCGAGGAAGCCTTGCCGTTCGCCGAATTGCACAAACGTAAAAATCGCCAATTATGGAGACGGTCTCGAACACGTCGACGAAACGATGCGGTAACATCTCCCTGCAAACACTGTAGTTAGCTAAAGGGGGAGTTCGCGTGTCTGCAACCATTAAACCCTTCACCGATGAGTTCGAAGAGTATGGCCGCGATGAATCTCGTGCATCGGGCGAAGCATCGAGCATCTCGTTTCCGACAACGGAAGACGAGGTCCGTGCCATTTTGGAAACGCTCCATGCCGAGCGTGTCCCGGTAACGGTTCAGGGCGCCCGAACCGGCCTTGCCGCCGGTGCCGTGCCCCACGGTGGGCATATCCTCAATACTTCCCGTATGAATCGCTACTTGGGCCTTCGCCGCGATGAACAAGGCCAATTTCTGCTGCGCGTGGAGCCGGGCGTTGTGCTCTCGGAGCTGCGTAAGCAGCTGAGCAAGAAGGTACTGCCGACCGCTGGTTGGGACCAGGCATCGCTTGAGGCCTACGAGGAGTTCCAAGAGTCCCCCGAGCAGTTCTTTCCCACCGATCCCACCGAGGCATCTGCCTGTCTGGGTGGCATGGCGGCATGCAACGCCTCCGGCGCCCGCAGCTACGCTTACGGCCCCATGCGCCCGCATATCACGGGACTCCACGTCGCGCTGGCTGATGGCGATTTGCTTGAGCTTCAGCGCGGCGAGGCTTTTGCCCAGGGCCGCCACCTGTCGCTCGTGACGGCAGAGGGCCGTACGCTCGAGCTCGATCTTCCCGGCTATACCATGCCCGAGACAAAAAATGCCTCAGGCTATTTCGTTGCGGACGATATGGACGCCATCGACCTCTTTATCGGCGCGTGCGGCACGCTCGGCGTTATCACCGAGCTCGAGATTGCCCTGCAGGCGGCGCCTGCGGTCGTTTGGGGTGTGAGTTGCTTTTTCGATAGCGAGGACAAGGCGGTGTCCTTTACCGATTCCGTGCGCCCTGTCCTGTCCCATGCGGCTGCCATCGAGTACTTCGATGCTGGCGCCCTGGATATTCTACGTCGCCAGCGCGAGCAGTCGACGGCGTTTGCCTCGCTGCCGGCGCTCGACGACGAGGCAAAGGTCTGTGTCTACGTGGAGCTCGATTGCGATGACGAGGCGCAGGCGACCGAGGAGCTGTACCACTTGGGATGGGTGCTGGAGCTTGCGGGCGGCCGCGACGATGCGACATGGGTCGCCCGCACCGAAGTCGATCGCGAGTGCCAGCGGTTCTTCCGCCACGCGGTGCCCGAGAGCGTCAACATGCTCATCGACGAGCGTCGCCGCACCGACCCCACCATTACCAAGCTGGGATCGGATATGTCGGTGCCCAATGCACGCCTTGCCGATGTCGTGGCCCTCTATCGCCGCACGCTGGCCGAAAGCGGGCTTGAGTCTGCTGCCTGGGGACACATCGGGAACAACCATCTGCATGTGAACATCCTGCCGCGCGATGCGCAAGACTACCGTCGTGGTGGAGAGCTCTTTGCCCAGTGGGCTTCCGAGGTCACGGCCATGGGCGGTGCCGTTTCTGCCGAACACGGCGTCGGCAAGATCAAGGCGGGCTTCTTGGAGACGATGTACGGCCACGAGGCCATGGTCGAGTCGGCGCGCCTCAAACTCCAGCTCGATCCTGCCGGCCAGCTGGGTCGCGGCAACCTGTTTACGGAGAAGCTCTTGGATGAACTCGTCCAGAAAGGGGGCGCGTGAAGATGAGTGATTTCCATATGGTGGTGTGCGTCAAGGCGGTGCCCGGAAGCACCGAGGTCAAGATGGACCCCAAGACCAATACCATCGTGCGTGATGGCAAGCAGGCGGTCATTAATCCCTTCGATGCAAGTGCTCTCGAATGTGCGCTAGCGCTGAAGGACGACTTTATCGGCTTTGGCATGGACGTGCGTGTGACGGTGGTGTCGATGGGCATCCCCGCGACCGAATCGCTGCTGTGCGACTGCATCGCCCGCGGTGCCGACGACGCGCTGCTGCTGACCGACCGAGTCTTTGCGGGCGCCGATACCCTAGCCACCACCTATGCCCTCAAATGCGGCATCGAGGCACTCGATGAGGACTTCGACCTGCTCATCTGCGGCAAGATGGCAGTGGACGGCGATACGGCCCAGATCGGCCCCGAGCTGGCCGGCGCCTTTGGGGTCCCCTGCGTGACCGACGTGAGCTGTGTGCAGAGCGCGGGATTTACGACGTGTGGCTCGCTGGCGCTCGTCCACGGCTGCGATGCCGGCGAGGAGACGGTGTACCTGGAGATGCCGTGTGCGATGACGACCGTCAAGGAGATTGGCCAGCTGCGCATGCCGAGTATTGCCGGTATTCGCGCGGCCGAGGATGCAGACGTGCGTGTGGCCAGCGCTGCCGACGTAAACGCCGATCCCTCGCGTTGCGGCCTTGCCGGATCACCGACGCAGGTCGTGCGCTCGTTTGTGCCCGACCGTGACCAAACGTGCGAGGCCGTTGAGGGAACGGCGTCCGAGCAGGCGGTAAAACTTGCCAAGATTATCGAGGGGATGGCATAGATGAGCGGGCTGATTATCGATAGCGAAGCCTGTATCGGCTGCGGTCGCTGCGTTCGCGCCTGCGCCTCGGGCGGCATTGTGGTGGAGGGTGAGCGCCCCAATCGCTGTGCCCGCGTAACCGACGGCTGTATCCTGTGCGGTGGGTGCGTCGACGCCTGCCCCGTCAACGCCATCTCGATTGAGCGCGACGAGGCCGCCGGCGCGGCAGACCTTGACGCATATCGAGACATCTGGATCTTCGTGCAAACTGACAAGCACGATGCCGTGGCATCCGTGGCCTTCGAGCTCATGGGCAAGGGGCGCGAGCTTGCCGATGCCCGCGGCTGCCGTCTGGTGGCACTGGTCGGCATGAGCCCCGAGGGCTCACTCGGGGACCTGGAGCATCTGATTTGCGCCGGTGCGGACGAAGTTCTGGTCTGTCGTGACGAGCGCCTGCGTCAGAACGACGCGGAGGTCTACGCCCGCTTGATCTGCGATTTGGTAGCCGAGCGCAAGCCCGAGGCCATTCTGTACGGCGCGACCGCCTTTGGTCGCGAGCTGGCGCCCGGTGTGGCCGTGCGCTTGCAGACGGGCCTTACGGCCGATTGCACGGTGCTTTCTATGGATACGGAGACGGGCCTGCTGCAGCAGACGCGCCCGGCGTTTGGCGGCAACCTGATGGCCACCATTATCTGCCCCAACCACCGTCCTCAGATGGCAACGGTGCGCCCCGGCATCTTTAAGGCGCCCGAGTTTGACTATAGCCGCTCCGGCACGATTACCCAGGTAGTGCTTGCGGATGACGTTAAGGCCCGCGTCGAGATCTCGATTCCCGCCGAGGAGTGGGGACAGCAGGCCTCAATTGCCGATGCCGAGCGTCTGGTCGTGGTGGGCCGCGGCATCGGCTCCAAGAAGAATCTGCCCCTGATGCGAAAGCTCGCCGATGCCCTGGGTGCCGAGCTTGGTTGCACGCGTCCCATTGTGGAGGCAGGCTGGTTGGAGTATCGCCACCAAATTGGCCAGACGGGTGTATCGGTCTCGCCCAAGCTCCTCGTGAGCATCGGTGTCTCGGGCGCTATCCAGCATCTCGCCGGCATCGGTGGGGCGGAGTGCATTGTCGCCATCAATGAGGACCCGATGCCCCCATCTTCGGTGCCGCCCAGTACAAGGTCGTCGGCGATGCCGTTGAGATCGTTGAGGAACTGCTGGTTCAGCTCGAGTGCTAAGCGCTTGCCAGCCAGTCGCGCAGCTCGTCCTTAAGGCGGCTCCAGGTTGCCTGCGCGGCGGGGTCGGTAAAGGGTCGCGTAATGCCAAAGGGCGCGTCGAGCAGGCGGTGGATATCGCCTTGCTCGCGCGCCAGTGCACGGCTTGCCGGATGGACGAGCTCAAACATAAAGCAGATGAGCCCCACCAGGTAGTCCGCCGGCTCGTTGCGCTCGTCACGCGCGACGCAGCGATGCTCGTCAAAGGCGGTAAGCGCCGGTGTCGAGAAGTGGCTGGCGAGAAACGTGTCCTCATCCACCTTGAGGATGGTGTCGACGGTGCTGTCGGCGATGGCGCGCATAATGTCGATCTTGTCGCCATCGCGCACGATCTCGCAGAAGCTCCGTGTACGGGTGTCGAGTTCCGTGGGCAGGCGAAAATCACTGTGGTGGGCGATGCTCGCGCGGATCAGTTCGTCCTCTGCCGGGTCATCGATAAAGTCGCGGATGCTCGTTACGGCGGGTGCATCGGCGGGATTCTCGCCAAAGAGGACCTCGATGCCCAGCGCTGCATGGCTCATGCTCTCGGCGTCCTTAAAGGTGTCCCAGCTCCGCAACTGCTCAAAGCGGCCCATATCGTGTAGCAGGCCGCAAAGCCATGCCAGGTCAATATCTTCTGACGACCAGCCCTGCTCGCGCGCTACGGCATCGCATGCCTCGGCCACGTGGTACGTATGCTCGATTTTGAGCGCGATGCGTGGGTTGGTGGCGTCGTAGGCATCGGTGTAGCTTTTGAAGGCCGCGCGCGCCCGGTCTCGATCGATAGCTGTCATAATGACTTCCTAAAAAGTTGTGTCTTTCGATCCGGTGGCAATTGTAGGTGAACTTTATTGCCACCGGTTGATATTTCTGCTGCGTTGCAAGGCGCGCTGCAGACGACTTACCAGAATGGGAGTGGCATGGTCCTTAGGATCTTTAAAATCGTCTGGCCAGTGATGCTTACCTATGTTGCAATAGGCGCGCCGTGCGGAATGATCATGGGGCAGACGGGAATGGAGCCCTGGATGGTCTTTGCTCTGAGCAGCACGTTTGTGACGGGCAGCGGCCAGTTTATGATCTGCAATCTTTGGCTGGCGGGCGTACCGGCACCTTCGATTATCGCGAGCGTCGCCGCCATCTCCTCGCGCTTCGCTCTTTACTCGGCATCGATCGCACCCCATCTGACGGGTGCCTCGAAGCGTCAGACGCTGGCTGTTGCCGCGACACTTACCGAGGAGGCATATGGCATCTCGCTTGCCAAGTTGGTTGAAGGGGAGGATTGGGGCCCGCGCGAGTCCTTTGTGCTCAACGTGATCCTTATCGCAACATGGGGCGTATCGTGTACGACGGGCGCCATCGTCGGCGCCGTTGTCGATGTTCCCACCGCCATTGCAGCCTTTGTCTGCACCTCGCTCTTTATCTGCCTGCTCTTTTCGCAGCGGCTGTCGCGCGGCAACGTTGTCGCGGCGGTTTCGGGCGCGGTGTCCGTCGCCGTATGCAAGTTCTTGGGCCTCGTGAATATTGCCGTGCCGGCAAGCGTCGTGGTCGGCATTACCATTGCGCTGGCGTGCGATGCTGTATTTGACGGAAGAGGTGCCCGCGATGCCCGTTAACGAGTTCTTGGTTCTGTGGCTGTCGTCGTGGGCTGCTATCGCGTTCTTTCGCATCGCGCCGGCGTTCGCCTTGCGCGGGCGGACCCTGTCGCCCCGTATTACCGAGGCCCTGGGCTATATCCCGCCCGCTGCCTTTGCCGCGCTGGTCGCCAACGACTTGGTGAGTCCCGGCGCGTTCGACGCGGGGCTCTGGCCTGCCTTGGTTCCCTGGATTGCGGCCGCCGGCGTCGTGGTCGTGGCGGTCAAGACAAAATCGATGCTGTGGTGCTGCGTCTCGGGCATCGTACTCTATATCGTCTTGAGCCTTATATAGGGGTGGCGTCGCGGGCGCCGAATCTCGTTCCATCCCAACTTGTCGAGTTTTTCACCGAGCTGGTCTATTTCTTCTGGTACCATGGTCAAACTTTACTGTAGCAAAGCGTGACGTGGGCTTTTGTACCCCGTCAGCGGAAATGGGGGTTTCATGGCACAGGAAGCAACCGCCAACGAGCAAAAGAAATTCAAGGTCCCGCGCATCCCGGGCGACATCATGATTTATCCGATGATCGTCGGTCTTTTGCTCAACACCTTCTGCCCGCAGGTTTTTGAGATCGGCGGCTTCTTTACGGCTGCCTGCCGCGGTGGCTCCAATACCATCGTCGCCGCGATCCTGCTGTTTGTGGGCGCCGGCATCAGCTTTAAGTCCACGCCGGGTGCCATCAAGACCGGTATCGTCGTGCTGATCCCCAAGCTGGTCGTCGCAGCGGCTCTCGGCCTGGGCGTGGCATATTTCTTTAACGACAACTTCCTGGGTCTGAGCTCCGTGTCTATCATCGGCGGCATCACGTTTTGCAACATGGCGCTCTATACGGGCATCATGGGCGAGTTCGGCGATGAGTCCGAGCAGGGCGCCGTCGGTATCCTGTTCTTTACGGCTGGCCCCGCCGTCACGATGATCATCCTCGGTGTTTCCGGCCTCGCCAACATTCCCATTGGCACCATTATCGGCTCCATCTTGCCACTCGTTATTGGCATGGTTCTGGGCAACCTGTTCCCGTTTATCAAGAACCTGCTGGTTCCCGGTGCCAATCCCGCGATTGCCGTCATCGGATTTCAGCTCGGTGCGTCCATGAGTCTGTCGAGCTTTATCACCGGCGGTATTTCCGGCATCTTGCTGGGCCTTGTCACGCTGTTTGTCGTCGGTCCCATCACCTTTGCGTTCGAGCGTCTGTGCGGCGGCAATGGCAAGGCCGCTGTGGCTTGCTCCACCATTGCCGGCACGGCTATGACCACACCGGTTGCCCTCGCCGAGGTCGCACCGCGTTACGCCGAGCTTGCGCCCACCGCGTACGCTCAGATCGCCACCGCCGTTATCATCACGGCGATCATGGCTCCGATTCTGACTGGCTGGGTCGACAAGAAGTTCTGCCAAGGCAAGGAGGATCTGTCGCCTGTCGGTGTCGAGGCCATCGAGGAGGCCGTCGCGACTGACATCGATGGCGAGTAGCAATCGATACCCATCAATGATGCCGGCGTGTGCAATTCGCGCCGTATGGGCGCCCGAACAGAAACTGTTTTGCAGTGATGTTCGGGCGCTCTGCTATTATCCCCTTTACCCCTGCGGAGTAAAGGGGTGTTTATTGCCCTGATTCGAATTGGGCGATTCTGACCACTTGGGTATTGAAGGGATGGCGCTAGTGGTTAAGGCACTCAAGATTGAGATATTCGTGCTATGCATGATTGTTCTTATCGGGCTTGCCGTGCGAAGTCGTCGCTCCTTGTTCTCGAGCACCCAGCAGCTATTGTTTAGCATGCTTGGCTACACCTCTGCCGCGTACATATTATTCGATATGATCTGGACGCTTTCGGACGGTGTGGACGGCACGTTGGGCATTGCTGCCAACTGGATTTCCAACGCGGTTTCGTTTTCGCTCTTTGCTATCGCGTGTCTCATTTGGTTTATCTATTCCGAGACGGTGCAGGGTTCTCGCCTTTTGACCTCGCGCTATAGGGTGGTGCTTGTAGCGTTGCCTACGGCTCTGGTGGTCGTGCTGGCGTTTACCAGTTACTGGACGCACGCCCTGTTCTATATCGATTCGCAGGGCGTGTATCGTCGCGGCTTTGCCTATATGATCCAGCCCATCGTCAGCTACTGTTACGTTATACATACGTCCCTGCATGCGTTTGTGCAATCTCGCAGGGTCGAGAGCCTGCAGACGAAGGCCATCTATCGAACCTTGGCATTTTTCGCCATTCCGGCCCTGGTGGGCGGTACCTTTCAGGTCGTATACTCGGTGCCCGGCCTTTGTGTCGGCATAATGATTAGCATGTTGCTGCTTTACATCATCTACCAGGAGCAGCTCATCTCGACCGACCCGTTGACTGGACTTAACAATCGCAACCGTTTTGAGACCTATATGCTGTCGCTCTTCTCAAATGTGGATCAGGCCGAAGATGTATATCTGCTTATGATGGACGCCGACGGCTTTAAGCAGATTAACGATCTCTATGGGTATGTGGAGGGCGACCACGCTCTTCAGGTTGTTGCGACGGCGCTCAAGGATGCCTGTTCGCCGGCTGGTGGCTTTATCGCACGTTATGGCGGCGATGAGTTCGTGGTGCTCCAAAAGGCAGCGGCGGAACAGGACATCATGCGTCTGTGCGCGGCAATCAACGATGAACTCGCACGCGCCGAGGTGCCGTATCTGTTGCGGATGTCCATCGGCTATGCACGGGTCGGTGATGGTGTCGATACCTGGCAAGATTTGCTTCGCGCCGCCGACGCGGAGCTCTACCGCGTAAAGTACGAGAAGAAGAAAGCTGGCGTCCAGATACGCTAGAAATAGGGGCGCACGCTTGCGTGCATGGTGGCCCTCGGCTCTCCGATGTATTCCATTAAACTAAAGTATGTGAATCCCCTCTGCTAAATAAGGGCAGTTCGCTAGGCCTTTTTAGGCCTGTTGACGATGATGATGCCGCCGCAGACCAACAGCAGGGCGACTATAACGGTAACGGGGCTCGTGCCGGCGCCCTCGCCGAGCAGCAGCGCACTCAACAGCACACCAAAGACGGGGTTCATAAACCCAAAGACCGAGACGCGGCTGACGGGGTTGACGGCAAGCAGGCGCGACCATAGCGAGTACGCGATGGCGGAGATGAGTGCCATATAGATAATGAGTGCGATGGCGGGGATGATCGCGGTGGGGGAGAGCGCGCCGCCCATCAAAAACCCGATGGCGGTGAGGACCAGGCCGCCGACCAAGAACTGCCACCCGGCAAGCAAGACGCCGTCGTGCTTGCGCGAGAAGATGCCGATCAGGCAGGTCGAAAGAGCACCCGCGACAGTGGAGGCTAGGATAAAGCCCTCGCCATCGAGCCTGAAGCCAAAGGTGCCATCTGCGCCCGAGAGGTTGACGAGCGCGACGCCGGCAAAGCCCAGCGCACAGCCAAGCACCTTGGCCGTATTGAGCTTCTCGGTGTGAAAAGCCAGGGCGGCAAAGAGGATTGCGAGGAAGTTGGCGCTGGCCTCGATGATGGAGCTCGACATGGCGCTGGCGCGCGAGAGGCCCAGATAGAAAAAGAAGTACTGCCCGATAGTCTGGAAGAGCGACAAGACAAAGATGGGCTTGATGTCGCGAGCCTGCGGAATGAGGGGGCGGCGTTGGGCCGCACTCATCCCAACGATAACCAGGGCGCCGGCAAGCGTGAAGCGCAAGCCCGCAAAGAGCAGCTGCGAGGCGCTATCGTGCGCCGAGATACCAAAGAGTGCGTAGCCGATCTTGATGCAGGGAAAGGCCGATCCCCAGAGTGCACAGCAAACAAGACAGCCCAGGATGAGTCCGGGCAGGGTGGCGAGATACGGCTTGCGGCTTTCCATGATGTCCTTCCTGCATGCGCGAAGCAAAAAAGAACCCGCCACCGGGTGTGCCGGTGGCGGGTGTTGTTACCCGAGGGGATTGTACCCGATGGGAAAGCTTTAAGCGAAGTAGGCTACGCCGCTCTCAAAGATCGGCATGAACTTGTCGCCGGGGACATGCTCGGGCACGTTGCGGTACAGGTTGTCGCCGCGACGCTCGGCATGGCCCATCTTGCCCAGGACGCGGCCGTCGGGGCTCGTGATGCCCTCGATGGCAAGTGCGGAGCCGTTGGGGTTGATGGAAAGGTCCATGCTCGGCTTGCCGTCCTCGCCCACGTACTGCGTGGCGACCTGGCCGTTGGCGATCAGCTGGGCGAGCACCTCGTCGTCGGCGACAAAGCGGCCCTCGCCGTGGCTGATGGCGACGGTGTAGGGGTCGTCGAGGCTGCACTGCGACAGCCACGGGGACAGGTTGGACGAGATGCGGGTGCGCACCAGGCGGCTCTGATGGCGACCGATGGTGTTGAACGTCAGCGTGGGCGCATCGGGCGTGGCGTCGACGATGTCGCCGTAGGGCACCAGGCCGAGCTTGACCAGAGCCTGGAAGCCGTTGCAGATGCCCAGCATCAGGCCGTCGCGGGCCTTGAGCAGGTCGCGGACTGCCTCGGTGACCTCGGGAGCGCGGAAGAACGCCGTGATGAACTTGGCGGAGCCATCGGGCTCGTCACCGCCCGAGAAGCCACCGGGGATCATGACGATCTGGCTTGCACGGATGCGGCGGGCGAGCTCGTGGGTGCTCTCGGCGACGGCCTCGGGCGTGAGGTTGTTGATCACGAAGGTGTCGGCCTCGGCACCGGCGGCACGGAAGGCGCGGGCGCTGTCGTACTCGCAGTTGTTGCCGGGGAACACGGGGATGATTACGCGCGGGCGGGCGATCTTGGCGCCGCCGTACACGTGGATATCCTTGGCGCGGAAGTCGATGGTCTCGACCTCGGCGGTCTCGCCGGTGCTGCGGTAGGCGAAGACGCCCTCGATGCCGCTCTCCCAGGCCTCCTGGAGCTCAGCGAGCTCGATGACTTCGGAGCCGGTGTCGATGACATAGCCCTCGACGGTGGTACCCAGGGGCTCGACGACAACGCCGTCGGCGACCTCGGGCAGCTCGGCGTCCTCGGCGAGCTCGACGATAAAGCTGCCGTAGAGCGGGGTGAAGAGGCTCTCCACGTCCACGTCCTCGGCAAGCTCGATGCCGACCTGGTTGCCGACGCACATCTTAAAGAGGCTCTCGGCGCCGCAGCCGTAGCCGGGCGTGGAGACGGCCAGGGCGTCGCCGTTGGCGGTGAGCGCCTCGACGGCGTCAAACGCGGCGAGCAGCTGCTGAGCGTCGGGGCGGTAGTCCTCACCATAGGTGGCGGGGGCGATGCGCACGACGCGATGCGTCAGACCCTTGAACTCGGGCGAGACGGCACGGGCGGCCTTGCCCACGGCCACAGCGAAGCTGATCAGGGTCGGCGGAACGTTGAGCTCACCGGCCTCGTCCTCAAACGAGCCGCTCATAGAGTCCTTGCCGCCGATGGCGCCGGCACCCAGATCGACCTGGGCCATAAGGGCGCCCAGGACGGCTGCCATGGGCTTGCCCCAGCGCTCGGCCTCGGTGCGCAGACGCTCGAAGTACTCCTGGAAGGAGAGATAGGCACGCTTGTGCTCAAAGCCGGCAGCCACGAGCTTGGCGATGGACTCAACCACGGACAGGTAGGCGCCCGCAAACTGGTCGGCCTCCATCAGGTAGGGGTTGAAGCCCCATGCCATAGCGCTCGCCGTGGTGGTCTCGCCGTCCACGGGGAACTTGGCAACCATGGCCGAGCTCGGGGTGAGCTGCGTCTTGCCGCCAAAGGGCATGAGCACGGTTGCGGCACCGATGGTGGAGTCGAAGCGCTCGGACAGGCCCTTGTTGGAGGCGACGTTGAGGTCAGTGACAAGCGAGGTCATGCGCTCGGCAAGCGTGGTGCCGGCCCAGCTGGGCTGCCACACGCTGCGGGCACAGACGTGGGCGACCTGGTGCTTGGGCGCGCCGTTGGAGTTGAGGAACTCGCGGGACAGATCGACGATGGCGACACCGTTCCAGGCCATGCGCATGCGCGGCTCGGCGGTAACCTCGGCGATAACGGTCGCCTCGAGGTTCTCCTCGGCGGCGTAGCCCATGAACTCCTCGACGTCACCGTCGGCGACGGCGCAGGCCATGCGCTCCTGGGACTCGGAAATGGCGAGCTCGGTGCCGTCCAGGCCGTCGTACTTCTTGGTCACGGTGTCCAGGTCGACATACAGGCCGTCGGCAAGCTCGCCCACGGCGACCGAGACGCCGCCGGCGCCAAAGTCGTTGCAGCGCTTGATCAGGCGGCAGGCGTCGCCGCGGCGGAACAGACGCTGCAGCTTGCGCTCGACCGGGGCGTTGCCCTTCTGGACCTCGGCGCCCGAGGTCTCGATGGACTCGGTGTTCTGGGTCTTGGAGGAGCCGGTGGCGCCGCCGATGCCGTCACGGCCGGTGCGGCCGCCCAGCAGGATGATCTTGTCAGTGGGGGCGGGGCACTCGCGACGCACGTGGTTTGCCGGGGTAGCGCCCACGACGGCGCCGACCTCCATGCGCTTGGCAACGTAGCCGGGGTGATAGAGCTCGTTGACCTGGCCGGTGGCAAGGCCGATCTGGTTGCCGTAGCTGGAGTAGCCGGCGGCAGCGGTGGTTACGAGCTTGCGCTGCGGCAGCTTGCCCTCGAGCGTCTCGGACACGGGGACGGTGGGGTCGCCGGCGCCGGTGACACGCATGGCCTGGTACACGTAGCTGCGGCCCGACAGCGGGTCGCGGATGGCACCGCCCACGCAGGTGGCGGCACCGCCGAAGGGCTCGATCTCGGTCGGGTGGTTGTGGGTCTCGTTCTTAAAGAGGAACAGCCAGTCCTGGTCCCCGCCGTCGACATCGACCTTCACCTTGACGGTGCAGGCGTTAATCTCCTCGGACTCGTCGACATCGGTCATGACGCCGGTCTTCTTGAGGTACTTGGCACCGATGGTGCCCATGTCCATGAGGCAGACGGGCTTGGTGTCGCGACCGAGTTCGTGGCGCATCTCCATGTAGCGGTCGAAGGCCTGCTGCACCACGGCGTCGTCGATCGTCACGTCGTCCAGGACGGTGCCGAAGGTGGTGTGGCGGCAGTGATCGGACCAGTAGGTGTCGATCACGCGGATCTCGGTGATGGTGGGGTCGCGATCCTCATCGCGGAAGTACTGCTGGCAGAAGGCGATGTCCGCCTCGTCCATGGCAAGGCCGCGCTCGGAAATAAAGGCGGCAAGGCCGGCTTCGTCGAGCTCGCGGAAACCGTCGAGCACCTCGACGGGCTGGGGCTCGGGGGTCTCCATGTACAGCGTCTCGGGCAGGTCGAGCGAGGCGATGCGCGCCTCGACGGGGTTCACCACGTAGTGCTTGATGGCATCAATGGCGGCCTCGTCCAGAGCGCCCGAGATCATATAGACCTTGGCGGAGCGCACGGCGGGGCGCTCGCCCTGGCTGATGAGCTGCACGCACTCGCTGGCGGAGTCGGCGCGCTGGTCAAACTGGCCAGGCAGGAATTCGACGGCAAAGACGGCGCCATCGCTTGCGGGGAGCTCGTCGTAGGTCACATCGACCTGGGGCTCGCTAAAGACGGTCGGCACGCAGGACCGGAAAAGCTCCTTGTCGATGCCCTCGACGTCGTAGCGGTTGATAATCCTCAGGGCCTCGATGCCCTTGATGCCGAGAATTTCGGTCAGCTCGCCCTTGAGCTGCTGAGCCTCGACGTCGAACCCGGGTTTCTTCTCCACGTAGATACGAGAGACCATTGGTTCCTGCCTTCCTGATCGGTTGGGCGTACGGTACGGTATGCGGCAGCGGTCGGTTTGCGGGGTCTGCCCTGCGGTCGCCTTGAGCCACATGTTTGTAAACCTCACTATGATACGACAGCTCGCGGCGCGTTGAGGACGGCGAGGGTGCTACAGTGAAGCGCAAACAAGAGAAAGGCATCACATGGCATTCGTTTCGCTCGCCATCATCGCACTCGTGGCCTTTGCGAGTCCTTTTATCGCCTCGGCGATTCCCGGAAAACCCGTTCCCGAGACGGTCTTTTTGCTCGTGCTCGGCGCGGTACTGGGACCCCATATGCTCGGCGTCATCCATGTAGATGCTGAGGTCTCGCTTGTGTCCGAGCTGGGCCTGGCCTTTTTGTTCCTGCTTGCCGGCTTTGAGATCGACCCCAAGAGCATCACAGGCGTCGAGGGGCGCTACGGCTTGGCGACGTGGGTCGTCACGTTTGGTATCGCCTGGCTTGCCGTGCGCTTTACCCCGTGGTTCTCAGTCAGTCATTTCGACGGTATCGCCGTGACGCTTGCCCTCACTTCGACGGCGCTCGGTACGCTTGTGCCCATCATGCGTGAGCGCTCGCTCACCGGCACGCGCGTGGGCGACTCGATTCTCGCGTATGGCACTTGGGGCGAGCTCGGTCCCGTGCTCGCCATGTCGGTGCTGTTGTCTGCCCGCACTGGTATCCAAACGCTCGTTATCCTTGGCTTGTTTGCGGTGGTTTGCGTGTTGCTGGCCGTGGTCCCGAGCCGCTCCAAGCGCGTCGGCAGCCGCTTCTTTGCATTTGTTGAGGAGCGCGCCGATACCACGTCGCAGACCTTCGTGCGCCTGACGGTGCTCATCCTGGTCACGCTCGTGGCATTCTCGGCTGTCTTTGATCTCGACATCGTGTTGGGTTCTTTTGCCGCCGGCTTTGTCCTGCGCTATATCATCCCCGAGGGCAACCATACGCTCGAGACCAAGCTCGACGGTCTGGCCTACGGTTTTTTGATTCCGGTGTTCTTTACCGTATCGGGCGCAAAGATCGATCTGACGGCCGTGGCGTCGCGCCCGGGTCTGCTCGTGGGCTTTATCGTGGCGTTGTTGATTATTCGTGCCGTGCCCATTCTTATTTCCATGAGCATTTGTCCTGCGACGCGCGATGTGTCGGCGTATGGTCGCATTACCGTGGCCCTGTACTGCACCACGGCGCTGCCGATCATCGTTGCCGTTACGAGCGTTGCCGTCAACGCGGGCGCGCTGTCGCAAGATATTGCGTCGGTCATGGTTGCCGCCGGTGCCATCACGGTGTTCTTGATGCCATTGCTCGCGCAGCTCTTCTACCGCGTGGTGGATGCCGCACCGGTCGCCGCCGTGGCAGAGGTTGCCGAGCATCCAACCGATGCGCTCGACATCTTGCGCGCCCACCACGACCTAGCGAGCTTGCTCGCGCGCGAGCACGAGCTGCTGACCTCGCATGGCCATGGTCGCGTATTCGAGGGCCTGCCTACGCTCGATACGATTGCCGAGCGTCTTTCCGCCGAGGCAGCGAGCGGCCACATCGATGCCCGCATCGTGGACGCGGCGCACCTGCTTGCCGATAAGACCTATGGAGACGAGGTCGACCCGTCCGAGCTGACTCCGCGTGAGCGCCGCCGCCTGGAGCGCGCCAAGCTCGCTGTGCGCGAATACCGCCGCCGCATGCTGGAGCTCTATGCGCGCGAAGAAGCCGAAGACGACGACGGTAAGTAGTCGATACTTTCTCGGGGAAGCCGCGTCCCGCTTTGAAGGCTCGGAACGGGATGTGGTTTCCGAAACGGGGGCCGTTGGGAAGCTGTGTCCCGGAATGGGCGCTCAGAGTGGGATGCAGTTTCCGCAAGGAGGTCCTGGGGGAAACCGTGCCCCGTTCTGATCCGAAATACTGGGACATAGTTTCCCTTTCATAACAGGAGAAGGCGCGCTGTCTGCAGTTGATTCAGACGGCGCGCCTTTTTGGTTGAGCTATGTTGAAGCTTGAAGCCAAAGCTTGTGGCTCCTTAGGAGCGGGCGGCTCCGTCGACGGGGAGCACGGCGCCCGTGACATAGGAGGACATGTCGCTCGCCAGGAAAACAAAGGCGTTGGCGACATCCTCGGGCTCGCCCATGCGACCCAGCGGAATGGTGGCGATGATGGGCTTGATGACCTCTTCGGGCAGGTTGGCGACCATGTCGGTCTTAGTCACGCCGGGGGCGACGGCGTTGACGCGGATGCCCATGGGAGCGAGCTCGCGCGAGAGCGACTGGACCATACCGTTGACGGCAAACTTGGACGTGGGGTAACCGACGCCGGAGGGCTGGCCGTACTTGGCGACCATCGAGCTTGTGGTAGTGATGGTGCCGCCGTGGCCGGCCTCGGTCATGATCTTGGCGGCAGCCTGGTGGCCATTAAAGACGGCGACGACGTTGAGGTCCATAACTTTGGCGAACTCCTCGACCGTGTAGTCCAAGAGGGGTGAACGCTGGGAGATACCGGCATTGTTGACGACCGTGTCCAAGCCGCCCATGTCGGCTGCAGTCTGCGTAAAGGCCTCAGTCACGGCCTCGAGCGAGGTGAGATCGCAGGAGCGACCCCAGACCTTGGCGTCGGGATAGGCGGCTGTCAGCTTCTCAACGGCCGTGTCGGCAGTCTCCTGGCGCGAGCCAAAGACGGTGACGGCAGCGCCTTCCTCGATAAAACGGCAGGCGATGGCATAGCCGATACCGCGCGTGCCTCCGGTGATGATTGCTTTCTTACCCTCGAGCAACATGGTGCCTCCATTCTTCGGGGGTTGACATACGCAGCACAGCATAACGGCGCGCAAAATCAACTTCGTTCGCATATCGGTAAACGGCACCCTCGGTTGTCAGCGAATGGCCAAGTTGTTCAAACTTTTGCTTGATGAACGCAATGGGCGGTTTCAAACAAAGGGGCTCCCATCCAAACGGACGGGAGCCCCTCAGGTGCTATGTTGTGTGCCAAGGACTGGACTAGTTCGCCATGACGCCTTCGGTCCAGGCCTCGACGTCCTCGATGCGCAGGACGTTGGCGACCTCGGCCACGCAGTCGACGCTGGCAAGCTCGGCGGCGGCAGCCTGGACGTCCTTCTCGAGTGCGCGGTGCGTCAGGAAGATGACCGAGCAGGCATTGCTGACGCCCGACTTGCCGTCCTCGACCTGGTTGATGAGCGAGATCGAGATGTTGTGCTTGGCAAAGATGTCGACCGTCTCGGACAGGGCGCCCACGCGGTCGGCGACCTTCAGGCGCACATAGTACTTGGTCTGGAGCTCGTCCATAGGCTTAAAGGCGAGGTTGTGGCCATAGGGCTCAATCTCGGGCAGCGGAGCCACACCGCGGCTGATCTGCTCGGAGAGCGACAGGATGTCGCCCACGACGGCACTCGCGGTGGGGAAGGAGCCTGCGCCGGCACCGTAGAACATGGTCTCGCCCACGGCGTCGCCCACCACGTAGACGGCATTCATGGCGCCGTTGACCTTGGCGAGCATATGGTCTGCCGGGATGAGCGTGGGATGCACGCGAACGTCGACGCCGGCGTCGGTGTTGCGTGCGATGCCCAGCAGCTTGATGGTGTAGCCGAGCTCGCGGGCCTGGGCAATGTCCTCGGCGCCGATGGTGCGGATACCCTGCTGGTAGACATCGTCGGTGGTCACGCGGGTGCCAAAGCCGATGGAAGCGAGGATTGCCGTCTTGCTGGCGGCGTCGAAGCCGTCGACGTCGGCGGACGGGTCGGCCTCGGCATAGCCCTTTGCCTGGGCGTCGGCGAGCACGTCAGCGTAATCGGCGCCCTCGGCGTCCATGCGCGACAGGATGTAGTTGGTGGTGCCGTTGAGAATGCCAGCGATGGTCAGGATCTTGTTGCCCACCAGGTCGTGCTCGAGCGTGCTGACAATGGGGATGCCACCGCCGCAGCTGGCCTCGCACTTAATCTGCACGCCGCACGCGCGCGCCTTCTCGGCGAGCGTCTCGACATGACGGCCCAGCAGGGCCTTGTTGGCAGAAACGACATGCTTGCCGTTCTCAAAGGCGGTGGTGAAGATCTCGGTTGCGGGATGCTCGCCGCCGATCAGCTCGACGACGATGTCGATGGCGGGGTCGGTGACGACATCGTGCCAGTCGCTTGTAAAGGCCTCGCGCTCAATGCCGGCTGCCTCGGCCTGCTCCCAAGCAAGCGCGCAGGCGCGGGTCAGCTTAAGGTCGATGCCGTAGGCTGCCAGGTACTCATCGTGGTGGCTCTTGATCAGACGGGCCACGCCGCCGCCGACGGTTCCCAGGCCGATCAGACCGACGTTCACGGTGCGCAGGGGTTCGCTCATAGATAGCTCCTTCGTGCATCTTGTGGATGGATTAACTGCTTATAGGTTGAGTGCATTCTAGCGTGAAGTGCGGGCGCGTGCTTGCCAGGCAGCCGGAGCGGTGCAAAACGCTACCCCCGTAACGCTGCGGAAATATTGGAAACACGCTCGCTACAAACGAACTCCCGTAACAAACTGTCAACGTTTGCGCCATAAGGTTTGCCCTGTACCACAAGACGGCATGGACGGTCCGAGGGCTTCGACACCTCTCTTGCCGAGGGTGTGCTGCTCATGACCCCGTTCTCCGCCGACGACGAGAAGAACGCCGACTTCGGTGATTCAGGACGGCAAGTATATCGCCGCCTAAGTGCGCATAAAACGCTACCGGTGAGGCTGTTTTATTCAGGGCGGGGACGCCTGTAACAGAATGGAAACATTACTTTTACACAATAAAGTGGCATTACTGCATAAAATAATAGAAATACGCAGAAATATGGATAAAAGAACAAATCCAAAGAAAAGTTGAAATAATCGCCACTTTTCCTAACTAAAGCGTCTACTATTTTGCGAACGCCGAACACGGCGAAGGATGGCCTGTCGGGCAACCAAAACCCGACGAGATTTGAGAGGAGAGCCGCATGTCGAGCCTCACCGGTAAGTCATTGAACCCTGTTATGAATCGCAGGAGCGTTATCGCGAGCGCAGCAGGTCTGGGGGCGATGTCCATTCTAGCTGGCTGTTCCTCCAACGGCGGCGACAGCGGTTCCGCGTCGGGCGACGCTTCGTTTAAGATCGGCACCATCGGCCCGCTGACCGGCGCCAACGCGTCCTACGGCAAGTCCGTTACACAGGCTGTCGAGCTTGGCTGCAAGGATTTCTCGACCAAGGAGCTGCCGCTTGTCAGCAAGGCCGAGGACGACCAGGCTGACGGCGAGAAGGCCGTCAACGCCTTCAACACCCTGCTCGACTGGGGCATGCAGGCCCTCGTCGGTCCGACCACCACGGGTGCGTCGGTCGCCGTTGCCGCCGAGTGCGGCAACGACCCCGAGACGTTCATGATCACCCCGTCCGCGTCCTCCGAGGACGTTACCAAGGGCAAGGATTGCGTCTTCCAGGTTTGCTTTACCGACCCCAACCAGGGCGTCAACGCTGCCAAGTTCCTGGCGCAGAAGTATGCGGACGAGAAGTTCGTGCTGTTCTATAACTCCGGCGATGCCTATTCTTCGGGCATCGCAGATTCCTTTAAGGCCCAGGCCGCTAAGTCTAAGCTTGAGATTGTCGACGAGGAGACCTTTAAGGACGACTCCGCCACGAGCTTTACCAACCAGCTGACCAAGGCCAAGCAGGCAGGCGCCACCATGATCTTTGCGCCGATCTACTACACGCCGGCGTCCGTCCTGCTCAAGAACGCCAAGGACATGGGCTACGACGTCAAGATGATGGGCTGCGACGGCATGGACGGCATTCTGGGCGTTGAGGGCTTCGACACCTCTCTTGCCGAGGGTCTGCTGCTCATGACCCCGTTCTCCGCCGACGACGAGAAGAACGCCGACTTCGTCAACGCTTACAAGGATAAGTACGGCGATACCCCCGACCAGTTTGCCGCCGACGCCTACGACGGCGTGCATGCTGTGGTCGAGGCTCTCAAGGAGGCCGGCCTGGGCGTCGACGCCGACCCCACCGAGGTTGCCGAGAAGCTTCCCGAGGCTATGCTCAAGATTACTGTTGACGGTCTGACTGGCAAGCTCTCCTGGAACGACAAGGGTCAGGTCCAGAAGGACCCGACGGCGTACGTCATTACCGACGGCAAGTACGTACAGGCCTAATAGGCCGCCTTACATAGAGCGGTTTTGATCCCAAGCAGGGGAGGTTTTGGCCTTCCCTGCTTGCTTGGTATCTAGGGACAACGTAACGTCCCTGTTTCATACATCAACTGGAAACCTATTCGAAAGGGGGATGTGGAACATGACGGTCTTTATCCAATACCTGGTCAACGGCCTGTCCATGGGCAGCGTCTACGCCATCATCGCGTTGGGCTACACCATGGTCTACGGTATCGCCAAGATGCTCAACTTCGCTCACGGCGACGTCATCATGGTCGGTGCCTATGTCTCGTTCTGCGCCACATCGTATCTCGGCCTCCCGGGCTGGGCATCTGTAGTTCTCTCTTGTGTGGTCTGCACGGTTCTCGGTGTTCTCATCGAGGGTCTGGCATACAAGCCGCTGCGCCAGGCGGGCCCTCTGGCCGTTCTGATCACGGCCATCGGCGTGTCTTACTTCCTGCAGAACGCCGCGCAGCTTCTGTGGGGCGCCACGCCCAAGAACTTCACTTCGCTCGTCACCTTCCAGGTGCCGGAGTTCTTGGCCAAGTTCAACGTAAGCGCCGTCTCGCTCGTCACCATCGTCGCCTGCCTGGTTATCATGGCCGGTCTGATGTTCTTTACAGGTAAGACCAAGATGGGCAAAGCCATGCGCGCCGTGTCCGAGGACAAGGCCGCCGCTCAGCTCATGGGCATCAACGTCAACCGCACCATCTCGATGACGTTTGCCATCGGCTCTGCGCTTGCCGCCATCGCCGGCGTGCTCCTGTGCTCCTACTCGCCGGTGCTGCAGCCCACGACGGGTGCCATGCCTGGCATCAAGGCCTTCGATGCAGCCGTCTTCGGTGGCATCGGCTCCATCCCCGGCGCCTTTGTCGGTGGCATTCTCATCGGCATCATCGAGGCGATGGCACAGGCTTATATTTCCACGAGCCTTGCCAACTCCATCGTCTTTGGTGTTTTGATCATCGTCCTGCTCGTCAAGCCTGCCGGCCTCTTGGGCAAGTACGTCCCCGAGAAGGTGTAGGTGAGCGTTATGAAGTTCCTTAAAGACAAGCAGACGCGTCACGACTTTGTCACGTACGCCATGTGCATCGTGGCATTCGCCATCGTGTTCTTTATGCAGTCCAACCATATGATCCCGCGCATGATCGCCGGTCAGCTGGTTCCCATCACGGCCTACATCGTTATGGCCATCTCGCTCAACCTCGTTGTCGGCATCGCGGGCGACTTGTCGCTGGGCCACGCGGGCTTTATGAGTGTCGGCGCCTATACGGGCATCGTTACCGCCGTCGCCCTCGAGAGCGCCGTTCCCTCCGACCCGATGCGTCTTGTCATCAGCATCGTGGTCGGCGCCATCGCTGCTGCCATTCTGGGCTTTTTGATCGGTATCCCGGTCCTTCGCCTGAGCGGTGACTACCTGGCCATCGTGACCTTGGCTTTTGGCGAGATCATCAAAGAAATCGTCACCTGCCTCATTGTGGGTGTCGACTCCCGCGGCCTGCACGTGATCTTTAACATCACGGGTAACTCTACGATCGACGACCTGCATCTGCTCGAGGACGGCACCGCCATCATCAAGGGTGCCCAGGGCGCATCGGGCGTGTCGACCTATTCGACCTTCCTTGCCGGCGCCATCCTGGTTATGGTCGCGCTCGTGATTGTACTCAACCTGGTGCGCAGCCGTACCGGCCGTGCCATCATGGCCGTGCGCGATAACAAGATTGCAGCCGAGTCCGTAGGCATCTCCGTCACCGAGTACCGCATGATCGCCTTCGTGGTTTCCGCTGCCCTCGCCGGTGCTGCCGGAGCTCTCTTCGGCGGTAACTTCTCGCAGCTCTCCGCCACCAAGTTCGACTTCAACACGTCGATCCTCATCCTGGTGTTCGTGGTCCTGGGCGGTCTGGGCAATATGCGCGGCTCCGTCATCGCGGCGGCGTTGCTCACGGTGCTTCCCGAACTGCTTCGTCAGTTCTCGGACTACCGCATGCTCATCTACGCTATCGTGCTGATCCTGGTCATGATCTTTACCAACAACCCGCAGCTCAAGGCTTTCTTCGCACACATTAAGGATCGCTTTGCTCCCAAGAAGGAGGCGGCAGCCGATGCCCAGTAAATTTGAGTTCAACAAGGGCAAGATGGTCCCGTATCCTTCTGGCGCCATCGTTCCCGACCGCGACCTGGGCGAGCGCCCGGCGCTCGAGTGCATCCACTTGGGCATTGAATTTGGCGGCCTTAAGGCAGTCGATGACTTTAGCCTGACCATCGGTAAGACCGAGATCGCCGGTCTGATCGGCCCCAACGGTGCCGGTAAGACCACGGTCTTCAACCTGCTCACCAAGGTGTACCAGCCCACGCACGGCACCATCCTGCTCGACGGTGAGGACACCTCGGGCAAGTCGGTCTATCAGGTCAACCGCATGGGTATTGCCCGTACATTCCAGAACATTCGCCTGTTCAACACCATGACGGTGGAGGATAACGTTAAGGTCGGCCTGCACAACCAGGAGCGCTACTCCGGCTTTGAGGGCGTACTGCGCCTGCCGACGTACTGGAAGCACGAGAAGGCTGCCCACGAGCGCGCCATGGAACTACTGTCCATCTTTGATATGGAGCATCTGGCAAACGAGCAGGCCGGATCGCTGCCTTACGGCGCTCAGCGTCGTCTGGAGATCGTCCGCGCGCTTGCCACCAACCCCAAGCTACTGCTGCTCGACGAGCCTGCCGCCGGCATGAACCCGTCCGAGACCGCCGAGCTCATGGAGAACATCGTCAAGATTCGCGACACCTTTGGCATTGCCATCATGCTTATCGAGCACGACATGTCGCTCGTCATGAACATCTGCGAGGGCATCTGCGTGCTCAACTTTGGTAAGGTCATCGCCAAGGGCACGGCCGAGGAGATCCAGAACAACGACGCTGTTATTGAGGCGTATCTGGGCAAGCAGGATAAGGGGGAGAACTAAATGGCAGAGCCGATGCTTTCCGTCTACAACATCAACGTCTGGTACGGCGCCATCCACGCCATCAAGGACATCTCCTTTAACGTCAACGAGGGCGAGATCGTGGCCCTGATTGGTGCCAACGGCGCTGGCAAGTCCACGACGCTTAAGACCGTCTCGGGCCTGCTGCGCTCTAAGACCGGCTCCATCAAGTTTATGGGCGAGGACATTACCCATACGCCCGCTGATAAGCTGGTTGGTAAGGGCTTGGCTCAGGTTCCCGAGGGACGTCGCGCCTTTTTGCAGATGACGGTCGAGGAGAACCTGGAGATGGGTGCCTATACACAGCCCAAGTCCACGGTGGCTCCGGGCCTGGAGCGCGTCTACGAGCAGTTCCCGCGCCTGAAGGAACGCCGTCGCCAGGTCGCCGGCACCCTTTCAGGCGGCGAGCAGCAGATGCTCGTTATGGGGCGCGCCCTTATGAGTAACCCCAAACTGCTTATGCTCGACGAACCTTCCATGGGTCTGGCGCCGATTCTGATCGAACAGATCTTCCAGATTGTCGAGGACCTGCACAAGGCCGGCACCACGGTGCTTCTGGTCGAGCAAAACGCGCAGATGGCGCTTTCCATCGCCACGCGTGGCTACGTGCTCGAGACCGGCAAGATCACCATGACCGGCACCGGCCAAGAGCTCCTGCACGACGATAACGTCCGCAAGGCCTATCTCGGTGGCTAGGAGGTTCCGCCGTTCTACCGAACGGCGGACCGGCCGACGCTGCGCGGGCACCAGAGCGACAACTAGTCATTCAAAGAGGACGGCATGACCAGAAGGTCTATGCCGTCCTCTTTTCATGCCAATTTGTTCGCTCTGGTGCCCGCTCGCTGTCCGTCCTCTGCTTGCGGCGCTGCTTTGGTTCTGGCATTTGGGGTAGTTGCTGGGGACGTTCTTGAAAGACTAGTCGTTTAAGAACGTCCCCAGCAACTAGGTCAAAAGGCTTCGAGGGCGGCGTGCTTACGCCCGTCGTGGTGCGCCCGAAGGGGGATGGCTGCTACGAGCTCGATCATTTGCGAGGAGAAGACGAACCAGCCGTTGCAGATCCAATATGGATCTCGCCAACCTCGGCAAGCTGCTCGATGAGTGGAAGCCCTGTCGGGTCGTCTATTTCAACACCACCCAGAATGATGGTGTCATCGCGCAGGTCGATCTGTGTGTTGAACACAGCGAGGTTAAAGCCGGAGGCCACAAATCCGATAGCAGCCAGGACGAGCCCCGTGGCAACAAGCCCACCCGCTACGGCAAGGTAAATCTATTTTACGCTGGACATGTTTGCACTCCTTCCTATGCCGTAAGCGGCGCCGCTTCAGCGCCCCTGCGGCTCTTACTGCCTCGATCTTTCCAGAAGGGCGAAACGGCTTTCTTCGCCCAAAGGGCAGAGAGGCGCGCGATCTGCTTGGACGCCGTCCAGGCACCGGCTCCCGCGAGGAGCGCCACACCGATGGAAGCGAATCCCATTCCCATCGAGGTTAAAACGTACGGAACATGCCCGATAATGATGCCGTCCACGGTGAACAGGAGCCCCACCACGCCCGCGCCCCCGAATGCCGCGGCCACGATCCACACGCAGAGCGCAAGAACCCAAATGCAGATGTAGACTGTAGCGGCAACGGCGACGAACGCGAACAGCAGCGGAATCCATACCGGAGAGCCCACGATGGCGAGCGCCCATAGAAGCGCCGTGCTCTTGCGCTTGGTCCTCGCAATTGCGCGCGGCACGGCGGGCAGTTCGTCGAGCGTTGCCTCGGCGACCTCACCGAGCGTGCCCATGGCGGCCACAGCCTCGGCCTCCGTCATGCCGTCCTCCATACGGTCGGCGATGGCCTCCGCGTAGAACTCCTGCGTTTCCTTTACCTGATCTGCCGGCAGACAGGCCAGAAGCTCGCCCAGCCGGTTCAAGAACTCATCGCGCGTCATGGTGCGCTCCCTTCACGTAACTGTAGATTTCCTGCACGGATGGCCATTCGGCGAGGAACTCGGCGATACGCTCATGCCCGGTGTCCGTGATGCGGTAGTACATTCGCAGCCGCCCGTTGTGCTCGGCGGAGCGCGCCGTGATGCACCCTGCCTTCTCCAGGCGCTTGAGCAACGGATAGAGCGTGGACTCCGTGAGCCCCATGCTCGCGGGCACGTCCTTCACGATCTGATAGCCGTAGGATTCCTCGCCCGAGACGGCCGCGAGCACGCAGGCCTCGAGGAAGCCGCGCTTCATCTGTGCCTCCATCCGCACACCTCCTTTCGTAGTATACTGTGTAACACCTACTATATGACACATAGTATATGATGTCAACATTTGTCGTATAGGGAGCCCGGTCTGTCTGTCCCCGGTATAGCGACGAGTGTCGGTTGACGCATCGCGCGAAACACCAACCAGTGCTCCTTTGATGCAACTCTCATTCGACCACATTTCTGAGCAGCTACCTTCCCGCACCAAAGCGTGCCTGATCCTGGGATAGTCGTTGGGGACGTTCTTGAATGAATAGTCGTTTAAGAACGTCCCTAACGACTACTTCTATACAGCAAAAAGGGGTGCTGACCATTTCGGTCAGCACCCCTTTAAGTTGCGGTGAAATAGGGACTGAATACGGGCTCCAGAGGCCAAAACAGTCCCTATTCCACCGCAACTTCATGGGGGCGTGCGACAATGCCCGTCGGAAAACATTTGCTGTCTTTGGGGGTCTATCTATGCTGTGCGAGTTTTGTGCCGAGAACTTTGAGCGAGTGCCGGCGGCCATCAAGGCCGGTGCGGGTCGCATTGAGCTGTGCGACAACCTTGCCGTCGGTGGTACCACGCCCTCGGCCGGCGTTATCAGCACTACGGTCAGCTATGCTCACGAGCATGACGCGCGAGTGATGTGCATGATTCGCCCGCGTGGCGGTGACTTTCACTACAACCAGGACGAGCTGCGCATGATGGAGATGGACTTGGGTCTTGCCGTGAGCGCCGGCGTTGACGGCCTGGTCTTTGGCTGCTGCAAGCCCTGTGCCGGCGGCTGGGCGCTCGACGAGCTCACCCTCGGCGCCCTCGTGATGGCTACGGGCTGCGCGACCGAGGAGTGCAAGCGCGGGGCCATCGATATCACCTTCCACATGGCCTTTGACCAGCTCTCGCCCGAGGCTCAGCTGGACGCCATTGACACACTCGCCGACTGCGGCATCACGCGCATCCTGACGCATGGTGGTGCTGCCGGAACGCCGATCGAGGACAACCTGGAGCACCTGTCGCGTCTTGTCGAGTATGCGGGCGACCGCCTGACCATCCTTCCCGGCGGCGGCATTTCTACGGCCAACCGCGATACCGTGGCGGCGGCATTGAGCGTCTCCGAGCTCCATGGCACCAAGATCGTGCCGCTGGAGGCGTAACCCGTGGCGCTGGTATTTGACGTTCAGCAGGCGAACGGTAAGCCCGACGACAACCGGCGCCCTGGCACCGCGTGTCCCTTTTGCGATACCGAGGAACTTGCCGATATCATCCGGCGCGATGGTGACTGCATCTGGCTCGAGAATAAGTTCAAGACCCTGCGCGCCACCCGTCAAACCGTGCTGATCGAGTCGGCCGATCACGATGCCGACCTGGTGATCTATGAGCCGGATGAGCTGCATCATGTGATGCGGTTTGCCCTGGGCTGTTGGCAGCAGATGCTCGATTCCCAACAGTACCGCAGTGTGCTCCTGTACAAGAACAAAGGCCCGCTTTCGGGCGGCAGCCTCGTCCATCCACACATGCAGATTGTGGGCTTGGAGCAGGAAGACGGCTATGCTTCGCTGGCTTCCGCCAATTTCGAAGGCATCAATGTTTGGCAACAGGGGAGAATCTCGGTCAACATCTCAACCGAACCGATTATGGGATTCTTTGAGGTTAACGTCTCGGCTCCACAGGGAATCGCCGCCAGCGACGACGCCCGCGACCAAGCCGAAGCGGACCTGTTTGCCGATGCGATTCAGGTGGCCCTGCACTATATCCTGCACGAGCACCACGGCGGCCGCGCGGAGTCGTACAACTTGTTCTTCTACCACATGGACGGCCGGACCATTGCCAAGGTGTTGCCGCGTTGGGTGGTTTCGCCCTACTTTGTCGGTTATCGTTTGGCCCAGGTCAATGCCGAGACCACGCTCGATATCGATGCAGAGCGCCTGCGTGCGCATCTGGAAACGCTCGTATAGCAAGACTATCACCCGCGTAATGCGGACAGTCTAGCGTCCCATGGCGTCGCGGCCGGCCTCGACGCGCTTGCGCTGGGCGGCGCGCTCCTCGCCGGTCAGTCGCTCAAAGAGATGTCCGATAACCGAGGCGAGCACCTGCTGAAACAGCGTTCCGCACATGACGGGAAACACGACCTCGCCGGGAAAATACTGCGTGGCGATGACGGCGCCCGAAGAGATATTGCGCATGCCGCAGGTAAAGCACATGGTGGTCGTCTCGCTATACGGCAGGTGCAACGCGCGGGCGACCAGAATGCCGACGACAAAGCCGCTGATGGCGAAGGTCAAAATAAAGAGGGCGACTTCCAGGCGCACCGCGTTCATGTGCAGCACGTACTCGCTCATGGCGGTGGAGTTGGACGCGATAACGCTCATCATCATGAACTTGCAGGCGGGCGAGAGCGCGGGGGAGAGTTTCTCGTGTCCCCATCCGCGCGTGAGTTCGTTGATCACGATGCCGAGGATGGCAGGGATGGCAATCATAAAGGCCATGTTCTGCATCATGCTCGACACATCGATTGCGACGGTGGCACCCAGCAGGAGCTTGAGCGTGAGCGGAATCGTCACAGGTGAGATGACCGAGGACGTCAGGATGATGGTGAGCGCGAGCGGGCCGTTGCCGCCGAACATGCTAATCCACATAAAGGCGGTGACTGCCACGGGTACGCTGTACTCGAGCACGATGCCGCAGACAAGGTTTGGGTTGGAACCAAAGAACAGTGAGCTCATGGCATACGCCGCGATGGGGATGAGCACGGCCGAGACAAATAACGCCAAAATCAAATGTAGGGGACGGCGGAACACCTCGGCCACCTGGTGAAAGGTGTTGCTGAGCGCACCTTGGAACGTCATAAAGGCAAACAGGGCGGGAACGATGGGCTTGAGCACGCCGATCTGCCGGGGAAAGAGCACGCCGAGCGTCACGCAAATCGGAACGATGACCTGCATGTGCCCCGCGAGAAACTTGCCCAGTCCAACCCATTGCTTCATATGCGCTTGTGACTCCCTTTGCCCGTGAACCCGTTTTGAATGGATATGCTAGACGCTCGCATGCGTCCGTGCGTCAGAAACGCTCGAATATTTCGGGGCTATTACCGGCATCGTTTACCGAAACCGCGGCGTGCTGCGGCGATTTGCGTCTGCTCTGCACGGTATAATAAATCCGTTCAACAGATCTGCCTGCCGAAGCGGGCATACACAGAGGACTCATCGCTATGAACCGTGAGAGGTATCGCGGCGACCTGCCCCTATCGGGGGTGGGCGCCTATGTCATCGCTTAAGACGACGCATCGCTGGGCGGTCGCTCAGCAAAACCCCGAGCTCGAAAAGGAGCTTTCGGCTGGCCTGGGCATACCCGGGCTGGTGGCGCGCATTATGGTTGCGCACGGCATAACATCCATCGAGGAAGGCCAGCTGTTTTTGACGCCTTCGCTCGATCGCGACTGGGCCGACCCACTCATTATTCCGGGCATGGCGGTCGTTGCCGACCGCGTCGAGCGCGCTATTCGCAACCACGAGCACATCGCGGTCTTTGGCGATTTTGACGTCGACGGCATTACGTCGACTTGTCTGTTGACCGAGGCGCTACGTTCGTTTGGCGCCAACGTCACGCCGTTTATTCCGCATCGCTTTGACGAGGGCTACGGCCTGTCGCGTGCGGCGCTCGACCGCGTCAACGAGCTCGCCCAACCCAACCTGATCGTGACCGTCGATAACGGCATTGCCGCCAAGGAGGAGGTCTCCTATCTGGAGAGCCTGGGGATCGATTTGGTGGTCACGGACCATCACGAGCCGTCCGACCAGGTGCCGCAGGGCGTGCCCCTGACCGACCCCAAGCTCGAGGACGAGGGTCCCTCGCGCGAGCTTGCCGGTGCCGGTGTGGCGCTCAAGCTGGTGCAGGTCCTGGGCGAGCGTTTGGGCAAGCCGTCGTATTGGCGTTCGCTGATCGAGGTCGCGGCGCTGGGCACCGTGTCCGACATGATGCCGCTCACGCCCGAGAATCGCGCACTGGTCGCCGAGGGCATCCAACAGATGCGCGTGACGGCCCGTCCCGGCTATATCGCGCTTGCCGCACTTGCCAAGGCCGACCTTTCTACCATTACGGCCGACGGCCTGTCGTTTTCGCTCATCCCTCGTCTGAATGCTGCCGGCCGCATGGCTGATCCCAAGCTGGCGCTCGACCTGCTGCTTGCCCGCGATCCTATCGAGGCAAGTGCACTGGCAGCCGAGCTCGAGGAAATCAACCGTCAGCGCCGCGAGATCGAGGCGGAGCTCACACGCGACGCCATGGCAAAGGTCGAGGAGACCTATGACGGCGGTCGCGCAATCGTCGTGGGTGGCGAGGGCTGGCACGAGGGCGTCAAGGGTATCGTAGCGAGCCGCCTGACCAACCGTTATCACGTGCCGGCGCTGCTCTTCTCGATTGAGGACGGCGTTGCGCGCGGATCGGGTCGCTCGGTGGGCAAAGTTAACCTGTTTGACGCCGTCGAGCGCTGTTCCGACCTGCTGATTCGTCGCGGCGGACATGCCGGTGCGGTGGGTGTGACCATCGAGGCATCCAAGCTCGATGAGTTCCGCCGCCGCCTTTCCGCCGTGCTATCGGAGCTTCCCGCCGAGGACTTTGAAGACACCGACGAGGTCGCCGCCACCGTCGACCTTTCCGAGCTGAATATTGAGACCATCGAGCAGATCTCCCGTCTTGAGCCGTTTGGCCAGGGCAACAAGGTGCCGCTGTTGGCGGCCGAGGGCGTGACAATGTGCGATCGCGCCGTGGTGGGCAAAACCGGCGAGCACATGCGCTTCGTGGCGACCGATGGCGCCGCGAGTGTGCCGGCCATTATGTTCCGCGTGCCGCAGATCGATAAGCTCATCAATTGTGATAGCGCCGTCGACTTGGTGTTCGAGGCCGTGGCCGAGCATTGGCAAGGTCGCGTAAAGCCCAAGCTCATGATCAAGGATGTTCTGGTCCGCGATACCACGCTGCCCAGCGTCGACGATCCGGCATGCGAGCTTCGTCGTGGCGTACAGCCGGCGGATTCCGGCCTGCGCCTGGAGTCGCGTAAGCGCGAGACGCTCGCCCAGCTTTCCTATACCGAGCTCACGCGCTCGCTTATCCATAGCTTTATCGGATCGAACCAGCCGCACCGCGCGCAGGTTGAGGCGCTCGATGCCTTGGCCGACCACCAGAGCGTCTTGGCCGTTATGGGAACGGGCCGCGGCAAGTCTCTCATCTTCCATGTACATGCTGCGCGCGAGGCTGTCCTTCGCGGACGTGCGAGCATCTTTGTCTATCCGCTGCGTGCGCTTGTTGCCGACCAGGCCTATCACCTCTCGTCGACGATGGCAGCGCTTGGCATTGGCGTTGGCGTGCTGACCGGCGAGACCGTGGAGGCCGCACGCGATGATGTGTTCGCCGGCCTAGCTTCGGGCCGCACCGGTATCGTGCTCACGACGCCCGAGTTCCTATCTATCCACCGTGACCGCTTCGCGCGTTCGGGCCGCATCGGCTTTGTCGTTATCGATGAGGCGCACCACGCCGGCCTTGCCAAGGGCGGCGACCGCAGCGCCTATCTCGACATGCCCGATATCCTCAAAGCCCTGGGCGACCCGGTTGTTATGGCTGCGACGGCCACCGCAACGGCTCCGGTCGTGGCCGAGCTTGCCCGCATGCTGCCGATCACTCGCACGGTGGTCGACGAGACGGTGCGCGAGAACCTGCAGCTCGAGGACGACCGCGACCTTGCGAGCCGCGAGAACCGTTTGGTGTCGATCGTGGCGACGGGGGAGAAGACCGTCATCTACGTTAATTCGCGCGACCAGTCCGTGGCGCTCGCCAAGACGTTGCGCAAGCGTGTGCCCGATTGCGCAACCCATATCGCGTTCTATAACGCGGGTCTTGCGCGCCCCGATCGCCGCCGCGTGGAGGAAGCATTCCGAGACGGCAGCCTCAGTTGCATCGTCTCGACTTCGGCCTTTGGCGAGGGCGTCAACCTTCCCGATATTCGCCATGTCGTGCTCTATCACATGCCGTTTGGCGCGATTGAGTTTAACCAGATGAGTGGCCGCGCCGGTCGCGATGGACAGCCCGCCGTGATTCACCTGCTCTATTCGTCGCGCGACGCCCGCATTAACGAGCGCCTACTCGACTGCTATGCGCCCGAGCGCGACGAGCTCGTCACGCTCTATCGCGCGCTGCAAACCATGTGGCGCTCCAACCGCGGCAAGACCGGGGACGATTCCTTTAGCGCGAGCGATATCGACATCGCGCAGATGTGCCTTGCCATCGATGCTCGCACGCCGGTCGACGGGCGCTCGGTGGAAAGTGGCCTGGGAATCTTCGAAGAGCTTGGCTTCTGTCGCGTTTCGGGGTTTGACGACACCCGTCGCATCGCGATGGCCGAAAACCCCGGCCGTGTGCAATTGAGCAGGTCAATTCGCTATTTGGAGGGCTTGCGCTCGCGCATGGAGTTCTCGGCTTTCCGGAGTTGGGCGCTCGATTCGTGCGCTTCTGATATGCTAGCCAAAGTTAACCGCCCGATCGTACCGCGGGCCTAGGGGAAGGGGACCTCGATGGATGCCGCAGCCCGTACCGCCCATGATTCCGCCCTCCAGCCGTTCTCGGAGATGGAGCACTATAAGCATGCCGATGAGCTGCCGCCCGAGATTATGGCGGACAGCTACGACAAGCTGGAGCGCCTGTGCCTCAAATATATGAATGAGGACGACTTTTCTAAGGTGGAGCAGGCCTATTGTTTTGCTGCCGAGAAGCACTGCAACCAAAAGCGCCGCTCGGGTGAGATGTACATCAACCATCCCGTCGAGGTAGCCATCATTTTGGCCGATCTCAAGATGGACTGCGATGTGGTGTGCGCCGCGCTGCTGCACGATACCGTCGAGGATACCGAGACCTCGCTTGCCGATGTTTCCGGCCTGTTTGGCGATACGGTGGCCGAGCTCGTCGATGGCGTGACCAAGCTCACCAACATCGAAGTCGACAGCATGGACGAGAAACAGGCGCTCACGCTGCGAAAGATGTTCCTCGCCATGTCCAAGGACATCCGCGTCATCATCGTTAAGCTTGCCGACCGTCTGCACAACATGCGCACCCTTGCGGCCCTGCGTGAGGACCGTCGCTTGTTTAAGGCCCGCGAGACCATGGACGTGTATGCGCCCCTGGCCGACCGTCTGGGCATGAGCTCCATTAAATGGGAACTCGAGGATCTGTCCTTCTTCTACCTTGAACCCGACGCCTACCAGCGCATCGCACGCATGGTGGCGGAGTCGCGCGAGGTCCGTGAGCGCTATCTGGCCGAGACCATCAAGACACTCACCGACGAGCTCAACCGCATTGGCCTGGAGGGCTTTCAGATCAACGGCCGTTCCAAGCACTATTGGTCCATCTACCAAAAGATGAAGCGCAAGGGCAAGGAATTTTCCGAGATCTACGACCTGGTGGCACTGCGCGTCATCACGCATTCGGTGCGCGATTGCTATTCCACGCTCGGTGCGGTGCATACGCTGTGGCACCCCATGCCCGGGCGCTTTAAAGACTATATCGCCATGCCCAAGGTCAATAACTACCAGTCGCTCCACACGACGGTTATCGGCCCCACGGCTCGTCCGCTCGAGATTCAGATTCGTACCTACGAGATGCACGAGCAGGCCGAGTACGGTATTGCCGCCCACTGGCTCTATAAGAAGTCGGGCGGATCGTCCGCGTCTAAGACCAATGATGCCCAGCGCTTGGACGACCAGATTAACTGGCTCAAACATTCGCTCGATTGGGCTGCGTCTGATGAGATCACCGACGCCAAGGAATACCTGCATTCGCTGAAGGTCGACCTCTTCGATCAGGAGATTTTCGTCTTTACGCCCAAGGGCGAGGTCATGGCGCTTCGTGCCGGCTCCACGCCGCTCGACTTTGCCTACGCCGTTCACACCGAGGTGGGAAACCACTGCGTCGGCGCTAAGATCAACGGTGCGGTGGCCCCGCTCACGCACGAGATCAAGACGGGCGACCGTGTCGAGATTCTGACCAACAAGAGTTCCAAGCCGTCGCGTGATTGGCTCAAGATCGTTAAGACACCTTCCGCCAAGTCAAAGATCCGCCGTTACTTCGCCGCCGCGACCAAGGACGACGACGCTGCCGCCGGCCGCGATATACTGGCTAAGGACCTGCGCAAGCGCGGATATGGCATCTCTACGCCACGATCCACGCGTGCGCTCAACGCCGTGGCGGAGCAGTTTAACTATAAACAGCTCGAGGACCTGTTTGCCGCCGTTGGTGCGGGCAAAGTCGCCCCACGTGCCGTTGGCAATAAGGTCGAGCAAATCTTGGACCCCAAACCCGAGGAACAGCTCACCAAGGCCGAGGCTATCGCCGAGGTCGTCAAGCAGCCTGCCCGCGGCTCCAACCGCAAGCCGCAAAAGCGCGGCAAGAGCGCCAGCAACGGCATTATCGTCAAGGGCGAGAGCAACAGCGGCCTGCTGGTCCGTCTGGCCCATTGCTGCAACCCCGTGACGGGCGACGACATCGTCGGCTTCATCACGCGCGGTCGTGGCGTTTCGGTGCATCGCGCCAACTGCCCCAACGTCAAGGGTCTTATGGAGCATCCCGAGCGCATGATCGATGTGGAATGGGACGGCGCTGCCGACACCCTCTTCCAGGTCGAGATCGTGGTCGAGTGCCTGGACCGCATGGGCCTGCTCAAGGATGTCACCATTGCCATTGGCGATGCGGGTGGCAATATCCTTTCTGCCGCCACGTCGACCAACCGCGAGGGTATTGCAACCCTGCGCTTTATGGTCGAGATCTCGGACGCGAGTGGTCTGGATCCGCTGCTGGCCTCTATCAGCAGCGTTGACTCGGTCTACGACGCGCGTCGCTTGATGCCCGGCGAGGGTGGAGCCCAGCTTAAGCGCCGCGTTTAGTCGCGACGAACGTGCCACATTATCGATATTCGCTACACTCGAGGCATCGTTTGATGCCTCGAGTTCTATAGAGAGGAGAGGGACATGAGTGCTGTGTCCTTGGATTTAACTCCCAAGGGATCGGTCGAGATCGAGACGCTCGTAAACGGTCCCATTCAGACCAATAGCTATGCTGTCATTTCGGACAATGAGTGCGTGATTATCGACCCCGCATGGGAAGGCGAGCGCTTGGTGGAGCATATTCGAGCCGAGCATCCCGGCGTACGCGTGTTTGGCGCCGTATGCACTCATGGCCATGCCGATCATGTTGGTGGTGTTGCAGGCGTGCGAACCACCGTTGGCGAGGGCTGCCAGTATGAGCTGTGTGCTAAGGATGTGGCGGTGCCGCATGCGAACATCGAGGAACAGCGAGCTATGTGGGGCATTGAGACGCCTGACCCCGGGGAGCCGACGCACCTGCTCGCCGAGGGAGATGCTATCAAGGTGGGCGATATCTACCTGCAGGTGATCGAGACGCCAGGGCATACGCCGGGCGGGATCGTCTTGTTTGCTGCCACCGAGCAGGGGAACATTGCCTTTGTGGGCGACACCCTGTTTCCGGGTGGGCACGGCCGCACCGATCTTTCTGGAGGAGACGAGGCGGCGATTCTGCGCTCGCTCTCCAAGCTCGCCCGGCTTCTCCCGCCCGATACCGTTTGCCTAACCGGTCATGGCGATTCGACCACCATGGCACGCGAGCTCATGCAGAACCCTTTCATGCAGATTTAGCTTAATAGTCGGCTTTTGAAGCACGAGAAGCGTCCAAACGTCAAGCTATTTTTCCCCAACGGGTCGATTTCGTAGGGCAAACGGTCAAAAAAGTCTGTTTGGACGATATTCGTGAACAAACGAACGTTTATGCTCGGGTGCGCCGTGGTAAAATCTCAGGCGTTATCGGAGCAACCTTACAGGAGGTTTCTTTTATGCTCGTCAACGCAGCAGACATGCTCAAGAAGGCCGAGGCCGGCAAGTACGGTCTTGGTGCCTTCAACACCAACAACCTCGAGTGGACCCTGGCTATTCTCCAGGCCGCCGAGGAGGCCAAGTCTCCGCTGATCCTTCAGTGCACCGCTGGTGCCGCTAAGTGGATGGGCGGTTTCAAGGTCTGCGCCGACATGGTCAAGGCTGCCGTCGAGGCCACGGGCGTTACCGTTCCCGTCGCCCTTCACCTCGATCACGGTTCTTACGAGGATTGCTTCAAGTGCATCGAGGCCGGCTTCACGTCCATCATGTATGACGGCTCTCACGAGGAGACCTTCCAGCTTAACCTCGACCGCACCAAGGAGCTCGTTGAGCTTGCCCACTCCAAGGGCATGTCCATCGAGGCCGAGGTCGGCGGCATCGGCGGCACCGAGGACGGCGTGACCTCCAGCGGCGAGCTCGCTGATCCTGCTGAGTGCAAGCAGATCGCTGACCTGGGTGTCGACTTCCTCGCCTGCGGCATCGGCAACATCCACGGCGTGTACCCCGCCGACTGGGCTGGTCTTTCCTTCGAGCGTCTGGGCGAGATTAAGGCCCAGACCGGTGACCTGCCCCTCGTTCTGCACGGTGGCACCGGCATCCCCGAGGATCAGATCAAGAAGGCCATCTCCCTGGGCATCTCCAAGATCAACGTCAACACCGACCTGCAGCTCGTCTTCGCCAAGGGCGTCCGCGAGTACATCGAGGCTGGCAAGGATCAGCAGGGCAAGGGCTTTGACCCCCGCAAGCTCCTCAAGCCTGGTCGCGACAACATCGTTGCCCGCACCAAGGAGCTCATGGAGGAGTTTGGCTCCGTCAACAAGGCGTAAGCAGCGGTTTAACTTCCCGCCGGAGGCCCCGTTTCCCCTACGCTGTTTCCCTCGCGCTCACCTGGCTTCGACAGAAGTCGCGCGACGGAATCAGCTCCGGGGAAACGGGGCCTCCTTTGTTAACTTGCTACAGGGTTACTGGTCTGATTTTAGTTATATGGTTACCGTTCAGCGGTGTTGATGGCTCCCTTGTTGGGGCTTTCTTTTTATCTCGCTACAATGGGCTTCAAGCGTTCTAGTGACTTGGAGTTTTGGTATGGCTGTTATTAATGTGCTGCCTTCGGATGGGAAGGTTATTGACGAGGGTCCAGTTGGTTGCTCTGCTGATGTTTGCTGTGATGACTTTCGTCATCTCGATGTTGGACTGCCGCCCGAGATTCTTCGTCTTATGGATGCCGGGTATTTGACGCAGGCTGTTGCTGCCTGCGATCGCCTTTTGGAGCAGAACCCCGAGCCTTCGCTGGCTGCTTGTGTTCGTGCCGAGCGGTATCGCATGCTCGAGACGCCGCTTCATTTTTCGGTGTCGCGCGACCAGGCTATTGCGATGATTCGCGAGGAGTGGCCAGAGTTTACCGAAGAGCAGTTTGATGACCTGATTAATCGTAAGCGTATTGACTGGCGCTTTATCGATGGCGAACTGTTCGTTCTCGACAACTTCCTCGATTCGCTTCGCGTATATCCCAAAGAGGTTCCCGGCATGCGGCCCGATTCTACGGACGGAATAGCACTGCGCAACGAGATGCTCAAGGAGATGGAGTCACAAAACGGATTGGCTCGCGTCATTACGCTTAAAGCGTCCGTGTCTGTCCCCGGCGCTCTGGAAGGGGAGACCGTTCGCGCGTGGCTACCCGTTGCCGCCGCCTGTCGTCAACAGTCTCATATCGAGGTTCTCGATATGACGCCGGAGGGTGCTGTTGCCCCCGCGAATGCTTCGGCGCGTACCGCCTCGTGGTCTTCTTCGAGTGAGCGCTCATTCTCGGTGACCTATCGCTATCAAATTGATGCCGCTTATCGTGATGTCTATGGGGGTGCGCTTCCGGTGCATCCTTGCATGGACGCGCCACTGCCCGTGGACACCTCCGAGGACCGTCCGCACATTGCATTCACGCCGTATCTACAGCAGCTGACAGCCCGTGTCATTGACGGGCTCGAGGATCCGCTCGATCGCGCCCGTGCTATCTATGATTACCTGACGCAGTACATCGACTATCGCTATCAGCCGCCGTACTTGCTTTTGGGATCTATTGCCGATGACTGCGCGCATTCGCTCCGCGGCGATTGCGGCGTTATGGCGCTCACGTTTATCACCATGTGCCGTATCGCGGGCGTGCCTGCCCGTTGGCAGAGCGGCCTGTATGTTGCGCCCGATTCGGTGGGGTCGCACGACTGGGCAGAGTTCTATACGCCGCAGACCGGATGGCTCAACGCCGACGTGTCATTTGGATCTTCTGCTCGCAGGATGGGGGAGGAGTGGCGCCGCCGTCACTACTTTGGCAATCTCGACCCGTGGCGTATGGTGGCCAACAATCGATTCCAGGCAGAGTTTGAGCCCTCTTTCGACGGCATGCGCGAGGACCCTTACGATAACCAGATGGGTGAGGCTTCGGTCGACGGTTGCGGATGCCGTCGGCGCGAGATGCTCCGCACGGTCGAACTCATCGAAATGCTCGAAGTTCCATTTTCGGACTAATCGGTAGAAAGCTGTGATAAACTAACTCACGCATTGCGTGCCCGAGTGGCGGAATTGGCAGACGCAGTGGACTCAAAATCCACCGTTGGCAACAACGTGCGAGTTCGAGTCTCGCCTCGGGCACCATACATGCAAGTGAGCGTTCAAGGGGGTTGCGGCCCCCTTTTTCGTGCCGGACTCGCGTGAGCGCGCGAAGCGTTAAGCAAACAGGCCTGTGGCCTGTTTGTAGCGGAGCGTGGCGAGGGCGCCACGCGCCCGAAGCCCGGGGCTTCGCGAAGCGAAGGCCCTTCGAGTCTCGCCTCGAGCACCATACATGCAAGCGAGTGTTCAAGGGGGTCGGTTGATTTTCAATCTCAACGCAACAGCCTGAACGGACCCCGCGTTTCCGCAG
>CAJMMN010000014.1 GCA_905214525.1 uncultured bacterium
GACTTGCAGCGACGGACCTCGGGACGCTCTTACACCACGTCTGCGCGCGCCACCGATTGATTTGACAGACGGTGGCGAATGCCCGCCGTCCGCATTCGTATGAAACAAGGAGTCTCCATGCTCGCCTCTCTTTTCTCAAAGCCTCAATCATCGCTGTCCGTGCAGGCCAAGCGCCTGGTGGCGATGCGCTTCCTCATCTACACCGGGTTTCAGACCAGTTATTTTATCGGCGTCATCGGAACGCTTACCTATGCGGACGATGCCTCAGTCGTCGCGACATCGCTGGCCGTCCTGTTCATGAACGTTTTCGTGATCCTGGGATCCTTTGCGGGTGGCGCGGCACTCGACGCCTGGGGTCCGCGCCGCCATTTCTTGCTGAGCATCGTCGGCACGCTCGCAACTGGCACGGCAATCATCGCCTTTGGCAGCACGACCGGAACAGTCCTTGCCGGTGCGATGCTCCTGGGCTTTGTGATGGGGTTCGCCCAGCCCATCGCCACATCCTATCCAGCCTACCTCACCGATGATCCTGCCGAGCTCAAAGACATCAACTCCGCCATTGCCATGTTCTCAAACGTGAGTATCATCGTTGGCCCCACGCTGGGCGGCTTTGTCGCGGCGGCTGCGTCGTCGCGCGCGGTGTTCGTGCTTATGATGCTCTTTACCGTGCTGGCACTCATCGCCGGCTGGGGCTTTAGGCCGCAGACCAGCCATGTCGCCGGGCATGCGGATGCCGATTCGGCAGAGGAAGGGGAGCGCGCGGGACAAAGCTCCAACCCCAGCGCATCCTCCCGCGCCACCTTCGCAGCCAGCATCAAGACAGTCTTCACCAACAGCGTCCTCGCCCTGCTGTTCTGCATTATCTTTCTTTCGAACTTTGGCTACGGAGCCTTCGATCCGCTGGAGTCGTTCTTCTACCGCGATGTCCTGCACGTCGGCGTTGAATGGATGGGTTGGCTCTCGTCTGCCTCGGGCGTGGGCGCGGTGCTGGGTGCTGTGCTCGCGCTCCGCTTGCCGCCGCACCTGGTCAACCTCAAAACGCTGCTCGTGGCGCTCATGTCCGTGGGCCTGGGAAGTTTGCTCTATGTGGGAACGCCGCACGTGGGCGTAGCCCTCGTCGGCCAGATCGCCCTGGGCATAGCTTGGGGCGTCGTCAACCCGCTCCACAACACCATTGTGCAAACGACGGCTCCGCTCGAGCAGCTCGGTCGCGTCAATTCGGTCATGGGCTTTGGCAATATGTTCGCTGGCGTGGCCCCTCTGGCGGTTGCACCGTGGCTGGCGGCAACATTTGGCGTACAACGGACACTCGTGGGGGCGGGCATGGTCGTGACGGCGGTCCCTGCGGCGTTGCTGCTGTTTGGACGCAATCACTTGGAACGTGCCGTAAAGCAGTAAGAAACCATCACAACATTCGGTAAAAAACGCGATTTTGCCGAAAAACGTCGAATGTTGTGATGGTTTGGCCCGCAAATGTCACTTCCACCACAAAGGGGCCAGGCACCTTTGTGGTGGTTTTTGCTTTGGCAGGCCGCGCCTGCGCCTTGGTATACCATGTACGCCGTTTGCGAATACACCCCACACCGCCGCACAACCCAGAAAGGCCCCCATGGACGCCACCTTCAGCCATATCAAAGCCGTGTTCTGCGATATCGACGGCACACTGCTCACGAGCCAGCACACGGTGTCCCCGCGCACCGTGGCGGCGATCCGCGCCCTGCGCGAGCGCGGTGTGCTCTTTGGCCTGTGCACCGGGCGCGACGCCCACGCGACCGAGGCCATGTACGAGCTCTGGGGCATCGAAGGCCTGGTGGACGTGCTCGTGGGTTGCGGTGGCGCCGAGGTCATCGACCGTGCGCACGACATCAACGAGCTGAGCTATCCGCTGCCGGGCGAGACCATCGCGCGCATCTGCAAGCACATGGCGGACCTTCCGGCAACGCCCGTCTGTCCCCGAGACGGCGTGTTCTACGTGCCCGAGAGCAATGCGTGCGTCGAGCACCTGTCGCGCGTCGACGGCGTGCCCTACCAGGTGGTCGATTTTGCCGAGTTCTTGCGCGGGCCGCAGCCCAAGGTGATGTTTACCATGGCACCCGAGGTAATGCCGCGGGTGATTGAGCGGGCGTCGACGTTTGCCGATGACACTGTTAAGGCGGCAGCTCTGCAAACCACGCAGCGGCTCTACGAATTCATGGATCCGCGCGTGTCCAAGACTCGCGGCCTTGTGCGCGTGGCGGAGCTCAACGACATGGAGCTCCAGAACATCTGCGTGTTTGGCGATGCCGATAACGACACCTGCATGGTGGCCGACGCCGGCGTGGGCGTTGCCATGGCAAACGGCAGCGCCGCCACCCGCGCCGCCGCCGATTTTGTAACCGCCAGCAACGACAATGACGGCATTGCGATCTTTATCGAGGAACATCTTCTGTAGCGCCTGGGGGCAGCCACAAAGAGGGCAGAGCGCCTTTGTGGTGGTTTTCCAAGCGTTCCAACAGTCGATTGTTGGAACGCTTTTTTGTAGCGAGGAGATTTGCAGCCGGTAACATGCGATGTCATTCAAGTGTCGATGTATGAACATGTCGGCACACGCTGGTTGTGCAGTAATTGACCAATTAGCTCATAACTAATATTTGCAGGTAGATATACTGCCATTCACGGCGCAATTTTGACCGTTCACAGATTGAGCGGGTTAAAACAAAGAGTTGTACAAACAATGGTAAAGTGTCATTTATCTAGATTTGCTAACGAGTTTACCAGCGTCTTTCCGAAATTTAACCCTCGAAAAACAATGCATAGTTTGAATAATTGTCAAGAAGTTAAGGCAACGTAAAGCAAAACTGACATTGTTAGGCTTGCGTTGTTTAAACAAAGAGTAATAATATGCATATCGAGCGCGAGCAATTATAGGTTGCGCGCCCAAGTTTGATGGTGAAAGAGCAAGATCGCGGTCTCTTGGGGAGGAGACATCGATGAAAGCGAATTCAGACAGATCTAAGCAGAGTAAAAAAGCGACGCGCCGTGTACTGGCAGGCGTTTTGTGCGGAGCCTCCGTTTTGAGCCTGGTACTGTCGCTCGTCATGCCCCCGATCTCGCAGGCCATTGCCAACGATGCCCAGACGGTTTCTACCGAGGAAACTGTGATGGGGGGGGGTTCCTCAAGTGAGTCTACTGATGTAGGCAACACCAACAACGGGGATACCGAAAACCAGAATAGTGACGAGGCCGAGAACGGCGAGACTAACGCCGATGCTCTCAGGGCGGCCCCGTCGTCTGATGACACGGGAGCCGAGAGCGCTGCACAGCCCGCAGATGATGGACAGTCTGTCTATAAGGTCGCTACTGTTGCAAATGAAGGTGAGGTTCCGGGACTTCAAATAGATAAGGATGGGTACACGCTGCTGAAGAGTGACGAAGACCTGGCAACGTACCTTGCCCTTACCGCGCCGAACAAGCCCGCAGAGCTGCGTCTGGCTGCTGATATAAGTTCGAGCTCGCCGATCGCCATCGACCAAAACACTACGATCGACCTTGCGGGTCACAAGCTTTATTACAGTAACGGTAACAGTGACCAGAGCCGGGCCGAGCCTGTTTGTGCATTTATCACAATTAAAAATGGCTTTACGCTAACTGTTAAAGGTGAGGCGAATGACTCCAAGACTATAGCTGCCGGTGCTGAACCTGGTCAGTTAGCAGAGATGCAGTTCAATGATGAAAGTGCTCCACAATCACTCAGATACTTCGTAACTGAAAGCACGCCTAACGGTCTTGGTACTAGCGAAAAGACCTACAAGCACACTGTTGACGATTTCGGCGCTATCGTTGCATGCAAAAAGGGCTATGTAAATCGAGTCATTTCCGTTGAGGAAGGGGGCACGCTCAACCTTGAGGGTGGCATGATCACAACGCCTCGTACCCTGCGCAACAACGGTCACGTTATTTTCTCTCAAGGCACCGTCAATATTTCTGGCGGTTACGTCACCAACGGTAGCGGTGGTGGCTGGGGCGGTGGTCTGTGCATAACGGGCGCGAAAGCCAGCCTCGAAATGACAGACGGTGTGGTCGCGGGAAACAAGGCAGCTTCTGGCGGCGGCGTCTATGCTGACAACGGAGCCACCTTGAAGCTTACGGGTGGAATCATCTCTGGCAACGCTACGTACGGCGAGGCGGATGGTCACGGTGGCGGCATCTTGGTTTCGGGCGGTAGTGTGACCGTTTCTGGTGGCTACATCACTAACAATAAATACGCCAAGTTTTGCGGCCACGATGGCTGGGGTTGTCATGGCGGCGCTGGTCTTGCTGCCAATAACGGCGCCCATGTTGCCATTTCCGGTGGCCAGATTACCGGCAACTACTCCGAGGAAGCCGGCGGTGGCGTTTATGTCACGGATGTCAACCGTAATAACCAATCCCGTACGGGTATGGCGTGGCTGAATATCACGGGAGGAATTATTGCCTCTAACGTGAGCTACCGATCTGAAGGTGCTGGCATTCGAGTGGGCCAGATGGTTGACGCGATGATAAATGGATCGTCAAACGATAGCCCAGTCTACATCACAAATAATCACTGCATGTCTCGCTTTGACTGGGGCGGTGGCGGTATCTTCGTCCAGGGAAACTCGAATGAGGGTATGGAAAAGACCGCTGGTAGATTATTTGTATACAACTCGTACATTAGCAGCAATACCGCTGGTGGCTATGGTGGTGGCGTTGCAGTCTGCCCGACGGGCAAGACGTTGGTAACGAACACTAAGGGCACGGCAATCTTTGGCAATAAGTCTGCTGGCAGTGAGCAAAAAGCCACCGGGTACAATTCGGCAGAAAACAAGGGTAATGATGGTACGCCCCATCTTTCAGCTGGTGGTGCTGATGGTTTTGATAAGACTGAAGATCAAGATGCATACAAATCGGAGGTGTTTCGCAAGTACGGTCATGCCGATTTCTTCCTCGCAGCGCGGGGTCACAATACGCCGGTCGCAGTGGTAACCGGTAAGATGCTTGGCGGTGGAGACGCCCGGTACTCGGGAAGCATCGAACTTAAAAAAGCTATCACCATTCCCGTCAACGGTGCTGTTGGGGTAGAAAATAGCATCGGCCTGACCTCGGGTGTTAAGGACGGGGATGAGGCGGCGATTGATGCGCGGAATCGTGCGCAGAATGAAGCGACAACTTTCATCACGGGCAACTATTCCTGGGACCATGGTGGCGGCATCATGTCGAATGGCGACTTGTACCTAGGCGTGCCTGCGGATACGTACGTCTATCCAAGCCTTAAGTTGAAGGCAACCAAGGAGCTGGCCGGCCGCGACCTCAAAGATGGGGAATTCAAGTTTACGGTTTATCGTAAGAACTCGGATACTGCGAAGGCGCCTTCTTGGAAGAATGATAAATTCGACAATGGTGGCTGCGAGTTTGTCGAATCTGCCCAAAATGGCGCTGATGGCCACATCGCCTTTGACCTTAGCGAGAAGCTCGAGCGGCTTCTTAACGACAAACAGCTTCGCGAGCAGTTATTAGCGAATGGTACTGGCGAAATTACATACTACTTGGTCGAAGATACGGGCAATCTTCCTGGTGTCATATACGATCATGCTGTATACGAGATTAAGGTGACAGTCAAATGCACGCCGACTGTACTTATGTCTGTTCCGACACAGGGAAACCCGCATGATACTAAAGATCTTAAGGTCTATAACTTCACGATTGATAGGGTGGACGTGACTAAGAATCCCGGGGGTTCAGCTAACTCGCCGAGGACTGCGTCAGCAGATGCTAATGGGTATTATTCGATCGTCGACTCCAACAGCGCAACCTCCACCAACAAGGCAACCTTCACCAACACGTACGACTCTGAGGTTTCCTGGACTCCTAAGGCGACTAAGGTCGTTAAGGGTGGCGAGATGAAGGAGTTTACACTTCAGCTTGCGAAAGACAGCAAATTTCAACATATCATCGGTACTGCCGTGACCACCTCTGGTAAAGGTACGAAGCAGACGCTTTCGTTCAAGGGCACCGCTGATAAAGAGGTTGAGCTCAAGTATTCGCTCTCTGATATCAGGGATAATCCCGACGACTCGGGCGACTCCGCGGGTGGCCTTTTCAAGACCTTTACGTACTATGTGCGCGAGAAAACCGACGGTTCGCAGTTCTCGCACTACACGTACGACCACTCGGTCTATAAGATTGCGGCCAAGGCAACTGTTCAGCCTGATAAGACTATCAAATGTGAAGTGACCTACAAGAAGGGAACCGTTGACTCCGATGGCAACTGGAAAGCTGACGTCAGTGCCGAAGAACTGAACCTCACCGACGACTCCATCCCCACCTTCACCAACACCTACTCCACCTCTTTGCCCCTTTCTGGTATGTCGGGCGTCACGCTGACGTACCTTGCCGGCGCGGCGGTGCTTTGCGCTGCTGCGGCCTGGATGCACATTCGTCGCAAGGCGAATGCGAAGGGAGGCGAGCGTCGTGAATAAGAAAGTTTGCTCCTTCCCGATCTTGTTTGCGCTGCTTGCCCTCCTGATCGGCATCTGCGCGGTTGTGTTCCCCGCATCCGCGCAGGCCGCGCCGACCTCGACCGGTTCCATCACGGTGAGCGGCACCGTGGCGCGCAGCTACGACGCCTACCAGATCTTTAGCGCCAACGTCGTCGACGGCGACAGCGACGCCAAGATCGCCACCGACCTCGCCTGGGCAAGCGACGCCGCGCGCGACGCTGTCCTGCCTGTGCTGCATAGCGCCGGCATGCCCAATTCCCAGACCACCGCGCAGGAAGCTGCCGAGTGGCTCAACACCGATTCTCACCTTACGAGCGCGCTGAGCGCACAGCTCGCTCGTTCCCTCCAGAGCTCTGGCGCCGAGCCCGTGGCCCTTAACGCGGGCACGGCGGCCGAGCTGCCCTGCGGCTACTGGCTCATCGTCGCCGACGACGACGCCATCGCCCAAGGCGAGGCCGGCACCGCGCCGATCATGGCCCTGGTCGGCGGCAGCGCCGTCACCGTCAAGCCCAAGGCGGCGACCCCCAAGGTCGCCAAGCACGTGCTGGAGGACAGCACCGCCGCATGGCAGAAGGCCGCCGACGCCACGGTCGCCGACGACCTGTACTGGCGCCTCTCGGCCACGGTCCCGGCGGGCCTTTCCGCCTACGACACCTACGCGGTGCAGTTCGTCGACACCATGAGCGCGGGGCTCGACCCCTCCAAGGTGGCCGCGAGCATGCGCGTGTACGCGGCGGCGGGCACGGACGGCGGCTTCGACGCCGTCTCGGCCGGCAAGGACGGCCGCGCCGGCACCGAGCCCGCGAAGGGCTGGACCGACATCACGGCCCAGTGCGCCACCAAGGTGGCGGCCGACGGCAAGACCTTCACCGTGCGCACCGGCGACCTCATCGCCGCGCTCGGCGGGGCCGACGCCTTCACCGCGGGCGCCCGCGTGGTCGCCGTGTACAACGCGCCGCTCAACAGCGCATGCAATCACGGCATCGCGAAGGGAAACCCCAACGAGGTCTACCTGCGCTACCCGCGCTCTCCCTTTGCCGACCAGTCTGGCGACGCCGGCTTCACCCGCACGCCGAGCGACGACGCGTGCGCCTACACCTGGGATCTCGCGCTCACCAAGCGCGGCAGCGACGGTGACAAGCCGCTTGCCGGGGCGGTCCTGAGCATCGCCGACGACCGCGGCCGCACGCTGGCGGCCGACGGCACGTGGGATGCGGAGGGCAAGGCCACCGTCACCACGGGCGAGGACGGCCGCGTGACCGTCTCGGGCGTGGACTCGGGCAAGCTGGAGGTCCGCGAGCTCAAGGCGCCCAAGGGCTACACCGCCTTCGAGGGCACGCGCTCCGTGACGGTCAAGGCCGAGGGCCTGGACGTCGACCAGGTGGCCGCCGCCAAGCCCAAACTCACCATCACGGCCGAGTCGCCCCTGCGCGCCGACAGCGCGGACGGGTCGACGGGCAGCCTGGAGGCGTCGCTCATCAACACGCCCACCGGCACACCCCCTAGCATTATCACCGGAGGCTTTATGCCCTCGACTGGCGATATGGCAATGTACGCCGCGGCCGCCGCAGCGGTCGCCGGAGCCGCGCTCATCGTGGCCGCGCTCCTGGTCAAGCGGGGAGGTGGCAGCCATAAAGAGTAGCTGGCAGCCCCACAGAGAGCGGGGCGAGACGTAGCGAAGCAGATGCTAAGACACAGACAGACAGATTTAGATCAAATGGACTTCAAGCAGAAAGCAGAGGAAAAGAAGATGAGCATGAGCAAGAACATCGCACGCCTGGCAGTAACCGCTGGCCTCACCGCAGCCCTGAGCTTCGGTGGAGTCATGGCCCCGGTGAGTATGGCGTTTGCTGCGGAGGGTGCTGCGACTGCGAATGGCTCGGTGACCATCACGAACGTTAAGGGCAACGATACCGAATTCTATGGCTATCAGATTTTTAATGCTGATGTTGCGATAGTCAAGGGTAAGACGGTTGTGCGCAATATCACCTGGGCGAACGATGATGTGAAGACGGCTGTCGAGAATGTCATTAAGGATAACGGTTACGGTGGTATAACCGCTCAGGATGCTGCAGACTGGATAACGTCCAAGGTGACAGGGACCGATAAGACAACCCGTGTTGACTCTAATCACATTGCTTATAAGATTGCCGCTGCCGTAGACGATCTTACTGACAAGACGACAACGACCAAGCGCGTTGCCTCCGGCCTTAAGCATGGTTACTGGCTCTTTGTGACCAAGGCTGACACTATTGGTGATGGTGAGGCAGGTACGTCCCCCATCTTCACTGTCGTGGGAAGTGCGCCTGTTGAAATCACCGAGAAAACGGGCATCCCCACTGTCGAGAAGAAGATCGTAAGCGATAAAGACGGTACGGAGTACGATGCCGCCGACTCTCGGATCGGCCAGGACGTGACGTACAACCTTTACGGTACCGTCGCCGAGAACTTCGATAAGTACAGCACGTATTTCTATCAGTTCTCCGACCAGATTTCCAAGGGCCTGACGCTGCAGAAGAATAGCGCCAAGGTGTATCTGTACGATTCCCCTGAGGCAGCAAAAGCCGATCCGAGCCATACGAATAATACGGGGAAAGATATTACGACGGACTTTACCGAGAAGTCTTATGATGCCGATCCGTCTGACGGTAGCGTTACGACGACATGGACTTGCAACAACCTTAAAACTATCCAAGGCGTGACCATCACGGAGAATTCTTGCATCGTCGTCTCCTATAAGGCAAAGATTAACAGCATGGCTACCGTTGGAGACAATGCGGGTAACACCAACACTGTCAAACTTGAGTATTCAAACAACCCTATGACCAACGACACCGGCACGACGGTGCCCGATGAGGTCAAGACCTACACCTATGGCCTTAAACTGAATAAGGTTGACCTTGGCACCGAGAACGCACTACCGAATGCACAATTTACCATCAAGGTGAAGACAGCGGCGGATTCAAACCTAATGGGGAAATACGTTCACTCCGATGGAACTCTTGGAGATGATGCGTATGAGTTCACGACTGGCGACGATGGCACCTTTGCTGTCAAGGGCCTCGGTGCGGGAACCTATACGGTAGAGGAGACTGGCGCCCCTGAAAACTACGATAAGGTCGCACCTTTCGATTTCACGATTAAGCCGAAGAATGAAAGCGGGACAACAGGTGAAAGCTCGAGCACGGATAAGTATGAACTAACCGCTCCAAGTGATCAGGTTATCATCGGTACGCCGAATGATGAGAAGGGCGACAACAGGCTCGAAGCCGAGACTGGCACAGCTACAAACGACGACGGCACCTTCAACATCACCGTTGGCGATACCAAGCAGGTCGGCCTTCCCCTCACCGGTCTTAACGGCGTGACCTTCACTTGGATCGCTGGTGGCGCGGTGCTGTGCATCGGCGTGGCGCACCTCATCCGCAGCCGTAAGCAGGCTGAGGAGTCCGAGCAGGAGTAACGCTCGCTCACCCATCCCTTTGGCAGGTGGGATGTGATGGCCATGAGACTTGCGGACACTTTTCTCGTCCATCCACGTTCTTGCTTTGCCATTCTCTTTTCGGGGCAGACTCCGCACTGGAGTCTGCCCCGTTTTTTTTGGGACAACGCAGCCAGCCTCCATCGTCTGATGTGGGACGTTCGTCATCGCGTTTCTTGACTCGTATGAGGTTCGGTTTAAGGTCCGTAGGCGCACGCGCGGTGCGGACGGTAGAAGGCATTTGCGCCGCAACAAGCGCAAATAAGAATGCCCGGGGGTAGGATCCCGGGCATTTAACAAAACCAGAAAACTAGGCCGCCCGCGCTCCCAAACATTTACGCGGGGTGCGTCGTTTTCTATTGATATTGTATCCCGAATCGCCCCGCCGATCCGGGACATTTTGAAAACTCAAATGCTGGCTTATCCTCGACTGGACGGTGCAGTCTAGCTGCGTTGTCCGGCGCGGAAGCTCGCTAATCGGCTATTATTTGTTTAGACAACTTGAGTTGTAGAGGAGTGACTGGCGATGGTGCAGGGCGCCAAACATATGAAGAGCAATAACGCCGCGGCCAACGGTGGCTCAAGCCCTCAGCCCAAACCTCAACAAAAGCCCAAGCGCCGCCGCAAGCGACTGCCGCGTTGGGCCGATCGACTCATCACCATCGTCATCATCCTTATTGGCGTGGGCCTTATGACCTGGCCGTGGATCTTGGACCGGCTCGAGGCCTCGGGCGTGTTCAACCAGATCAGCACCGTGTCCAGCACTGTGGACGCGCTGTCTGCCGAGGAGCGCGAGCGCATTCTGCTCCAGGCTCGCTCCTTTAACGAGCAGCTGGCGGGTGAGGCCACCGAGCTTCCCGACGATCAGATTGAGCCCTACGCCCAGCAGCTCATCTTTGACCGCGACCCCATGATGAGCTGGATCGAAATCCCCTCCATCGACGTGAGCATGCCCATCTACCACGGCACGAGCGAGGAGGTCCTCATGGCGGGTGTCGGCCACCTGGAGGGCACGAGCCTGCCAGTGGGCGGCACCTCGACGCATTGCGTGCTCACCGCGCACTCGGGCATGCGCAATCTGAGCATGTTCGACGACATCCGCTTGCTAGAGCCCGGCGACCTGGTGCTGCTGCACACCATGAACAAGACGCTCGCCTACAAGATGGTGGACTCCGAGGTGGTGCTGCCCGAGGAGATGGAGTCACTGACCATCGAGCCCGGCGCCGACAAGGTGACGCTCGTCACCTGCACGCCCTATGGCGTGAACGACCATCGCCTGCTGGTGCATTGCGTGCGCACCAAGTACAACAAGAAGGACGTCGACAAGCAAAAGTCGCTGGCCGGCCGCCACTGGGGCAAGCGCGAGTTTGCCGTGCTCATCGTGGTCGTGGCCATTGTGCTGTTGCTGCTGGACATCGTGATCCACGCGGTCCGCAAACGCCGCAAGGCCAAGGCCTCGGCATAAGACATTCTCCAGAACCACCACAATGGGGACAGGCACCTTTGTGGTGGTCGGGACTTCCAAACCATCACAACATTCGATGAAAATCGCGATTTTGGCGATAAGCGTCGAATGTTGTGATGGTCTTCGTTGTGGGCGGGACGGTTTTCGTTTCGGGCGAGATGCTTTTCGTTGTGGGCAGTACGGTTTTCGCTATGGACGGTGCGGTTTCGCTGCAGAATCGCCAGCCCGCCGCCTGCCAGCCCGCCGCCGTCGTTACGTTTTCGCTGCATTTGGGTAAAGCGCCTGCTCCAAGTCGGCGTTGCCCTGTATACTAGAGCGGTTTATCTGTTATGCGGAAGGGAGCGCCTATGGCACTCAGCGAGAAAGACGTGCGCGGCATCGCCGAGTACGCAAAGATCGCACTGACCGATGACGAGCTCACCCAGATGACGTCCTACATGAACGACGCCGTCCAGATGCTCGAGCCCGTCTTGCAATATGACTTGCCCGACGTGGAGCCCACGTTCCATCCCATCGGAAGCCTGTCCAACGTGATGGGTGATGACCTGCGCGAGCCCGAGCGCGACCTGCCGCTCGACGTTGCGCTCGAAAACGCCGGCAGCGCGCGCGAGCGTTACTTCCGCGTGCCGTCCATTTTGGGAGAGGGGGAGAGCGAGTAATGGCGCTAAGCTTCGATTCCCTTACCGCCGCCCAGATCGCCGCGGGCGTTGCCGCCGGCGACTTTACCGCTACCGAGGTGGCCCAAGCCTCCCTTGCCGCCATCGAGGCGCGCGAGGGCGGGGTCCAGGCATTCCTGCAGGTGGCGCCCGAGCTCGCGCTCGAGGCCGCTGCACGCGTGGATGCCGACCGTGCCGCAGGCAAGCCGCTGCCCCCGCTTGCGGGCGTGCCGCTGGCCATCAAGGACAACATGAACCTTGTGGGCACGCGCACCACCTGCGCTTCCCGCATGCTCGAGAACTACCAGAGCGTCTACACCGCTACCTGCGTCCAGCGCATGCTCGATGCCGGCTGCCTGCCCATGGGCAAGGCCAACATGGACGAGTTTGCCTTTGGCAGCTCCACCGAGAGCTCGGCGTTCCACCGCACCAACAACCCCTGGGATACCGAGCGCGTGCCCGGCGGCTCCTCGGGCGGCTCCGCTGCCGCCGTCGCCGCGGGCGAGGTCGCGCTCTCACTGGGCTCGGACACCGGTGGCTCCATTCGCCAGCCGGCGTCGCTGTGCGGCGTGGTGGGCTTTAAGCCCACGTATGGCGCCGTGAGCCGTTACGGCGTAGTTGCCTTTGGCTCGTCGCTCGACCAGGTGGGCCCCTTCGGCCGCACGGTCGAGGATGTCGCGCTGGCCATGAACGCGCTTACCGGCGCGGGCCACGATCCGTACGACTGCACTAGCCAGGATTGCGCCGTCGACTTTACCGAGCATCTCAACGACAGCATCGAGGGTAAGCGCGTGGGCATTATCCCTGCGTTTATGGAGGCCGAGGGCCTGACGCCCGAGGTCAAGGCCGCTGTTCAGCGCGCCGCCCAGGAGCTGCAGAACCAGGGCGCCGAGCTGGTAGAGGTCGACCTGCCGCACCTGGACGCCGCCATCGCCGCCTACTACGTCATCGGCCCGGCCGAGGCGTTCTCCAACCTGGCTCGTTTCGACGGCATTCGCTATGGCTATCAGGAGGAGGGCTGCGCCAACCTGTCCGACCAGAGCTCGCTTTCGCGTGCCCACGGCTTTGGCGCCGAGGCCAAGCGCCGTCAGATGCTCGGCGCCTACCTGCTGAGCTCGGGCGTGTACGACAAGTACTACTACGCCGCGCAAAAGGCCCGCACGCTCATCACGCAGGACTATGACGCCGCGTATGCCAAGGTGGACACCATCCTCATGCCCGCCTCGCCGCGCACGGCCTTTAAGTTTGGCGAGATCAGCGACCCCACGCAGATGTACCTCTCCGATCTGTACACCATCTCGCTCAACATTTGCGGTAACGGTGGCATTTCGGTGCCGCTGGGCCTGGGCGAGGATACTCAGCTGCCCGTTTCTGCCCAGCTGGTGGGACCTGCCTTTAAAGACCGTCAGCTGCTTACGTTTGCCCGCGCCCTGGAGCGCGGCTTTGCCGATGCCGCCACGGGTGCGCCCGCGCTTTCTGTCGCGCCCGATTTTGCCGGGAAGGGAGGCGAGCTGTAATGAAGGAGCTATCCGAGGTCCTGCAGGATTGGGAGGCCGTGATCGGCCTGGAAATCCATACCGAGCTCACCGCACTCGATACCAAGATGTTCTGCAACTGCAAGCTCAGCCACGATGACGAGTCCAACGCCAACGTGTGCCCGGTGTGCCTGGGCCTGCCCGGCGCCCTGCCGGTGCCCAACAAGCGCGCTATCGAGAGCATCGTCAAGGCGGGTCTGGCCACCAACTGCGAGATCCAGCGCCACTCGATGTTCTACCGCAAGCACTACTTCTATCCCGATATGGCCAAGAACTTCCAGACCACGCAGGGTCCGGTCGCCTTTGCCATGTACGGTCACCTTGATCTGGATGTGACCGGTCGCGGTGCCGCCGAGCGCCCCGAATGCGCGTTTGGCGAGGCCGAGGCCCAGAGCCTGGCGAGCGCCTCGGCCAACGCCGAGGGCTTGTCCACGTCCATGACGTCGACCATGCGCGAGGGCAACCAGCGCGCCGGCCACCTGGCCAGCTATGACGCGTCCAACTTGCAGATGCCCGAGCGTCGCGAGGACGGTTCCTACACGGTGCCCATCCGCATCCTGCGCATCCACATGGAGGAGGACGCCGCCAAGATGGTTCACGTGGGCGGCGCCGAGGGCCGCATTACCGCCGCGGCCGAGTCGCTCGTCGACTACAACCGCTGCGGCACGCCGCTGATCGAGCTCGTCACCGAGCCCGACCTGCGCACGCCCGAGGAGGCTCGCCTGTTTATGGAGAAGCTTCGTCGCATCTTTGTGACGCTGGGCATTTCCGATTGCTCCATGGAGAAGGGTTCCATGCGCTGCGATGGCAACGTGTCGCTGCGCCGCCGCGGCGAGACCAAGCTGGGCACCAAGACTGAGCTCAAGAACCTCAACTCGTTTAAGAGCCTGCATGACGGCCTTGCCTACGAGATCTGCCGTCAGGCCGAGGTGCTCGAGGAGGGCGGCATCATCTATCAGGAGACCCGCCACTGGGAGCCCAGCCGCAAGCGCACCGTGGTCATGCGTGTGAAGGAAACGGCCGACGACTATCGTCTGTTCCCCGATCCCGACTTGGCGCCGTTCGACCTGGACGACGAGTTCATCGACCGCTGCCGTGGCGAGATTCCCGAGCTGCCCGATGCCAAGCGCGCCCGTTTTGAGACCGACTTTGGTATTAAGGCGACCGATGCCGAGCAGATCGCGGGCGACCCCGAGTTTGCCGAGTTCTTTGAGGCCGCCGCTGCCGGCATGGCTGGCAAGGAGGCCCAGACGGTTGCAAACTTGCTGGTCAACGAGATGATCGCCTACCTTAAGGGCGCGGGTGTGTCGCTCGCCGAGTCCGGCATCGCGCCGGCTCAGGTGGCAGCCCTTGCCAAGCTGCTGGCGACCGATGCCATCAGCTCCAACCAGGCGCACGAGGTCTTTGAGGCTATGGCCCAGACCGGCGACGACCCCAACAAGATCGTCGACGAGCGCGGTATGCGTCAGGTGAGCGATGCCGGCGCGCTGCAGCCGATCGTGGACGAGGTGCTGGCTAACTGTGCCGACCAGGCGCAGCAGTATCGTGACGGCAACCAGAAAGTCATCGGCTTTTTGGTGGGCCAGTGCATGAAGGCAAGCCGCGGCAAGGGCAACCCGAAGCTCTTCAACGAGTTGCTGAGAACGTCGCTCTCGTAGCTGCGAGGCCGGGGAAGCCCCGAGTCGCCGGGGTATTTCCTCCAAATTTCAAACAGTCCTATGCAAGACGAAGGCCACATTTAGTGGCCTTCTTTGCATGCGGAACTCATTTGGAGCAAACACCCCGGCGACTCGGGGCTTCCCCGGCCAGACGACTCGGCCGTTCGGGTCAGGCGGGGCTGAATGGAATAGAGTGAATGGGCGCGCCGTTGGCGCGCCCATTGTTTTGGAGGGAACTCATTTTGAGCAAGCACCCGCCCTGCCGGGGCTCCCGGGTTCTGCAACGACTCGGCCGTTCGGGTCAGGTGGGCTGGATTGAATTTGGTGAATGAGGGCGCCGATGGCGCCCTCATTCTTTATATATGTTGGGAGCGCCAAGCGGTGGGGGTGGTGCCGGTGTGTTGCTTGAAGGCTTGGGCGAAGGCGGCCTGCTGAGGGTAGCCTAGACGCTCTGCCACCTGCGCTATCGTGAGCGCGCTATCGGCCAAAAGGTCCTGTGCTCGCTCCATACGGCGTCTGCGAATGTAGGCGCCCAGGGACTCGTCAGTTTGGGCCTTAAAGGTGGCGCATAGCTTGGAGCGGCTTGTGTAGAGCCTCTCGGCCACCTCGTTGATACCCACACGCCTGCCTTTGTCGAGCGCGCGCTCAATCATTGCCGCCGCTTCCTCGGCAATGGTCACGCTGGCGCGTGTGTCTGCCGCCTGCCGCGCCTGCTTGTGGGCCGCGCGCGAACAGGCGAGCTCCGCGACCATGGTCTCCACGATGCCTTGCATATAGACGTGTCCGCCTACGGTGCGGGCGCGGTCCTCGTTAATCCTGCGCAACGTGTGGCAGATGGCAGACGTCGCCTCCTCGTGCCATGGCTCGGCAAACGCCTCAAAGACCCCTGCGAACTCGGTGGGATAGCGGTGCTCCAGTTCGTCAAAATATCCAGGCAAAAAGAGCACCGAGCGCGAGTGATAGAGCCGCCCTGCAAACAGTGGGCTTAACTCCTCGCCACAGTTATCTTGGATAAAGCTGCACACAGCATTGTTTGGCCACGGTCCATGCAGGGGTTTAAGGTTCGCAGGCGTTATGCCGGCTTCGGGCATGCACATGAGCGTGGGCGCGCTGACCTCGCTCACGCACGCGTACGGTTCGGGTGTGTATTCTGCCAGGTACATATCGTGCATCGGGGTAATGAAATGCTCCATAACGATGCAGGCGGGGGAGAGGGGCATGATCCATGCGCGTCCGTGCGCCCGATCGTTTGCCACCTCGCCGGTAAAGACGGCGCCCTTGCCGGTAAGCTCCAGGCCAAACTGCTCAAACTGCGGTGCGTAGAGCTCGGTTATGTCGGTCGCCGCCCGCCGCATTTTCAAAAGCGTCCCCTTCATTTGCGAAAACGTCCACGCCTGGCCCAATTGTGTGCCTTGGCTAACACGCCCATGATAAGTTTCTTACGGTTAACTCTCAAGCCGTTAGAAAGGAATCTCATGGCAAAGGGATCGAAAAAGGAAGGTGGCGGCATCGGCGAGCTGCTTGCATATGCTGGTGACCGTAAATTCCTAACGTATTTGGGCATGGCCCTCTCGGCGTTCTCGCAGCTGTTGAGCTTTGGCCCGTACGTGTGCATCTGGCTTGTTGCGCGAGACCTGATCGCTGTGGCGCCTAACTGGAGCGAGGCCGCCGACATCGCGATGTATGGTTGGTGGGCTGTGGGTTTTGCCCTGGCAAGCATCGTGGTCTATTTCGTGGGACTCATGTGCACGCACCTGTCCGCGTTTCGCTGCGCATCCAATATCCGCAAGGCTACGAGCGAGCATCTGCTTAAGCTGCCGCTCGGCTACTTTGACACGCACGCCACCGGTGAGCTGCGCCGTATCGTAGACGGATGCGCCGCCTCCACCGAAACGCTGCTCGCGCACATGCTGCCCGATATCGCCGGCGCCACTGCCATGGTCGCGGGCCTGCTTGTGCTGCTATTTGCCCTCGATTGGCGTTTGGGCGCGGCATGCTTAATCTCGGTCGTCGTTTCGTTTTGCGCCATGGCCACCATGATGAGCGGCAAGGGCGCCGAGTTTATGAAGGCCTACATGGGCGCGCTGGTCAAGATGAACAAGACCGGCACCGAATACGTGCGCGGCATCCCCGTGGTCAAGGTGTTCCAGCAGACGGTCTACTCCTTTAAGGCGTTTCACGATGCGATCGCCGAATACGCCGACATGGCGCAAAGCTATGCGGGTACGTTCTGCCGAGGCCCGCAGGTGCTCAACCTTACCGCGCTCAATGGCCTCGTGGCATTTCTTTTGCCCGTGGCGTTGCTGTTGGCGCCGGGCGAGACGGACTTCGCGCACTTTATGGTCAACTTCACGTTTTACGCGATATTTTCGGCCGTGGTACCGACGGCCATGACCAAGCTCATGTTTGTGGGCGAGGCCTCTCAGATGAGTGCCGATTCGCTGGCTCGCATTCGAAGCGTCATGGATTCCAAGCAGCTCTCCGTGCCCACGCAACCCAAGCACCCTGCCGGCGGCGACGTGCGATTTGAGGACGTGAGCTTTACGTACGAGGGTGCCGAAGCACCTGCCGTTAGCCATGTAAGTTTCAGCGTTCCCGCTGGTAGTGCCCTTGCGCTTGTGGGTCCTTCGGGCGGCGGCAAGTCAACCTGCGCAAGCCTGATTCCTCGTTTTTGGGATGTTTCCTCGGGTCGAGTGCTCGTAGGTGGTGTGGACGTTCGCGATATGGATCCGCACGAGCTTATGGACCAGGTCGCCTTCGTGTTCCAGACCAACCAGCTGTTCCGGCAAACACTTACCGATAACGTGCGCGCTTCCAAGCCTACGGCCACTGACGACGAAGTGCGTGCGGCCCTCTCCGCAGCTCAGTGCGACGACATTGTGGCCAAGCTTCCACAGGGCATCAATACCATGCTCGGTGCCGGCGGAGCATATCTTTCGGGCGGCGAGGTCCAGCGCGTGGCACTTGCCCGCGCGATCCTTAAAGACGCGCCCATCGTGGTGCTCGATGAGGCCACGGCGTTTGCCGACCCCGAGAACGAGGCACTCATCCAGCGCGCCTTTAGCAAGCTGGCGGCGGGTCGTACGGTCATTATGATCGCGCACCGACTCTCGACTGTAGTGGGCGCAGATCAAATCGTGGTGCTCAACCAGGGTAGCGTGCAGGAGACTGGCACCCATGCCGAGTTGCTGTCCCAAGAGGGTCTGTATGCCAAGATGTGGGCCGAATACGAACAGGCCGCGAGCTGGAAGATCACTGCTGCCGCGGATGCCGCCGTCACGAAGGGAGGCGAGGCCTAAATGTTCGCCTCATTCCAAAAGAAGTATTTCCTATCCGATAAAGGCGTCGCCGGCGTAAAACGCGGCATTTTCTGGACCACGCTCACCAATCTCATCATCATGGCCGGCATGGGCTTTTTATTCCTGGTCATGTCCGGCTTTGTCGAACATCTCGCCACCGGCGCCGATCTGCCGAGTGCACTGCCTATCGTGGGCGGTCTCATTATCTTTTTTGCGCTGCTCTTTGCCTCTAACTGGCAGCAGTATTACTACACCTACTGCATCTTTTACGAGGAGTGCGGCAAGCAGCGCATGGGGATTGCCGAGCGCTTGCGCAAACTGCCGTTGTCGTTTTTCGACCGTCGTGATCTGGCCGATCTAACCGAAACCATCATGGGCGACGTTCAGACTATGGAGCATGCCTACAGTCATGTGCTGGGAGAGCTTTGGGGTGCCATCATCGCAAGTGCCATCGTGTTCGTGGCGTCGCTGTTCTTTTGCTGGCAGCTGGCGATTGCGGCGTTTTGGAGCGTGCCCGTGGCCTTTGCCGTGCTGTATCTGACACGCGGGCCCATGACCCCGGTGTTCGACCGCGTGCGCGCCGAGAAGGTCAAGGTCACCGAGGCGATCCAGGAGACGCTCGACTGCGTGCGCGAGATCCGCGCCACCAACCAGGAGGCCCATTATCTTGAGGGGCTCAACGTCGTGATCGATGCCGAGGAGCGCGAGACCACCAAAGGCGAGCTCGCCAACGGGCTTTTGGTCAACTCCGCCTTTGCCATCCTGCGCCTGGGGATTGCCACCACGTTGGTCACGGGCGCTGCGATGGTCGCCTCCGGCCAGGTCGACTTTTTGGTGATGTTTGCCTTCCTGCTTATGGTGAGCCGCATCTATGCGCCCTTTGATCAGGCGCTGATGCTGATGTCCGAGCTGTTTGCCGCCGAGTCGTCGGCCAAGCGCATGCGTTCCATCATGGAAGAGCCCGTGGCGCGGGGCAGCGAGCAGTTTGAGCCCGTAGGCCACGATGTGGTGTTCAATCACGTGGCATTTGGCTATGGTGCGGGCGAGGACGGCCGCGCCGGCGAGAAAGTTCTTACCGATGTGAGCTTTACCGCCAAGGAAGGCGAGGTCACGGCACTGGTCGGTCCTTCGGGCTCCGGTAAGTCTACGGTGAGCCGCCTGGCCGCGCGCTTTTGGGATGCCACCGCGGGCACGGTCACCGTGGGCGGCGTGGATGTTGCGAGCGTGGATCCCGAGGTGCTGCTGCGCGACTACGCCATTGTGTTCCAAGACGTGCTGCTCTTTGACGACACGGTGATGGGAAACATCCGCCTCGGGCGTCGTGGCGCCACCGATGAGCAAGTGCTTGCGGCTGCGCGCGCCGCCAACTGCGACGAGTTTGTGAGCCGCATGCCGCAGGGCTACAACACCATGATCGGCGAGAACGGCTCCAAGCTGTCCGGCGGCGAGCGCCAGCGCATCTCCATCGCCCGTGCGCTGCTCAAAGACGCGCCTATCGTGCTGTTGGACGAGGCGACGGCGAGCTTGGATGTGGAGAACGGGACCGTGGTTCAGCAGGCGCTCTCCCGTCTGCTTGCAGGTAAGACGGTTATCGTTATTGCCCACCGTATGCGTACGGTAGAAAATGCCGACAAAATCGTTGTACTCAAGGATGGTGTGGTTGCCGAGCAGGGCACTCCGGCGCAGCTCAAGGCGGCAGGTGGAGAATTCGCCCGCATGGTGGCGCTGCAAAAGGAAGCAGCTACCTGGCAGTTGTAAGAAGGGGCAAAGGGACAGTCTCTTTGTCACATTGACAATCGGTTACTCCGCATCGTTAATTTTCAAAAGGTTAGCCATGGCTGACCTAGATAGTTAGATAAAATTGAGATATTTCAAAAGCGTGCTCGAGCAAACTTGTTTACTCGGGTGCTGAGGCACCATGCCGCGTCCAATGCGGCAAAAGGGAGAGACATCATGAAGAAGTCCACGTTCAACACCCTGCTTGTTGGTGGCGGTTTTCTGCTTGGTACGGCTGGCATCAAGCTGCTCACCAGCGCTCCGGTAAAGAACGCCTGCGTGCAGGGTATCGCGTGCGGCATGCGCATCAAGAACGGCTACCAGGACATGGTCGAGCAGGCCAAGGCTAATGTCGACGACATGGTTGCCGAGGCGGCCTACATCACCCAGAGCGAGGCCGCTGCTGACGAGGCAGCCGAGTAACGCTCCCAGGCACAAACTATGAGATTCTCGATTATTAGCGAGATCCCCGGCAGGACCCGTCTTCAATTGGCGGGTCCTGTGCCAGAGAGCGATCTCGATGCACTTCTTAAGCTTGGCGGCGACATCGACGGCGTGCACAAGGTGCGCGTCTACGGCCGCATCGGTCAGATGGCGCTCGAATATGACGAGCGGTGTCGTGCGGGCGTGCTCGACGCCTTGGGCGCGCTCGATGCCCAGGCCATTGCCGACGCAAAGACGGGTTACGTGATGCAGCTTGAGCCACGCAAGCACAAGCTCGTCATGGATCTTGCCACACTTATCGGCGCCCACTACGCGCGCCGCTGGTTCTTGCCGACGCCTCTGCGTGCGGTGTTTGTCGTGGTCGGTTACATGGCCTTTTTGCGTGCCGCCCTCCACGAGCTCGCGCAGCCGCGCCTGACCGTTCCCGTGCTCGACGCTTCGGCCATCGGCATTTCGTTCGTCAAACGTGATGTCGACACCGCGGGCCAGACGATGTTCCTGCTCAACGTGGGCGAGCTGCTCGAGGACTACACCCGCGCCATGAGCGAAAACGAGCTCATCAACTCGCTGCTCGATGTGCCCGACAAGGCGCAAAAGGTCGTCGGCGACACCGAGGTAAGCGTTGCCGCGACCGAGCTTGAGCCCGGCGATCTGGTCGCCGTGCGCACTGGCATGTCCATTTGCATCGACGGTGTTGTCGAGCAGGGGAGTGCCATGGTCAACCAGGCGACCCTGACCGGCGAGCCGCTGGCCGTCGAGCGCAGCGTGGGCGACGACGTGTTCGCCGGTACCGTCGTGGAAGACGGCAGCATCTTGGTGCGCGTGCGCGCCAACACGGCTCAGACCAAGCTTCGCTCGATCGTCTCGCTCGTGCAGACGGCCGACTCGCTCAAGTCCGAGGGCCAGTCGCACATGGAAGACCTCGCCAACAAGATTGTCCCGTGGAACTTCCTGCTCGCGGGCCTGGTCGCGCTTACCACCCGCAGCCTCATCAAGACCTCAGCGGCACTGATGGTCGACTATTCGTGCGCGCTCAAGCTCACGGGTTCCGTCGCCGTCATGACTGCCATGAGCGACGCTGCCAAGATGGGTGTTATGGTCAAGGGCGCTAAGTACTTTGAGTCGGTTTGCCAAGGCCGATACCATTGTCTTTGACAAGACCGGTACGCTGACCGAGGCCCAGCCGCGCCTAGCTTGCGTGCTCACGACCGACGGCTGGAGCGAGGACGAGGTCCTTCGCCTTTCTGCCTGCCTGGAGGAGCATTTCCCGCATCCGGTGGCGCGTGCCGTGGTCAACGCCGCCCGCGAGCGCGGGCTCGAGCACCGCGAGCGTCACGCTGCGGTCGAGTATATTGTGGCGCACGGCATCGCTTCGTCCATCGAAGGGCGTCGCGCGATTATCGGCTCGGCACACTTTGTGTTTGAGGACGAGAGCGCGCAGCTCGATTCCGACATTAAGGAGCGCATTGAGTCCCAGATGCAGGGACTGTCGCCGCTGTATCTGGCGGTCGACGGCACCGTTGTGGGCGTGCTCGGTATCGAGGACCCGCTTAAGCCCGGGGTCCGCGAGGCCATCGCCGACCTGCACGCGTTGGGCGTCAAGCACGTGGTCATGCTCACGGGCGATTCCGAGCGCACGGCCGAGCGCATTGCGCGAGAGGCGGGGGTCGACGAGTTTAAGGCCGAGCTGCTGCCCGAGGACAAGTACGCGTATGTGGAGCGCATTAAGGGCGAGGGGCGCCATGTTGCCATGGTGGGCGACGGCGTCAACGATTCGCCGGCGCTCGGTTTGGCCGACGTGGGCCTGGCGATGGGTGGCGGAAGCGACATCGCCAAGGAGGTCGCCGACATCATCCTGACCGATACGGACCTCGCGGCGATTGTTCGCCTGCGCCGCATGAGCCAGGGCCTCATTGATCGTCTGACGAGTTCCTATTCTAAGGTGATGCTTACCAACTCAGCACTCTTGGCACTGGGCATTACCGGCACGATTACCCCGCAAGCGTCGTCGCTGCTGCACAACGGCTCGACGATTGCCTACAGCCTGAGCAACGCGAAGGCTTACCTGCGTTAGCAGACGTGTTCGCCCACGTTATCTGGCCTGCGCCCAGACGGCATTGGTGTCGTCTGGGCGCAGGCCTTTTGCGTTTGACCATGTGCTAGCTTCTCTATATAGTGTTGCTAGCAGGGCTAGCAATTGAAGGGAGCGGGATCGACGTGGGTGCTGTTAGCGGCATGGCGCAGGTGAACGTTCGCGTAGATCGCCAGGTCAAGAACCGTGCCGAGGAGGTGCTGCGGCTTTCGGGCGGGTCACTGCCCGAGCTCATCAAAAAGGTGGTGGCCAAGGTCGCGCAGGGTGGCGGGCAGTGCGAGGAAGTGCTTGCGGCCGTCGACGACCGGCAGCAGACCGTCGCGCCCGATACTCCGTTCGCCGCATCATGGGCGGCGGCAGATCAGCTTTACGCGGACCTGGGCATCGCTACGTCGCCCGTATCCGACGATCGCGGTTGGGAAACAATCTATTCCGAAGCCATGGACGAGCACTATCGCCAAAAGGGGATGATCCTGTGAGCGGGGCTCCCCTCAAAATAATGGTGGATGCCAACGTATGGGTTGATTCGTTTTGCGCCGACCATGCCGAGTCGCTTGCCGCGCGTGCGTTTATTGGGCGGGCGACGGAATCGGGCGCAACGTTGTTCTTTCCGGTGCATATCGCCAAGGACGTGCTGTACGTTGTCCAACACGAGCTGAAGCGTAGCGTTCTTGCCAGCGGGGGAGTGCTCAACGAGGCATCTGCCCGTGCAATTGGCGATGCGGCGTTGGCGTTTGTTCGGAACATGACCGAAAACGCCACGGCCGTGGGTGCAGATGCGTCGGACCTTTGGCTGGCCGACAAATACTTAGCGCTCCATCGCGATTACGAGGACAACTTGGTACTCGCCGCATGCAAACGCGCACAGGTTGATTACTTGGTAACTAACGATCGCAAACTGCTCGAACATGCCGATCTTGCAGCAAAGACCCCGCGCCAAATAATGCCGATTCTGGCTTTGGCCGAACGTGGTGGCGTGGCAATCGGTTAACGCGAACTGTTTGCGGGCCTCTTGGACGACGATGCGCCAAGGGGCCCGCGTCTGCTATTTACAAAAGCTCGGCCTTGATGGTGGGACTTTCTGCGAGCTGCTCGGCTGCCTTTTCGTTGGAGCTGTCGAGTGCTGCCAGACTGCGGTAGACCCACTCGTTGACCTGGGTGTTCTTGACGCCTGCGGTCTGCATAAGGGCGCCTACCTCGCGGATTGCTGCGAACAGATCGGCCTTGGGACCCGCGAGCTCGACCTCGATACCGTGGTAGGCGGCCACGCCGCGGTTCTCACTCACGTGGTCGATAAAGCCCTCGACGGTCTCAAGCTGCTGAGTGAGAGCTGCATCATCGTCAACGTCCAGCGCGACGAGTGCGTTCGATACCGTGAGGGCGGGATGTCCGCAGGGGACAAAGCCCTCGATGACATCCATAGCTTCGGTAATGGTTGAGCCCAGGCCTGCGAGGGCATTGACGAGTTGCTGCTTGGTATCCATAACGGTCCTTTCGACGGGTCAATTTTGCTTGGCGAAAATATACGTGACGCGATCGGTAACAAAAGTGCGAAGTGCGGCGCACATTGGGGTCTTCACAGCTCGTGCATAGAACAGCTGTCCGCTTTCAGAACGTGGTAAGATAACACTCCACAAGCGGGGCTCGCCCCGTATGTTCCTTGAAAAGTCGACGGTTATCGGGTGTTTGCAGGCCCGATACCATCCAGACTTTCCCAACATTCGGGGGCGACTGGTTTCGACACGATAGCTCTGAGAGAGGAAGCAAGCCGAGGTCTCCTCGCCTCGTTAAACAGGGGTACCGTCAAATTGAATTGACAACAACTCTTCTTTTGAGCCTATGGCTCTCGCTGCTTAATTTATAGCGGCGCGTCAACCCGGTGATTTCCCCGACACCGGTGCGACGTCATGTTAGGGGAATGCTCCTGCGCACGTAATCGGTATGGCGCAGGCTAAGATCGAACCGGTTGGGATGCTGCGAGCGTGTCGCTGCGCGCAAAGCGTCCGAGACTAAACCAGCGACTGAGCTTGGAGATGCCAATCAGGGGGCTTTCGTGGACCGGAGTTCGATTCTCCGCGCCTCCACCAATAGTTACAGGCAGGTAGATATTCGTATCTACCTGCCTTTTCATTTCTAGCCCGTACCGCGGAGAATCGAACTCTGTGCAGGGCGCGAGCGTAAAGAAAACGCGTAAGCGTTTTTAGCCCGCGGGCGAGGACGCCGGCAGGCGGCCGAAGCCGGTGCGTGTTCGCGAAGCAAACACGCGGATTCTCCGCGCAAAGCCCCAACCCAAAACAGATGTGCTGCCGATGGTATTTCAGCTAGCCATGCCCAGCACCAACGGATTCCCCCACCCGCGGAGAATCGAACTCTATGCAGGGCGCGGGCGTAAAGAAAACGCCTCAGTGACGCAGAGTGGGACGCGCTTTCCCAATGGCAGCCCAGGCGGAAAGCCCATCCCGGAATCCGCGCTCAGACTGGGACGTAGTTTCCGGATGACACATCAAGCGGAAAGCGCATCCCGGAATCCGCGCTCAGAACGGGACGCGCTTTCCCAACGGCGGTCCAAGCGGAAAGCGCATCCCGTAATCCCGCCTCAAACTGGGACGCACTTTCCGCTGCACCTGCCGCCTCGAAAAACCTGCGCGCCCTCCATTCCAAAACTGGGTAGAAGAAAGCCAAAACGCAATCGCAGGAGGTCAATATGACTGCAGAAGATAAGGCAAAGAACGCCGGCAAGGTCGCGCTCGTCTTGGAGGGTGGCAGTTTTCGTGGGCAGTTTACCGCCGGCGTGCTCGACGTTCTCATGGAGGCCGGTGTCGAAATTCCGGCGGTGTACGGCGTCTCGGCCGGTGCGCTCAACGGCGTCAACTACAAGTCGCACCAGATCGGCCGCACCAACCGAGTCAATTTGACCTTCTGCAACGACAGCCGCTACATGGGCGCCGCGTCGTTTGCGTCCACGGGTTCCATCGTGGGCTACGACTTTATCTTCAACGACGTCCAGGACCGCCTGGATCCTTTTGATAACGAGACGTTCGACGCGAGCCCCATTGAGATGTACGCCGTCGCGACGGACATGCTCTTTGGAACCGCCACGTACCTCCCGGTCAAAAGCGCCGTGCTCGATCTCGACGCCGTGCGCGCCTCGACCTCGCTGCCGCTGGTGACGCCGCCGGTCGAGATTGACGGGCACAAATACGTCGACGGCGGCGTGGCCGATTCGGTTCCTATCGAGCATGTGCTCGAGGAGGCCGGCTTCGAGCGCGCGGTTGTCATTGTCACGCAGGACCGCTCGTACGAGAAAAAGCCCTACGAGTTTATGCCTGCCGCGCGCGCCCGCTATGCCGACTACCCCTACCTGCTCGAGGCTATCGAGACGCGCCACGACCGTTACAACATACAGCGCATGCACCTGTGGAAGTATGAGCGCGAGGGCCGTGCGTTGGTCGTCGCTCCGCAAAAGCCGGTCGAGGTCGGCCATGTCGAGCACGATCCGGCAAAGCTTTTGGACCTGTATATCCAGGGCCGTCAGGAGGCAAAGCGCCTGCTCGCGGAAATCCAAGAGTTCGTTGAGCGCTAGCGACGGCGAACCCTCAAAAAATGACAACAGCTAAAGAGTTGGAAAAATCACGGCTCGTGGATGACATGTGCAGAAACTCTGGTCGGAGCCAAAATACCTGTTGACTCGTACGGCGAGCGGGGTAATATGGACGGGTTACTTGCAGAGCCCCGTGAATCTCTGTAACAACACGTACTGTACATGGAGGAGTCTAAGTGATTTCGAAATCGACTCACTACGCCAAGCAGGGCGAGGTCCAGCGCAACTGGGTTCTCGTCGACGCCGATGGTGCTGTCCTGGGCCGTCTTGCCACCCAGATCGCAATGATCCTGCGCGGTAAGAACAAGCCCCAGTTCACGCCCAACAGCGACTGCGGCGACTTCGTTGTCGTCATCAACGCCGATAAGGTCCAGCTTACCGGTAACAAGGCCGACACGAAGACCTATTATCGCCACAGCGGCTACAACGGCGGCCTCAAGGCTGAGAGCTTCCGCCAGGCTATGGAGAAGCACCCGGAGAAGGTCATCGAGCGCGCCGTTCGCGGTATGCTGCCCAAGACCACCCTCGGCCGTGCCCAGATGACCAAGCTTAAGGTCTACGCTGGTGCCGAGCATCCGCATGCTGCCCAGAACCCCACGAAGATTGAGCTGGAGGCTTAAAGATGGCTGAGAACACCGTTGTCTACCAGGGTACCGGCCGTCGTAAGAACGCCGTCGCCCGCGTCCGTCTCGTCCCCGGCACCGGCAAGGTGACCATCAACAAGCGTGACGCCGAGCAGTATTTCGGCCGTCATCAGCTCGTTGAGAACGCCCTTGCTCCCTTCAAGGTGACCGACACCGCCGGTCAGTTCGACGTTATCGCTCTGTGCGATGGCGGCGGCATCTCCGGTCAGTCCGGCGCTCTGCGCCTGGGCATCGCTCGCGCTCTTCTGAACGCTGGTGACTACCGTGCTGACCTCAAGAAGGCCGGTTTCCTTACGCGCGATGCTCGCGTGGTCGAGCGCAAGAAGTACGGCCTCAAGAAGGCCCGCCGCGCTCCCCAGTTCTCCAAGCGCTAAGGTTTTATCTCCTTTCGAGATACAATGTACAAGCGGGGCCTGCCGATTCCTCGGCGGGTCCCGCTTTTCTTTTTCGACTAGGGTGGGCGGTTGTATATCGCCTGCTAGGGAAGGAGCGATCCTATGCCCCAGAACATCTTCGGTACCGACGGCGTCCGTGGCGTCGCCAATGCCGACCTCTCGTGCGACCTCGCGTTTCGCCTGGGCCGCGCGGCGACCAAGTTCCTTGGCCCGGACATCTGCATCGGCCGCGACACGCGTCTTTCGGGTACCATGCTCGAGAGTGCTCTGACCGCTGGCATTATGGCAGAGGGCGGCCGTCCGCATTGCTGCGGCGTTATCCCTACGCCGGCCGTGGCGCTGCTCACCGTCCAAAACGAGCTCGACGGCGGCATCGTCATCTCCGCTTCGCATAATCCGCCGGAGTTCAACGGCATCAAGTTCTTTAGCCGCAAGGGCATGAAGCTTCCCGATGCTGTCGAGGAAGAGATCAGCGCCTGGGTCATGTCCGAGGAGGCCATGGCTGCCGACACGCTGCCGACCGGCGCCGGTGTGGGTCACATCATCAAGATGAAAGACGCCCGCAAGGCCTATGTCGATCATGCCATCAGCACGCTCGACGGCCTTAAGCTCGATGGCCTGGTTGTTGCCGTCGACTGCGGCCACGGTGCTTCCTGCCAGACCACGCCCGCTGCGCTGCAGCGCCTGGGCGCCACGGTCCATGCCATCAACACCGATTACTGCGGCACCGACATTAACGTTGAGTGCGGCTCCACTCACCTTGAGCCCCTGCGCGAGCTCGTGCTGCGCACCCACGCCGATATCGGCCTGGCCCACGACGGCGACGCCGACCGCGTGCTGTTCGTCGACGGCGAGGGCAATGAGATCGACGGTGACTACATCCTGGCTATCTGCGGCTCCGATCTCGCCGCTCGCGGCAAGCTCGCCAACTCCGAGATCGTCTCGACCGTCATGTGCAACCTTGGCTTCTCCATCGCTATGAAGGAGCAGGGCTTCGAGATGGTTCAGACCGCCGTGGGCGACCGCTACGTTTTGGAGCGCATGCTCGCGGACGGCGCCGTCATCGGCGGCGAACAGTCCGGCCACATCATCTTCCTAGAGCACAACACCACCGGTGACGGCCTGGTGACGGCTCTGCAGCTGCTGGCCGTGCTCAAGCGCACCGGTCGTACCCTCACTGATCTTGCCGGCATCATGAAGAAGTACCCGCAGGTACTCGTCAACGTGCATTCCGACAACAAGGCCGGCCTGGACGAATGCCAGCCCATTTGGGACGCCGTCGCTGCCGCCGAGAAGGAGCTTGACGGCCGCGGCCGCATTCTGGTGCGCCCGAGCGGTACCGAGCCGCTGGTCCGTGTTATGGCCGAGGCGGAGACGCACGAGCTCACTCAGCGTGTTGTCGACGACATCGTCGAGGTTGTCAAGCGCGAACTTCCCTAATGGTCAAAAACGGGTGCCAAGTGGTAAACTGTTAAAGCTATTTTGATTGATTGGTATGTCCGAGGGGGAGCATGTTCACTAAAGTCCTAAGGTCTTTTGGTATGCGTGGACGAGTTCTTACGCTGGATGCTCCCATCTCGGGCGACGTCATTCCGCTCTCCGAGGTAAACGACCAGACGTTTGCCACCGGCCTTTTGGGCCAGGGCGTGGCGATTCAGCCTACCGGCACGCGTGTGATTGCGCCGGCAGACGCCAAGGTCGAGGCCATTTTTCCCACGGGTCACGCCGTTGCGCTCAACACGGTCGATGGCCTAGACGTGCTGATCCACGTTGGTTTGGACACTGTTCAGCTTGAGGGCAAGCATTTTAGCGTGCATGCACAGGTGGGCGATGTCGTCCATAAGGGTGACGTGCTCATCGAGTTCGATCGCGAGGCAATTGCTGCCGAGGGCTACGATGTGACGGTTCCCATCTTGGTGTGCAACTCCGTTGAGTTCTCGAGTATCAAGGGCTCCGTTGGTGCGCATGTCGAAGAGATGGACCAGCTCATCGTTGCTCGCGAACGCTAGCAAGTGCACGTGGCCATTAGCCTACAATTCAAACACGTTTATGGAGGGCGCCCTTGAAAGAGGGCGCCCTCCGTGGCAAGATGGGATTTGTCCGAAGCTAAACGGCTTTGGGTCACCGTGGACGGGCAGGGGCCTCGACGCGGCTAGACACGAGACACATACATTACGCGACCTCGCCCTGGTGGCCGCACACGTTGGTTGCGGCCGACGCGGGCCGCGGGCAAGTGCTTGTAAGGGGAGCCTTGCCTCTCTTGTACGAGAAAGGACGCGTAATGAAGATCATTAAAGCTAAAGACTACGAGGATATGAGCCGCAAGGCCGCCAATATTATCTCGGCGCAGGTTATCCTCAAGCCCGATTGCGTGCTGGGTCTTGCCACCGGCTCCACCCCGATCGGTGCCTACAAGCAGCTCGCTGCTTGGTACGAGAAGGGCGACGTCGACTTTGCCGAGGTCAGCACCTACAACCTGGACGAGTATCGCGGCCTTTCGCACGACGATCCCCAGAGCTATCACTACTTCATGCGTGAGAACTTCTTCGATCACATCAACATCGACCTGAACAACACGCATGTGCCCGACGGTTCCAACCCCGACGCCGCCGCTGCCTGCTCTGAGTACGACAAGATCGTCGCCGCCGCCGGTTACCCGGATCTGCAGCTGCTCGGCATTGGCAACAACGGCCACATCGGTTTCAACGAGCCCGATGACCACTTCTCCAAGGGCACGCACTGCGTCGACCTCACCGAGAGCACCATTCAGGCCAACAGCCGCCTGTTCGACAGCATCGACGATGTTCCCCGTCAGGCCTACACCATGGGTACCCAGACCATCATGTATGCCCGCATGATCCTGGTCGTCGCCAACGGCGAGGCCAAGGCTCAGGCCGTGCATGACATGTGCTATGGCCCGGTTACGCCCGAGTGCCCGGCTTCGATCCTGCAGCTGCACACCAACTGCGTTGTCGTTGCCGATGAGGCCGCCCTTTCGCTCTGCGAGTAGCGCGAATCCTGCAGCTCGACATAGCCTTGCCTAAGGCCTCCGCTTTGCGGGGGCCTTTTTGCTATCCCTTTTTGCCCACTTGACCAAAAACTTGCCGCAAGCTTGACGAATGCCGGATGCCCAACAGCTTGATTCATTCCATACCAGATTCTATGCAATAATGCCACTAAAAGGTCGTAGACGGTAGCGGGTGCTAGGCGAGCTGAATGACATAGCTGAACCTTGTTCATTTGCGTTACACTGCCGCTTAGATGGGACAAGCTGACAAGCTCATTTACCTGCTTAAAGACCGATTAGTCGGGGGATTAATAACAATCGGCCCTCGCTGTACAAAAACTTGCCGCTTGCGTACCAAAAGACAACCTAGAACACAAGGTCGCTCTATTCATAGCGCGGCTTGTATGGTCTTGCGGTTACAGTGTCCATACGGTCGAGTTGAGGAGCGGGCATGGTAAACGATTTGGGCAGTATGGACGACCTCGAGCTGATGCCGCTGGGCGGTGGCTATATGGTGCGACGCGAACGCTTGATGAATGAGCTTCTCGCCAAGGGCCGAAAGGCCGGCATCGTGGTTCTTTATGCGCCCGACGGGTTTGGGAAGACCTCGGTGCTGCTGCAGTACACCCATGAGGTTAAATGCGACCCGACGCGAGGCCCCGTGCGGATTATCGAGGCCGATCGCGCCACTGGGCGCGAGGTGTTTATGCAGCTCGAGGTGGTTACCGAAGAACTCAAAGACAAACCGCACTCCCTTATCGCGATTGATAATGTGCCAAACCTCGATCAGCACGATACCGAAGACCTCATCGACAGGATTCGCGGCCTGCGCGCTATGGGGGTGGGGGTCTTTATCTCCTGCCGTCCTTCAAATCGTCAACTGATTCATGGGCTGGGCGATTCGGTTAAGATCAATGCGCAGATGCTCAAGGTGCATGCCTATGAGTATTCGGCGTGGGCATCGGCGTTTTCGATCAGCACATCGCTCGACTTTTATCAGCTCACGCAGGGCGTGCCCGAGCTCGTTTCGGCATTGCAGACGGGTCTGTATGGCCAAGGCGACGTAGCCGGTCTGCTCGAAAACGAGATTGTCAACGTATATGGCGCGGCACTTGTCGACCTGGCTTCGCTCGACAATAATGCACTGTTTTGCGTGGCATGTCTCATGATTTTGATGGGCGAGGGCAATATCGCAGAACTCGAGGCTTGCGGGGTGAGGCTATCGATGGTCGACCAGTCCTACTTCGTACGCGACTACCCGATCTTTGGCTTGGACCCCGCCGAGCGGAGTTTTACGTGTCTGGGCACGGAGGATAACGGACGCTTGCGCTTGCGTAAGTTGGTGGCCGAGGTTCGCCCCGAACTTGTTCCGAGGGCGGCCCGGATTTTGCTTAAGGCGGGCCGATGCGATGCGGCGATGGGCCTGGCGGACGCCTTTTTGGACCGTGATGCGGTCCTTGAACTTGCTGGGCAGTATGGGGTCGATCTGGCTCTGACGGGGCACGGGGCCGATATCTGCCGAGCAGCGCTGGGCACGATCGATGCCGAGGATCCGGCTCCAGAGCCAACGCCTGCCGAGGCGCTTGGCGTATATCTGGCAGCGGTCAGCGTGTCCAATACAAAGCTCGCTCGCTATATGGCATCGGTCATCGAGCGCGGGGGCGAACGGGCGGCCTGCGAAATAGACCCTGTTTCATGGAGGGTGGCCCAGACACTGACGGCTGTTTGCTATGGGGACAACGGGCTTGGGCTTCCTACGAACCTGACCGTGCCAGAAATCGAGACATCCCATACCGCACTCGATATGTTGTCCGCGCATATCGAGGTCAAGCGCTGCCTGACCGAGCGGGGAGATGACGGCGGCGTTCTACAGCAGCTCAAAACGAGCAAGGCCTACGACTGCGAGCTCGACATCGCGGGGATTGTTATACGGGCCGACAGCATGCTGGTGGAGCTTTTTGACGGGTCGTTTGCGGGAACCGACGAGCGCGACGACGAGATGACGGTGGTGCGGGAGGCGCTCGACGTACGTGGGCTCAAGGCGATGGCTATCTGGGTGCGCATGGTGTTGGCGGCACGGCGGCTCCTTTCCGGCTTGCCGGTAACCGACGACGCGGCATTCAACGAGCTCGATCGTTTTGCCGTGCGCATGCGCGACAACCAGATTCAGCTGTTTGGCCTGTTGCTAGAAGGCTGGCAGTCGCTGGCAGAGGGACGGCCGGTTAATGCAAAGTTCCGTGCGGTCCAAGTGCTCAAACTTGCCGAGGAGTCGATTGCGTACATGCGCGATAACGCATTGCTGTTGGAGCGCGCGGCGTATCTGCGTAACACCTCGATGGTTTCGGTGCGCGAGGAAGCGGAGCTACTCGATATAAGCCAGACGCAGGTTGGTGGAGCGGAGGCCTGGATGGTGGCGCTGCATTTGGCCTGTGCGGGCCGAGACAGCGATCTTGCGGCCTGGATGTCCATGAATCGCGCGGGGATTCTAGAGCCATCGTATCGGCTCTTTGCGCGCCTTGCCATGCATTGTCTGGGCGAGCCGGCGACCAGGATTCGCAAGAAGCTTCCCGTGCGCGAGCTGTCGCGGTACTCGCTGCGCGACGATTTGGAAGGGGAGGGCGAGCGCCTGTTCCAGGCCGGTGAGGTTGAAGCCGTTGATACCATCGACCATATCGAGATTCGCATGTTTGGGGCGTTTCGCGCCGAGCGCGACGGGTTTCCCATCACGGACAAAATGTGGCGCCGCAAGAAGGCGGCGACACTTGCCGAGCGGCTTGCGCTGGGCATGGATGCGCTCGTCGATCGTGAGACGCTGGCCATGGAGCTGTGGCCCCATGCCGAGTTCAATAGCGCCCGCAACAACCTGTACTCGACGATATCGCGCTTGCGGTCGGCTTTGGGACCGACGCCGGATGGCAAGTCGTGTGTGCTCATCCAAAATGAATGCATCGGACTCAACGGCGACTACGTCAAGACCGATGTACGGTTGTTTGACCAGATAAGCCGCGAGGTTTTGGGAAATCGCACGGGTGCGCGCGGGCCCCATTTAGTTGAGCTGTGCCTTAAGATTGAGCAACTTTATGCTGGACCGCTGTATGTGCCCAATGGCTGTAATCCAACCTACTTTTTGCGTATGCGACGCATTATGCAGTCAAAGTACATCGATTGCATGATTAAGGGAGCAAATGCCGCTCTAGAAGAAAACGATCTGCAGTCGGCGATTTGGCTGGCGGAGTCGGGGCTTCGGCAGGAAACGGCGCGTGAGGATATGGTGCGCTGCGCCATGCGCGTCTACAGTGCGGCGGGGCGGCGGCGCGATATCGTCGAGCTGTACAGCGGGCATATGCACCATCTGAGGGAACAGGTCAATGGCGTGCCCGAGCCCGAGACGCGGCGTCTATACGAGCGCTTGGTGGAGGGGCGGCTCAATCGCGTGCTGGTCGAGCGATAAAAAACGGGCGCCCGAAGTACTTGGGCACCCGTAAGCTTGCTATGTGTTGGCTCGCCGGATCATTGGCTCTTAGACGAGCTTGATCTTCTCGATGTCCTTGCGCGAGGACTCGCGATACAGCGAGAACTTGCGGCCGATGACCTGGACGACCTCGGCGTGGCAACGCTCAGCGAGCTCTTCGGCGGCCTCGCGGGCGGAAAGACTGGAGCCATCGAGCACGGAGCACTTAACGAGCTCATGCTTCTCCAGGTAGGCGACCGTCTGCTCGACGGTGCCCTCGTTGACATCGGACTTACCGATGATGATGGCGGGGTTGAGGTGATGGGCCATGCTGCGAAGCTGCTTGACCTGGGCTCCTGTCAGTGCCATGGGTTCTCGCTTTCTATGTATGGGGCGCCCCGCGACGGGGCCTTAATCTACGTGAGCTGTCCCACGATAGCGCAGGAACGGCACGGTGTGGAGCGCGTTTGCCCAGTTCGCAAAGAATGCGGATGCCGAGGTGATGGGCAGCTCGGGCTGTGAACGGGCTACGAGCGGGATTCAGAGACCGGTTCCCATGCAATAAACGCCCAGCGAACCTTACGGACATGATCGAGCATATAGCGCCCCTGCGGCACGCCCTTGGATCCCGGCTCACCGGCATGGGGGTTCTCAATCATGTGCTGGGCGATGTAGTCGCGCAGACGGTCGATCTTATCCTCGTTGCCATGCTCGAGCATACGGGAAAAATCCGCCACACCTGCCTCAAGGCTATCGAAGGTATCGCGACGAGGCGATTCAAAGTATGTAACCTGCGGCAACACACCCATCTGAATGAGGATGTTGAAGGCGTACACAAAGCCATTGCTGCAGGTAACCGAGGCGCCGATAGCGTTCATCAAGTGCAGATCATAGCGCGGGCTGGAGTTAGCGACCATCGTGACAGCACAACGCCGACGAGCCGTTCGATCAAGCTTGGCAAGCGCATCTTTTAGATTGGTCGTCGTAACCGACCGACTGGCAAAGGCAACATCCACCGCTTTCGCGACCGGTCCAACCAAATCCCAATCATCATCCCAAGCAAGCTCAAGCGGCGTAATGCGATCCTCGAGCCCATAGTACTCAATGCCAGCATCAAGCGTGCCCAACATAGCAGGAGAGAAATCTGCCGCAATTATAGGATGCCCAGCCTGAGCAAGCGGAATAGCAATCGACCCAGCTCCACACCCCATATCCAGTACGGATTCCCCAGGCTTTAACGCCAACAGCTTCATAAAGTCCCGGGCATACGGGGCAGTCTCCAACGGCCGAAAATGCCGAGCCCGCTTATCCCATTCAAAAGAATCGTCAGCCCGCCGCCGATCAGCTTGCAGACGCATCCATTCGCCATTCCAATCCGCAGAAAGCAGATCAGAACGAATCTCCCCATCAACCACGGGCCAACCTCCTAGCAACAAAAAAGCGACTCCTCCCAAAAGAAGAGCCGCAACCAGCATATATCAGAAAAAGAACCGTCCAACGCCAAACCGCCGCACCAGCCAAGTGGTGCAGGAGCGAAGCGGCTGCAACCGGGATAGAACCCAACTGAGGTTCCGTTGTGCGAGGAGCCCCGGGGAGGGCAAATATATAAGGTCGATCGCGAGTTCCGCACGAGCCGGAGAGCACTTAATGTGCTCTCCGTGCGAGTCAGGACTGTCCGAGCAGGCGACCTTATATATTTGCCCTCCCCGGGGCTCCTCGCCAGTCCCCCTCAGCTAGTTCTTCAGCGAGTTCAGTGGTGCCGGGAAGCGTCCACCGCGGTGGGCAAGCACAGTGCCGGCGTTGGGGTTCACCGGCATGATGGGTGCACGGCCAAACAGGCCGCCGTACTCGACGCAGTCGCCCACGCCCTTGCCGATGGCGGGAATCACGCGGACGGCCGTGGTCTTGTTGTTGATGACGCCGATGGCCATCTCGTCGGCGATGATGCCGGCGATGGTCTCGACCGGGGTGTCGCCGGGGATGGCGATCATGTCCAGGCCAACGGAGCACACGCAGGTCATGGCCTCGAGCTTCTCGAGCGAAAGCGCGCCGGCTTCGACGGCGGCGATCATGCCGGCGTCCTCTGACACGGGGATGAAAGCGCCCGAGAGACCGCCCACGCTGGAGCTGGCCATGACGCCGCCCTTCTTGACGGCATCGTTGAGCATGGCGAGCGCGCAGGTCGTGCCGGGGCCACCGCAGGTGCCCACGCCGATGATCTCGAGGATGCGCGCGACGGAGTCGCCGATGGCAGGCGTGGGAGCCAGCGACAGGTCGACGATGCCCTTCTCGACACCCAGGCGATGGGCGGCCTCGCGGCTCATGAGCTCGCCGGCACGGGTGATCTTAAAGGCGGTCTGCTTAATCTTTTCGGCGACTTCCATCATCGATGCGGAATCGGGCAGCGTCTCCAGGGCTGCGGCCATAACGCCGGGGCCCGAGACGCCTACGTTGATGACGGCGTCGGCCTCGCCACCGCCGTGGACGGCGCCCGCCATAAACGGGGAGTCCTCGACCATGTTAGCAAAGCAGACAAACTTGGAAGCGCCGACGGAATCCTGGTCGGCCGTGAGTTTAGCGGCATCGATGATGGTCTGGGCGGCCATAAGCACGGCGTCCATATTGATGCCGGCGCGCAGGCTGGCGACGTTGACGCTGGAGCAGACACGGCTCGTGGTGGCGAGCGCCTGGGGGATGGACTGGATGACGCGGCGGTCGGCGTCGCCGATGCCCTTCTGGACGAGTGCGGAGAAGCCGCCCAGGTAATCGATGCCGAGCGTCTCGGCCGCGCGGTCGAGGGCATGCGCGATGGGGGTGAGGTCCTCATCCTTGCAGCACGCGGCGATCTGCGCCACCGGGGTGACGGAAACGCGCTTGTTGACAATGGGGATACCGTACTCGCGCTCGAGGTTCTCGGCGGTCTCGACCAGATGCTCAGCCGTGTGCGTCACGTGGTCGTAGATCTTCGTGCACATGCGGTCGAGGTTCTCGTCACCGCAACCCATGAGCGAAACACCCATGGTGATGGTCCTGATGTCGAGGTTCTGTTCCTCAACCATGCCGCGGGTTTCCGCGATTTCTGCGGGCGTGATCGCCATCCTTGCGCTCCTATCTGCCAAAACGAGCATAGTCTTATCTATTCTAACGTGCCGCACGTGCCAAGTGGCGCGTGCGGCACGTTTTGGTGCTCGGTTGTTTCCGTTGTGTTACTGCCCAAAGACCTCTTCGGCGATACGAGCGCTTTCGGCGGCGTCTTTGGCGTAGTAGTCCGCGCCGATCTGCTTGGCGTATTCGGGGGTGAGTACGGCGCCGCCTACGATGATCTTGACGCCCGGCACCTTGGCATGGAGCAACTTGATGGTCTCTTCCATGGCGACGACCGTGGTAGTCATAAGCGCCGAGAGGCCGACGAGCTTGATGTCGCGCTCCTGTACGGTCTTGAGCACCTCTTGCGGGTCGACGTCGCGGCCCAGGTCAAAGACGGTATAGCCGTAGTTGTCGAGCAGCATCTTGACGATGTTCTTGCCGATATCGTGGATGTCGCCCTTGACGGTGGCCACGCAGATCTTACCCTTGTCGGCAATCTCGCCGGCGGGCATCAGGCGCTTGATGGTGTCGAAGCCCACGCGCGCGGCCTCGGCCGAGGCCATGAGTTGCGGCAAGAAGAACTTGCCCTGGTCAAAGAGGACGCCCACCTCGTCGAGGGCGGGGATAAAGTGATTGTTGATGAGGTCCATGGCGTCGTGGTCGGCCAACAGGCGTTCGGTCTCGGCCGCGATCTCGCCTTTGCGGCCCGAGACGACCATGCGATGAATCGGGTCGTCGTTGCCGTCGGTGCCAGCGGTGCCAGCAGCGGGCACGGTGTCGGTCGATGCGGCCTGAGCCGCTGCCGGGTTGGCGGCGATCTTGTACGGATCGGTCCAGCCGGCATAGCGCTCGATGTATCCGGTCGAGCCCTCGTCCTCAACGCTCAGGACGCGATAGCTGTAGACGGTGTCCATAAAGCGCTTGGAGCCCGGGTTCATGATGGGGGCGTCCAGGCCCGCGCCAAAGGCGGCGGCCAAAAAGACCGAGCCCAGCAGCGGGCGAGCGGGCAGGCCAAAGCTGATGTTCGACACGCCGAGCGCGCATTTGACACCCAGGCGCTCCTTGCACAGGGACATGGCGCGCAGGATCTGCTCAGCCTGGCGTTGATTGGTCGAGGCGGTCATGACCAGGCAGTCGATGAGGATGCGGTCCGGGCCGATGCCGTAGCGGGCGGCCTCGGCCACGATGCGCTCGGCGATGGCGAAGCGGGCCTCGGCGGTATCGGGGATGCCGCCTTCGTCGAGCGTAAGGCCGACAACGTTGGTGCCGTAGTGGGCGACCAGCGGGAAGATCTCGTCCATGATCTGCTGCTTGCCGTTGACCGAGTTGATGATGGGCTTGCCGGCGTAGCGACGTACGGCGGCCTCGACGGCGGCGGGGTCGGTGGAGTCGATCTGCAGCGGCAGCAGCGTGGAGCCTTGGAGCTGCTCGGTCGCTTGCTGGATGACCTTGACCTCGTCGATCTCGGGCAGGCCGACGTTGACGTCCAGGATATCGGCGCCCTGCTCCTGCTGGCTGATGCCCTGGCTCACGACGTAGTCCAGGTCGCCGTCGCGTAGGGCCTGCTGCAGGCGCTTTTTGCCGGTGGGGTTGATGCGCTCGCCGATGACGGCGATCTTGTGGCCGTCGCAGGGGAGGTCCACGACCGTCTGGGCGCTCGTGACCGACATGCTGGGCTTGCGGTGGCGCGGACTGGGCGTGTGGTTATCGATAAGCGTGCGCAGCGCTGCCATGTGCGCCGGCGTGGTGCCGCAGCAGCCGCCCACGACGCTTACGCCGTCCTCAATCATACCGGCGACGGCCACGGCGTACTCGGGCGCCTGGATATCAAAGACGGTATTGCCGTCATCGTCCACGCGGGGCAGTCCCGCATTGGCCTGCACCATAACGGGCTTGTCCGTAACGGTGAGCATGCGAGCGGCGAGTCCTCGGAGCTCGGCCGGTCCCTGGCTGCAGTTGATGCCCAAAACGTCGGCGCCGATGGCATCGAGCGTGATGGCGGCAACCTCGGGACTCGTGCCCAGGAAGGTGCGACCGTCTTCCTCAAAGGTCATGGTGGCAAAGACGGGCAGGTCGGAGTTCTCGCGGCAGGCGAGGACGGCCGCCTTGATCTCGGCCAGGTCGGTCATAGTCTCGATAATAAAGAGGTCCACGCCCGCGGCGACGCCGGCGCGCACTTCCTCGGCAAAGAGGTCGTAGGCCTCGTCGAAGCTGAGGGTACCCAAGGGGCGAAGCAGCGCGCCGATGGGGCCGATATCGCCGGCGACGTAGTGGGCGCCGGCCGCGCGGGCGCAGGCGACAGCGGCGGCAAAGACATCTGCCACGGTGGCGGTACCGTCGAGCTTGTGGGCGTTGGCGCCAAAGGTGTTGGCGGTGATCACGTCGCAGCCGGCTTCGACGTACTGACGCTGGATGTCGGTAATGACCTGAGGCTCCTCAAAGTTGAGCAGCTCGGGCAGGGCGCCGGCCTTCATGCCGGCCGCCTGCAGCATGGTACCCATGCCGCCGTCGAACAGCAGGTGTCCCGTGCCCTCGATGGCGGCGCGCAGACGATCGTCCTTAATGCGAAGGTCGTCGATCGTGCGCGTCTTGTATGCAGCTCCGTTGCGGCGCGCAGCATCAACAGGCGCCGCCAGCGCGGCACCGTCCAGATCATGAGTGATAAGTATGTTTGAGCTATTCGCCATGTGCGTCCATTTCGTCTAGAGCCCACTGAGGAATTTCTATTTGAAGGGATTTGTCGGGCTCGATATCTTCGATTCGCTTGTTGTAGTGGGCAAGAAGCCGTGCGACATTTAATCGAATTAGGCCTCGCTTGTAGAACGATAATTCTTCAATATTGATGCCGATAAACGATTCGAGCGCGATAACCTGTACGCGATTGCCGAGTCCCTCACTTTCGAACAGTCCGTAAGCGAAGGAAACTTTATCGTGGGGGACAACGACGATGGGCCGAATGCCATTTCGAATGTTATCTCGGCATCGATCGGTCAATTTGGCCATTGGCGATACAGTCACGTGAAATGCAGCATCATTGATTTGGAAATCGCCAGAACGGTCTGTTTGCTGGTCGGCAGCGTTTGAGTTGTCCTTTCCGATTTCTATGGTTGGAAATAACATCTCTAGTTTTGCGCCTACCAGGTGCTGTGCGACGGTACCCGTTGGCTTATCGGACCGTAGGCTTGCTTCGGCTAGGATATCATCGACAATGACAGAAATTGGTTTTTGAAGATCGATTTCGACTTTGATTCTCTGCCGGTTAAAGAAATCGACCTGGATTCGCTCGACGAAGAAATTGGCGATTGCATTCGCAGCTTCAAGACGAGCGTCTTCGCAAGTGTCACTGGGTAGGGCAGAGTTGATAATTGTGGCAAGCTCAAGCGCCATCGGGAGTGTGCCGCGTGAGGTTCTGCCGCCCTCTGATGCGAAGGCACGCGTTTCCCCATGTCTGGCTAAAACTGTTTTGATGCATGCTCCACTTAGGCCTCGTACTTGGCTCCCCTTGTCCGATTGCACATAATCGTCGGTGAGCGGAAAACGGTTTTGCAACAGCTCGCTTATGCCTATGCCAACCGCCATGACGTTACGGTTGACATTGCCTCGCTTGCTGCGTTTGGATTCGTACCAGAGTTCAATGGCATCCAAGATATCTTTATCGGGCTCGTTCAAGGAGCAATTGGTCATTTCCATTATTGTTCACTCCGTTCCTTGAAGACATAAGCGCTGGTTTGACTGCATTTTTTATAAGCCAAGTGACAACTGGCACGGCAACTGCATCGCCGAATGCGTAGCGAATCTGAGCATCCGAGAAGCCGCTAAACTGACATGAGTCAGCACCTTGGAGACGGGCATATTCGGTTCCAGTCATCCAGCGAACTTCTATCTTTCCGTTTTCGCATATAACGACTGCCTGTCTTGATGAGCCGCCGCGAGCCGTTCTTAGACATCCGGCAATTTCTTCTTCACGGATTTCCCAGCGCACAACGCCTGATCGCGTGCGACGGTAAGCAGTGCGAACAGTTTTTTCTTTGGCATTTAAGAAGCGCTGAAGGCGCTCTGCTTGATGCGGTGCAAGCGAGTCGATAAATGCTTGTACTTGGTTTTTGTTCCACCAACGCTTGTCGCCCTCGGGAATATCTTCAACAACCGTTGCAAGGCCCGTCATGCGAAGTGGGCTCGGCTCGTTTAGGTGAGAGACGTGCGTAATGAGTGAAGGGTCGGAGTGAATCCAGGAGACCTTTTCAGGTCGAAGCGAGGAATCGAGTCGGCTGTTGGGAAGAGGGTCTTTTAATCCGACGACAAACATGCGGGGGCGTGACTGGGGAAGCCAGTGCCGTGCATCGATAAAATAAGCGTCGCATGAATAGCCTAAACGATTAAATTCCTGGCAAACGAGTCTAAAGTCATCACTGTTATTAGACGTGGCAAGGCCGATGACGTTTTCGAGAACAAGTGCCCGCGGGGCACGATCGCTCATTCCTTCGATGGCCTTAATAAAGCCAAAGAACGCACTGGACTCTTTGCCAGAGATAAGTCCCTCCCTGTTTCCCGCGAGAGATAAGTTTGTGCAAGGGCTTGACGCCCATGCGATGTCGGCTTGGGGTATTAGGTCGGGGTCGAGTGTGTGGACATCCTGCTCGACTAGATGCTCATCGCCCCAGCACTGGCTGTACATGGCGCATTTAGTACGGTCTATGTCATTTGCCCAGATTGTTTTGATTCCGGCTTTTGCCATGCCGGCACGAGCCAAGCCAATGCCTGAAAAAAACTCAAGCGCGGTTAGTTGTGGCGAGAACTGCAGAATGTTGTGCATGTACTGGCTTTCAGATAGTTGTTATTTGGCATCTTATGGTACTTGTTTGTGAGGACATCCGCTTACTTACGGATGAGATTCCCTCGATACCGTGCCATCAATTGACATTTTATTCAGAATGCGAATAGCAGGTGGTGTGGGCGGCGCGGAAGCGGCAGTGCTCGCGCATGCGGCAGATAGTGCAGGTGGGGCGGCTCTGGGCGTCGTGGACCTCGCCGTCGAACAGACCGATCACCGCGGTCACGCTCTTGGTGGGCATGAGCAGGTTGGTGGGTGTGACGGTAAGCCCGATGAGCCGCGTGGCGTTGAGCGCAGCCACGATTGAGCGCTGGGCCGTAAGCGGGCAGTCGCCATAGCCGGGGCTGAAGCGCCAGTTGCCGGTGAGCCCGTGTACAGCGGCCGCGGCCTTGACTTGCTGGTCCATCTGCTCGACGGCGGCCTCCACATAGGCGGAGCACGCGGCATCGAGCACGGCTCCCTCTAGGGGCTGCTGGGCTCCCGTGGTGCGCAGGCGACGCTCGGCGTCCATGCCGAGGGTGCATGCCATGAGTGCGGCAAAGCGGGCGTCTTTGAGATGGCGATAGATATCGCGACCTTGCAACTCAACGTTGGTGCCAACCAGACGGATGCAAGGCTCTCCCTGCTCGTCCACGCCCGTGGCATCGATGGCAAATACGCGGCGCACGCCACGGGGCTCAATGTCCAGCTCAAGGTGCTCGACCACAAGCTCAATACGCTGCGACAGCTCGGGCTCAATCTGCTGACCGCCGTAGCCCAGATACCGCAGCATCTCGGCACGGTCGACACGGGGATGGTGCGCAGCATCGACACGATAAAGCGCCGGCGACGCAAGGTCGGCCGGCACTTCGACAGCGGTTGTATCGATGTGCGGTTTTTCCATTACCCCAGGCGCTCCATAATAGTCGCGGCGATCGCAGGACGATTCATAGTGTACAGGTGCAGACCGGCGGCGCCGTGCTCCTTAAGGTCGCAAAGCTGACGGGCGGCATAATCTACACCGGCTGCCTGCAGGCTCTCGGGGTCGTTCTCGTACTTGGCGAGAATCTTGATGACGGGGGAGGGCAGCGACGCGCCGCACATAAAGACCATGCGGCTGATCTGCGACTTGCCCATAAACGGCATGATGCCCGCGGTAATGGGCACGGTGATGCCGGCCTTGTCGGCAAGCTCGCGGAAGCGATAGAAGCACTCGTTATCAAAGAAGAGCTGCGTCACAAAGAAGCTCGCGCCGGCGTCTTGCTTTTGCTTGAGGTGCTCGACCGAGAGGTTGAGATCCTCGCAGGCAATGTGGCCCTCGGGGTAGGCTGCGGCGCCCACACAAAAGCCGGCGTCGACGAGCTCGGGGATGAGGTCGCGGGCGTAGGCGTAGTCCGAGGCGGGCTTGTCGTCCTCGGTCGCGCCGGCAGGGAGATCGCCACGCAGGGCCAGGATGTTTTCCACGCCGGCGGTGCGGTACTCATCGATCTTGGCGGCGATATCGGCGTGGGTACGGCCCACACAGGTGAGGTGCGCCACCGAGGGCGTATCGAATTCGCTCGTAATCATATGCGCGATGGGGGCGGTGGTGGCACCGTTGCCCGAGCCGCCAGCGGAACAAGTGACCGAGACAAAGCTCGGCGAAAGCTTGCACAGATTGCCTGCCACCTCGCGAGCCGTGTTGAGGGTAAGCTCGCCCTTGGGCGGGAACATCTCAAACGAAACGGGTGCGGTGCCCTGGGATGCTGCCTGCTTAAAAACCTCGTCGACGCGCATATCGTGCTCCTTTAGATACGTAATAGTGTGATGTGTTGTAAGGATTCTACAGCACCACTGTGTCACGGTGGAGTTTCACTCGCTATTCGGGGATACCAATCAAAGATGCCTTGCTATCGACATTCCCTATAACAACGCAGCTCATTGGGGGCGGGGTTATAAAGACTGGTATCTGATGCGAAATACCAGTTAATAGAGCCCCATCCCAAATTGACTACCCTTAAACCATGGGGAGAGGTCTGCAATTTATACAGTTGATTGGCTGTTGAGGGCGGCAACGCCGCCGCGATGCGGTAACCTCATTGATTGGTTTCGTGACAGCAACATAACGGTAATGTTGCGGAAACACGACGAGCCTAATCTATGACTCGTTCGTTAGTAATCAACACCGCTTCTCACGCGGTGCCGATACGAAGGGAGTTCCGTATGGCCGAACTTACTGACCGCTTCGGGACCATGGTGTTCTCTGAGGAAGTCATGAAGGACTACCTCCCCAAGGACATTTGGAAGCGCCTTGCTGCAACCCTCGAGGACGGTGAGCCGCTCGACCTGGATGTGGCCAACGCCGTTGCCCACGCCATGAAGGTCTGGGCCATCTCCAAGGGCGCGACGCACTACGCGCACTGGTTCCAGCCGCTTTCGGGCATTACTTCCGAGAAGCACGACAGCTTCCTCGAGCCCAACCACGACGGCACCGCCATTACCAAGTTTACGGGCAAGAACCTCATTCAGGGCGAGCCGGACGCCTCCAGCTTCCCCAACGGCGGCCTGCGCGCCACCTTCGAGGCCCGTGGCTACACCGCTTGGGATCCCACCAGCCCCGCCTTTATCAAGGACGATGTCCTGTGCATCCCCACGGCTTTCTGCTCCTACACGGGCGAGGCCCTGGACAAGAAGACCCCGCTGCTGCGTTCCATGACTGCGCTCTCGCGTGAGTCCAAGCGCGTTTTGGCGCTGTTTGGCAAGACCCCCAAGAAGGTCGTTCCTTCCGTGGGCGATGAGCAGGAGTACTTCCTGATCAAGAAGGACGCTTACCGCAAGCGCAGGGACCTGGTCATCACCGGTCGCACCCTCTTTGGCGCTGCCCCCTGCAAGGGCCAGGAGCTCGAGGAGCACTACTTTGGCGCTATCCGCCCCACCGTCTCGGCCTATATGAAGGACCTGGACGATGAACTGTGGGCGCTTGGCATTCCTGCCAAGACCAAGCACAACGAGGTCGCTCCCTGCCAGCATGAGCTCGCTCCTGTCTATGGCGAGGTGAACGAGGCCATCGACCAGAACCTGGTCATGATGGAGAAGATGAAGCTCATCGCCTCCCGTCACGACTTGGTCTGCCTGCTGCACGAGAAGCCCTTTGAGGGCATCAACGGTTCGGGCAAGCACAACAACTGGTCGCTTGGCACCGAGTCCGAGAACCTGCTCGACCCGGGCGACACCCCGCTCGACAACCTGCAGTTCATCGTCTTCCTCACCGCGGTGATCGAGGCCGTCGATAACTATCAGGAGCTCCTGCGTGCCTCCGTTGCCTCGGCCGGCAACGATCATCGTCTGGGCGCCAACGAGGCTCCTCCGGCGATTATGTCCATCTTCCTGGGCGACCAGCTTACCGAGGTCGTCGAGAAGATCATCGATGGCAAGGCTTCCGTCCATGCCACGCGCGGCGTGCTCGACCTGGGCGCCGATACCCTGCCCAAGCTGATGCAGGACAACACCGACCGCAACCGCACCTCCCCGTTTGCCTTCACCGGCAACAAGTTCGAGTTCCGTGCCTGCGGCTCCGAGCAGAACGTCTCCGACTCCAACCTGGTGCTCGATGCCGCCGTGGCCAAGTCGCTCAAGTCCTTCGCCGACGCACTCGAGGGTACGCCCGAGGATAAGTTCCAGGACGCCGCGCTCGAGTACTGCAAGAAGGTGCTGACCGATCACCAGCGCATCCTGTTCTCCGGCGACGGTTACTCCGACGAGTGGCCCATCGAGGCCGAGAAGCGCGGCCTTGCCAACAACAAGACCACGGCCGACGCTCTTCCCGCCTTTGTTTCCGATAAGGCTATCGCGCTCTTTGAGGAGACGGGCGTCCTGACCAAGGCCGAGGCTCAGTGCCGCTATGACTGCAAGCTCGAGAAGTACAACAAGCTCATGAACATCGAGGCCACCACGATGGTTCGCGAGGCGCGTCGTACCTATCGTCCGGTCATTACCGCCTATGCCACCAAGGTCGCTAAGGGCCTTGAGACTATTCGTGCCGCCGGTGCTGAGGCCGCCATGCAGTGCGAGCAGAACACGCTCAACAAGCTCTGCAACGGCATCACCGCCATCAACGACTCCATCAAGGCGCTCGACGCCGTACATCAGAAGGCCGAGGCTCTCGATGGCCAGGAGCAGGCCAACGTGTACGCGCACGAGGTCGTTCCTGCTATGGATACGCTGCGCGCCGCCGTGGATGCCATGGAGGAGATCGTGGCAGCCGACTACTGGCCGGTTCCGACCTACGACGACATCCTGTTCTACGTGTAGGGCGTAACTGACATATCGTCACGGTATTGAGCCGGGGTCCGCATCGCGCGGGCCCCGGCTATTTGTTTGCGAAGGACGCTTTGGAGTCCGTTTTGCCGCCGATTTGCCGGGATCCGCACCCTGTCGGGTTCGAATCCCGGCATATCGGTAGCAAAAAGCCCGCTACCGAATTGGTAACGGGCTTCTCAGATTTTGTGGTGCCCCCAGCGGGATTCGAACCCGCGATATCCACCTTGAAAGGGTGGCGTCCTTGGCCGCTAGACGATGGGGACAGCGGGGAAGAGTATAGCAGACTTTTTTGCCGGCGCGTATATCGTTGGCAAACTGGAAAACCACCACAAAGGTACCTGTCCCCTTTGTGGTGGTGGGGTGCTAGGGGAGGAGCTTCATGGCGGCGTCGTGGGCGGCGTGCTCGTAGTTGTCGTCGAGGGACTTAAGCGGTAACAACGACATGGCCTGTGCGTCGCCGCGGCGCTCGAGGGCGTGGGCGATCAGCCAGTCGGCGAGCTCGGGGTTCTTGGGCAGTGCCGGTCCATGCAGGTACGTGCCGATGACGCCCTTGTAGATGAGGCCCTCAAAGCCATCGTCGCCGTTGTTGCCGGTACCCGTGACGACGGACGTTCCGAGCGGCGTGGCCTCTGCATCGAGCAGGGTACGGCCGCCGTGGTTCTCGAATCCCACAAAGGGCTCGGGTGCCAGGTCGGTCTTGACGGCGACGTTGCCGATCAGGCGGTCGGAGCCGCGCACGGTCTCGGCGGCAATGACGCCCAGGCCATCGATGCGATTCTCGCCCATATAGTACGAACGGCCGAGCAGCTGATAGCTGCCGCAGATTGCGAGCAGCGAGCCGCCGTCCTCAACATAGGCCGCGACCTTGTCTTTTTGAGCGAGCAATTCATGTGCCACAGCCAACTGGTCGCGGTCGGAGCCACCGCCCATCATGACGATATCGGCGTCGGTGAGATCGAGCGTCTCGCCCATGCGGACCTCCTCCACGCGCACGGGAATGCCACGCCAGGCGCAGCGGCGCTCGAGGGCGATGACGTTGCCGCCGTCGCCATAGAGGTTGAGGGCATCGGGATACAGGTAGACGATGCGCAGCGGGCGCGAGAGCACGACCGGCGCAATATCGGTGGGGACAGCGCTACCATCGGCGCGCGTTACGGCGTGGGAGGCAACCGAGCTCGCATCGGTGCCCTTAAGCCCGTCGAGCTCCTTGACCAGCGGCGGGAAGGCCGTGTAGTTGGCGACGGCATAGAAAGTGTCACCAGCCTCCTCGTCTGCCACGGCGCCGATCGCCTGCTCGATATTCGAGATGATGGCGGCGTCGATGCCGGCGTACTTCAGGCGTACCTGCATATCGTGCGCGCGCGTGCCACCGGCAAAGGCGACAAGCCCTGGGGTATCGGCGATGCGCTCGAAATCGACGTCGTAGATCCACGAGACATCGTGACCGTCGGCGTCGTTGTCGTTCAGGAAGAAGGCGCAGAGCCTGCCGCCTGCCGTTTTAATGGACTGAATCTGGCGATCGAAGCCCACGGGATTTTTGGCCAGGTTTGCCTCGACGGTACGGCCGGCGATCTCCCAGCGGCCCATGCGTCCGCCGGCAGGGACGTAGGCATCGAGCGTTGGCTGCAGATGTGCCACGTCCACGCCCAGCTCGCGCGCCGCAAAGAAGGCAGCGGCAACGTTGTAGACCATGTACAGGCCGTTGTAGCGCGTGACGATGTGCGTTGCAGGTGCGTCGGTATCGGGTCCAAAGTTCAGGTCAAAGCCGTAGCCACTGCAGGTGAGCTCAACGCCTGTCACGCGACGGACCAGCGCGGGACGACCCCAACCGCACGAAGGACAATGATAGGCGCCGAGCTGGCCGTACTGCACATAGTCGTACTCCAGCGGCGCGTTGCACTGTGAGCAAAAACGCGAGTCGCTAATGCGATCGGACTCGGTGCCCGTGGCACCGTCGATGCCAAAGGCGATGCTCGTGTTGGGGACGCGTGCGGCGATCGAGGCGCACAGCGGATCGTCGGCGTTGTAGATGAGCGTCGTTGCCGGCGAAAGCTCCAGCGCGTGGGCGATGACGTCCTGGGTGTGGTCGATCTCGCCGTAGCGGTCCAGCTGGTCGCGGAACAGGTTGAGCAGCACAAAGTAGGTCGGCTTGAGCTTGGGCAGGACGCGCACCGTGTAGAGCTCGTCGCACTCAAAGATGCCTACGCGCTTGCTGCTGGCTGTTCGCTTAAGGTTGCCGCGCGCCTCGAGCAACGCGCCCACCACGCCCGGCTCCATGTTGTTGCCGGCGCGGTTGCATACCACGGTGGCGCCGCCGGCGGCAACGGCATCGGCGATGAGGTTGGAGGTGGTGGTCTTGCCGTTGGTGCCGGTGATCACCACGCTACGGTCAACAAGACTCGCGAGGTCGCTTAGCAGCTCGGGGTTGATCTTCATGGCGATGCGACCGGGGAGTACGCCGCCCTGGCGTTTGAGGACAGAGCGCAGCCCCCAGCGGGCGATATCGCTCGAGGTGCAGGCGAGAGATGAGCGGAAGTTCATGAAGTCGTTCCTAACGTAAATGACATGGTCGTGGCGATTGTGCCGTTAAAAGCCGTAACGGCGCGCAAATTCCTGGGCAAGCTGCGATACGTCTTCGCAAGCGTTGGCCCAGGGGGCAAAGTCGGGAGTATCCGAGATGATGCCGTCGGCCTCCCAAACCGCCTGGTGCGAAAGGTCCCAGGGGTCGTGCGGTTCGGGCCGGCAGGGAAGGTAGGGCGTCTGATACATGGGGTTCAGCAAAAAGAACGCGCCGCCCTCGCAGCGGTTTGCAAACTCGCGCAGCGCGCGTGTCGCCGGGCGCATCTTGTTGGTTTTGAACAACAGGATTGTGCGGGCGAGCAGATACCAGGGGGAGTTCTCGAGGGCATCGGCTCCCATCTGCTCTTCGAGCTGGTGGGCCAAGGCAAAAAAGCCATCTTGGTCTTCCAGGCGAGCGAGGGCGAACAGTACGGTGCCTGCGGCTCGGGTGGGATAGCCTTCCGCCTTAAGAACGCGGTGGGCATAGTTGGCGGCAGCACGGTAACGAGCGCTCGCCATGCACAGCTGCGAGATGGCCTCGAGCGTGTGGAGCCACCCGATGAGAGCCGGCTCGCTTACGGTGAGGTCGGCAGCCGTCACACCGTCTGCCAGCACTCTGTTGGCCCAGTAGTGCGGGGTCTCCATGTCAAACCCGGGCACGCTTTGCTGCAGATAGTCGGCCGTGGTCGCCTCGAGCTTCATCAGGTCGCCCAGACAGGCGTCGACGGGTGTGTCCGCCAAAATGATGGCGAGCAGCTGGGCATCGACAGCCAACCCATCGACGCGGACGATCTTGAGCAGCTCATCGCGCATGTCATCGAACAGGCGGTTGCGCGTCTGCTCAAACTCCTCGTCGCTTCCCATGTCCTCGATGCGATGAAGCTCGTCGAGCAGGTGGCGGTGAACGCCGGCATAGGACAGCAGCGCCTGGGCGTGCTCGGTCTGCGCATACTTGTGAGGGTTGACGCTCACGTCGTTATGGACAAGCTCGCGTGCTGCATCGGTGAGTTCGGGGTGCGACGCAACATAGGCGCGCTCCAGGTAGGCGGGGATGTAGACGCTCGGATCCATTAGAGGTCTCCTCCCTTAAACGGCAAGCCCTGCTCGGCCGCCCGCAGGATTCGTTCGTCGATCTGGGAACGCACGATATCGCTGGTGGCGACCCAGGCGGCAAAGCTGGCGTTGTCGGGGGCGCCCAGGCCCTCTTGCAGTACCGGCGTCGCCTCGGACAGCGCAAGGACAAGCTCGTCGGTGGAACCCGGACCCACGTTGACGCGGGCATAGACGCCATCGGGAAACTCGGTTTGAAAGTAGAGCGCCTCGGCTGCGTGCGGGCACGAGCGTGCAAGGATGCGCAAGTAGTGCTCGGCACCCTCGTAGTCCAGCTCGCGCCAGGTAGCGCTCATCAGCGCGATGAGCGTCCACGGGTCCAAGTCACGCTCCGCATCCTTGGGACGACGGCGTAGCGGCGTGTTGGCGAGATAGGGGACGGAGTGGGCAGAGCGAAAGCGCTTGAGCTCCTCGGCGGGGTATTCGAGTTTTGCCATGGCGAGCATCGCGGTGTGGCGGACACCAGCGGGGTCGTTGGGCGCAAAGTCCAAGCTGCGATTTGCGGCTTCGAGCGACATGCGATAGCGGCCGCTAATGAGGGCGCGCGATGCCAAGGCGGCAAGCCAGCGCAGATAGGGGCGGCGCGTGAGGTCGCCAGCGGCCTCGCACTCGTAGGGGTCCTGAGCCGAGGCGATCTTGAGCGCCAGGTCATGCTCGACTTCATCGCACTTGGACACCAGGTACTGTACGTATTCCTCGTTGGATTCGGCGGTGAGCGCCGTCAGCATGCGCTGGGCATCCCAGTTGGTCGGATCGAGCGCGGCTGCCTCGCGGAGCATGTTCTCGGCTGCGGCTTCTTCTTGCTCTGCCTGGGCGTCGTCGGGGATAAAGGGGATGCGGTAGTCGACAGCCTCGACCACCTTGGCAATGAGGTGCCCGGCGCGGTCGCGGTCGTGCACGATGAGCGGTGCAGGGTTGCGGGTGAATTGTTCCATCAGACGCTCTACGGCGGCACCGTCGGTGAGCGGGATATTGTCGCGGCGCAAGGCCTCAAGAACGAGGCGATGGCAATCCTCTTGAATGGGATCGAATGCCATGGGGCCTCCTTTGCTGCGGTTAGGGTTCAAATGTCTCTATATAAGGTTCTAGTTTACCCGCATGTGGCACACCGGGGGTGCCGCACTTGGACTTGCACCTTTGCACCACGAAGACGGATGTCGCACAAATGTCGGCACCTTGGACGACCGAGTGGTATCACGGTGCCGCAAACGGTCGATTTTTGGCGGCGAACGGGGCACATTTTGGAGGGGCACCGTCCTGCCCGGGATATGTGGTCAACCTTGATAAAACGTTTGCCCAGCTTGGGAGTATGAATGCCCCACAAGGGCCTTCAGGGATAGAAAAAACGTTTCATCATTGTCGGCTTTAGGTGAATAACTGACCAACCAGAACGGTAGAATAGTGTTTGTCTGAGCGTTGAGACGTTTAGACATCGCGCATTGTCATCGCCGGCAACGCGCAAAACGGTCCTAACGGAGCCAATCGGGTGCTCCGTTATATACGCAAGTCTAAGAGGGGCTTGTTTAGGAGGCACAGTATGGGACGTTTTACCAATCCTCGCGATCTGTACTTTGGTGAGGGCGCTCGCCACGAGGTGAAGAACCTCAAGGGCAAGAAGGCCATCATCGTTTCTGGCGGCAGCTCTATGCGCCGCGGCGGGTTCCTGCAGGACGTCGAGAACGACCTTAAGGAAGGCGGTTTCGAGGTCAAGCTGTTCGAGGGCGTCGAGTCCGACCCGTCCATCGAGACGGTCATGAAGGGCGCCGAGGCCATGCGCGAGTTCGAGCCCGACTGGATTATCGCCATCGGTGGCGGCTCGCCCATCGATGCCGCTAAGGCCATGTGGGTCTTCTACGAGTATCCCGAGGAGTCCTTCGATAACATCATCCAGCCGTTCAGCTTCCCCGAGCTGCGTCAGAAGGCTCATTTCTGCGCCATCTCCTCTACCTCCGGCACCGCTACCGAGGTCACCGCGTTCTCCGTCATTACCGACTACGCCAAGGGCATCAAGTACCCGCTGGCCGACTTCAACATCACCCCTGATGTCGCCATCGTCGACCCCGAGCTCACCTACACCATGCCCGCCAAGCTGTGCGCTCACACCGGCATGGATGCTCTGACCCACTGCATGGAGGCCTACGTTTCCACCTGCGCCTCTATGTTCACCGACGCCAACGCCCTGCACGGCATCCGCGAGATTGTTGAGTGGCTGCCCAAGTCCTATGCTGGCGACCATGAGGCCCGTCAGCACATGCACGAGGCTCAGTGCATCGCCGGTATCGCCTTCTCCTCGGGCCTGCTCGGCATCGTTCACTCCATGGCTCACAAGACCGGTGCTGCCTTCGAGAACGGCCACATCATCCACGGTGCTGCTAACGCTATGTACCTGGGCAAGGTCATCCAGTGGAACTCCAAGGATCCCCGTGCTGCCGAGCGTTACGCTTACGTGGCCAAGGAGATCCTGCACCTTCCCGGCGAGACCAACGAGGAGCTTATCGCTGCGCTCGTCCAGAAGATCCGCGACCTCAACGACCAGCTCAACATTCCGCAGTCCATCAAGGATTACGCGAATGGTGGCGTGAAGGTCGACGCCGAGAACCCGCAGATGGTTTCCGAGGAGGAGTTCCTCGCCAAGCTCCCCGAGATCGCCGCGAACGCCGAGCAGGACGCCTGCACGCCCGAGAACCCGCGTGAGACCAAGGCTGCCGACTTCGAGAAGATTCTCAAGGCCTGCTACTACGACACCGACATCGATTTCTAATCGACTCTTGTTATCGTAACGAGGGGCTCCGCACGTATCTGTACGGAGCCCCTTTCTTTTTTCTTTTAGAGAATGGGATAGTTATGGCTGCAATTTTCAATAGCCCCAGCAAGTACATCCAGGGTCCGGACGAGCTCGCCAAGCTCGGCTCCTATGTCGAGCCGCTCGGCGCTAAGGCCCTCGTCATCGTGACGCCTTCGGGCAAGAAGCGCGTCGGTGCCAAGATCGAGGGCGGTTTTGCCGAGGCTAAGGCCGAGCTGCTGTTTGAGGACTTTAACGGCGAGTGCTCCAAGGGCGAGGTCGATCGCCTGGTTGCGCTCGCTCGCGACAACGGTTGCGACATCATCGTCGGCGTCGGTGGCGGCAAGATCCTCGACACCGCGAAGGCCGTCGCCTATTACCTGGAGTCCCCGGTTATCATTTGCCCCACCATTGCTTCGACCGATGCCCCGTGTTCGGCACTTTCGGTGCTCTACACCGACGATGGCCAGTTCGATAAATATCTCTTCCTTAAGGCAAACCCCAACATTGTCCTGATGGATACGACGGTTATCGCGGCGAGCCCGGTGCGCCTGACGGTTTCCGGTATGGGCGATGCGCTCGCAACCTACTTTGAGGCCCAGGCGACGCATGATGCCGACGGTGGCACCTGCGCTGGCGGCAAGGGCGGCATGGCCGGTCTGGCGCTCGCCAAGCTCTGCTACGAGACGCTTATGGCCGATGGCGTCAAGGCCAAGGTCGCGCTGGAGAAGGGTGCGCTCACGCCTGCAGTCGAGCATATCATCGAGGCCAATACGCTGCTTTCGGGCATTGGCTTTGAGAGCTCGGGCCTTGCTGCTGCTCATGCCATCCACAATGGCCTGACGATGCTGCCCGAGTGCCACGGCATGTATCACGGCGAGAAGGTCGCCTTTGGCACCATCGTTCAGCTGGTACTCGAGGATGCTCCGACTGAGAAACTCGAGGAAGTCTTGGGCTTCTGCATTGAGCTGGGCCTGCCGGTCACGATGAAGGAACTTGGCGTTGCCGAGCTTACGCGCGAACAGGCCATGATTGTTGCCGAGGCCGCCTGCGCGCCCGATGACACCATGTGCAACATGCCGTTTGAGGTGACGCCCGAGATGGTCGCCAACGCCATCCTGGGTGCCGACGCACTGGGTCACTACTACCTTATGGATGAGTAAACTAAGGTAAGGAAGGGGCAAAGCCGGCAGATGGCTTTGCCCCTTTTTGCTATGGTGCAAACTAACCTGACCCCATCGCACCAAGTTGGTGCAAAGGGGTCAGGTTACTTTGCACCAATCGTTGTTTGATGAAGGGCGGATTCTCGTATGGCGCTTCCTATGGTTTACGGCGGTCCCGGCCGGTATGTTCAGGGGCCGGGCGAACTTTCGCGTCAGGGCAGGTATTTGTCATGGTTGGGCTGCGCTGCCTATGTCTTGTTTGACCAGGGCACCGAGGATCGGCTGTGCAGGCAGATCGTCGATGGATTTCTGGATGAAGATCTAAGCGAGCCGTTCTTTAAGATTTACAACGGTCCGTGTACGGAAGATGCCGTTGTCGAAATGGCCAAGGAAGCCCGGGCCGAGTATTGCGACATGGTGGTGGGCATTGGCGGCGGCAAGATGCTCGATATCGCAAAGGCCGTTGCGTTTTATGCTGAGCTGCCGTTGTGCGTATGCCCCACGGCGGCTTCGATGGACGGTCCGTGCAGCGCGATTTCGGTGCTGTATCACGAGGACGGGTCGTTCGACCGCTACCTGGTGCTCGACAAAAATCCCGATCTGGTCGTGGTTGATACCAACGTGGTTGCGGCAGCACCACTGCGGATGACGGTCGCCGGTATGGGCGACGCACTGGCAACGTACTTCGAGGCGCGTTCATGCGCCGCGGCGAGAGGTGCGAACGAACACGGTGGCGCGCCGGGACACTTGGCCTTGGTTACGGCTCGTGCCTGCTATGACACGCTCATGGAGTGCGGCGTCGCTGCCAAGCGCGATCTCAAAAAGGGCCGTATATCGCCGGCGGTTGAGCGCCTGATCGAGTGCAATATTCTGCTCTCGGGCGTCGGCTTTGAGAGCGGCGGCTTGGCGTTGGCGCATGCCATCGCCAACGGCCTGACGATTTTGCCCGAGTGCAAGGCTATGCACGGCGAGGCCGTAGCGTTTGGTCTGGTGGTCCAGCTTCGTCTGGAGCGTGCGCCCGAGCTTGAACAGGTGCTCGAGTTTTGTCAGCGCGTTGGTCTGCCGACGACGCTCGAGGAGCTGGGCCTTGGCGAGATTTCCGATGCCGACCTGATGAGCGTTGCGGATGCGGCCTTTAGAAACGAACGCAATATGGCCAACGAGCAGGCCAAGGTGACCAAGCAAAAGCTCGTCGAGCTCATGCGCGAGGCATAGTTTGGCGCTTGATCGACCTTGTGCAATCGGGGCGGCGATAGGCCATAGGCTATTTGCCGCAAAGGTGCTCCGCGTGTAATTTGCCCGAGGCACGGGCCGATAGCGTATCATTATCTCTTGCTTGTTTGCACTGCTCAGGGAGGGGCCGCGCATGGCGCAGGAACACGATCTATTTGATGACATTATCGAGATCAGCAAGGGTTTCGACTTTCTTAAAAACCCGCTTGGCGGCGTGACCGATGCGCTCGATCCGTCGGCGCCGCAGTGGAATCCTGCCGACTACAAGGAGCGTCCGCGTGGCAACACCATTCCGTGTCTGACCTGCAAAAACGAAAAGAGCGGCTGCACCGCGTGCATGGACGTGTGCCCGGTCAACGCTATCGAGGTCGAGGAAGACGCCATCGAGATCCTCGACTCCTGTCGCAAGTGCGGCCTGTGCGCCGCTGCCTGTCCGACCGAGGCGATCATCTCGCCGCGCTTGGCGCCCAAAAACCTGTATGACGACATCGTCTCTGCTGCTACGAGCCACGAGACCGCCTACGTCACCTGCACGCGCGCCCTTAAGCGCATGCCGCGCGAAAACGAGGTCGTCGTCGCCTGCGTGGGCGATATTACGGCCGAGACCTGGTTCTCGGTGCTGGCGGACTATCCCAACGTGAGCGTGTACCTGCCGTTGGGCGTGTGCGATAAGTGCCGCAACACCGGTGGCGAGGATATTCTGGGCGAGGCCATCGCCACCGCCGAGGAGTGGGCCGGTACGGGCATGGGCCTGGAGGTCGACCCCAAGAGCCTCAAATGTCATAAGCGCCGCGAGTACGAGCGCAAGGAGTACATGGATAAGATTGCCCGCACCACGGGCCTTACCGTGACCAAGCTCAACCCGGCAACGGCGGCGCTGGCCTCGGTGACGCAGAAGCTCAAAGCCCACCGCCACCAGATTACCCAGCTGGAGCGCACGCTCAATACCATGTGCGGCGCCACGACGGCAAAACGTCGCCGTACGCTTACGCACGGGCGCCAGCTGGTACTCTCGACGTTGCAAAACCACCCCGAGCTTGCCCAGAACATGCAGGTGAGCACGCCGGAATGCGATTTTGACAAGTGCACGTCGTGTGGCGAATGCGTCAACGTGTGCCCCACGTTTGCCTGCGATTTGGTGGGAAGCGGCCGCTTTGCACTGGAGTCCACGTATTGCCTAGGCTGCGGAGCCTGCGTCAAGGTGTGCCCCGAGCATGCGCTTAAGTTGGTTGAACATGATGCATCCAACCTAGTCGTCGTCGATCCCGAGGCCGAGGAAAAGGCCGCCCAGAAGGCTAGGGCCCACGAAGAAGCCCAGAAGGTCAAGGCTGAGGCGAAGGCCAAGCTCGACAAGATGCTCGATCAGGTGGAGAAGCTCGCGGACTAGTCAGCGACCCCTATCTCTGCTTCATTCGTGCCGCCGTGGCGTCCGGGTTAACCCAGATGCTGCGGCGGCGCTATACTTATGCAGTTTGAAATGCTTGTACCAAAAGGAGCTGTCGTGTCCCTTTCCATCGGTATCGTGGGCCTGCCCAACGTGGGCAAGTCGACGCTGTTCACCGCGCTTACCAAAAAGACCGGCCTTGCCGCCAACTATCCGTTCGCCACGATCGACCCCAACGTGGGTATCGTCGACGTGCCCGATAGCCGCCTGCAAAAGCTCGCCGACATCGTTAACCCGGGTCGCATCGTGCCGGCGACGGTCGAGTTCGTCGACATCGCAGGTCTGGTGAAGGGCGCCAACGAGGGCGAGGGCTTGGGCAACCAGTTCCTGGCCAACATTCGCGAGACCGACGCCATCTGCGAGGTCGTGCGCTACTTTAAGGACCCCAACGTCATGCGTGAGGTGGGCCGCACGGGCGAGTTCGTCGATCCCGCCGGTGACGCCGATACCATCATGACCGAGCTCATCCTGGCCGACATGGGCACGCTCGAGAAGCAGCTGCCCAAGCTCGAGAAGGAGGCCAAGCGCGACAAGGAGCTCGTGCCCAAGTTCGAGGTCGCCAAGCGTCTGCTTGCCTGGCTCAACGAGGGCAAGCGCGCCGCGTCCATGGAGATGACCGACGAGGAGCGCGCCGCTGCCAAGGGCCTGTTCCTGCTCACTATGAAGCCCATCCTGTATGTGGCCAACGTGGACGAGGATATGCTCAACGACGATCTGGCGCCCGTCGATGGTGTTAAGCCGCTGCCCATCTGCGCCAAGATCGAGGCCGAGCTTTCCGAGCTCGATCCCGAGGACGCCGCCGACTACCTGGAGAGCTTGGGCTTGGAGCAGCCCGGCCTGGACGTGCTCGCACAGGCGGCCTATAAGCTGCTTGGCCTGCAGTCGTTCTTTACGGCCGGCGAGATGGAGGTCAAGGCCTGGACGGTTCGTCAGGGCGCGACCGCCCCGCAGGCCGCCGGCGTCATCCACACCGACTTTGAGCGCGGCTTTATTAAGGCCGAGGTCATTGGCTATGACGACTACATCGAGCTCGGCGGTGAGCAGGGCGCCAAGGCCGCCGGCAAGCTGCGTATTGAGGGCAAGGACTATGTCATGGCCGATGGCGACGTCGTGCACTTCCGCTTTAACGTGTAAGGACGACGCACATGTTTAAATATGGCAAAAAAGCCGGCTACATGGGTATTGCGCTGCTCATACTTGCGGTGATTCCGCTGGTGGTCGCAGCGTGTGTTATCCCCAACATTGGTCCCGAGGTGGCAACAAAGTTTAATGCCGCCGGCGAGGCGACGCGCTGGGGCAAGAGCTACGAGTTGCTGGCGCTGCCGGTGCTCAACCTGCTGCTGAGCGTGGTGACGTACTTTACGGCAGGACGCCAGGCTAAAAACAATGATGACTCCGCCGCCATGGCGCGTATCGTGTGCGAACGCTACCTGCGCAACGGTTGCATCACGGGTGTGTTCCTCAACGTGGTTAACGTTTACTTTATGTACTCGGCGATTACCGGAACGGGCTTTGGCCTTGGTTTCTAGCTTGTCCTTTTAGGCAACGAGTCTGCACATATATTCAATGGCTGCTGCGAGGCCGCCGCTCGATCGTGGTTTAAAGACCATGTCGGCGGCGGTCTCGTTTTCGTATCCGGCGCCACGAAGGGCGAGTGCGATGCCGGCTTCTAGAAGGAGCGGCAGGCCGCGTTGGCTGGTTGCGATTACGGCAGCCTGATTGAGCGGGCAGCTGTGCGTTTGGCATTGGATGGCAAGTTCACCTTGCGCCGGGCAAGGGACCAGAACGGCGGCGACGCGACTTGATAGCAATGCAAATGCTGTGCGCTCATCGGGCGAAAGGCATTCGGCTTCAACGACGACGAGCTTGGGCGGTGCGCTGTTTGTGCGAAGCGTGGCTCGGTACATGCGGACCGAAGAACCCGACATAGAAAACTCCTGTGTATTCGGCAAAACGTAAACTATAGTTTACGTTTTTGTTGTTAAAGGCTTTAGCCTGTGCGGGGCGCGCAGCGCGCCGCATCAGAAACCACC
>CAJMMN010000015.1 GCA_905214525.1 uncultured bacterium
AGCTGCGGAAACGCGGGGTCCGTTCAGGCTGTTGCGTTGAGATTGAAAATCAACCTTACGGGTTTTCCTGGGACGGGGCTGAATTGACTGATTTTGACTTCGGCAAAATCAGTCAATTAACCCACCGTCCCGATAAAACCCTCACGTAACAAATACGCTATTGCAGTTCCTTGGTGGACGGTAATCTTTGCGGTTGACCTGACTATGTTGCTGATGCCCGTGTCGGCCAACAGGCTCAGGGGACTGTGATCTAGTTCCCACTCTAGGCCGTGTTCGCTTACTACCGTTTCTGGGGCGATTGCGATGATAGAGAAAGTTCTATCTTCGGCGTTCTCTATGGTCCAGGATTCGCCTTCGTGCAGAATGCGGGCCGTGGTCTCATCCTCAACGATCCAGACGGGGGCATCATCGTAGCCTGCGAGCAGGCCCAGTACGGAAAGAGCCATATCAGGACGGCCGCCAGTGGCGCAGGTCGCAACCACTTCGACACCCGGCCAGCGACGGCGGACGGCATCGAGCGCCAGCGCCAGATCGGTATAGTCCTTGTATGGGTCGTGGCGTTCTACCTCAAAGGCTTCGGCGGCATCGACCAACGCACGACCCGCATCGCTCACCGTGTCGGCATCCCCCACATAAACGTCGCAGCCTAGCCCCGCGCTCAGCAGCGCATCGAGCCCGCGGTCCACGGCGACAACGTGGTCGCACTCCCCTGCTAGCCTACGCAACAGATCCGCGCTCGCCACTACGGGCGAGCCGCAGACCACTAATACCTTGCAAGCCACAGCCCTCGCCTATTCCTCAAACGAAAGCACGCGGGCCAGATCCAGCTCCTCGTAGCTGTCGATAAAGATATCGCAGCTGGCGCGTACGTCGTCGCGCTTCATGCGGCCGTGCGGATCATAGATGCCCACGCGGTTAAAGCCGGCGGCGCCGGAGCTCTTAAGGCCAAAGACCGCATCCTCAAACACCCATGCGCGCTCAAACTGATGCCCATGGTGCTCCTCCAGACGGCGCAGCGCCAGCTCGTATACGTCGGGGAACTGTTTGGAGCGTCCTGCCTCACCCGTCGTGGTAACAAACTCCATGTACGCGTCGAGCCCGGCTCCCGCTAGCGCAGACTTAACCAGCTCGGCCGGCGTGGACGTGGCAACGCACATGGCAATACCGGCCTCCTTCGCCTGCTCCAAAAATGCAAGCAGACCCTCGCGTGGCGGCACCTTAGAGTAGCCATCGATCAGAATGTCGCTCAGCTCGCGATACAGCTCCTCGCCATTTGCGCCAATGCCCCAGGTGTCGTGGTAGGCCTGGCACTCGTCCTCGAGCGACAAATGCTCAAACTGGGCAAAATCGTCGACCGTCACGTCAACTCCGTGGCGGTGCAATAACTCGGGCTGGGCATAGGCCCAAACGGGGGTGCTATTAACCAGCGTGCCGTCGCAATCGAAAATAAAAGCGACATTAGGAGCGGCGGTCTGGGACATAAATGTACCTTTCGATGTCAAATGGTAAACAACCTGCTAAAAACGTTTTACCAAACGTCAAACCAACAATCAAAAAACCCTTATTGGTAAAACTGTCAAGAGTTTTACCACGGCAATTCTGCCAGTGGTCTAAACATGGCGCTTACCGATTAAACGCCGCCCTAAAACCACTTTCCTTCATAAAAGTAACGTACAGGTGTTATCGTAGTTTCTGCCGAAAGTTCCACCGAGCACGCGAGGTGGAACGAATCATAGAACTATCGCCGTCCCTTCGATTCGTGCAGCCTTGGACCTTTCGCATCTAGTCACCAAGGCAACACGCTGCCGCGTCATGATGGGATCAAACGTGAGCGATACAAAGCTAAAGCCAACGGCTAAAAAGCCCGCAACCCGTAAAGCCGCCCCGCACGCACCGGAGCTCACCAAGGACGATGTCTATCTATTTGGCATCGGCACGTGGGAGCGCAGCTGGGAAAAGATGGGCGCGCACCCCGACACGCAGAACCGTACGCGCGGCTGGCGCTTTTGCGTTTGGGCGCCCGATGTAAAGAGCGTGCATGTCATTGGCGAATTTAACGACTGGGATGAAGAAGCCAACCCGCTGGTGCCCGTGCATACGAGCGCTATTTGGGAAGGCTTTATTCCTGGCGCAGAACAAGGCCAGCTCTATAAATATTTAATCGAGACCAACGAGGGCGAAAAACTGTACAAGGCCGATCCGTACGCCTTCAAGGCCGAGTGCCCTCCGGGTACCGCTAGCGTGCTGTGGACCCTCGATGGCTACAAATGGAACGACGCCGCATGGCTCAAGCGCCGCGCCGGCCACAACCACATGTCGCAGCCCCTTAACATCTACGAGGTGCATATTGGCTCGTGGAAGCGCCACGGCGACGCGCCGCAGGGCGAGCCGGACGAGTATGGCAACTATCCCGGCCCCATGGATCCCTTCCCCGCGCAGCGCGGCGAGTTTTACACCTACGACGACCTGTCGGTGGAGCTCGTGGACTACGTGCGCGACATGGGCTATACGCATATCGAGGTCATGCCGCTCATGGAGCATCCCTTCGATGGCTCCTGGGGCTACCAGACGACCGGCTATTATGCCGCCACTTCGCGCTATGGCGACCCGCAGCAACTCATGCACTTTATCGATGCATGCCACGAGGCAGGCATCGGCGTGATCATGGACTGGGTGCCCGGCGGTTTTTGCGCCGACTCCCACGGTCTTGCCACCTTTAACGGCCACATGCTGTTTGAGCACGAGATTCACCCCAACTGGGGCACGCACAAGTTTGACTTCGCCCGCGGCGAGGTCCGCTCCTTTCTGGTCTCCAACGTGCTGTACTGGCTCGAGAACTTCCACGTTGACGGCATCCGCATGGATGGCGTGTCCAGCATGCTGTACCTCAACTTTGGCATCGACGATCCGGGCCAAAAGAAGTTCAACAAGTACGGAACCGAGGAGGACCTAGATGCCAGCGCGTTTATCCGCCAGGTCAACTGCGCCGTGGAGGCCCACTTCCCTGACGTGATGATGATGGCCGAGGAGTCCACCGCGTGGCCGCTCGTGACCTACCCGCCGCAGGACGGCGGTCTGGGCTTCCACTACAAGTGGGACATGGGCTGGATGAACGATACCCTGCACTACATGCAGACCGATTTTCCGTGGCGCCCCGGCAACCACGGGCTGCTCACGTTCTCCATCATGTACGCCTTTACCGAGAACTTTATTTGCCCGCTGAGCCACGATGAGGTCGTGCACGGCAAGTGCTCGCTGATCGGCCGCATGCCGGGCGACTGGTGGCGCCAGTTTGCCGGCCTGCGCACGCTCGCCTTCTACCAGATGACGCACCCCGGTGCCAAGCTCAACTTTATGGGCAACGAGATCGGCCAGTTTATTGAGTGGCGCTATTACGAGTCCATCCAGTGGTTCCTGACCGAGGAGTACGAGACCCACCGTCATCATCAGGCGTTTATCAAGGCGCTCAACCACCTGTACACCGCCGAGCCCGCCCTGTACGAGCGCGGCTACACCGACGACGGCTTTACCTGGATCGATGCGGATAACTCCAAGCAGTCCATCGTGAGCTTTGTGCGTCAGGGCGAGGACGTCGATGACGACCTGGTGATCCTGATTAACTTTGACCCGGCGAGCTATGAGAGCTTCCGCGTGGGCGTGCCGCGCGAGGGTGACTGGGAGGTCATCTTCGATTCTGACCGTCCTGAGTTTGGCGGCAGCGGCTATGCCGGCAAGGAGCCCTACACCTGCTCGAGCGAGCCCTATCCCTGGAACGGGCAGATGGACTCCATTGAGATTAAGGTACCCGGTCTGGCAGGTGTGGTGCTTAAGCGCCGCGGTCCCAGCAGCTATAAGCCGCCCGTGGTCGAGGAGCCGAAGAAGGCTACGCGTAAGCGCACGTCCTCGGTGAAGCCCAAGACTGCTGCGGTCAAGAAGGCACCGGCTAAGGCGAAGACTACGACGACCAAGGCGAAGGCTGCCGCGAAGCCCGCCGCCAAGGCCACTACGGCCAAGAAACCGGCTGCCAAAAAGGCCGCTACCAAGACCAAGTCTGCTTCTGTTAAGCCGTCTGCCAAGGATGCGTAACAAAACCGTTACAGCTGTAATTACCCGCCCCGACGAGGCGTAGGATACAAGTCATAACCGTTCCGGGAGAAACATCCCCGGGGGAAAGGAACGTATGAATAAGATCTTCGACAACAAGCAGGAGTTTACCGAGCTCTATCGCGATGCCGTCATGAGCATCAGCGGCAAGAGCGTCGAGGCCGCCAGCGACCTCGACCGCTTTAACGCCCTGGCCAAGCTCGTGGCCGAGAAGGCCCGCACCGTTGCCACCAAGAGTGACGCCCGTGTGACCGCCGAGGGCAAGAAGCGCGTGTACTACTTCTCGATCGAGTTTTTGATCGGCCGACTGCTCGACAACTACCTGCTCAACTTTGGCGTGCGCGACATGGTCGCCGAGGCGCTCGACGACATGGGCTTTGACCTGTCCGTCATCGAGAACCAGGAGCCCGATCCGGCCCTGGGCAACGGTGGCCTGGGTCGTCTGGCCGCGTGCTTCTTGGATTCCATGGCAGCCGAGGGCATTGCCGGCTACGGCAACGGCATGCGCTACCGCTACGGCCTGTTTAAGCAGGAGATCGTCAGCGGCAGCCAGGTCGAGGCCACCGACGAGTGGCTCACCCACGGCTATCCTTGGGAAGTCCGTCGTCAGGACAAGGCCGTGACCATTAAGTTTGGCGGCCGCGTCGAGGGCTTTGAGGAGAACGGCCGCACGTTCTACCGCACGGTAGACACGCAGGACATCCTGGCCGTCCCTTATGACATCCCCGTCGTGGGCTATGCCGGCGAAACCGTCAACAAGCTGCGCGTCTGGGCCGCCGAGCCGGTCGAGGAGCACTTTGATCTGGAGGCCTTCAACCGCGGCGACTATGCCCAGGCCGATGCCGAGCGCGCTGAGGCCGAGGCCATCAGCGCCATCCTCTACCCCAACGACGCCGGCGAGCACGGCCGTCTGCTGCGCCTGAAGCAGGAGTACCTGTTTGTTTCGGCCGGTATCTACAGCCTGCTCGACACCTTTGAGAAGGAGCACGGCGCGAACTGGGAGCTGCTGCCGCAGTTTGTAGCCATCCACACCAACGATACCCACCCCGCCATGTGCGGCCCCGAGCTCATGCGTATCCTCATCGACGAGAAGAAGCTCGAGTGGGATGACGCCTGGAACATCGTGACGCAGGTCGTGAGCTACACCAACCACACCATCCTGCCCGAGGCCCTGGAGAAGTGGCCAATCGGCACGTTCTCCAAGCTCCTCCCCCGCGTGTACCAGATCATCGACGAGATCAGCCGTCGTTGGCACGAGTCTTTCGACACCACGCAGGAGGGCTGGCAGGAGCGTCTGCGCCAGACCGCCATCCTGTGGGACGGCGAGATTCGCATGGCCAACCTGTCTGTGATCTGCAGCCACAGCGTCAACGGCGTGGCCAAGATCCATTCCGACATCATCAAGAACATCGTGCTCAAGGACTTCTATGCCCTGACGCCCGAGAAGTTCAACAACAAGACCAACGGCATCTCGCACCGTCGCTTCTTTGCCGAGGCCAACCCCACCTACGCCAGGCTCGTGACCGAGGCCATTGGCGATGGCTGGCTCAAAGACGCCTTTGAGCTTGAGAAACTCAGGGAGTTTAAGGACGACACCGAGTTCCTGAAGGCCGTGGGTGCCTCCAAGCGCGCCAACAAGGAGCGTCTGGCCGCCTACGTCAAGGCCGAGACCGGTCTGGTTATCGACCCCAACACCGTCTTCGATGTCCAGGTAAAGCGCTTCCACGCCTATAAGCGCCAGCTCATGAACATCATGAAGGTGATGGACATCTACAACCGTCGCATCGCCGATCCTAACTTCCACGTGACGCCGACGACCTTCATCTTTAGCGGCAAGGCTGCCTCGAGCTACACCTTTGCCAAGGAGACCATCCGCCTCATTAACTCCGTGGCCGACGTCATCAACAACGATGCCCGCGTCAACGAGGTCATGAAGGTCTGCTTTATCCCCAACTTCCGTGTGAGCAACGCTCAGCTCATCTACCCGGCCGCCGAGATCTCGGAGCAGATCTCCACGGCCGGCAAGGAGGCCTCGGGCACGTCCAACATGAAGCTCATGATGAACGGCGCCATTACGCTGGGCACCCTCGACGGCGCCAACATCGAGATCGCCGACCTGGCCGGCCGCGAGAACGAGGCCATCTTTGGCCTGACCGCTCCCGAGGTCGAGCAGCTCTGGGCATCCAACAGCTACTTTGCGTGGGATACCCTCAACGGCGACCGCGAGCGTCTGGGCCGCGTGATGGACGAGCTCAAGGACAACACGTTTGCGGGTCTTTCGGGCAACTTCGAGAGCATCTACAACGAGCTCATGAACAACAACGACCCCGACCTGGTCATGGCTGACTTCCGTAGCTACGTGGATGCATGGGAGAACCTCACGGGCAGCTACGGCGACCAGGAGACCTGGAACCGCAAGGCCCTGCTCAACACCGCCTCGAGTGGCTGGTTCTCGTCCGACCGCACCATTCGCGAGTATCGCGACGAGATCTGGCACGCATAAAGCGCGCGAGCTCCCTTTGCCGCACGGCATTACTCGACGGGCGTGACAGTGCGCCGCGCCCGTCGCTAATGGGTTAGGAACATCGATGACAGAAGGAGAAATCGATGAGTAAGAAAGAATGCATCGCGATGCTCCTCGCAGGAGGACAGGGCAGCCGATTGGGGGCACTCACCCAAAAGATCGCCAAGCCGGCGGTTAGCTTTGGTGGCAAGTTCCGCATTATCGACTTTTCGCTGTCCAACTGCTCCAACTCGGGCATCGACACGGTGGGCGTTCTGACGCAGTACCGTCCCTACCTGCTGCATGCCTACGTGGGCTCCGGCGAGGCGTGGGATCTGGACAGCCGCGACGGCGGCGTGTCGATCCTGCCGCCGTACGAGACGCAGACCGGCGGCGCCTGGTATGCGGGCACGGCCGACGCCATTACGCAGAACCTCGACTACATCAAGGCCAACGACCCCAAGTACGTCCTGATTCTTTCGGGCGATCACCTGTATCGCATGGACTACCGCAAGATGCTCAAGACGCACATTGAGAACAACGCCGACCTCACGGTGAGCGTTATGCCCGTGCCGTGGGAGGAGGCCAGCCGCTTTGGCATCCTGACCACCGACCCCGAAGACGGCCGCATCACCAAGTTCACCGAGAAGCCCGAGAAGCCCGATTCGAACCTCGCGTCCATGGGCATCTACATCTTCTCGGCCGACGTGCTGATCGAGGCGCTCGAGGAGGACGCTCTGGACCAGCGCTCGAGCCACGACTTTGGCAAGGACATCATCCCCAAGCTGCTCGGTGAGAACAAGCGCCTGTACAGCTACGAGTTCCACGGCTTTTGGAAGGACGTCGGCACTATCGCCAGCTTCCACGAGACCTCGATGGACCTGCTGGGCAACAACCCCGAGTTCGATCTGTTCGACAAGAACTTCCCCATCATGTCCAACATCACCACGCGTCCGCCGCACTACATTGGCCCGGACGGCCGCCTGGACGACTGCCTGGTCTCCAACGGCTGCAAGATCTACGGCACCGCTCGCCACTCGATCCTTTCGACCGATGTCATCATCGAGGAGCGCGCCGTGGTCGAAGACTCTGTGCTGCTGCCGGGTGCGCACGTTAAGAGCGGCGCGCACATCTGCCGCGCTATTTTGGGCGAGAACTCCACGGTCGAAGAGGGCGTGAAGCTCGGCTCTGTCGATACCACCAAGGATACGGCCGTCGTTGGAAATGACGTCGTTATCGGGAAGGGGGAATGATCCGATGATCAATCGCAAGGCCATCGGTTACATCACCGCTAACTACTCTTCGACCTACGGCAGCGTCCTGCTCAAGGACCGCCCCATCGCGTCCGTTCCGTTTTTGGGCCGCTACCGCCTGATCGACTTTCCGCTGTCTAACATGATGAATGCCGGCATCAAGACCGTCGGCGTCGTCATGCCCGGCAACTACCGCTCGCTGATCGACCACGTGGGCTCGGGCAAGGACTGGGGCTTGGACCGCAAGAAGGGCGGCCTGTTCATGGTGCCCGGCAACGCGTATGGCACCACCAAGGGCGGTATGCGCTTCCTGCTGCGCGACATCATCTCCAACAAGACGCTGTTCCAGCGCTCGGAGAAGCCCTACGTTGTGATGATGGGCACCAACATTATCTTTAACATGGACCTCAACACCATCATCGAGGCGCACGAGAACTCCGGCGCGCAGATGACCGTGGTGTACTGCAAGGCCACGCGCAATGTCGATGACGAGACCAAGCTCGAGATTAACGAGAATGGCCGCCTGACGGGCGTGAGCGCCGGCGTCGTGTACGGCGACAACGCGTCTATGGACTGCTGCATCGTCAACCGCGAAACGCTGCTCGAGATCATCGACCACTACCAGGCCGCCGACTATCTGGACCTGCTCGAGGCGCTCCAGGGCGACTTTGGCAACATCGACGTGTGCAGCTACGAGTACAAGGGCGAGGTCGTGGGCGTGTTTAGCGAGAGGTCGCTATATCGCCGTAGCATGGACCTGCTCGACCAGACCGTGGCCGACCAGCTCTTCGATCCCGAGCGCCCGATCCTGACCAAGGCTCACGACGTGCCGCCTTCGCGTTATGCGACCGGCAGCCACGCGTGCAACTCGATCATCTCGGCCGGCTGTATCATCAAGGGCACCGTGCGCAACTCGATCCTGTCGCGCGGCGTCGTGGTCGAGGAGGGCGCCTCGGTGACCAACTCGATCATCAACCAGAGCTGCATCATCAAGAGCGGCGCCCGCGTCGAGAATGCCATTCTGGACAAGAACAACGTGGTCCCCACCAACACCGAGCTTCGCGGCACGCCCGAGAACATCCTGGTGCTGGGCAAGGCTCCGTTAACTTCTGACACCACCATCGTACGTTAACGTTGGCACCGCAACATCGCTCGTAACATGTAGAATAGCCGCCCGGTTAGCGCCAGGCGGCTATTCTCGAATTGCAACATGGGAGACAATATGGCTGATTCCAGCAAAAAGATGCAGATCGTGTTTGCCTCGGCCGAGTGCGCACCGTTTGTAAAGACCGGTGGCCTGGGTGACGTGGCAGGTTCGCTGCCTGCGGCGCTTGTGCGCGCCGGCGCCGAAGTTATCGTGATGGTGCCCAAGTACGCCACCATCAAGGATGAGTACAAGGCACAGATGGAGCACTTCTCCGATTTTTACGTGAGCCTGGGCTGGCGCAATGAGTACTGCGGGCTCGAGAAGATCGAGCACGACGGCGTCACCTATATGTTCATCGACAACGAGCGCTACTTTGCGCGCGACTATCCGTACGGCTTCTTTGATGACGGCGAGCGCTTTGCGTTTTTCTCCAAGGCCATCACCGAGAGCCTGCAGCACCTGCCGGCCGGCTTTGAGTGCGACATCCTGCACTGCAATGACTGGCAGACGGCACTTGCGCCCGTGTTTTTGCGCGAGTTTTACCAGGGCCTGCCGCTGTATGACCGCGTCAAGACCGTGTTCTCGATCCACAACGTGGCGTTCCAGGGCCAGTTTAGCGACACCGTGATGGAGGACATCCTGGGTGTGGCACACATTCCGGCGGCCGCTTCGCAGCTGCGTTGCGACGCCTGCAGCATCAACTACATGCTGGGCGCCCTGCGCTATGCCGACGCCATCACCACGGTGAGCCCCACCTATGCCAGCGAGATCCAGACGCCCGAGTTTGGCGAGGGCCTGGACGGCGTGCTGCGCGAGCGCTCCTATGCGCTGCAGGGCATTTTGAATGGCATCGACGTGGCAGGCTTTGACCCGGCGACCGACAAGCGCATTGCCGCCAACTACACCGTCGGGGACCGTTCCGGCAAGGCCGTGTGCAAGGCCAAGCTGCAGGAAGAGCTGGGGCTCGAGGTTCGCGACGACCGTCCGCTTATGGTCATGGTCACGCGCCTGACGCGCCAGAAGGGCATGGACCTGGTCATGTACGCGCTCGATCGCATTTTGGCAGGCGGCGTGCAGGTGGCGGTGCTGGGCACCGGCGACCGCGACTACGAGGACGGTCTGCGCTACTTCCAGGACAAGTACCCCGGTACCATGGCCGCACGCATCGAGTTCGATCCTGCGCTGTCGCAGCGCATGTATGCCGCCGCCGACATGTTCCTAATGCCTTCGAAGTTTGAGCCCTGCGGCCTGTCGCAGATCATCGCCATGCGCTACGGCACCCTGCCTATCGTGCGCGAGACCGGCGGCCTGAAAGACACTGTGATTCCGTATAACGAGTTTACCGGCGAGGGTACGGGCTTCTCGTTTAGCAACTTTAACGGCGACGAGATGGGCGACGCCGTGTTCCGCGCGGCGCGTCTGTTCTGGGATAACCACGACGCCTGGAACCAGCTGGTCACGCAGGCCATGAGCCAGGACTTTAGCTGGACGCGCTCGGCCGACAAGTATCTGGACCTGTATTTCTTTATGCATCCGGAGATTGAGCGGCCGGCGGCTGTTGTCGACGAGCCTGTGGTTGTGGCTGAGAAAGTTGAGGCCGAGCCCGAGCCCAAGGCCGAGTCGGTTGTTGAGGCGCCCGCTGCTGCTGAGGAGCCCAAGGCTGAGGAGAAGCCGGCTGCGAAGCCTGCGGCAAAGAAGACCACGACTCGTAAGACGACGACTAAAAAGGCCACGACAACAAAGGCCGCTGCGAGCAAGACCACCACTGCCAAGGCAACTACCGCCAAGGCAGCGACCACGCGCAAGCGCACCACCGCAGCTGTCAAGAAGGCCGCCGAGGCCGAGGTCGTTCCCGAGGTAAAGGCCGAGACCACTGCAGCCGAGGTTAAGCCCGCGGCAAAGGCTCCGGCCAAGACCGCCGCCAAGAAGACGACCGCGTCCAAGAGCACAACCAAGACCCCTGCCACCAAGAAAGCTACAGCTACCAAGGCCACTGCAACGAAGGCTGCCGCAAAGCCGGCCGCCAAGGTCGAGGAGACGCCTGCCGAGTCCAAGGCGGAGGCAACCGTCGAGGCCAAGCCTGCCGCCAAGACCACCTCGCGCAAGCGCACGACGACAGCCAAGAAGACCATGGCAAAGACCGCAACTCCCAAAGCAGAGACTAAGCCCGCTGCTGCCAAAGAGGAGCCCAAGGCCGAGGTAAAGGCCAAGCCGACGCCGAAGGCCGCTGAGGTCAAGGCCGCACCGAAGGCAGAGGCTAAGCCCGAGCCTGCCAAGGAGACTCCGGTCTCCCCCGCCACTCCGGCCGAGGAAAAGGCTCCGACCAAGAAGACCTCCGTCCGCAAGGCAACTGCCACCCGCAAGCGCCGCTAATCCTGACGATTAAAACTTAATCCTCAACGCAAAAGAGGGCGCCCCAAGCAGGCGCCCTCTTCTTGGTTGAACCCCGCATTAAAAAGAGGGCCGGTTTACTACGACAAAATGGCTCCGGCCGACCACGGCGAGTAATCATCGAAATTGGCAACGCTTCTACCTGCAGTTTTAATATCACTAAAATGACTGTGGTTGAGATCATTCAATTCGTCGTAGTAAACCGGAGCTGTTTTGTTTGGCTACAAATACTATCTACATAGGCGTTTTCGAGTATCGCGATAATGTGGATGGTAAAACGATTTTCTAGGACAACCGTTCGCCGATAATGAGCGGCTGTAGTTTATACAACTAAAGTGCAACGATATACTTAAGTACTGTGCGTTTAGCCCATGGCCCGTTGGCCATGACTGTATAGAACTGGACCGTACTATGAGATTGATTCACAACAGCCGCCTGCCGCAGTTTCGCACTCCGTTTGGCGCTGTGACCACTGGAACTTCCGTTGCACTCTCGGTGATTTTGGAGGATGCCGACCCCAACCAGGCAACGCTTACGCTGCGCACCTGGGTCGATGAAATCGGTGAGTCTCTGTATCCCATGACGCACGAGGGCGACGGCATATTTACTGCAGAGCTTGAGTGCACCGAGCCCTGTCTTATCTGGTACAGCTTTATCTGCAATATCGAGGGCCAGCCCGAGGTTCGCCTAGGCGCGCCGCAAGGTCGCACCGGCGGCGAGGGCGTAACCTACGACTACGCCGAAGTGCCGTCGTTCCAGGTCACCGTCTACAAGCACCGCGAGAACCGTCCCACCTGGTACGAGCGCGGTATGGTCTACCAGATCTTCCCCGATCGCTATGCTCGCGACGAAAACTGGCGCGAGCGCACGCTGGCCGAAGTCGAAAAGCCACGCAACGGAATCCAGCGCCGCATGGTCGAGGACTGGAACGAGCCGCCCGTGTACGAGCGTGCCGAGGACGGATCCATCAAGACCTGGGACTTTTACGGCGGCTCGCTCAAGGGTATCCAAAATGACCTGCCCCGCATCGCCGAGCTGGGCTTTACGGCCATCTACCTCAACCCCATCTTTGAGGCCGCGAGCAACCACCGCTACGACACGGCCGACTACACCAAGATCGACCCAATCCTGGGCACCGAGCAGGATTTTACCGAGCTGTGCCAGGCAGCCGAGAAGCTGGGCATCTCCATCATCCTGGACGGCGTCTTTAACCATACGGGTGACGACTCCATCTATTTCAACCGCTACGGCAACTACCCCGGCCTGGGTGCCTGGCAGAGCGAGGATTCGCCGTGGCGCGATGCGTTTACCTTCCACGAGGACGGCTCGTACGACTGCTGGTGGGGTGTGGGCAACATGCCGGCCATCAACGAAAAGTCCGAGCTAGTACGCGAGAAGCTCCTAGGTAAGGACGGCGTGATCCGCAAATGGCTGCGCGCCGGTGCCCATGGTTGGCGCCTGGACGTCGCTGACGAGCTTTCCGACGACTTCCTGGCCGAGATCAAGAAGGCCGTGCTTGCCGAAAAGCCTGACGCACTGTTGCTCGGCGAAGTCTGGGAGGACGCCTCCAACAAGATTAGCTACGGCCATCTGCGCCGCTACCTGCAGGGCTCCGAGCTGGACTCTGCCATGGATTACCCCTTCCGCGACATGGTCATCGGCTTTTTGATGGGCTACAAAAACGCCTACCAAGCTGCCGAGGATATCGAGACCCTACGCGAGAACTATCCGCGTGAGGCCCTGTCTTGCGCGCTCAATCTGCTTTCGAGCCACGACCGCCCGCGTATCATCTCGGTGCTCGGCGGCGGCCCCGACGAGTCGCAGCTGCCCGAGTGCGAGCGCAGCAAATGGCGTCTGGACGAGAACGCGATGGGCCTGGCCAAGAGCCGTTTTTGGCTTTCGACGCTCATGCAGATGACCTTCCCGGGCGTTCCCTCAATCTATTACGGTGACGAGTACGGGTTGGAGGGTCTCACCGATCCGGGCAATCGCCGCACCATGCCGACCAAGGAAGACCTGCACGACTTCGATACGTTCGCAATCGTCAAGAACGCATCCGCTGTGCGCCGCGCGCTGCCGTTCATGATCGACGGTGAAATTAAGGCCTTCGCGCTCAATGACGAAGTACTCGCCTATACGCGCACCGGTAAAGACGGCGAGTCCGCGACCGTCATCATCAACCGCAGCCTGCGCAATTCGCATCGCGTGACCATTCCAGCGCTCGGCGAATGCGCGAGCGATGTGATTAGCGGTCACGAGTGCGAGATCCACAACGGTACGGTCACGCTCGATCTGTATCCGCTGGGCTCGTCGATTATCTATCACCATGCAGAGCAGCGCCTGCAGGAGCCGCTCGATCATGGCGCGGGTGTTGTGTGCCATATCACCTCGGTGCCCACCGACGACGGCAAGCCCGGCACGATCGGCGCGCCCACGCGTCGCTTTATCGACCATCTGGCCGCCATGGGCATGCGCTACTGGCAGGTTCTCCCCGTCAACCCTACGGACTTCTTCCGCTCCCCTTACGCCGGTCCTTCGGCCTTTGCAGGCAATATCGACCTGCTGCCCGAAAGCCACGAGGAGCTGGCGGCCGACTTTGAGTCCTGGAAGGCCCGCGGAGGCGAGGATGCCGATCCGCTGTACACCGCGTTTAAACATCGCAATGCCGATTGGCTCGAGAAATACTGCGTTTACATGGCCGTTAAGAAGCACTTTGAGGGCGAATCGCGCCACGATTGGCCGGCAGATGTCGCGCGCTACAACGAGCATCTGATCGACGACAAGCGCTTCCACGACGAGGCCGAGCTTCAGGCGTACATGCAGTACCGCTTTGACCTGGCTTGGTGCGAGCTCATGAACTATGCGCACAAGAAGGACATCGAGGTCATCGGCGATATTCCTATGTACGTGTCCGACGATTCGGCGGATGCGTGGAGCGAGCCCGAGAACTTCTGGCTGTCCGATACCGGCAAGGCGATCGAGATTTCTGGCGCGCCGCCCGACAACTTTGCACCCGAGGGCCAGGTGTGGGGCAACCCGACGTTCCGCTGGGACCACATGAAGCAGAACGGCTATAGCTGGTGGATGGATCGCCTGCGTCGTGCGTTCGCGCTCTACGACCGTGTGCGCCTGGACCACTTCCTGGGCTTCCACAGCTATTTCAGCATTCCCGCGGGCAAGGCTTGCGCCGACGGCCGCTGGCTGGCGGGCCCGGGCAAGGACCTGTTCCAGACCGCCTACGACGAGCTGGGTCCGCTCAACTTTATCGCTGAGGACTTGGGCTATCTGACGCCCGGCGTTCGCTCCATGGCTTCAACCTGTGGCTTCCCTGGCATGGACGTGCTGGAGTTTAGCGATTACGACGTCCGTTGCGGCGTGCACCCCACGCCCGGCAAGATTCTGTACACCTCGACGCACGACACCTCGACGCTGGCCGGTTGGTGCACGCGTTCCTTTGCGGGTGGCGACGTGCCGAGCGGTGTTGAGGTGGCGTCCAAGCTGATGAACGACGCGCTGGCAAGCGACGCTCCCCTGGTGATGATGCCGCTGCAGGATGTTCTGGGGCTAGGCGACGACGCGCGCATGAACGTTCCGGGCGTGGCCACGGGCAACTGGACCTGGCAGGCTGACGAGGCGGACATTGCAGCCGCCGAGAACAAAACCGCACAGCTCCTGCGCAACAACAATAGATTCTGGGGCGAAGCGTGATAAAACCCCCGATATAGGGTACAGTTACAGACGTTTGAATTTTTGCGGGCAGAGTAATCTGCCCGCTTTGTGCTGAAAAGGAAGTATTATGGCGCGCTACGATTACAAGTGCTCGAGCTGCGGCAACGTGTTTGAGGTTGAGCATCCCATGTCCGAGACTCCCGAGGTCGTGTGCCCGAGCTGCGGTGCTCCGGCGGCCAAGACGTTCTCGGCCAGCGGCATTAAATTTGAGGGCAGCGGTTTCTACAATACCGACCAGCGAAGCGGCGGCTCCAGCACCAACGCCACCAGCGGCTGCTGCGCCAACTGCCCGCACAGCCACTAGCGATAAGCGGCCCCGCGATCAAGCCCGATCGCGGGGCTGATTCTTTAGCTACCCAGGCATCTCTATGAGTTGCGGTGAAATAAGGACTGTTTGGCGGGTAGAAGCCGATATTCAATCCCTATTTCACCGCAACTTAATAGTTACTTGTGGACCAAGCGGGCGCAGAAGTGGCCGTCGTAGGAGTCGGCGTTTACCGGTACGCTTTGGAAGAGGCCTCGGTCGTTCTGACGTACGGAGACGAGCTTCTTGGCCTGGGCAAACTCGGGGAGCTGCAGAATCTGGGCTTCAGAGAGCGGCGCCACGGTAAAGCCGGTACCCTCGGGTGAGTTCAGGAAAGCGTCCACCACCTGCGTGTTCTCCTCGTCGAAGACCGAGCACGTCGCATAGATGAGCTCGCCACCGGCAGCCACGCGCGCGGCAGCCTCTTTGAGCATCGTCAGCTGCAGTTTGGGCAACTCGGTCGTAACGTCATTCTCAGTTAGGCGCCACGGGATCTCGGGATGACGGCGCATGGTGCCGGTGCCAGAGCACGGAGCATCGATAAAGACCGTGTCGAACGTAACCGGCTCGCCAAGCATGGCATCAAACGACGTCAGTACTTCATCAAGCTCGCAAGCATCGCCCGAAACCGTACGAACGCCCTGAATACCGGCCTTATGCAGACGAGCGAGATTCTGGTCGCACTTACGGTCATGAAGATCAAGTGCCGTATGCTGACGCTCATAGCCGGCACGCTTGGCCTGGCACATCATCACATAGGTCTTGGTGCCACGACCGGCACCAATCTCAAGGCAGCTACCAGGGCGCGTGGCAGCCGTGGCGATAAGCTGCGCGTTGAGATCGGATGCCACCGCGGCAGCACGCTCAAACACACCCGAAGCAACGGTAACCGCGGCATCAACCGGGGCATGGCAACCCGGGAAGACAGGCGCAACGAGCTGCGAGATATACGGATCGGCGTTGGTCGCAAAGGCGTTCTCATGCAGGGCCAGCGGCGCGGGGGCCAGATTGCCGGCAAAGTTAAGCGCGCCCTCGGGCGTGTCGAATGATGCCATAATGCGAGCGCACAGCCAGCGCGGCAGGCCCATCAGGCGAGATAGGCGAACCAAGCGGCGCTCGGACTCATCGGCATCGGCTGCGGTGGCAAAGTCCTCAACATTGTCAGCAACCTTATGCAGCACGGCGTTCGCCAGACCGGCAGCCGACTTAGCGCCGCTGCGAACCAGCTCAACACCCTGGCTTACGGCAACGCGGCCAGGCGTATGCAGATAAAGCATCTCGAAGGCCGAGATGCGAAGCGCCATGCGAACACGCGGCGCAACCTTTTTAGGCTTATCAAGAAACTGATCGAGCAGCTCATCCAAAATGCCCTGCGTGGCAGCAACGCCCAATGCCAAGCGAGCGGCAAAGGCGGAATCGCGCTGATCGATGGCCTTCGCCGATGCGCGAGAGGACAGCACGTCGCGCGCATACATGCCGCGGCGATCGGCCTCCATCAGCACATCGAGTGCGAGCTTGCGCGCGGGAGACAGCTTGCTCATGACAAAACACCCCACGAAAGATCGGCACCCTGCAGGCCAGCAGCCCAAGCAGAGGCGGCCATAGCACGCTTGCCATCAGGCTTAACCTCGAGCAACTCAATCGAGCCATCGGAAAGGCCAAGGTAAACACGCTTAGCCTGAACGAGAACCTGATCCTCGCCAAGCGACACATCAGCCGCCACAGCATCGAGCACGCGCACGGTCTTACCGGCAATCACGCAACGAGCAGGCGCGGTATCGGACGAAGCCAGCACATGGCGCACGCAATCGAGCGTTGCCATCTGCGGATTCAGGCGCATCTCCTGCTTAGAAATCTTAGCAGCATGAGTGACGAGCGACTCATCCTGTTCAGTCCAAACGGCGGTGCCATCGGCAAGCGATGGCAGTGTATCGGCCAGCAGCCTACCGCCCAGCTCGGCAAGCTCCATAGTCAGCGCCTCGGCATGCTTACCGGCAACCGAGGTCGAGGCCTGCGCGCAATAAGCGCCAGTATCCACGCCATATCCAATACGCATAATGGAAACGCCAGCGACCTCGTCACCAGCGAGAATCGCACGCTGAATAGGAGCAGCCCCACGCCAACGAGGCAGCAGCGAAGCATGAACATTCACAATACCAAGCGGCGCCATTTGCAGCACGTCATCGGGCAAAATGCAACCATAGGCAGCCACACAGAAAATATCGGCCTGGGCAGCCCGGAGCGCCTCAATAACCTCCGGCGTCATACGATTAGCTTCAATAACCGGCAACCCCAGCTCAAGCGCCTTAGCCTTAACAGGAGACGGCTCCAGCTTCTTACCACGCCCACGAACAGCATCAGGACGAGTAACAACAAGCGCAATCTCATTCCCAGCCTCAACAAGCGAAGTCAAAGAAGGCACAGCAAAATCAGGCGTACCCATAAACACAATACGCATAAAAGTTAGTCTCCTCTCAATTACGAGCCGAGACGGCTACAAAAGAAGCGTTCCAGGTCGCAAGCGCACCTAGCCGCAAGAACAATCAACAAAGACAAATATACCCAAAACCAAAGAAAGAGCCGCAATAAAAGCAGCTCTTTCAGCAAAGCAATTATCGGCAAAGACGCCCATCCCTAGCCCGACGGCACCCGGGCGAACCGAGCCAGAACAACGCAGTCCCCGGTGCTGAGCGCCCACATATCGTCCCGCGCGCAGTTTCGCAGCAAAGCGAGAATGTTTGAGCACGGGATGATATGTGGGCGCTCAGCACCGGGGACTGTGGGACTTACTCCGTCTCCCCCGGTCGAGCGCCGCGGGCCAGGGCGTCCTGGTACTCTTTGACAGCCTTGAGCCTCTGCATGGGCTTAAGGCGCTCGAACATGGTGTTGCCGTGCAGGTGGTCAATCTCGTGCTGCAGGCACACGCAGAAGAGGTCGCCTGTGGCCTCATAGCGAATAAGGTTGGCATCGAGATCGTACGCCTCGACGACAACGTGATCGGGACGCTCGATCTCGCAGCTAATGCCGGGGATGGACAGGCAGCCCTCGCTAAAGGGCACCAGATGGTCGCTCTGCTCAACAATGACGGGATTGATAAGCACATACGGGTCGTAGTCGTTCTTGTCGCTGTAGTCGCAGTCGATGGTGACGAGCTGAATGAGCTCGCCGATCTGCGGAGCAGCCAGGCCGCAGCCGCCGTTCTCGAACATCATCTTCTTCATCTTCTCAGCAAGCGCCTCGATCGCCGGGGTGATCTCCTCGATGACGGCGCACTCCTGGCGCAGACGAGGGTCAGGCGACAGTACGATTCCATTGGCTTCCATGGCCATCCTTTCGGGTTGTTACATCAAATCATAGGCGTCGACGTCAACGCTTACGCTCACGCCGCGCACAGAGCCCACTTCTTTGAGGCAGGCGTCGATATCATCAGAGACATGGTACCCTACTGGCGACTTTACAAGCAGATGGAAGCGGTAACGGTCCTTGGCTCTCTCGATTACACACGAAGCCGGACCAAGCACCTGCGGCACGGCGCTCCCCGCCCGCAAAAAGTCGGGCGCGGCGGCATGCCAGCGGCGCTTGAGGAGCTTTGCGATGCGCCCAATGTAATCCTGCGCGTTATCCGCGTTCGCCGACCACACCAAAATGTTGACCAGGCGCACAAACGGCGGATAGAGCGCGTCGCGACGCTGGCCCAGGTCATAGTCGGTAAAGATCGAGCGGTCGTGCTCGGCGACGGCGCGAATGACCGGGTCATCGGGCAGGTAGGTCTGGATGATGACCTCGCCGGGGCGATCGCCGCGGCCGGCGCGGCCCGCAACCTGCTCCAGCAAATCGTAGGCGCGCTCCCCTGCGCGGAAGTCCGGCAGCTTGAGGGCAAAGTCGGCATTGACCACGCCCACGAGCGTGACCTCGGGAAAGTCGAGACCCTTTGCGATCATTTGAGTGCCCAGCAACACGGCGCAATCGGCCGCATCGAACTGCTCGAGCAGCTTTTTGTGCGCATCCTTGCCGCGCGTGGAATCGGCATCCATGCGGATGATGGCGACGTCCTCGGGCAGAATCTGGTACAGTGCGTCCTCGATCTGCTGCGTGCCCAGCCCCATTTTTGCCAGGTAGCGACTGCCACATTTGGGGCAACGACTCGTGGGCGCGGGATACGGCTGCACGCGCCAGGAGGATCCGCATGTGTGACATTGCAGCGTGTGCGTGCGCTCGTGATACGTAAGCGCAGTGGAGCAGTGGTTGCAGGTGGGAACGCAGCCGCACTCACGACACATCAGGAACGGCGCAAAACCGCGGCGGTTGTGCAGCAACACGGCTTTTTCGCGGCGCTCGACCACACGCTCCAGACCCTCCATCAGCGGTTTTGAGAACATGGAGCGGCTGCCGTGCGAAAACTCACGGCGCAGGTCGGCAATGCGAACCGTGGGCAGGACTGCGTGTCCCGGGCGCTCGGGCATCTCGACGCGCGTCCAGGTGGCACCGTTATACGTGCCACGGCGGCAGCGGTCGAGGGCCTCGGCAGAAGGCGTGGCCGAGCCCAGCACGAGTGGGCAACGATAGCGACGCGCCATCTCGGCTGCCACCTCGCGCGCGTGGTAGCGCGGACTGGAGCCCTGCTTGTAGCTGGTCTCGTGCTCCTCGTCGATGATGATGAGGCCCAAGTCGCTGAGCGGGCAAAAGAGCGCCGAGCGGGCACCCACGACCACACGCGCGGCACCGCTGGCAACCATATCCCACTGATCCAGGCGCTCGCCGGCCGAAAGGCGTGAATGGAACACGGCGACCATCTCGCCAAAGCGCGAGCGAAAACGGCCGACGGTCTGGGCCGTCAGCGAGATCTCGGGCACCAGCACGCAAGCCGAACGGCCGGCTGCGAGCACGCGCTCGATGGCGGAGAGGTAAACCTCAGTTTTGCCGGAGCCGGTGACGCCGTCGACCAGCACCACGTCGCCATGAGCGTCCAGACGGGCGCGCTCAATCTGCGCGAGTGCCTGCTGCTGGCCGTTGGTAAGGGAGACCGGCGCCTTGCCGCTTGCCGAAGACAGCGTGGTCTGCTCGCTGCAACCACGCCACGCACGGCGCTCCTCCACCACCACAAAGCCACGCTTTTCGAGCGCCTTGATGGTCGCCGACATACTGTTGTAGAGAAGGTTGAGGTCACGCGTCGTGACCGGGCCGCACTGGAGCGCCTCGATAAGCTGACGCTGGCGGACTGCGGTCTTGGGCGGCGTATAGTCGAATCCCTCGGGCGTGAGCATGACCCAGCGGTTTTGGATAGGCTTGACGGCGGGACGTTCAACCGTCCACACACCGTCGTCACCCTTGACCACGCGCGGGCTTCCACCCGGGGGCAAGAACAAACGCAGGCACTCGGAAAGCGTTGCGACGTACTCGCGGCTCATCCAGCGTGCGATACGGGCAGCCTCGGCGGTAAAGAGCGGTTTGCTGAGGATGGCTTCGACGGGCTTAATGCGCGAAAGGTCGAGGGCGTTGTTGCCCTGCAGGTCGCCCAGCTCAGGCGCAATGTCGACGATATAGCCCGCGGCAGCACGGTTACCAAAGTGGACCAGGACCGTGGATCCGATCTGCGCCTCGTTGGCAAGGGACCGGGGGATACCGTAGGCGAATGGCTCGGACAGCGCACGGGTAGGAATGTCGAGGACCACGCTCGCGTAGACGGTGACGGGCTCAGGCACAGGCTTAGGCTGAGCCAAGGCAGCGGCAGGCACGGACTTCACCGGAGCCTCCTCCGGTTCCGGCGAAGCAAACAGCGACAGTTGTTGAGCCATACACCACCTCTAACGAACGGACCTGAAAGGGCTGGGACAAAATAATCAGTAGTGTTTGTCCCATGGCCGATACGAGTGTCAAGCTTGTTGCGTCACTCGAACATGGGACAAACACTACTGATTATTTTGTCCCAGCAACCCACTCATCGGTACAGAAACAAGAGCCCCGCTCTGAGTGAACGGGGCTCGGATACAAACGTTTGCGCAGCGATTACAGCGCCATCGTGCGGGCGCGGTCGATGCGCGCCAGGCAGTCGTCGCGGCCGATGAGCGCCATGGTCTCGCCCAGCGGAGGGCTCACCATGTTGCCGCAGACGGCGACGCGCACGGCCTGGAACACCACGCGCTTCTTGAGGTCCATCTGCTCGGGCAGCGGCTCAAGCGCGGCGTCAATGTTGGCAGCCGTCCACTCGTTCACACCCTCGAGCGCGGCCTTGGCGGCATCAAGAATGGCACCCATGCCCTCCTTGGCCAGGCCCTTGTTGACGGATTTCTCGTTATACTCGAGCGTCTCGGCCGTAGCGAAGATGGGAGCGGCGACGGTCACGGCGTCGGCCGGCATCTTGGTGCGCGGCTTGACGATGGCGGCAAGCGCGTCGATCCAATCCTCGCCGTACTCGACATTACCCTCGATGAGACCCGCCTCATGCAGCTCGGGGACCATGATCTCGTCGGCAAACTGAGCATCGGACATGCCGTTGATGTACTCGGCATTGACCCAGTCGAGCTTCTTGGGGTCGAAGGTCGCCGGGTTCTTGGAGATGCGGTCGAGCGAGAACTTGCTGGCCAGGACATCGCGCGGGATGATCGTGGTCTCGCCGTCGAGCGACCAGCCGAGCAGCGCCAGGTAGTTGACGAAGGCGTCGGACAGGTAGCCGGCGTCGCGGTACTCCTCCACCGAGGTGGCGCCGTGGCGCTTGGAGAGCTTCTTGCCGTCGGCGCCCAGGATCATGGAGATGTGGGCGAACGTAGGCACGGGCGCGCCGAGGGCCTCGTAAACCATGACCTGACGCGGGGTATTGGACAGGTGGTCGTCGCCGCGGATGACATGGGTAATCTTCATCATGGCGTCGTCGACGACGGTCGCGAAGTTGTACGTGGGCGTGCCATCGGAGCGGAAGATGACAAAGTCGTCGAGCTCCTTGGCGTCGAAGGTCACCTCGCCGTGGACGGCGTCGTGGATGACGACGTCGCCGCGGTCCTCGGGCACCTTGATACGCAGGACGTAGGACTCGCCGGCCTCGATGCGGCGGCGGGCCTCCTCGGGATCAAGATCGCGGCAACGGCGCTGATAGCCCTGGAAGGGGTCCTTGCGCTCCTGCGCGGCCTTGCGGTCGGCGTCGAGCTGCTCCTTGGTGCAGAAACAGGGATAGGCCTTGCCCTCGTCCCAAAGCTTCTGGGCGGCCTGCTTGTACAGGTCCAGGCGCTCGGTCTGGGCGTAGGGGCCAAAGTCGCCGCCCACCTCGGGACCCTCGTCCCAGTCCAGGCCCAGCCAACGCATGGCACGCAGGATGATCTGCGTGTTCTCGTCGGTAGAGCGGGTGGGATCGGTGTCGTCAATGCGCAGGATGAACGTGCCGCCGTTTGCACGGGCGAAAGCCCAGTTATAGATAGCGGTGCGGGCGCCGCCGATGTGCAACTTGCCCGTCGGTGAGGGTGCAAAGCGGACGCGAACGTCTGATGCCATGGAAATCTCCTCGATTGCAGGATGGATGTCTAACCGCATCAGTATAAAGCATCAAAGCAACCTCCGCACAAAGGGCACCGACCTACTCATTGGGGACAGACTTAAATGACCAGTCATTGGGCAACCTGTCGGCACTTAGGAAGGCTGGTAATTTAAGTCTGTCCCCAATGAGTAGGTGCGGAAAGGGTGTGAATGTTTGATTTACGCGCTATGATGTGCCCTTGCATAGAGAGCCCGGCGGAATGGTAACGGTCGCCGGGACACGTTTTTGAAAGGACAATCATGTCAGAAGAACTTCGTTCCATCCCGCCCCAACACGGGTCCTTTGTTTTTACGTCGGAGTCGGTGACCGAAGGTCATCCCGATAAGATCGCTGACCAGATCAGCGACGCCGTCCTCGACGCAATCCTCGCCAAAGAAATAGAGCTCCAGGAGCAGGGCTACATCGCCCCCAACGGCGTGCCTGCCAACGTGGAGAACGTCCGCTGCGCCTGCGAGACCCTCGTGACCACCGGCACCGTCATCGTCGCCGGCGAGATTCGCACCCAGGCCTACGTCGACGTACAGGAAATCGCCCGCGGCGTCATCCGCCGCATCGGCTACAACCGCGCCAAATTTGGTTTTGACTGCGACACCTGCGGCGTCATGAGTCTCATTCACGAGCAGTCCCCCGATATCGCCCAGGGCGTTGACGAGTCCTTCGAGACCCAGACCGGCGCTACCACCGACCCGATCGACCTGATCGGCGCCGGCGACCAGGGCATGATGTTCGGTTATGCCTCCAACGAGACCAAGACCCTCATGCCCATGCCGCACTACCTGGCAAGCCGCCTGGCCGAGCGCCTGGCAGCCGTGCGTCACGACGGCACCCTGCCCTACCTGCGTCCCGACGGCAAGACCCAGGTCACCGTGCGCTACGAGGACGGCAAACCCGTCGAGGTCACGACCATCGTCATCTCCACGCAGCACGCCGCCGAGATCGAGGACATGGGCAAGATCAAGGCCGACCTCATCGAGCACGTCATCACCCCGGTCATGGCCGCTGAGAACATGCCATGGGACAACGCGGACATCTACGTGAACCCCACCGGCCGCTTTGTCGTGGGCGGCCCCATGGGCGACACGGGCCTCACCGGCCGCAAGATTATCGTCGACACCTACGGCGGCTACGGTCGTCACGGCGGCGGTGCCTTTAGCGGCAAGGACTGCACCAAGGTTGACCGCTCCGCCGCGTATGCCGCGCGCTGGGTCGCCAAGAACGTGGTCGCCGCCGGTCTGGCCGACCGCTGCGAGGTCGAGCTTGCCTACGCCATCGGCGTTTCCAAGCCCCTTTCAATCATGGTCGACACCTTCGGTACCGCGCATGTTGCCGAGGACAAGATCGTTGAAGCCGTAGAGAAGACCTTCGACCTACGCCCGGGCGCAATCATCCGCGACCTGGACCTGCGTCGCCCCATCTACGAAAAGACGGCAGCCTACGGCCACTTTGGCCGCGAAGACGCCGACTTCACCTGGGAGAAGACCGACCGCGTCGAAGAACTCAAAGCAGCCTGCGGCCTGTAAGCTAACGAGAAAAAGCCCCAGCCAAATAACAACGCGCCAAAAGAAGTACCGCCCCCAAGCGGTACTTCTTTTTTATTTAAAGGTGGTAAAGATGAGCCGACCTGGGACATGGAATAGGTCACATGCCGATAAATTTTGCAACAGAGCGACTCCAACCATGTATCCTAAGTTCCGAGGGCTTTGGTATTTGGTCGATCGCGAGTTCCGCACGAGCCGGAGGCCACTTAATGTGGCCTCCGTGCGAGCCAGGACTGTAGAGCAGGCGACCAAATACCAAAGCCCTCGGAACAACGGGACAGAGTATGCCCCGCCCCTCGGGACGACGGGATAGAACAGGAGCGCATATGGCAGGCAAGCCGCAAACACTAGCAACGACCTCGGCATTCGAGATCTTGGGCCCCGTCATGGTCGGCCCCAGCTCATCGCACACCGCCGGCGCCCTGCGCTGCGCCCAAGTTGCCGCCAGCCTGCTGGAAGGACGCATCACCAAGGTCACCTTTGGCCTGTGGAACTCCTTTGCCCATACCTACCGCGGCCACGGCACCGACCGTGCACTCGTCGCGGGCATCCTGGGCCTCGACACCGATGACGAGAACATCAAACAGGCCTTCGACCTCGCGCGCGAGCAGGGCCTCGAATATCACTTTGAAATCAAGGGCGACGACGCCTCCATCCACCCCAACACCGTCGACATCGACATGGTCGACGACACGGGCGCTACGGCACAGGTCCGCGGCGAGAGCCTGGGCGGCGGCAAGATGCGCATCAGCCGCATTAACGGCGTCGGCGTTGACATCTCGGGTATGTACTCCACGCTCTTCGTGGCGCACCAAGATGTTCCCGGCGTGCTCGCCGCGCTCACGAACCTGCTCGCATACGCACACGTGAACATCGCCTTCTGCCGCACCTACCGCACCGAGGTGGGCGGCCAGGCCTACTCCGTCTTTGAGACCGACGGCGCGCCCGACGACACCGTCGTCCCTATGCTGCGCAAGCTCGACAATGTCGATTACGCGACCTTTATCGAGCTCCCCGGTTCTGCCTCGTCGCTCTCCCCCGGCGTCTCAGCAAAGGAAATCTTCGACGACGGCGAGCAGTTGCTCGATGCGTGCGCCGAGCTCGGCCTGAATATCGGCGCCGTTATGGCCGTGCGCGAGGCACGTCTGACCGGCGAGACCCACGCCGTCGCCGCCATGCGCCGCGTGCTCGACGTCATGCGCGAGGAGACCACGACCCCCATCGTCAATCCGCAGCGATCGCTCGGCGGGCTTATCGGCGGCGAGGCTAAACTCGTCGATGCCACCGGCCGCAACGATTTGAGCACGAGTCTGATGGGCACCGTTCAAACCGACGCCGTGGCCCGCGCGATGGCCGTGCTCGAGCGCTCCGCCACGATGGGAGTGATCGTCGCCGCCCCCACGGCAGGCTCCGCGGGTGTCGTGCCCGGCTGCGTGCTGGCGCTCGCCGATCACCTTCAGCTCGACGACGAGCAGGTCATGGACGCGCTCTACTGCGCAGCCGCCATCGGCCTCAACCTCACCACGAGCGCCTGCGTTGCCGGCGCCGAGGGTGGCTGCCAAGCCGAGGTGGGAAGCGCCGCCGCCATGGCAGCCGCCGCGCTGGTGCAGATGCTCGGCGGCACGCCCGAACAGGCGCTCGACGCCAGTTCCATCGCGCTGAGTAACCTGCTGGGCCTCGTTTGTGACCCCGTCGGTGGCCTCGTGGAGGTGCCCTGCCAAAACCGCAATGCCATCGGCGTGGCAGCGGCCTTTAGCTCGGCACAACTCGCCCTCGCCGGCATTAAGAGCCTGGTGCCGTTTGACCAGATGGCACATGTCATGCTCTCGGTGGGCCACGCCCTGCCGGCCACGCTGCGCGAGACGGCAAAGGGCGGCATCGCGCAGGCTCCGGCCGCACTTTCGGCCTGTGCAAAATGCGGTGTGTGCGGGTAGTGACCAAGAACGACTCGATAGTGGGACAAATGTCCCACCTCTTTTGAATGCCACCGTTTCCGTACCACAAACAGCAGGGCAATCGCTATAATGCAAGCCCAGTAAAAACACGATGAGCCATAAGGCGAAATTCGAAGGATATGCATACGATGTCGCAAAACGATCGAACTCAACTGATTCCCGATCCGCAGCAGCCGAGCAGGCACACCGGCGGCGTTCAGTCACCGCGTCCTATCGCGCCGAGCCACGGTCAGCAGCGTGGTGCGGCAAACGCTTCCCAACGCCCGAACCAACAGCGACAGCAGCGTCAACAACGTCAGCAGCGCCAGGCAAACGGCAATGCGCCCAAGCAGCCCCACACGCACGCTCGAGGCGATCGCGGCCCCGCACGCAAGTCCGCCGAGAACAATAAGTCGGGCAAAAAGACGACGCTCTTTGTCGTCCTGGGTCTTATCGTCATTGTCTATATCGTAGGCGTCGTAGCGTTTTCCCAGCTAGCCTACCCCAATACCACCATCGCCGGCGTCGACGTCTCGTTCTCCAACGCGTCGTCTGCCGCCACCAAGGTCAACTCGGCATGGAAGCACTATAAGCTCACCGTGACAGGCGATGACTTTAGCTGGACGTATCAGCCCGAGTCCGATGAGCCCATCGTCGACGGCGAAGCTGCCGCAAAAGAGATCATCAGCCAGAACGAAGCCTTTGTATGGCCGGTCCGCCTTGTGGAATCCTTAAGCGGCAAGACCAAAACAACCGCTAGCTCCAACGAAGTCGATCTTGATCAAGACGTCGACCTGTCCATGCTCTCCGATACCTTTGACCAAAAGAAGTTTGAGAAGGATCTGGGCGCCGCCATCGACGAGTTTAACGAAGGACGTTCGGGCACGTTCGAGGCCAATAGCTCCTATGACGAGCAAGCGGGCAAGTTTACCGTCGAGAAGGCGCGCTCCAACGAAAAACTCAACCGCGAGCATGTCATTAAATATGCCGAGCTCGAGCTCGCCTCGCTGGCCGAGACCGTAGATCTTTCCAAGCTCGGCAACGATGCCTATGAGCCGCTCAATGGAACGCTGACCGATGATCAGATTCAGGCCGCATGCGATGCCGCCAACAACTTCTTGGGCGTCAACGTGACCCTCAAGCTCAACGGCGAGGATGCCGGCAAGGTTGATGGCAGCTCCGTGTTGCAGTGGATCAGCTTTGCCGATCCGGCCAACCCCACGCTCGATACGTCGCAGATCAGCAGCTGGGCAGCCGAGCTCGCCAACGGCTTTAATACCGTGGGCTCCACTCGCTGGTGGACGCGCGCCGATGGCAAGCAGTGCGCCGTCGAAGGCGGCGACTTTGGTTGGTCCATCGACAGCAGCTCGCTCGCCAAGCAGGTCGAGGACGCCATCAACAACAAGCAGACCGGCGAAATCGAGATCAAGTACTCCCAGAAGGCCGACACATTTACCGCCAAGGGCGAGCCCGACTGGAAGGCCTATATCGACGTCGACCTGTCCGAGCAGCATGCGCGCTACTACGACGAGAGCGGCAACATCGTGTGGGAGGCCAACTTTATTTCTGGCAAACCGGGCGAAGACGCCACCCCCGAGGGCGTATGGCAGATCAACAGCAACGATGGCGCCAGCAAACTCATCGGTGCCAAGGACCCCGAGACCGGCAAGCCCAAATACGAGAGCCCGGTAAGCTACTGGATGCCGTTCGAGGGCAATATGGTCGGATTCCACGACGCCACCTGGCAAAACGATTCGAGTTTCGATAACGCCGAATCGTACAAGTGGTGCGGTAGCCACGGTTGTATCAACCTGCGTCTGGCCGATGCCAAGTCGCTCCACGAGCGCATCAAAGTCGGCCTCTGCGTGGTCGTGCACTCGTAACGCAGCTAACGTCTACAACAAGTAAACAGCACGGCGACAAAACTTACAGTACCGTCATCCGCAACTTCTATACGCCCGCCTATCGCGACGGGCGTATATACTTATCGGAGCCATATCGATAAAGGAGACGCTATGTCCAAGGTCCCCACGATCAATCCGGGTCCTGACGATTCCGATCGCATGCCCCAAGATGCCACCGAGACCCTGCCGATTATCAGCGCTGCAGACAACAAGCAGCCCCAAACGAGTCTCGACGATTCGACCGATATCTCCGATGAAGAAGCCTATGCAAAGCTCAAGGCAAAGCGTGCCGAGCGTCGGCGCAAAAAGCTCATCCGACGCGGTATCGCCGTCGGTGTCGTTGTTGCCATCGCGCTCATTGCTATCATCGCAACGCTGGTCATCAACGCGCAACCCGCAGGCACCAACGGACCGGTGACCGACATGGTCACCGAAGGCACGTTTACCACCACAGTCGAAGCCAAGGGGCAGCTTAAGCCCATCTCGGCATCGGTCGTCTCCCCTTCTGTCGACGGTACGGTTGAAAAGATCAACGTGCAGGCCGGACAGAGCGTCAACGAGGGCGACGTACTCATGACCATTAAGAACGACGCGCTCGATAGCGCTGTTTACGAGGCGCAGCGCGCGGTCGCGGCCGCCCAGGAAGACCTGAACAATGCAAAGGTGGCACTCGCGGCCGCACAGGCCGCACCGACAACGGACAGTGACGGATCGACCGGTCCATCGGACGCAAACGCCAACGCAAATGCCGTCTCGACCGCCCAGCGCAACCTCGCCTCGGCCCAGGCAGCGCTGGAACAGGCAACTGCAAAGGCGGCCGAGCGCACCGTAAAGGCCCCCAGCTCGGGCAGCATCGTGGAGCTCAACGCCAAGGTGGGCGCTACGGTAACAGGCGGCATGATCATGGGTGAAAGCGACACGAGCGGCGGCAAGCAGTGCATGCAAATCGCCGACCTGTCCAAGATGAAGGTGACGGTTCAGGTGGGCGAAAAGGATATCGCCAAGATCGCCGTGGGCCAAAGCGCCAACGTGACCTATCCCGCGTTTCCCGATATCGTGAGCCAGGGCACCGTCACGGCTATCGCCTCGGTGGCAAACTCTGACTCCGGCTCCGGTAGCGGCGGCAGCGTGACCTTTAACGTCGACATCCTCATCGAAGCACCCGACAGTCGCCTTAAGCCGGGTATGACTGCCGAGGTCTCGGTAGTGACCGAGAAGCTCGACGACGTGGTTATGGTGCCGACCATGGCGCTGATGACCGAAGATGGCGAGCACTATTACGTCAATCTGGCCACCGATTCGGAAGGCAAGAAGACGCGCCGCGTGAAGGTGACCGTCGTGACGCAAAACGACAACGAGGCTGTAGTCGGTAAGACGCAGGTCAAGCGCGACGACCAGGGCAACGAGATCAACCCAGACGTCCCGGTTACCAAGTTACGCGACGGCGACACCATCGTGACGGATACCGGCACAGGCATGACGGCAGACGGCGGCGACAACATGCCTGCCGACGAGGGCAAGTAATGCGTCCCGTCATCGACATCCGCAACGTGCACCGCATCTTTGAGAGCGAGGCCGGTTGCGCCCACATCCTGCATAACGTAAGCCTGGCAGTAGATCCCGGTGAGTTCGTCGCCATCACCGGCCCCTCGGGCTCGGGCAAGTCGACACTCATGAACATCCTGGGCTGCCTGGACAAACCGACGGCGGGCGATTACTTCCTGCAAGGGCTCAACGTCGCCGAGCTCGACGATGATGAGCTCACCGAGGTGCGCGCGCTGAGCATCGGCTTTGTCTTTCAGAGTTTTAACTTGCTGCCGCGTCTGACGGTGATCGAAAACGTCATGCTGCCGCTGTCCTACACCAATGTGCCGCGTAGCCAGCGCGAGATGCGCGCCGTGCACGCGCTGCAAGCCGTCACACTGCCGGTCGACCATTGGGACCACCGCATATCGGAACTCTCGGGCGGACAGATGCAGCGCGTCGCCATCGCGCGCGCCCTCGTCAACGACCCGCCCATCATTTTGGCCGACGAGCCAACGGGAAATCTAGACTCGACAACCGGGGCGCTCGTCATGGAAACCTTCCACAAGCTCCAGAAACGCGGCAAGACCATCGTACTCATCACGCATGACCCCGGCATCGCCGCCGAGGCCGATCGAGCCGTAACCATCCGTGACGGGCGAATCCATGACGGCGCATATGTCGCGCATACACCGAATACGTTACGCGGGGCCGTGAACGCCCTGCCCACGATTTCGACATCCACCAATCAGCCGAAGGGAGCGAAGGAATGAGCACCCGCGATCTTGTCCAAGAAGCCCTTCACTCGCTCGAGGCCAACAAGGGACGCAGCCTGCTCACCATCCTTGGCATCGTCATTGGCATCGCCTCGGTCATCGCCATGACTTCGCTCATCGGCGGCATCCAAAACAGCCTGGTCAACAGCCTGGGCCTCAATGCAGCCCGCATGGTAGAGATCTATTCGTCCCAAGAACTCACCGATTCGGATGTGGAAAAGCTTCGCAAACTGGTGCCGCAGATTGAGCAGATCGGCATCGTCGATAGCGCCTATTCCGAGTACAAGGTCGGGGATAAAAGCTATACCGTCATGGCACACGGCGTCGATAGCGACATGCTCGATGCCGTGGGCGCCAGCAAGCTCGTTGCGGGACGTGTCTATTCACAGGCAGAGTCTCAATCAGCCTCGCGCGTGGCGCTCATCAGCCGCGGCGGCGCCGATCAGCTTTACGGCAACGAACAGGACGCACTGGGGAAAACCATCAAGGTGTCCAACGGCGAGGTGCAGATTGTAGGCGTGATTGATGGCGGCAGCGACTCCATGGGCTCGCTCACGCTATATATGCCACGCGAAACCATCTCCGGCCTGTTTGGCGACGAGAATCCTTCATTCCCCAGCGTGACGGCACTTGCCGCCGAGGGCACAGACATGGACGAGCTCTGCAAGACCATCGAGTCTAAGGTGCGCGCGATGAAGGGCATCTCGGAGGATGATGAGTACGACAGCGTATCGGCGACCTCCATGAAAAGCGCCATCGATGCACTCAACTCGTTTATGGGCGCCTTCTCGCTCATCATGGGCGCTGTCGCCAGTATCTCACTGCTTGTCGGCGGAATCGGCATTATGAATATGATGCTTACCAACGTGACTGAGCGCATCCGCGAGATCGGTATTCGCCGTGCCTTGGGCGCCAGTCGCCGCGATATCACCGCGCAGTTTTTGGCCGAGTCCTCGGCGCTGTGCGTCACCGGTGGCCTGCTGGGTGTCCTGATTGGCTATCTGCTGGCCTGGGGCCTCGCGATGTTTGCCGCAGGATCAGGGGTTCTCAACGAGCTCGGTGCCAGTGGGGAGATCACACCGAGCTTTTCAATCGCCACGGTGCTGCTGGCCTTCGGCGTCTCCGTCGGCATCGGCGTGATCTTTGGCTTCTACCCCGCTCGCCGCGCGGCAAAGCTCAACCCGGTGGAGTGCCTACGCTACCAGTAAGCCACCACCAACAAGTTGCGGCGAATTAGGGACCGTTTGGGGGTGCGGACGCCGGAAACGTAGAGATCGGCCTCGCCGAAGTCGGCCTGGGCCCGGCAGGGCCTGCGTCAGCATTGCCAAAAACGCCTATCGAAAGGGCGAATCCTTCTTGACAGAACTACAGGAACACCCCCCCCCACGCGGGCGGGAGGGCGCGCAGGTGCGGCAAGCGCCTAGCGCGCGAACTCCCGTAAGAGCGCGTCTTCCACTTCCCGAAGCGAAAGGGCCCCGCCTCCCTCGGCGGGACGGGTGACCACGATGCAGCGCGCTCCCACGTCGCGCGCGGAGGCGAGCTTCTCGGCCGTGCCGCCTACGGTTCCCGAGTCCTTGGTCACAAGCCACTGGGCGCCCACCTGCCGAAGCATCGCCTCGTTGAGCTCGCGGGTGAAGGGTCCCTGCATGCCGATGACGTGCGACGGCGAAAACCCCGCGTCGATGCACTTCGTTATAGCACTGGGCAGCGGGAGCACGCGCACGAAGAAGCGCTCCGCGAAATCGGCGACGCGCGTGTAGGGAGCAAGCTCCTTGCTCCCCGTCGTGAGAAGAGCGCGACCCGGGTTCTCGGAGAGAAAGCGCGCCGCGCAGGCGATCGACGCGACCGACACGACGCCTTTGGGCAGCGCCTCGACCGGGCGCGCAAGGCGCAGGCATCGTGCACCCACGGCGAGCGAAGCGGCCCGGATGTTGCCGCTTGCAAGCGTAGCGAAGGGGTGCGTGGCGTCGACAACGATGCGCGCGCCGGAAAGCTCGCGCTCCATGTCAGCCTCGTCGAGCCTGCCCGCATGCACCTCGATGCCTGGAAGCTCGCCCAAAAGCTCGCCTCCGTACTCGGTTGCCGCATAGGTACGGGCGGGGATGCCCGCCCCGCTCGCCCATTCGCACAGAAGGCGGCCCTCGGTGGTGCCGGCGAAGATGCGCAGCGCCGGCGCGGATGCGGGCGCCGTCACTTCGGGCCGCCTGGGCGCGTGATCTGGTAGAGCAGCGCGTTCATAATGGCGGCCGCCACGTTCGAGCCGCCCTTGCGACCCCTCGCGACGATGGCCGGCACGCGTCGCGCGAGTAACTCCTCTTTCGCCTCGACCACGTTCACAAACCCGACCGGCACCCCAACGACGAGCGCGGGCGCGATCTTCCCCGCGTCCATGAGCTCGGCGAGGCGCAGAAGTGCTGTGGGAGCGTTGCCGACGGCCACGATGAGCGGACCCTCGATGCCGCTAGCTTTGTCCATGCTCGCAACGGCGCGAGTCGTGCCCGCGGCGCGCGCAGCCGCGGCGACATCAGGGTCGGCCATGTAGCACACGGCCTTGCAGCCGAGCTTCGCGAGCGCGGGCTTGCTTATGCCTGCGAGCGCCATGTTCGTGTCGGTGAGCACCGTGGCCCCTGCGCGCAGTGCGTCGAGCGCACAGTGCGCGGCGTCATGGGTGAACACGAGGGAATCGGCGTACGAGAAGTCGGCAGTGGTGTGGATGACGCGCTTCACGACGGGCTCTTCGAGCGGCGGGAACGTGCGGCCGCCGAGCTCTTCGGTGATGATCTCGAAGCTGCGCCGCTCGATGTCGCCGGGCGCCATCTCCTTGGAATCCATCTAGTACTCCACTCCTTCCCTTGCACATATCCCCTGCTCGTAGGGATGTTTCTCGCACCGCATCTCGGTTATGTAGTCGGCCTTCTCCACGATCTTGCGGGAAGGCGCGCGCCCGGTGAGCGCTACTTCGACGCCGCGCGCGGACATATCGAGCGCGCGGTCCACGAGCGCCTCGTCGACAAGCCCCTTCGAAAGCGCGTCGAGCGCCTCGTCGAGCACGAGCAGCCCCTCTTGCGCGCCCTCGAGCTCGGCGAGCGCGGAAGCGAGGTTCCCATCGTGCAGCTCGCACGTCGCGGCAAGTTCTTCCGACGTCATCGACCAGGTAAACTTGTCCGACGCCTTCCCCGCGAACACGGGCACGCCGAAATGCTCGGCGAGCAGGCGCACCTCCCCGCTTTCGCCGTCTTTCAGGAACTGCACGACGACGACGCGGCGGCCTGCAGCGAGCATGCGAAGGGCGAGGCCCATCGCCGCCGTGGTCTTGCCTTTGCCGTCGCCATGATACACGTGGATCATACGCCCTCCTCGATAATGCGGTAGACATACTCCATGTCGAGCGCCCCGCGCACGACGTCGGCCAGGCGGTCGAACTCGCGCGCACGGTGATCGGCCGCGGACGCCGCGCCCGCAGCACCCACGACGTTCTCGGGCAGGCCGCGCATGCGCGCGAGCGAGCGCGCGAGGGCGAGCGCCACCCCCGGTTCGTCGAACAGGCCGTGGAGATAGGTTCCGAACACGTTTCCGCAGGCCGCGCCTTCTGGTTTGCCGCCAATCGTGCCCGCAGGAGCGCAGGAGACGGTCGTTTCGCCGTCGTGAATCTCGTACCCGCGCGCCGTCATGCCGTTCCACGCCGAGAACGCGCCTTGGGCGCCCGTGATGCGCAGCTCAGACTGGGCGAGGCGCTTTTCCTCCTTGAACACCGTACTTGCAGGGATGAGCCCGAGCCCGCGCGCGGTGCCAGCGCCTTCCCTGCCGTGCGGGTCGGAAAGCTCGTCTCCCAAAAGCTGGTAGCCTCCGCATATGCCGAGCACCGGCGTGCCCGTGCCCGAAAGCGCGCGTACACAGGCCCCGATGCCGCTAGCCGCAAGCCAGCGCGCGTCGTCGAGCGTAGTCTTCGAGCCGGGAAGCACCACCAGGTCGGGTCGGCCCAGATCGGTCGTCGAGGAAACGTAGCGCACGCCCACGCCGGGCACGCGCGAAAGCGGGTCGAAGTCGGTGAAGTTCGACAGATGCGGAAGACGCACGACGGCGACGTCGATGACGCCGCGCGCCTCGCGGGCAGATAGGCGCGGCGCGAGCGAGTCCTCGTCGTCCAGGTCGAGCGTAAGATACGGCACGACCCCCACGACGGGAACCCCGCACATCTTCTCGAGCGGGGCCAAACCCGGGCGCAGGATTTCCACATCGCCGCGGAACTTGTTCACCACAAGCCCCCGCAAAAGCGCGCGGTCCTCGGGCGCAAGGAGCGCGACCGTGCCGTAGAGCTGGGCAAACACCCCGCCCGGGTCGATGTCGCCCGCGAGCAGCACGGGGGAGGACACGGCGCGCGCGAGCCCCATGTTGACGATGTCGTTTTCGGCAAGGTTGATTTCGGCGGGGCTGCCGGCGCCCTCGATGACGATGACGTCGTTTTCCTCCGCGAGCGAATCGAACGCCTCCAAAATCTGCGGCATGAGCGCCTTCTTTCGCGCGAAGTAGTCCCTCGCAGCGAAGGCTCCCTGCGCCTTGCCGGCCACGATGAGCTGGCTTCGGTGGCCGCTTTCGGGCTTGAGCAGGATGGGGTTCATGCGCACGTCGGGCGCGATGCCGCACGCCTCGGCCTGCATGATCTGGGCGCGCCCCATCTCGAGCCCGTCGGCCGTGACACCGCTGTTGAGTGCCATGTTCTGGCTCTTGAAGGGAGTCACGCGCAGGCCGTCCTGCGAAAGTACGCGGCACAGCCCAGCCGCAAGCAGGCTCTTCCCCGCGTTCGACATGGTGCCCTGGATCATGATGGGCTTCGCCCTACCCACGGGTATCGACCTCCTTCGCCGAGCCTCGGCCATCCGCGCCCGCCATAGCGCCGCTGAAAGAAGCGCCGCCCCGTTCGTCGGGTTCGCCTTCGCCCGATGCACCTTCCGCCCGAAGCACGCGGCTGAACGCCATCGCAAGCCGGGCATTCTCCTTGCGCGTGCGCACCGCGACGCGGCACCAGAAACGGGACAGTACCGAAAACGAGTCGCACGTGCGGACCAAAACCCCCTGTTTATACAGGCGCTCGGGGATGTCTTTCGCCGGCGTGCGGACTAAAAGGAAGTTCGCATCCGACGGCACGACGGAAAGCCCGAGCGAGGAGAGCTCGTGGGAAAGCCACGCTCGCTCGCCCGCCAATACATCGCGCGTGCGCGAGACGTATTCAACGTCCTCCAGGGCGGCGATGCCCGCGGCCTCGGCGACCGAGGAGACGGGCCACGCCTGCCCCGCCCGGCGAATCCCCTCGATGAGTTGGGCGTTTCCGCTGATCAGATATCCCAACCGCAACCCCGCCATTCCGTAGAGCTTGGTGAACGCGGAGAGCACGGCCACATGGCGCGAACACGCGGCGCGTGCGGCCACGCTCCTTTCGCGGGCGTCGGGCGCAAATCCGAGAAAGCACTCGTCCACGACGAGCAGCGCGCCCACCTGCTCGCAGCGGCAGGCCGCAGCATCGATCACACGGGGGTCGACGAGGCGCCCCGTCGGGTTGTTCGGATTGCAGAGGTACGCCACGTCTCTCGGCCCCTCGATCGCGCGGGCGAAGGAGGCAGGCACGTCGAAGTCGTCCGCTTCGGAGAGCGGGAACTCCTGCACGCATGCGCCGTAGTACGATGCCGCCTCCGCATATTCAGAGAACGTCGGCGCGCACACGACGAGGCGTTTCGAGCGCACCGCCGCGGCGAGCCGCCAGATGATGTCGGACGCGCCCGCGCCGCAGACGATAGTATCTTCGGGAATGCCCTGGTCGCGCGCTAGCGCGCGAACGAGGGCGAGGCTTTCCCTATCGGGGTAGGCGTCGATTCGAGAAAGCGCCTTGCAAGCTGCGGCGACGGCGCGCGGCGAGGGGCCTGCCGGATTCACGTTCACCGAGAAGTCAATGAGGTCGGAGGCACCCCCTTCGCAAGCGATGCCGAGCGATTGCGCGCTGCCCCCATGCGTGCGGGCGCGCAGGATTCCCCCGGCAGCCCGGGGCGCGGCGTGATCTTCCCTCATGCCATCGCTCCCACGGCGAGCACGACCGCCGCGCGCGCGGCGCCGAAGACGACGAGCGCGCATACGGACGCGGCGAGCATGAGCCTTGTCGCCCGGGCGATGTCGCCCCACTCGATTTCGCGGGACGCGTCGCCTATCGTCGGTTTCTCAACGAGCTTGCCGAAATACACCGCGGGTCCTGCCAGGCGCAGTCCGAGCGCACCCGCGCACGCCGACTCGGTCTGCGCCGCGTTCGGGCTCGCATGGCGACGCCTGTCGCGGCGCCAGATGCGCGCCGCCCCGCGCGCGTCGAGCCCGACGATCGGGCACACGGCGATCATGAACAGGGCCGATAACCGCGAGGGAATCCAGTTCACGGCATCGTCGAGGCGCGCCGAGGCGCAGCCGAAGTCGATGTAGCGCTCGTTTTTGTAGCCCACCATGCTGTCGAGCGTGTTCACCGCCTTGTACGCCATGCCCAAAGGCGCACCCCCGATCATAAGGTAGAAAAGCGGCGCGATGACACCGTCGCTCGCGTTCTCCGCCACCGTTTCCACGGCGGCGCGCGCGACGCCCTGCTCGTCGAGAACAGACGTGTCACGTCCCACGATGAGCCCGACGGCTTCGCGCGCCGCGACAAGTCCGCCCTTCGAGAACGCGCGGGCAACGGCCAGGCTCTGGCGGCGCAGCTCGCATGCCGCGAGAATCTGATAGCTCGCCCATGTCTCGGCCACGAAGCGCAAGCCGGAGTGAACCATGCCGCAAAGATGCAGGATTCCCCAGGTCAAAAGCCCACACGCAAGCGGAAGCGCCACGGCGAGCACAAGCCCTGCGGCGCGCGTGCCCGCGGACGTTTGCGGGAATGCGCCCCGCAGGCGGCCTTCGGCCCACGTGATCGCGCGCCCCATGGCGACGACGGGATGGGGAAGCCAGCGCGGGTCGCCGAAGGCAAGGTCGGCCGCGAACCCGGCGGCGACGGCAAGAATCGTCATCACCGGGCATCGCCCCCCCAAGCGGGGCGAACGTCGCGAAGGCAGCGCCCATCCCAAGTGGCGGCCCATGCGCCGCCCGGCTCGGTATGCACGTCGAAGTATCCCATTTTCGGGACAGCTAGCTCGGAGAGCAGCGCTTTCACGGTACCCGCGTGAACGACGAAGACGGCGCGCCCACTCCCCTGGGCGCGCTCCGATTTGCACGCCTCCCGAAACGCCGCGACGACGCGGCGGGTGAAATCGCTCTTGTCCTCGCCATGCGGGCAGCGCGTCTCGCACCAGGAGTCTACCCAGGCGCGATAGCGCGCATCCTCTTTAAGCTCGGCGGCGCTTCGCCCCTCGAAGTCGCCGAAATCCATCTCGCGCAGACCGGGGCACGCGATAAGCTCCGCGTTCGGGAAGAGGATGCGCGCCGTCTGGTCGGTGCGGACCATGCCGCTCGTGATAACACGGAACACGTCACGATCGCACGCGAGGTCGCGCAAAGCGCGCTCGCCCGCAATCGACAGGGGCTCGTCGGTGCCCGCCCCGCTGTAGCGATGGTCTTCCGTGCCCGCCGTGGAACCATGGCGCACGAAGACGACTTCCAAAGGCGCGCCCGCGCCCTGCGCCCCTCGAGGCGCATCGGCAAGGTTTCCTTTGATGACCTGGGGAATCCCACACGTCATACGCACGACGACGTCGGCGCGCGCAGCGAGCGCGCATCCCAGGCGCCCCGCGCGCTCGCGCCATTGGGCGTCTTCCGCACGCATGGGGACGACCCCCGAGCCGACCAAGGGCAGAATCACTGCGTCGAAGCCGATCAGCCGCTCGAGCGCCCGGTCAGCGTCGAGCGCACGTACGAGTTCCTCAGCACGGTATGCGACGCGGCCGGCAAAAGCCGCGGGCACGCCGCCCTCCGCAAGCTGCGCCGCGTCGACGAAATCGTCCGCCGCGAACCCGAGCTTTTCACGCACGAAGGTCCTCTTCCCCGAATGCGCGCCACCTACCACGAGCATCATAGGAGCATGCCCCCCGCCACCAGCATGGCAAGCATCGCGAGCTCGGCCCATTGCAGAAACCATCCGGCCAAATCCCCCGTCACCCCGCCGAAGCGGGACAGGGCAACATGGCGGTACCACGCGAGCGCCAAAAGCCCCGCCACCGCCATAAGGGCGCCGACGGCCTGAGCGCACGCGACCATCCCTGCAGCCGAAGCCGCAGCGAAAGCGCAAAGCGGCACGACGATCGCCGCGCGCTTCTTCGCAGGCGAGAGCCCCGCGGCCATGCCGTCCGCCCGCGCGGCAGGCCAGCATTCAACGGCGAGCCCCGAAAGCGAGCGGGAGAACACGAGCGAGCACAGAAGCGCGAGGAACGCCCCCGCCGTAAACGGCAGCGCGGTGAACAGGGAAAACTGCAGAATAAGGTACACAACAACACCGATGACCCCGAAGGCGCCCGCCCGCGGGTCGTGCATGATCTCGAGCTTTCGCTCGCGCGGGGCCCAACTTGCAAGCGCATCGGAGGTGTCGCAGAGCCCGTCTAGGTGGATGCCTCCCGTCACCGCCACAGGCAGCGCCACGAGCACGGCCGCGACGATGGTCGCGGGCACGCCGAGCAGGTTCGCAACGTGTCCCCACGCCGTCATGAGGAACCCTTCCGCAAGGCCCACCAGGGGAAACGCGGCAAGCGCATGGGTTGACCCGAAATCGGTCCAGGCCGATTTCGGGACGGGGATGCGCGAGAACGTTCCGAACGCCGCGCCGATTGCCTCTGCTATCTTCACCTTGTAGGTCCTTCACCTTTCATCCACACGGGAATCCCGCATACCACTTCGACTGCGCGGTCGGCCAGCGCCGCCACGCCCGCGTTCACGCGCGCGAGCGCGCGCCTCCATGCCTCGGTCCCCTCATCGTAGCGCATCTCATCGGCGAACACGTCGACGGTGACCACCACCGTATACGCAGCGGCCTGAGCGAGCCGTTCGATGCCTCCGAGCACCTCGCGCGCCGCAGCGTCGGGGTCACGTGGGGACAAGCCGCCTTCCGCGAAAAGCTCGTTCGCAACCAGGTTGCCCACGTCCTCCAAAAGAAGCGTGCAGCCGCGCGGAAGCCCGGACACTGCGGCGCCCACGTCACGCGTTCGCTCGAGGGTGGAAAACCCCTTGCCCTCGCGCAGCGCCCGATGGCGCGCGATGCGGCGGGCGCCCTCTTCCCCGAAGGGCTCCATCGTTGCCAGGTACACGCGAGGGCCGTCGTGCCCGAGGCACAGGGACTCGGCGTAGGCGCTCTTGCCGCTCGCGGCGGCGCCGATGACGAGCGTCACCGTCATTTCCCGGCCTCGAAATGCTCGTAAGCAGCCATGCCAGTCGCCGTGAACGTCTTCCCATCCCGGTACACGCGCAGCGCCGAATCCAGAAGGGGGAGATACGCCATGGCGCCCGCGCCCTCGCCCAAGTGCATGCCTGCGTCGAGGGGCGCCTTTATGCCGAGCTCGCGAAGGAGCTCCCGGCTTGCGGGTTCGCTTGATGCGTGGGTGCCCACGAGGTAGCCCAAGGCGTTGGGGCACAGGCGCGCCGCGCACAGGGCCGCCGTGCAGGATATGACCCCGTCGAGGAGCGCCGGCGCCTTCGAGACCGCGGCCCCCAGGTAGAAGCCGCACAACGCAGCGATGTCGAAGCCGCCCACCTTCGAGAGCACGTCGATTGGGTCGGCGGGATCGGGCGAGTTCGCGTCGATAGCGCGCTCGACCACGTCGCACTTGCGCGCGAGCGAGGCGTCCGAGAGCCCCGCGCCGCGCCCGACAAGGCTCCGCGCGTCCGCCCGGATGAGCACTGCGGCCACCGCCGCCGAGGTGGTCGTGTTGCCGATGCCCATCTCGCCCGCGGCGAGAAGGCGCACGCCGGCGCGGGCAAGCCCGCACGCGACGGCGATTCCGACCTCGATCGCGCGCACGGCCCCATCGCGAGACATAGCGGAGCCGAGAGCGATGTTGCCGCTCCCCCGCCGCACGTTCGCGCGCACCATGCGCGCGTCTTCTATGCCCCGGGCCATACCCACGTCGACGGGCACGACCTCGGCACCCGCGAACGCCGCCATGCGGCAGGCGCTCGCGGCCCCCTCGCACATGTTGCGCGCGACGGCTCGCGTCACATCTTGCCCGCTTTGCGACACGCCTTCGGCAACGACCCCGTTGTCGGAGAAGAATACCGCGAGCGCACGGGGAAACTCGGCCACCTCGGCGCTCCCCTGAGCTGCGGCGATACACGCGACGGCGTCTTCAAAGTCGCCCAATCCCCCCAAGGGGTGCGCGATGGAGTCCCACGCGGCGTACGCGGCGGCACGGGCGCACTCGTCTGCGGGCGCGATCCGGGAAAGCGCGGCTTCGAGCACGGCGCCCGGCGCCGACGAGAACGCGCGCTCGACTTCCTCGCGGATGCAGGCAAGCGCGGTTTCGGTTGCTTCAGCCATGCCGCCTCCTCTCTGCGAACGACGCTGCGGCAGACGCGAACGCGCGCGCAACGTCGGGGTTCGCAGGATAGTACACATGCGGGAAGCCCGCCACCAGGGACGGGGTGGTCGTCATGCACGGCCAGCCCTTGTCGCGCCGGGGCTTCTGCGCCCAAAAGTCGCCGCCCGGGCAGGTGGACTGCCAGTAGTGGAACTCGTGCGCGCGGATGCGTGTGCCGCGCGGCCCGTAGAGCCCGTCGCGTTGGGAAGTAAGCTCCACGTACCCGAAATGGGACAGCCTTCCCCCGTTCTCGCTTGCGCCCTCAAGGGCGCCCGCAACAGGCCAGCGCCGCCCCTCGCTATCGGCGATTTCGCGCTGCAGGTACAGAAACCCACCGCATTCGGCGACCGTCGGCATGCCGGATTCCACCGCGCGCCGCACCGCCTCGCGCATCGGCGCGTTCTCGGAGAGCTGCCGCGCATGGAGCTCCGGGTAGCCGCCCCCCAGATAGAGGGCGCTTGTCCCCCGGGGCAACTCGCTATCACACAGGGGGCTGAAAAAGGCCAGCTCGCAACCCAGATCCTCGAGCGCGCGCAGGTTCTCCTCGTAGTAGAACGAGAACGCCTCGTCACGCGCAACGGCGACGATGGGCCGCGCTCCCGCGATCGGCTCCAACCGGTAAGGTTCCTCGCGGATATCGGGTGCCGTCGCCGCTATTTCGAGCAAGCGGTCGACGTCGACGCTCTTTTCCACCAGCTCGGCCATCTTGTCGATGCGCGCGGAGAGCTGCTCGACCTCGTCGGCGGTCACAAGCCCCAGATGCCGGCTTTCGAGCGAGAACGCCTCGTCGGCGGGGATATTCCCCAAAACCGCGACGCCCGTGTGCTTCTCGATCGCAGGCGCCGCGTAGGCGCAGGCAGCGGCGCTCGTCTTGTTCAGCACGACGCCGCGCACGTTCGCACAAGGCAGGAACTCGGCGATGCCGCGGATTACGGCGGCGAGCGATAAAGACGCCCCGCGCCCGTTCACCACTAAAACGACCGGCGTTTCCGTGTCGCGCGCAACCTGATAGCTGCTCGCGTCGGCCACGCCGGGTGCCATGCCGTCATAGAAGCCCATGACCCCCTCGAGCACCGCGACATCCGCGCCCGCGGCGCCGCATGCGAGCAGTGCGCGCAGCGTCGGGGCGTCGGTGAAGAAGCCGTCTAAATTGCCCGAGCGCGCACCCACGACGCGGCGATGAAAGAGCGGGTCAATGTAGTCGGGGCCGCATTTGAAGGCCGCGCATGCAAGGCCGCGGCGCGCGAGCGCGCGCAGGAGCGCGCACGTTACGACCGTCTTGCCGCTCCCGCTCGAGGGCGCAGCGACCATGAAGCGCGGGATGGACGTGCTCACCGGGCGCCGCCTTCCCCACCTGCGGCGCTGCAGTAAGCAAGCGAGACCACCTCAACGGATGGGTTCCCCTCGACAGAGAGGTCCTCCCCGACAGGCGACTCAGCAAGCGCGCCGACTTCGGCAAACTCCTCGGCATCCGCGCCCGCACCACGCGCGCTGACGAGGAACACGGGGTTTTGCGCCTTCATAAGATGGTGCGAGCCTACAGCCTCGGCACGGGCGGCCGACACCTGGCACGCCTCGAACCCCTTAAAGCGCGAACCCGAGAGGAGCGCGAACGCCTCGGTGAGCGTCTCAACGGTGACGCATGGCACGCACAGGCGAACCTGCGAGTTCTTCTCGAGCGCCGCCTCCACGATGGAGGGAAGCTCGCCCGCGCTCCCGCCGACGAACACGGCGTCGGGGACGGGCAGTTTCGCGAGCGCTTCGGGGGCGACACCGGGGACCGCATGCACGTTGCCGCACCCGAATGCATCCGCGTTCTCTCGGATGAGCCGCACGCCGGCCGCGTTGCGCTCGACCGCCCATACCGACCCCGCTCGCGCGACGAGCGCCGCCTCGATCGAAACGCTCCCCGTGCCGGCGCCGACATCCCACACGGTGTCGGTCGCGGTAAGGCGCAGCTTCGCGAGCGCGACGGCGCGCACCTCCTGCTTGGTCATGGGAACGTCGCCGCGGATGAAGAGCTCGTCGGGAATGCCCGAGGAAGCGTACGGCCAGCGGGAGCTCGCGGCGCGGGATGCGCCCGCAGAGTCCGCCGCGAAAGAAGCCGCCGCGGGCGCAGACGCGCCGGCCGGCGCCTCGGAGGCTGCGCTAGAGCCCGCAGGCGAACCGGCGCAGCCTGCGAACTCGATAAGCATCACGTTCAAGTCGTCGAACGTCTGACCTGCGATTTCACTTGCGGTCGCGCAGGTGATGCGCTCGTCGGGGTACGACAGGCGCTCGGCCACCGTCACGCGCGCGTCCCCGAAGCCCGCCTGCACAAGCTCGCCCGAAAGCCGCGAGGGGTCTTCCCCGCCCGACGTGGCGAGGAAGAGCTCACCTGCGCGCTCGGCCTCGGCCACGATGTCGCACGCCACGCCGTGAGCGCTCGCGAAGCGCCAATCCTGCCATGGACGCGCGAGGCGCGCGGCGAGATACGACGCTGAGCTTATGCCGGGAATGACGCGCACGTCCACCTGCGCGTCGCCGGAGAGCGCCTCCACCAGGCGGCGCGCGCCGCTGAACAGCCCCACATCGCCCGTCATCACGACCACGGCGCGCTGCCACGACGCCGCATCGGTGAGCGCGGCGACGATGTCCGCCGTCTTCACGAGCTCGCATCTCACCACATCGGGCGGCACGTCGATGCTGACAAGCGCGCGATGAGCGCCGATGACCACGTCGGCGATGTCGATCGCGTCGAGCGCCGCGCGCGAGAGCAAGTCGGGGTTTCCGGGCCCCGCCCCGATGATCGTTACCTTTCGCATGGAATCTCCCGATACCCGCGCGGCGTGACCATACGGCCGCCTACGCGCTTCGTGTCCGCGTTGCCGACGAACACGGTGGTGAACATGTCGGCGTCGAACTCCCCCAGCTCGGAGAGCCTGCACATGCCCGACTGCTGCCCCTCGCGCCCGATGTTGCGTACCCAGCCGCAGAGCGTGTCGGGGGCCTTCCATTCGAGCATAATCTTCGCCGCGCGCGAGAGCCTATCGGCGCGCTTTCTGCTGCGCGGGTTGTACAAACAGATGCAGAAGTCGGCGCTCGCCACGGCGGCGAGCCTGCGCTCGATGACCTCCCACGGCGTGAGCAGGTCGGAGAGCGACACGACCGCGAAGTCGTGGGCAAGCGGGGCGCCGAGCACCGCCGACCCGCTCTGAGCCGCGGTGGCCCCGGCGATAACTTCCACGTCTACATCGGGGTAGTCCTCAGCAAGCTCCAGCACGGGGCTCGCCATGCCGTACACGCCCGCGTCACCGCTGCACACAAGCGCCACGGCTTCTCCGCACTGCGCGCGCGAAAGCGCCAGGCGGCACCGTTCGACCTCGTGCATCATCGGCGTCGCGAGATGCGCCGCGTCGGGCACGGCGGCGAGCGCGAGCTCCACGTATTTCGTATACCCCACAACGATGTCGGCCGCCTCGAGCGCGCGCCGAGCCGCAATCGTCATGCCGTCGGGGCCGCCCGGGCCGATCCCCACCACGAAGAGCTTTCCCATCACCGCTCCTTAAACGAAAGTTCGATAGTTACCTTGGAAAACGCGACGGTCACGCCGCCGTGAGCGAGCTTCGGGAAGATAAGTTTGCCCCCGCCCGCGAGCGCCGCGCGCTCGCACACATTGTCGACCCCCACCGTCGCGCGCACGAAATCAGATGGCGAAACGCTACCTTCGACCTGCGACAACTCCTCTGCGGAATACGTCGCAAGCGGAATCTTGCGCGCGCGGCAGAAGGCGAGCAGACCCTCCTCGTGCGCCTTCACGTCGATCGTCGCCGCCTCGCGCACGGCCGAAGGCGAGATACCCGCCTGCCCGCACGCGAGAAGAAACGCCTCCCCGATCGCTTCGGCGCACGCACCGCGACGGCACCCTATGCCCGCAACGATGCAGGGCACGACAAGGCGAAGCGGCTCGGGCGCAGGCGCCTGCGCCCGCACGCCCGCCGGCTTCCCCGTCTCACCGGCGGGCACGACATCGCCCGTCGTCTCCGCTGCGCGAACGGACGCACCTGCATTCGCGCCAGCGAACGGCGACACGACAATATCGGCCCGAGCGCGGTCGGACGCAATGTCAACCCCCTCAGGCGGCTGTCCCGAAATCGGCATGTCGGAATAGAGCGCCACGCGCCCGCCCGAAAGCAGCCGCGCCGACACTCGCTTGATGGCCTCGGGATTCGAAACGGCGAGCCCCGCACAGCGCGCCCACGTATCCACCGCCCACACGCCGCGGACGTCGGTCGCCGTGGTGATGACGGGGATGGCCCCTGCCGTGCGTGCCACAGTTTGCGCAAGCTCGTTCGCACCGCCCAAATGCCCCGACAAAAGCGGGACGGCAAAGCGCCCCGCCTCGTCGATCGCCACAACCGCGGAATCGCTTGCCTTCGAGGCGACATGCGGCGCGATCGCCCGCACGGCGATGCCCGCCGCGCCCACGAACAGAAGCGCGTCCGACGCTTCCCACGCGAGCGCCGTCCATGCGCGCAGGTCGGCCTTCCCCTCGCCGAACCCGCGCGAAACGGAAACGTCCCAGCCAGGGTCATCTTCACCTGTCTGCGCGCAATCGGAAAGCGCGTGTGCGGTGCGCTCCGCCAACGCATACCCCCTCTCAGTGAACGCTATGCAGGAAACCCTCATCTAGCGCACCACCATCGTCGAGAAGTAGCTGCCCCGATCGGGCACATCGTCGACCGAGCGGTACACGCGCTCGCCCGGAAGCCCACAGTCCTCTACGAGCTCGGCACCGTCGAAGGCGCCCTCCTCGCGAAGGATGCACTTCGTGTCCGCAAGCGAGCGGCGCGCCTTCATGACCACCTTCGTCCCCGGCCAGCCGATTGCGCGGCGCACGTCGTCGTAGCCGCCGGGCACGATGTGCAGAGGCGACGACATCTCGGGCGTGAGGTCGCGCTCGAGTGCCGCGGCGACCGCGCAGAAGCTCGGCACGCCGGGAATGGCGCGCGCCTCGAACCCGCGGGCGCGCACGTCGGGCGCGATGCGCTGGAAGGTGGCGTAGATGCTCGGGTCCCCCAGGTTCAGCAGCGCGACGTCGCGGACCGCATCCAGGTGCGCGACAAGCTCGCGAACAAGCGAGGCATGCTCGGCCGCGCGGCGCTCAACGTCGCGCGTCATCGAGAATCGCACGGGGATCACCGTCTTGCCTGTAAGGTCGACGGCGCCGCGCACGATGTCGAGCGCGACCATGGCTCCGTCCGCCGTCTGCGGTGCGGCGATGACCGGACACGATTCGATTGTGCGGACGGCCTTGATCGTGAGCAGCTCGGGGTCGCCAGGCCCCGTGCCCACCCCGTACAGCACGCCTTTACTCATACGTCGCCCCCAATTCCCCGATAACTGCATCGGCGCCCGACGTGCGGAAAAGCTCGCGGCGCTCGGCGTCGAACACGACCGCGGCGATGTCGCATCCGCCCGCCGCGCGGCGGCGCAACCTGTCCTCGATTGCCACAGCGAGCGAGGCGCACGCAGCGTCCCCCACACCGGCGGCCTCGATTACCTCGAGCGCCGCCGTGGTCGTGACCGACGACATGATATCGCGCACGGTCTTCGTGCCCGCGCCGGCCAAGGCCGCGTGAGCGGCCAGAATCTCCGCGCGGCAGTCGGCGGTACGCGAATGGGTGTCCATGATGCCGCCCGCGACCTTCACCAGCTTGCCGATGTGTCCCACAAGAAGGACATTGATAAATCCCTCGCGAACGCAGCAATCAATCGCATCGCCCACGAAGTTGGAGATGAAGACCACCGGCGCACCGTTTAGGTGGAAATGCCCCGAGATGAACTGCGCGCCGTAGTTGCCGGGCGTGAGCACGACTCCGCGCCGCCCCATAGCCGCATGCTGCCGGATCTCGAGCTCGATGCTGTCGCGCAAGGCAGCAAGGCTGCGCGGCTCGACGATGCCCGTCGTGCCCAGGATGGAAATGCCGTCCTCTATCCCCAGGTGCGGGTTGAAGGTCTTTTCGGCAAGGGCAACACCCTCGGGTACCGAAATCGTCACAGCGATATTTCCAGAAAAGCCGTGCGCGGCGCACACCTCGCGCACCGCCGAAGTGATCATCGCGCGCGGCGTCGCGTTGATGGCGGCCGCCCCCACCGGCTGCTCGAGCCCGGGCAACGTCACGCGCCCCACGCCCACGCCGCCATCGACGGAAACTTCCGATTCGCGCGCGGGCACGCCCTTGCTGCCCGCAGCACCCGTGCCCGACCCCGCATGTTCCACGCGCGCGTACACGAGCACGCCGTCGGTCACATCGGCATCGTCGCCTGCGTCCTTTCGCACGGCGCACTGGGCGCACCCCTCGCCGATACATACGTCGACCACGTTCGCCTCGACGGGCAGCCCGCCGGGGGTGACGATCGACACGCGGCCGACGGGCTTTCGTGACAAGAGCATCTCGCAGGCCGCCTTCGCCGCGAGCGCGGCACAGCTCCCCGTGGTGTAGCCGCAGCGCAGGCGGGTCGTCCCGGTATATATGTAATGATCGAAGGCCACGCTAGCTGCTCGCCTTCCGATACCCAGTGGCAAACGAAGGGTCGTAAAGCTTGCTGCGCTCGTACGACTCCGCTTGCGCGCCGTTGTGCGCAAGCCCGCCGCGAGCTCCGAGCACGCGGCCCACCACCACGAGCGCCGTGCGGTCGATGCCCTCTCGCGCGCCCGCATCGGCGAGCGTGCCCACTGTGCATCGCACCACGCGCTCCTCAGGCCAGGTCGCCTTGTACACGAGCGCCGCCGGCTCGTCGGAGCTGCGGCCCGCGGCCAAAAGCTCGGCGGAAAGCTCGGCGAGCATACCCGAGCTCAGGAAGATGACCATAGTCGAGCCGCTTTCCGCCATGGTGCGCATGCCCTCGCCCGCGGGCATGGGGGTGCGCCCGGAAAGCCGCGTGATCACGACCGACTGGCTGATTCCCGGCAGCGTGTATTCCTGGCGAAGCGCCGCCGCGGCACCGCAAAAGCTCGACACGCCGGGCACCACCTCGTAGACCACGCCGCGCGCGTCGAGCGCGTCCATCTGCTCCTGGATGGCGCCGTACAGGCACGGGTCGCCCGTGTGCAGGCGCACCACTTCCTCGCCCCGCGCATCCGCCGCGCACATCACGTCGAGCACTTCCTCCAAGGTCATGTGCGCGCTGTCGTAGACGACGCAGGATTCCTTGCACTCGGCGAGCAGCTCGGGGTTCACAAGGCTCCCCGCCCAAACGACCACGTCGGCCGCGCGTAGAAGACGCGCCCCGCGCAGCGTGATAAGGTCGGCGGCGCCCGAACCTGCGCCAACGATATGAATCATCCGAGCCTTCCCTTCCCGTTTCTCATCGCAACCGTTTACGCCGCCCTTCGCGCAGCGGGCAAGACACGGCGCCCGCAGCGGCAATCGGCGCAAATACGTAGGCAGGAGGCGCAGTGCCGCCCGCCCTGGCTTTGACACGCCCACAAACGCCCACTATCATAGTGGTAGTTTCGGCAACGAGCATATGACAATCGAATAAAAGGAAACGACCGGCGCGGCGCCCACACAGCCCGCGCTGGCTTGCGGAGGGAACCAGGTGGGAATCCTGGGCAAGGGACATTACTGTGTAGGACGCGCGGGCGAACCGCCTCGCGCCCCAAGCCAGACTGCTTCGCCTTTTCCTCACGGCATCGCCGTGGCGTTATCTCCTTGTGGACCCCGAGGAGTGCGCTTCCCTTTCGAATGCAAGAAACAGGCGCGCTATCCCTTTGCGGACGAGCGCGTTTTTCTTTCGCTTGTGCCGATAAGCAACTGTCGCCGGGGGACCGGCAAACCGAGGAAAGGGAAAACCATGTCCGACCAGATGTCACGCCGCGGCTTCATGGGCGCCGCAGCAACCGGAGCCGTCGCGCTCGCCGGATTCGCGCTCGCGGGCTGCTCCAGCACCTCCGCGAGTCCCGAGAAATCGAGCGAAAAGGAGAAGGCCGTGAAGCCGGTCATTCTCGTCACGAGCTTCGGCACGAGCTACAACGACTCGCGCCACATCACCATCGGCGCCATCGAAGACGCTATCCGCGAGAAGTACTGGCAGGACTACGACATCCGCCGCGCCTTCACCGCGCAGATCATCATCGACAAGCTGAAGAAGCGCGACGGCATCACGATCGACAACATGACCGAGGCGCTTGACCGCTGCGTGGAAGACGGCGTGAAGGAAATCGTCGTGCAGCCGACGCATCTCATGGCTGGCCTGGAATACGCCGACGTGAAAGACGAGCTCGACAAGTACGCCGACAAGTTCGACAAGATCTCGCTCGGCGACCCGCTGCTCACCTCCGACGACGACTACAAAAAGGTGGCCGCAGCCATTAAGGAGAACATGGCGTCCTTCGACGACGGCGAGACGGCGCTGTGCCTCATGGGCCACGGCACCGAAGCCGATTCCAACGCCGACTATGCCAAGATGCAGGAAGTGTTCAAGAACGAGGGTTTGACGCAGTTCTTCGTCGGCACCGTCGAGGCTGAACCGACCTGCGAGGATGTTATCGCCGCCGCGAGCGCCGCAGGCTACAAGAAGGCCGTGCTCGCGCCGTTCATGGTGGTCGCGGGCGACCACGCGAACAACGACATGGCAGACGAGACCGACCCCGACAGCTGGGCTGCGAAGTTCGTGGCCGCCGGCTTCGAAGTGACGTGCCTGCTCCAGGGTCTGGGACAGAACGTCGCGGTCGACGACATCTACGTCTCGCACGTGGACGACGCCATCGCCAAGCTGTAAACTCGCCGCGCACGGGGGCGCCGGTCGCGTCCCCGTGCAACGGGCATGCGCCTTTCCCCGACTGACGACGCATGCCCGTTGCATTCGCATCCCGACCGCCCACCGCACGGCACGGGCGGTCGAAGCGATTGAAAGGAACCCCCTCCATGTTGAAGAAAACCCTCGTCTTCGCCCTGTCGGCGGCGCTTTGCGCGTTCTCGCTCGCCGGCTGCGCCGGAAATTCAATCGACAGCGCAAAGGCAAGCGATGCCGATTCCCAGGAAAAGACCGAACAGGCGGCCGATGCGCCCGCGGGCGCAAGCGCTGCCCCCATCACCGCCGACAAGGTGGCCGACGGCACCTATCCAATCACCGTAGATTCCAGCTCGAACATGTTCAGGATCGTGGACGCCCAGCTCATCGTGGAAAACGGCTCCATGCACTGCGTGATGACGCTTTCCGGCACGGGCTACGGCAAGCTCTTCATGGGCACGGGCGACGAGGCTGCCGCCGCGAGCGAGGCCGACTTCATCCCCTATGTGGAAAACGCGGAAGGCAAGTACACCTACGACGTGCCCGTTGATGCGCTCGACGAGGACACCGCCTGTGCCGCGTGGAGTATTAGAAAAGAGCAGTGGTACGACCGCACACTTGTGTTCGAATCCGCCGGCGTCGATCTGCGCGCCGACGCACTGAAGTAACGCCATGCGGTCGATTCTTCCCAAGGGGGAAAACAGGAAGCTCCACAGCATCGCGGCGCGCGCGATCGCCTGCGTTCTCGTCGCCCTGCTCGCGCTTCCCTTCGCGGGGTGCAGTGCGAGCCCGAACGCGACCGGTGGCACGGCGGGCTCTCAGGAATACACGGTGAGTGTCTCGCTTTCCGGTGGGTCAGGGCGCGCAAGCATCGCCTCACCCACCACAATTGTGAAGGATGGCGACACCTACACCGCGACCATCACCTGGTCGAGTTCGAACTACGACAAGATGACCGTCGACGGCGTGGACTACGCGCCCGTAAACGACGGCGGCAACTCCACGTTCGAGATACCCGTCACGCTCGACGAGGACATCGCCGTGTCGGCCGAGACCGTCGCCATGTCGACGCCGCACACCATCGACTACACGCTCCACTTCGACTCATCCACCATGAAGGAGAAATCGGGCGACGATGCAAGCGGCGGCTCCCCTGCGGGAACGGCTTCAAGCGCCGCGGCCGACTTCCACAACGCCGATTTGGGCTGCGGCTGGGAGCCGACGGGAGCGCTTCAGCTTGAATACGCCGAGCACTTCACTGTCGACGAGTTCGAAGGCGGCCTGCGGCTTATCTGCGTTTCGAACGGGGAGCGCTTCCTCGTGGTGCCGCAAGATGCGAAGGTACCTGATGGGTTAAGCTCCGACATCGCGGTCATAAGGCGCCCCGCCGACAAGGTGTACCTCGTGTCGTCGGCGACGATGTGCCTGGTCGACGCGCTCGATGCGAACGACAATATCTTAATGTCGGGCACGAAAGCCGACGATTGCTCGGTCGCGGGCTTCAAAAGCGCGCTCGGAAGTGGGGCGATCGCCTACGGCGGCAAGTACAGCGCGCCCGACTACGAGCGAATATCGGCCTCGGGCTGCACGCTCGCCATCGAGAACACCATGATCAACCACACGCCCGATGTGAAGGAAAAGCTGCAGAAGCTCGGGCTCGTCGTGCTCACCGAACAGTCGTCGAGCGAGCCCAAAGCACTCGGGCGCGTCGAGTGGATTAAGCTTTTCGGCGTCCTGTTCGACAAGGAAGACGAGGCCACGCACCTGTTCAACGAGCAGAAGGCCCGCGTCGAGCAAACGTCGGGGCTCGCGTCGTCAGGTAAAACCGTGGCGTATTTCTACATTAACTCGAACGGGGCCGCCGTCACGCGGCGGGCGGGCGACTACGTGGCGCAGATGATCGAGCTTGCAGGCGGCAGCTACGCGCTCGATGACGCGCAGACGGCGTCGACGTCAGGTTCGTCAGTAACGCTCGAAATGGAGCGCTTCTACGCGACAGCGAAGGATGCCGACATCATCGTCTACAACGGCACCATCGACGAATCGGTTGCCACCTTGAACGACTTCGTAGGCAAAAACGCGCTATTGTCGCAGTTCAAAGCCGTGAAGAACGGCAACGTCTGGGTCACAAGCGCCGACATGTACCAGCAGATGACTTCTACCGCCGACATTATCGACGAGCTGCACGGGGCGTTCACCGGCGATGACGCGAGCGACTTCCATTATCTGAGGAAGCTCGGTTAGCGCCATGAGAAGCCGGCTTTCCATGGCATACGACGAATCGGGGCGCGCCGCGCGGTGTCGCGTCGTGACGGCGCTGCTCGCTGTTGCCCTCATCGTGCTCGTCGGGGCCAACCTGTGCATCGGGAGCGTGCTCGTGCCCGCAGACCACATCCCCGGCATCCTTTCGGGCGGCGCGGCCAATTCCATGGAAAGTCAGGTCATCTGGGAGATTCGCCTGCCGCGCGTGCTTTCAGCCGTGCTTCTCGGCGGGGCACTTTCGCTTTCCGGGTTCCTGCTGCAGACGTTTTTCAACAACCCCATCGCCGACCCGTTCATCTTGGGCGTCTCCTCGGGCGCAAAGTTCGTCGTCGCGCTTACGATGATCGTACTTCTAGGCGCGAACCAGGCCATGTCCTCGCCGGCCATGGTGGCCGCAGCGTTTCTGGGCTCGCTTATCACCATCGGCTTCGTGCTCCTCATCGCACGGCGCATAAGTTCCATGGCCATGCTCATCGTGGCGGGCGTCATGGTGGGATACATCTGCTCGGCGGCGACGAACTTCCTCATCGCCTTCGCCGACGACCAGTCCATCGTGAACCTGCACAACTGGTCTTTGGGTAGCTTCTCGGGTTCGAGCTGGGACGACATCGCGGTCATCGCGGTCGTGGTGATCACCGTGAGCGCATGCGTATTCACGATATCGAAGCCCCTTTCCGCCTTCCAGCTGGGAGAAGCCTACGCGAAAAGCGTCGGCGTGAACGTCGAACGCTTCCGCGTGGTGCTCGTCCTTCTAGCGAGCATGCTCTCCGCCTGCGTGACCGCGTTCGCTGGTCCGGTGTCGTTCGTAGGCATCGCGGTTCCGCATCTCGTGAAGTCGGCGCTAAAGTCGTCGAAGCCCATCCGCGTGATTCCTGCGTGCTTCTTGGGAGGCGCCATCTTCTGCGCGGGCTGCGATTTGATCGCGCGCACGCTGTTCTCTCCCGTCGAGCTTTCCATCAGCGCCGTCACCGCCATCTTCGGCGCTCCGGTGGTTATCGCGCTCATGTTGAAGAAGCGGGTGAGGTAGATGGGGGAATTCGTGCCGCGGCCCAAAACGCTCGGAGGGGACATTCCATGCTTAGACAGTCCTGAGCTCGCACGAAAGCGCCAGAAGGCATTTTCGGCTCGTGCGGAACTGCGCGCGGAACGCCTCTTCCGAGCGGAGCCGAACCTCGAAACTACGGTCGAAACGCAGGCTGACGGAGCGCCGCTTTTCCACATAAGCGACCTGTCGGCGGGCTACGACAAGAAGGTCGTAGTCGGAGGCGTCGATCTGGAGGTTCGCGCGGGCGACGTCGTGGCGCTCATCGGGCCGAACGGCTCGGGCAAGTCGACCATCTTAAAAACCATCACACGCCATCTGGCACCGCTTGCCGGCGCGGTCGAGCTCGACGGGCGGGAGATTTCCCGATGGAAGACGGCGGAGTTTGCAAAGAACCTTGCCGTTATGCTGACAGATCGCCCCCGGACCGAGCTCCTCACCTGCCGCGATGTCGTAGAGGCGGGAAGGCACCCCTACACCGGGCGAATGGGCACACTCTCGCCCGACGACCATAGTCGGGTCGACGAGGCCATGAAAACCGCACGTGTGGAAGAGCTCGCCGAGCGCGACTTCATGCAGATAAGCGACGGGCAACGCCAGCGCGTCATACTCGCACGCGCCATCGCGCAGGATCCGCGTGTGCTCGTGCTCGACGAGCCCACGTCGTATCTCGATATCCGCTACCAGATCGACCTGCTGCGAATACTTCGCCACCTTGCGAAATCGCGGAATGTGGCTGTCATCATGTCCATCCACGAACTCGAGCTCGCGCAGAAAAGCGCCGACAAGGTGATTTGCGTGAAGCACGGCCGGGTCTTCCGCGCCGGCGCACCCGAGGACATATTCACGCGCGAGACGATTGGCGAGCTCTACGGCCTTCAACATGGCACCTTCAACGAGCGCTTCGGCAGCGTAGAAATTGGGCGCCCACACGGCGATGCGCACACGTTCGTCATCGCCGGCGCAGGTACGGGGTCGGCTGTGTTTCGCCAGCTCATTCGGCAGGGCAAGGCGTTCTACGCGGGCGTTCTGCACGAAGGGGACATCGACTGCGAGCTCGCGCGCGACCTGGCGACGGAATGCGTGGCCGAGCGCGCCTTCGAGCCGATCGGGGATAAAACCATAGCCCGCGCCAAAGAGCTCCTCGTCCACTGCGCGCGCCTTATTGTGTGCCCCGCCGCCTTCGGCACCATAAACGCCCGCAACGCAGAGCTCGTCGCCTTCGCACGCTCGCATGGTATCGAGGTCATGCGAGCGTGCGAAGGCGCATCGGAGGATTCCAAATTGGAGTGGGAAGGATAAACTGGACTTTCTTTTAAGGATCCTCAGGCTACAGCTCCTACGCCGGCGAGGTCTCCAAGGCGCCGGAGAACCTCGTGAACAGGAATTTCCACGCCGACGAGCCCAATTAGGCCTAATCCAAGCGAGATTCCAGACTCGACAGGCCATTGAGAGTCAGGTCGTTGGCGACCTCAGAGACGCGCTCAATAGGAACCGAGCCGTCAGACAGCGCCCACGTGCGATAGATACCGATAATGCCTGACAGCAAAAACGCCAGATAGTAGTCGAACATCTCATCCTTAAGGCCTTGGGGCAGCAGATTGCGCTCGGCAATCTCGTGCTCGAGAGGTGCACGAAGACGAGCCATAAAATCATCGAGCGGAATGTTCTCGATCAGCTGACGATTGAGCACCAGGTTGTTGCATAACGCCTCGTTAACGGTTTTAAAGAAGGTCGCCGCCGCTCCCAGGGCGCGCTCGTTGGTGTCACCGTCCATTGAAGCAAGCGTTTTCTCGACCGAGTCGACAATCATCTCCACCACATCGACGGCAATGGCATCGAGCAGGCCGTCGACCGTACCAAAGTGAACGTAAAAGGTCTTGCGGTCGACATTGGCCTCGCGCGCGATGGCACTCACCGTAATGTCTGCCAGCGGCTTTTCCATGAGCAGGCGCTCGAAAGCGGAAAGGATGGCATTGCGGCTGCGAACGATGCGGCGATCAATACGCGGTTTGCTGGTGGCCATGGGCGTGTCCCTTCGATATGCGGGCATTCATCAACAGATGAGAGATAATCTACGTAAGAGGATTATCCCCCATCCGGCACAAAAAAGCCCGGCAATATGAAGAACGCACGACTGCCCTACTGCGACTTAGGGTGCTTCTTCTTATTGAGTGCCGACGGAGATACGCGAATACCGTCGCCTGTCTGGCGCACATAGGCTTTATGAGCCGGCTTAGCGGTCCCAGAAGCCTTCTGAGCGTGCTTCTTGGGATCAACGGTAACAGCATTCGTGGGGTGCGGCTTAGTGGGCGCAGAGGGCGTCTGAGGCGTGCGGCCGAGTTTGCGCATCACGCGATCCCAGCGCGCATGGATGCTCTCGTTGTGGGCGCTCTTAAGGCCCAACAGGGGCGCAGCCAAAATGGTCGGCGCAATAAACGTAATGAGGCGCCACAGCAGATAACCGGCGGTCGACGCCGACCCAAAGAAATGACCCAGGAACAGCGCGAAGCCACCCTCGGCACCGCCGGTGCCACCGGGCAGGGGAACAGCAGAGCTCAGCAGCTGGACAAAGGCGCTCGCGGCCATGACCGAAAAAAAGTCGACCTCGTGGTGGCCAAAGGCAAGCATCAGGAAATACGGCACGAGGTAGAAAAACGCGAGCTGCAACATGGTGATGACCACCGTGAGCAGCATGGACGAAAAGTGGCCGGCTGAAAGCTTGAACTTCTCGGAGAAGGAGTAGATTTCGCCGTCGACAAACGTGCGCCATCCCTCGATCTTAGTGGCCGAGACACCAATGCGCTCAAGCCAATTGATGATGCAATGGGCGACGCGCGTGACGGTCTTAGGCATGAGCGCGACGGCGAAGATGCCAAGCAAGATGCAGCAGTGCCCACCAAAGCTAAAGACACACAGCAGCGTCATGTCGCCATAGCGCTCGGCAAAAAACGGCATGCGAGCAAGCAGTAGGATAGCGCCCCAGGCAACGAGGCCAAACTGATACACGATAAAGCGCGTGAATTGCGTGGCTCCAGCCTCGCCGACATTTTGGCCCGCTTTGGTCAAGCGGTAGATCTGGGCAGGCGTAGAGCCCATCATCATGGGCGTCAGGTTGCCAAAGAAAATGCCACTCGCCTCGACCGAGATCAGATCGCGAATGCCGACGGGTGAATTGGGGTCGAGCCAGACGGCGATCGCATAGGCCACAATGCCAAAGAACAGATACATGAACATGCAAAGACACGCGACAACGAGCCAGGGCGCCTGGACGCTCGACATAGCAGCCCAGAACTGCCCCATCTGCCCGGTTACCACCAGATAGACGATATAACCCACCAGCACAACGCCGATAAAGATTGCGCCGCGGCGTGCGCTCTTATTGTCATCGCCGCCCGAGGCCTCAACCTCGACCTGGGGCTTGGACGTATGCTGAGAGGACTCCGTCATGAGACTCCTTCTAACAGTCAAAATATCTTGGTTATTGTACCCGTAAGGGCCATAGGCAGAACGCAAAGCTCTTGTTCAAACGGGAATGACAGACAGTTGTTTGATAATAAAAAACCCGGCCTTCCGTGGAAAGACCGGGTATCAGATGCGTGGTAGCCCGTACCAGATTCGAACTGGTGATCTCCGCCTTGAGAGGGCGGCGTCCTAAACCGCTAGACGAACGGGCCATAGGCCTCGGCAGAAAAGAAGTGGTAGCCCGTACCAGATTCGAACTGGTGATCTCCGCCTTGAGAGGGCGGCGTC
>CAJMMN010000016.1 GCA_905214525.1 uncultured bacterium
CGTAGCGGGTGGTTTAAAGCTGGCCGCTGCGCGGCCAGCAGACTAAAGTCTTGAACAAAAGCGCGGCCTAAAAGGCCGCGCACCATCTTTATTCAGATCTATATTGCCCGTAACGGCAGCGCCGAAGTAACGCAGGCCCGAGGGCGACCTTCCTTTCCGGCGCACTCCGCAGGACGAAAGAACCTCCGCCGCACGAAGTGCGCAGCGGAGGTTCTTTCATGTCCGAGGAAGCGCCGGAAAGGAAGGTCGCCCTCGGGCCGGACAGCTAAGGCAGCCTACGCGACGGTGTAAACCCAGTTGTGCTTATCCTCAACAGCACCAGACTGGATGCCCGTCAGGGTCTCGCGAAGTTTCTTCATCACGGGGCCGATTTCGGTGTAGCCAGCCGGGAAGGTCACAGTCTCGTCGGCACCGTAGACCTTGTTGTCGATCTCGCCGACCGGGGAGATAACGGCAGCGGTGCCGCACAGGCCGCACTCAACAAAGGTGCCGGCCTTGACCTCGGCCCACTCGACGGGACGCTGGTCGACGGTCATGCCCAGGTCCTGAGCAACCTGAACGAGCGAACGGCGGGTGATGGAGGGCAGGATGGAGTCGGTGTGCGACTGCGGAACGACGAGGGTGCCATCCTCCTTCACGAACAGAACGTTCGCGCCACCGGTCTCCTCGACATAGGTGCGGGACTCGGAGTCGAGATACAGGTTCTCGGCATAACCCTCGCGGTGAGCCTCCATCGTGGGCTTCAGGGACATGGCGTAGTTGAGGCCGGCCTTGATGTTGCCGGTGCCGTGCGGTGCGGCGCGGTCGTACTCGGAAACGCGCAGCTTGACGGGCTTAAGGCCGCCCTTAAAGTACGGACCGACCGGGGTCACGAGAATGCGGAACGTGTACTCAGGAGCGGGAGCCACGCCGATTACGTCACCGGAGCCGATCATAAACGGACGCACATACAGGGTTGCGCCAGAGCCGAAGGGCGGAACCCATGCGGCATTGGCAGAGACGACCTGCTTGACGGCCTCGACAAACTTGTCCTTGGGGAACGGGGGCATCTCGAGGCGCTGCGCAGAGTTGTACATACGCTCAGCGTTCATGTCGGGACGGAAACAGACGATGCTGCCGTCCTCGGCGGTGTAGGCCTTCAGGCCCTCAAAGACCTCCTGGCAGTAGTGGAAGATGCCACCGCACTCGGAGACATGCAGGGTGTGGTCGGTGGTCAGGCCGCCCTCGTCCCACTCGCCATCCTTCCAATGAGCCTCGTAGCTGTAATCGGTCTTCATGTAGCCAAAGCCGAGGCTACCCCAATCGATATCCTTCTTCTCGACAGTCATATGTCGCTCCTTACATACACAGTTGCATACTCGCGAACCCGCACGCAAGGACCGAAGCCGGCCGCGTCGCAACGTCGCATACCCGGAGCGTAGAGCCGGGCAGGACACGCGGGCAGCATCAAAGCCGATGACACGTCGATTCGCATGCACGAGATTGTACTCCGCACACGCATCAGATAAAACGTTTTTCTTTAACTAACTAAAGTATTTTCATTTGACCGAAGCTAGAGAGGCCCGCCACCGTAATCGGTGACGGGCCTCAACGGCACGGTTTGCGCGCTATCTCGAGCTACGCGTTCTGTTTGCCCAGCTTTGCCTTAACCAGGCCGACCACGGTCGGGATAATCGACACGGCGACGATGCCGATAATCAGCAGCTCAAAGTGCTCCTGCACAAAGGGGATGCCGCCAAAGAAGTAGCCCAGCAGCGTAAAGACCGTCGACCAGGTAATGCCGCCCAGCACGTTATAGATGACAAAATTGCGCCAATGCATGCCGCCCATACCGGCGATGAAGGGCACAAAGGTGCGGATAAACGGGAAGAAGCGACCCAGGAAGATGGCCAGGTGGCCCCACTTGTCCAGGAAATCCTCGGACTTTTTAATGCGCTCGGGCGTCATGGCCTTGACCTTGCCCGAGGCGATGATCTTTCGGCCAAAGAAATGGCCGATCATAAAGTTGCACTGGTCGCCCAAGATGGCGGCCGTCCATGCGACGGCCAGCAGGGCCACGATGTTAAAGCCGCCGTTGTGGGCAAAGAAGCCCGAGGCGAACAGCAGCGAATCGCCGGGAAGGAACGGGAAGAACACCACGCCCGTCTCGATAAAGATGATCAGGAACACGCAGCCGTAGGCCATGAGCGGGCCAGCGGCGATCCAGCTGGCGATCGCAGTGCGCGGGTCCTTGAGCAGCTCGGCGATAAAATTGATGAAACCCATGAAGTAAAACCTCTCAGTTGTGGGCGCGGACACGTCCAAGTTGACCAGTATACGGTTGCGGCGCCCCCTCGTGCGCAACCCCACAAAAGCATGACTCCATTACCAGCAAGTTTGCATAACTGACACTTGTCGCCCAAAGCAAAGCAAGATCGCCCTTCTTAATCCCTAGCGAATCGCTATACTTTATTGAATCGCATTGTCACGGCGCTGAGGGAGGGCGGCCAGTGAGCTTTATCAATACCATTCGCGAGGACATCAAGACCGTCCAAGCGCAGGACCCCGCCGCGCAAAACGGTCTGGTCATTTTTCTTTCGTACCCCGGCCTGCACGCCAAGTGGAACCACGTGCCCGAGCACTGGCTGTGGGAGCACGGCCATCGCTCGCTCGCCCGGGTGCTCTCGCAAATCACCCGCCACATCACCGGCGTCGAGATTCATCCCGCCGCGCAGATCGGCAAACATTTCTTTATCGACCACGCCATGGGCGTTGTCATCGGCGAGACCACCATTGTGGGCGACAACTGCGTGCTCTATCAGGGCGTCACGCTCGGCGGCACCGGCAACGAGACCGGCAAGCGCCACCCCACCCTGGGCAACAACGTCACCGTGGGCACCGGTGCCAAAGTGCTCGGCAACATTCGCATTGGCAACAACGTCAAAATCGGCGGCAACTCGGTCGTCGTCAAAGACGTGCCCGACAACTGCACCGTCGTGGGCGTGCCCGGGCGCATCATCAAGCGCAACGGCTGCCGCGTGTTCGAGGAGAGCTTCGACGCCAAACAGCATCGCGAATACATGCCCGACGATGCCGCCGAGCAGAGCGCCCTCAACCGCCAGGGCATCACCGAAAACGCCCGGCGGGTCAAGGAACTCGAGCGAGAGGTGGCCGAGCTCAAGGCCCTCGTCGCCAAGCTTGTGGACGAGCGCTAGGGCCGCGGGCAACCGCCACAGCATCAACGCCAACACAAAAGGCGCGCCGGGGAATCCGCCCCCGGCGCGCCTTCTTTTCGATGTGACATGCGGGACTGTCCCTTTGTCACCTTATGCGAACTGGCTTAGGTAGAGGTCGGCATAAGCGCCCTCGGCAGCCAGCAACTCCTTGTGTGTACCCTGCTCGATGATATTGCCGTGATCCATGACCAGGATGAGGTCGGCATCGACGATTGTCGACAGACGGTGCGCGATCACAAAGCTCGTGCGCCCGCGCATGAGCGCGTCCATGGCGCGGCCGATGGCAAGCTCGGTGCGCGTGTCCACGCTCGACGTCGCCTCGTCCAGGATGAGGATCGCCGGGTTGTTGAGCAGCACGCGCGCGATGGTCAGCAGCTGACGTTGGCCCTGGCTGATACTCTCGGCATCGTTAGCCACCCGTGTGTCGTAGCCCTGCGGCATAGTGCGCACAAAGAAGTCGACCTGAGCGGCACGTGCAGCCGCCACGATCTCGTCGCGCGTCGCCTCGGGACAGCCGTAGGCGACGTTTTCGGCAATCGTGCCGTCGAACAGCCAGGCGTCCTGCAACACCATGCCAAACTGCTGCCGCAGCTCGCCGCGATCCATGCGACTCGTGTCCACACCGTCGAGGGTAATGCGGCCGCCGTCGATCTCGTAGAAGCGCATGAGCAGATTGATGAGCGTGGTCTTACCCGCACCTGTGGTTCCCACCACGGCGATCTTCTGACCCGGCTCGGCGGCAAACGACACGTCGCGCATGAGCGGCTTGTCGGGCGCATAGCCAAAGCGCACGTGCTCAAAAGCGACGCGGCCCTCCACCTTGCCCGGCAGCTTGGCAGCATCGCCCGGCTGCGGATCGGCCTCCATCTCGGACTCATCGAGCAGGTCGAACACGCGCTCTGCGCTCGCCAGCGCGCTCTGCAGCGAGTTAAAGGTAAACGACAACTGCGTCATGGGTTCGGACGCCTCGTAGATAAACTGGAAGAACGCCTGGAACACGCCGACGGTCATGTGACCGGCAGCCAGCATGCTGCAGCCCACCAGTGCAATCACGATCTGCGCCAAACGGCCGATAAAGCGCACCGCGGGGCCGACGGCGTTAATCATAAAGTCGGCCTTGGTGCTCACGCGCGCCAGCTCCTTCGAAGCCTCGTGTACCTCGGCAGAGCTCTGGCGCTCGCGGTTAAACGCACGAATCACCAGACGACCCGAGTAGCCTTCCTCGACCGCGCTCGTAATCTTGGACACCCACTCCTGGCGCTCGCCCGTCACATCGTGCGTGCGGCGCGACACGACCTTCGTCACCAGCAGCGAAAGCGCCGTAAAGAACAAAAAGACGAGCGTGAGCGGCACGCTAAACACGAACATCACGCTCACGGCGCCCACCACGGTACCGATCGACACCAGAAGCTGCAGCAGGCCGCGCTGCATGCTCTCGGACACCTTGTCCAAGTCGTTGGTCGCACGGCTGACGACCTCGCCGGGACGATGCGCGTCAAAGTAGGCAAGCGGCAGACGGTTGAGCTTTTGAGCGATGCGGTTGCGTAGGCGCAGGTTGAGGCGCTCGGCAACGCTCGACATCAAAAAGCTCTGGAGTGCGTAGAACGAGGCGGCGGCGGTCCAAATCATAAAGTAGATGAAGATGGTCCTGCCGCAGTTCTCCCAGGTAATGCTGAAGGTAGTGTTGTTGGCAAACGCCAGCTTCATATGCCCCCACAGCTCATCGATCACGCGAGCGCTGTAAGCCGGCGCCGCGGTGTTAAAGATGACATAGAACACGATGCTCGCGAACACGATATAAAAGCGCCAATGGTCGCCGGCGGCCTCGCTCCACAGGCGGCGCACCGTCGCCCAGGTGTCGCGGGGCGTCTCGTCCTCGTCCTCGTCGTCAACGTCGCGCATGCGCTCCGCCTCGGCGCGGGCGCGCTCGTCCTCGGCGCGCTCGTTTTCCTCGTAGAGCGCCTGGCGGCGAGCCTCGCGCTCCGCCGCCTTGGCGGCTTCGTCCAGGCCGGGCGTGGCGCCCGCCCCCTCGACTGTCTCTGCAACCGCGGCGTCATCGGCGATGCCCTGCTTCTTGAGCTCCTCGGTCATGCTACTCACCTCCCTTCATCTGCGATTCCGCGATAGCGCGGTACACCTCGCAGGTTTCCATGAGCTCGTCGTGCGTGCCCAGGCCCACGACCTCGCCGTCCTTGAGCACCACGATCTGGTCGGCATGCAAGATCGTCGAGATGCGCTGCGCGATGATGAGCACCGCAGCGTCGCGCGTCTCCTCCTGCAGCGCATGGCGCAGCGCCGCATCGGTCTTAAAGTCCAAGGCCGAAAAACTGTCATCGAAGATATACAGATCGGCATGCTTCATGAGGGCGCGGGCAATGGCCAGGCGCTGGCGCTGACCGCCCGAAAAGTTCGTGCCACCCTGCGCCACCGGGGTATCGAGCCCCTGCGGCTGATCGAGCACAAAGGTGCTCTGGGCAACCTGGAGCGCGTGGAGCATATCGGCCTCGGTCGCGTCTTCGTTGCCAAAGCGCAAATTGCTTGCCACGGTGCCCGAGAACAGCCATGCCTTCTGCGGGACGTAGGCAATGCGCCCGCGAATCTCGTCTTGCGAAAGCTCGCGCAGGTCGACGCCGTCCAGGCGAATGGCACCCTTGGTGGCATCGTGAAAACGCAGCAGAAGCTTTGCCACCGTCGACTTGCCCGAGCCCGTCGAGCCCACAATCGCGGTCGTCTGACCGCGACGACAGGCAAAGCTCAGGTCGCACAGGGTGTCCTCATCGGCATCGTCAAAACGAAACGACATGTGATCGAACTCAGCGACCACATCCGCATCGCCCCCGGAGGCAGGCGCCCCGTCACCCAGCGTACGCTCGCCGTCCACGATGCCCGGCTCAATCTCCAACACCTGCTGCGCACGGTTCAGGCACGCCGCGGCGCGCGGCAGCGTCAGCACTACCATCTGCGCCATCATCACAAAGAACAGGATCAAGAGCGCATATTCCAGCACCGCGGAGATGCTCGCAATCTGCATTGCATGGGCGCCAACGCGGTTGCCGCCCACCCACAGCACCGCCACCTCGGCAATGTTCATCAAAAAGAAGGTAGAGCTATCAAGGCCCACAAACAGGTGGTTGACCTTAATGGCGTTGTCCGCGTAATCGCTAAACACCTCGTCCAGGCGCTGCTCCTCGTGAAGCTCTTTATTAAAAGCGCGGATGACGCGAACGCCCACGATGTTCTCGCGCAGCACCACGTTCATGCGGTCGATAAAGCTCTGCAGGCGCATAAAAATTGGCGCGGCGTTAGCCACGGTAAAGACTGCCGCCACCAGCACGATCGCAACCACCACGCCCAGCAGCGTACCCATGGCGGGATCGATGAGCCACGCAAAAATGATGCCCGCGACGGCCAAGAACGGCACCGGCAGCACCAGCTGGATCGTCTGCAGGATGGCCTGCTGAATCACATTGATGTCGTTGAGCGAGCGCGTGATCATCGATCCGGTGCCAAAGCGCTCAAAGTCGCTGGCCGCGAGCTCGAGCGACTTGTCGTACACGGCATTGCGGATATCGCAGGCCACGTTGGCGGCCAAGCGCGCCGAAAGATAGCAGCCCAGCACCGCGCCGCCGCTGGCCATGCCGGTCGCGATAAGCATGTAGAGGCCATTGCGTAAAATGTAGTCGACATCACCCGTGGTGATACCGGTGTTGACCATGTTCGCCAGCATCGTGGGAACCAACAGCGTGCCGACGTTATCAACCAGCAGCACCAGCAGCGTCACTGCGACAAGCCCTCGATAGGGCTTCAGAAACCTCATTAACAGTCGCACGACTCCCCCTCACATTGATCCTGCGTCTGGCTTGCAGCTGCCACCTGCTGCTTAAATGTCTCGCACTCCTCATCGAGCACCTGGGAGAATTTGCCGATCAAGCGCATAATCTCGCGTTGCTCACACGGCTCAAGCGCGCAAAATGCTCGCTGTTCGGCCTTAAGTGCCGGCAACGCATAGCGCTCAGCAAATTGCCTACCCTCTTTGGTCAGGCACACAACCTTGTTCTTGCGACTGCCTTCGGCAAACTCCAGCGTGGCGAAACCCCGCGCCTTCAAGGTTATAATTGCCGAGTTGATGGTCTGTTTGCTGTAGAACCATTCGCTTGTCAGACGGCTTACGGCGACGCTGCCGCCCGCCGTGCTGGTATCGACGAGCATCCAGTAAGCGCAGTCCGAAAGACCGCAGGCGCGCGAGAACTCCGAATAGATATGGTCGAGTCCATTGAGCAACCGGTCGAAATCGACCAGCATAACCGCACTATTCATCTATCCCACCATTCGATTGTCCGATTTTTGACCAATTTATATCTCTAGATTAGTCCGAGTTTTGACTATCGTCAACAGGCTCTCCGCAAATGCTTGCACTTTTATGGCCTATCGGCAGAAAAAGACCGCCGGCGCGGGGGCAGCGCCAGCGGTCACGTGAAAATCGGGTTTTATTGCCCGTTAAGCGGCGACGGCCTCATAGACCGTAGCGCCCGAGAAGCTGTCATGCAGGCTCTTGCCGGCAATCCACGGCAGCTCGACGACCTCGCAGACCGTGTTGACCAGCTCGGAGCAGTCAGTAAAGTGGCCCTTGTCGTTGAGGGCCTCGCAATCCTGAACACGCCAATAGCCATCGGTGTGCGTGATGTAGTACTCGTGATCGTCAATCGTCACAAAAGCGCGCGTCTTGGAACGCAGCAGCTTCAGAAATCCTTCGAAGTCGGTCTCGACGACATCTCCAGCCTGGAACATGATGTTACCTCCTGGCCCGGCGCCACCACGGCGCATTGATAAACGTTGGTACTCCTTTAGTAAAACCTTTATCAGAGGTTATGCGTTCGTCATTTAGGCAAGTGGTAAAAAACCGCAGGGTAGACGGGATAAAACGTTTAACCATCCCATTTGTTTGTCACATTCTGAAGGTACTTTTATGCAAACCTACTTTCCCAATTGGGATCTACCCTTTTGGCCGGGCAATTGACCGTCTATCGTTTGAGCCCGACGGGTATGAACGGGGCATCTGCAACGCCACCGCAAGGAGACACCATGGAGACTATCGAAGCACTCATCCACCGCCGCAGCTGCCGCAAATACAGTGATCGTCCCGTCGAGGCCGAAAAGCTCGCACGCATTATCGAGGCCGGCCAGTATGCACCCAGTGGCATGGGGCGCCAGCCGGTGACGTTTGTCGCCGTCACCGACCCCACGACCGTTGAGCGCCTCTCGCAGCTCAACGCACAGGTCATGGGCAGCAACAGCGACCCCTTCTATGGCGCCAAGACCGTTGTGGTGGTACTGGTCGACCGCAGCGTGCCCACGCACCTGGAAGACGGATCGCTCGCCATGGGCAACCTGCTCAACGCCGCCTATGCACTGGGTGTCGACTCATGCTGGATTCACCGCGCGCATGAGGTCTTTGACTCGCCCGAGGGCCTGGAGCTGCTGGCCAGCTGGGGCCTGCCCGCCGACGGCAGCCTGCGCGGCGTCGGTCACTGCATTCTGGGCTATGCCGAAGACACGCTACCCGAGCCCAAACCCCGCCGCGACAACGTGGTGTACGTTAGGTAATTAGTTCCGCCGTTCTAACGAACGGCGGACCCGCTCGCAACTTATCCTGCCGATGGAGTTGTCATCGTTTCGTTCGCGTGAGTCGTTTCGGCTTCGCTGCCCTGTTCGTCCTCGTCCTTTTGCGCATCGGCGATGGTGGAGGCCGCCGCAACGATACCGCGCTGGGGCGCAACGCCCGTCTGGGTCTGTGCGCCCTCGACAACTTCTGTGCCTGCATGCGCGAGCTCGGGCGATTTAAACACTGCGTCCAAGTTGGCGCCACCGCCGGCGTAGCCAAGCGCAGCGAGCGCGATGACGATTACTGCAACGATGACCGCGATCGGAACATAACGATGCCAACCAGCCGGGTTGAGTCCGCTGCGGCGAGCCGCCCCGCGGCTGATGTAACCAAGCGTGCCGTCGTGCTTGAGCTTTGAGCCCACCACGCGTTTGCGGCCCCACAGTGAGGACTCTGCCTGCATTGCCAAGCGGGCGCTTGCCGAAGGATAGCCGTATTTAGTGCGCTTGAACGAGCCATCAAACCCCGAAGCGTGTTTACCCCACGTCACCGATGTTGTGCGTCGGTTGACCGGCGCGGCACTCCGCCTTCTGCGGCTCGGTTTTGAAGTCTCAGCCATATGCCCTCGCACGCCGTAACCAAATCGAAACAATAACGCTTTGGACTGTAGCACACGCGTCGCGCGCGGTCACGGGCGCCTCGCTCAACGGTCATCGTCCTTCAGCAAGCGCCACAGCGTTGTACGGCTTATGCCCAGCACCTCCGCCGCACGGGTTCGGTTGCCGTGGAGATGGTCTACAACCAAATGCGCGATATCTCGCTCGGTATCGGCCAGCGGTCGCAGGATATACAGGTCACTTTCGAGCGTCGGGGCGCCAAAGGTTGCGGTCTTAATCACGTCCTCTTGGGCGAGCACTTCCTCCGCCACAGCGCGGTCCACCGTGCCCGCCCCCACCAATATATACAGTCGTTCCGAGACCTCGCGGAGCTGCAGATAATTGCGCGGCCAGCGGTAAGCATCGAGCGTCTTCGTCGCCGCGGCAGACAGCGTGGGCGCTGCCGTCCCAAATGCATCAGCGAGATATTCCAAATAGCGCGCAACCTTCGTCGACGCGGCTCCCTGCTCGGCGATTGCCGGCGCCACACTCACCGCACAGGCGAAGCGCTCGGTCACAAAAGCAGCCTGATCGCTTTCGCTGCCGCCCGGCATGTCATTCGCCGTCAGCACCACATGGCAGCGCGTCGCCAACGCGGTGTCGGCCATCGTGGAAACGAGCTCGCGAAGGCGCTGGGGGCCAACCGCATTCCAGCCCGCAATGCAAAGTGTCAGCCCCGTTTGGTACAACGGCGATTCGGCGCTTTTGAGCACGTGGCGCCAACCGCGATCGGTAAGCTCATCGAGCGCAACGGCAACAAAGGGTTGATCGGCAAAAGGACCGTCCAGATAGAGGCGCTTGGCTATCTCGACCTGACCCGCTCCCAGCTCGCCCTCGAGCATAAGGGGCACACCGCGCGCGTAGCTCTCGGCGACCGGCGCAGCTACCGAGGCCGCCCCCTCAACGATGCCGTACGCGCTCGATTCGTAGCGGGCCTCAACTTCGTCGGCGTTGAGCCACTCGATGCCCGCATGTGCCGCGGCGCCGCGTACCTCGCGGACCACGACGACCCAAAGGCCCCCGCCTTCTTTGTCGGTGGGGCGAACGGTCAGGCTCAGGCGCGTACCCGCACGCCCCATAACCAGACGCGCGCCGTCTCCTATACGGTCGAGGCGCTCAGCGACAAAAGCCGCCACATCCCGCTCAAGCGCCGCGTCATTCATGGTCGAAATCGCGACGTCCCCACGCGCATCGATTGCCAATGCCGAGGCCCCGGCAGCAGCCAGGGCCTCGGTCAAGATGTTCAGCTTGGCATCGCTATCCATGATTTGCCCCTGTCCGCGGCGACGTGCAACCGCCGACGGTCGCACGACCGAGTGTTTCAAAATTGAACGATATTGCTCACCAAACACTATAGGGCAGAAAGCGCCGTCCTGCGAGTATAGGTGTTGCCCCGCATCGCCATCCTGGCGGGGCGATAAGAGCTCTTCGGGACTTATAAACCTGCGGACAAGCCATACCCGCAAGAGCTCCTATCGCTCCACCGCAGGCTTGCGCTCACCAGCAACCAGCACGCGAATAAGCTACTTCTCTACCAGATTCCCAGCACGTGCTGCATTCCCAAACTCATGCACGCAATGCCAATCCAGCAGCAAAAGCCCAGCGCGATGGGCTTGCCGCCCTTTTTGACCAGCTCGACGATATCGGTATTAAAGCCAATAGCCGCCATGGCCATCACGATAAAGAACTTCGACAGCTCCTTGATGGGCGCCGTGATGGACACGGGAAGCTGAAGCACCGTGGTGATTACGCTCGCCAGCACAAAGAACAGCACAAACATGGGAAACGCGCGTTTAAGCGAGAACGTGCTTTTGGCGTCGCCGCCGGCATTGCGCGCCAGATGCATCTGCCAGCATGCGAGGACCAACGTGATGGGAATAATGGCCAGCGTCCTGGTGAGCTTGACCACCGTGGCGCTCTCGAGCACATTGGCGCCGGGATGCATGCTGTCCCAAGCGCTCGCTGCAGCCGTTACGGACGAGGTGTCGTTGATGGCGGTGCCGGCAAACAGGCCAAAGCCCTCGTTGGTCAGCCCGAGCATACCGCCGAGCGTCGGAAACACGAGCGCCGCGATAACGTTAAACAGGAAGATGACCGAAATAGCCTGGGCAATCTCGCGATCGTCGGCATCGATGACGGGCGCGGTCGCGGCGATGGCAGAACCGCCGCAAATTGACGAGCCCACGCCCACAAGCGTCGCGATCTTGCTCGGCACGTTCATAACGCGGCAGAGCACAAAGGCGATGACAAGCGAGGTCGAGATTGTCGCCACGATAATCGGTAGCGACTGGGCGCCCTTGGACAGAATCTGGGAGAGGTTCATGCCAAAGCCAAGCAGGATAACCGCGTACTGCAAGACTTTTTTAGACGTATAGGTGACACCGACGGCGAGCTGTTCGCGGCGATTCTTGGGAAAGACGAGCGCCAGAACCATGCCGAAGAGGATGGCGAATACCGGCCCACCGACCACCTCAATCTGTTTGCCGAGCAGCGTTGCGGGGATAGCGATGATCAGGCAGAACAAGACACCCTTCCAGCGCTCGCGTACGATATTCGCCAGTTGCATATGGGATTCCTTCTTTCTCTTTCACGTTTGCGACGGCTTATGATACGGCAACATTGAGCGCAGCCTTGCGTAAACAAAGACTAAGATGCCGCAATAGTTCTTGGGCAACAGCCGAATTACCCACCGCGGAAAGCTGATTCGCGGCATAATTAACAACTGACATATGAGTTTGATAGAACAGTTGCGAGGCGCTATGGAAGAATCGATGCACGTCGGCGAGCAGGAAACGAGCCTACAGGACCAGTCCTACCACACCATTCGACGCAAAATCGTCTACCTGGACTACAAGCCGGGCGAAAAGCTGGGCGTCAAGCAACTTTGCGACGACCTGGATATGGGGCGCACGCCCGTGCGCGAGGCTTTGGTTCGCTTGGCGCAGGAAGGCCTGGTGCGCACCGTGCCCCAGAGCGGCACCTACGTCTCACCCATCAACCTCACCCTTGCCGAGAGTGCCTGTTACATCCGCGAGCATCTGGAAAAGCAGGTGATTGTGGAGTGCTGTGCGCGCGCCACGTCGGCCGGCATCGAGCAGCTCGACCGCGCCATCGTGCTGCAGGAAAAGGCCATGGCCGAAGAGGATCGCATCGGCTTCTTTTTGAGCGACAACCTCATGCATCACATGATTTTTAGCATCGCATGTCGCAGCACCGTGTGGTCGTGGCTCGAAGAGACCAATGCCGACCTGGAGCGCTTCCGCTGGCTGCGCGCCGCCACGCAGGTTCTCGACAATCAGGACATCGTGAACGAGCACAAGCAGATTCGCCGCGCTATCGCCGGTCGCGACCCCATCGAAGCGAGCTTTTTGGTCAGCAAGCACCTGCACATGATGTTCCGCAACCAAACCGAAGTTCTGGACCAATTCCCCGAGTACTTCGAGACCAGCAAGCTTCGCTAACCTGCCAAAAAGGGACAGGTTTATTTTGGCAGGTTTTATCTGGGCAAATGCAGAAAAGGCCCGGCTCCGTCTTGATGCGGAGCCGGGCCTTAGTCGCTAGAACGGCGGAACCAACTACTCTACCGTGACGCTCTTGGCCAGGTTACGGGGCTGGTCGACGTCGCAGCCGCGCAGGATGGCGACCTCGCGGGCGAGCAGCTGCAGAGGAACGCTCGCCGTGATGGGGCTGAACACGTCGCGGACTGCCGGCACGCGGACGATGCAGTCGGCGATCTTGTTGATCTCCTCGTCGCCCTCGGTGGCAACGACGATGACCTTGGCGCCGCGTGCCTTGCACTCCATAAGGTTCGACACGGTCTTGTCGTAGGTGGCACTCTTGGTGGCCACAGCGATGACAGGGAAGCCCGGGTCGATCAGGGCAATGGGGCCGTGCTTCATCTCACCGGCGGCGTAGGCCTCGGCGTGCAGGTAGCTGACCTCCTTGAGCTTGAGCGCACCCTCGTAGGAAATAGCGGCACCCATGCCGCGACCCACGAACAGCGCGGACTGCGCGTCCTTGCACAGCAGGGCGGCCTCATGAACGGCCTCGGTCTGGGTATCCAAAATCCACTGGATCTGCTCGGCCGTATCGGAAAGCTCGCGGAACAGCATGCGCGCCTGTTTGGTGGTCAGACGGTACTTAACCTGCGCCAACAGCAAAGCCAGCAGCGTAAGGCTCACGACCTGGCCGATGAAGCTCTTGGTCGAGGCGACCGCGATCTCCTTGTTGGCCTTAGTGTAGATGACGCCGTCGCTCTCACGCGCCACGGGGCTACCAACCACGTTGGTGATGCCGAAGACCTTGGCACCCTTGATGCGCGCGTCGCGAATGGCGGCAAGGGTGTCGGCCGTCTCGCCCGACTGGGACACGGCAACGACAAGCGTCGTCGGCGTGATGATGGGATTGCGATAGCGGAACTCGCTGGCCGCCTCCACCTCGGTGGGGATGCGAGCCCAGCCCTCAATGAGATTCTTGGCAATGAGTCCGGCGTGGTAGCTGGTGCCGCAAGCGATCACGTAGACACGGTCGATGTCGTTGAGCTCCTCGAGCGAAAGGCCCAGCTCGTCGATATCGAGCTCGCCGGCGGGGGTCATGCGGCCCACCAGGGTATCGCGCACAACGCGAGGCTGCTCGTGGATTTCCTTGAGCATAAAGTCGGGATAACCGCCCTTTTCTGCCATGTCCAGGTCCCAGTCGATGTGGGTGACCTTGGGCTCGATAACGTTGCCGGCCTCGTCGGTGTACTCGACGCTTGCGGGCGTAAGCTTGGCAAACTGACCGTCCTCGAGCACCACGACATCGCGGGTGGCGTCGATGAGCGCGATAACATCGGAAGCAACATAGGAACCGGTTTCGCCCACGCCAACTACGATCGGGGAATCCTTGCGGGCCACGGCGATCACGCCGGGCTCGTCAGCGCACACGGCGGCCAGACCATAGGCACCGACCACGTGGGTGCAAGCCTCGCGCACGGAGGCCATCAGGTCATGTGTCTCGGTATAGGCCTCCTCGATCAGATGCGCGAAGACCTCGGTATCGGTCTCGCTCTTAAAGTGATGGCCGCGGCCCTCCAGCTCTTCGCGCAGCTCGGCGAAGTTCTCGATGATGCCGTTGTGGACGATGGCGATACGACCGTCGCAGCTGGTGTGGGGGTGAGCGTTAACGACGGAGGGCTTGCCGTGGGTGGCCCAACGGGTGTGGCCGATACCGCAGGTAGCGTCGCTGTCGATGTTGGAAAGCTCGCTCTCTAGGCCCGCGACCTTGCCCACGCGGCGGATGACGTCGAGGTGCGCCGCGGCGCCCTCGCCCACCTCGAGCGCGACGCCCGAGGAGTCATAGCCGCGATACTCCATACGCTTGAGGCCCGTGACCAGGATGTTCTTTGCAATATCAGAGCCGGTGTAGCCGACGATTCCGCACATAAGATAAATCCCTTCGTTCGCGTGACTGCAAGACGTCCACGCACAAGGGGCGCTGAGACGCATAACGTTCGAGTATTGTACTCACGCAGGCGCAAGCTGATATACCAGATGTGGTATCTCAACTTAGATACCACCCGATGCACACACGTCCAGCCGGTCCAAACCAACGCAATGGGACAGGCGCCTTCGTGGTGGTCGCGTTGGCAACAGCGTTTCCCCAGATAAAACCTGCCAAAATAAACCTATCCCTTTTTGGTAGGTTTGGGATGCTACAATCTGGCTTGTACTTGAAACGCATCAAAGGGGCCGCTATGGCAAAGGTTAAAATCAGCGACGTCGCGCGCGAGGCCGGGGTTTCGCTGGGCACGGTTTCCAACGCGCTCAACCATCCCGAGAAGTTGCGCCCCGAGACCCTCAGGCTCATCAACGAGACCATCAATCGCCTGGGCTACCTGCCCAACCAAAGCGCTCGTCAGCTCGCGGGCGGCGCCACCAAGTCCTTTGGCCTGGTGCTCCCCCGTCTCGACCACGGCTTTTCGCTCCAAATCGCCAGCGGCGCCCACAACGAGGCCCGCAAGCACGGCTACGATCTGCTCATCGCCAATGCCGATAACGACGATATTCTCGAGGATCATTACCTGCGCTATTTTATGGGCACGCAGATGTCCGGCGTCATGGTTCAGCCCATGGCGTCCCCCGACTGGCACCCCGCTATGACCAAGATGCCCGTGCCGATCGTCTATCTGGACATCCATTGCTCCGAGCCCGGTTACTACGTGGCCGCCGACAACGAGGCACAGGGGCGTATTATCGCCGAGCTCGCCATCGCCCGCGGCGCACGCCATATCACCGTTGTGGGCCGAGCGGCATTTATGCAGCTCACCCTGCGCGTCCTTGGCATCCACAAGGCACTTGCCCTGCATCCTGATATCAAAATTGAGGTCATCGATGCCGGGGAGTGGAATACCGCAGCCGACGGCTACAGCATCGGTACCCAGATTGCCGAACGCCCTGCTGACGAGCGCCCCGATTTTGTCATCGGCCTGACCGACGTATTGGCCTCGGGCGTTATCTCGGCGCTGACCGACAAAGGCATTTCCGTCCCCGGCCAGGTCCGCGTGGCCGGCTGCGACGGCAACCCGCTCGCTTGGAGCGGATCGGTCCCGCTCACCACGGTAGCACCCCCAGGCTACGAGATTGGCCGCAAGGGCGTTCAATTGCTCATGGAGCAAATCGAGGATAAACCTGCCGCCAAGACCAAACGAGTCCGCATCGGCTCCGCCGCGCGCACCGTCACCACGGCCACGGCCGCCGAGGACATTAACCGTCAGGAGCTCGTGCGCCCCTTCTTGCTCGAACGTGTGAGCACCCAAAAGGCCGAGCAGCACCCGACGGGCCCATCCGCGGCCCCAATAACCGACATCAACCTGGGCGCCTACCTGTAACAAAAAACGCCGCAACGGGAACAGTCCCGCCGCGGCGTTTTGCTGGCCCCATGTTCCCTCCCCGTTTAGCCGGACCTGCGGCTACGGATATTTATGGAATGTAATCCATTTTTCATTAACTTTTTTGTTAAAATAGATTCAATTCCATATTTTTAGATATTTCCTATAAGTATTGATTTTGCTCCAGTTTTTTCTCGCCAAGAAAGGGGTTTCATGAATCTGATTGATCGCAAACAGTACCTCGACTGGCTCATTTCGTGGAAAGACTCGCACGTCATCAAGGTCGTTTCGGGCGTGCGAAGGTCCGGCAAATCAAAGCTATTCGAAATCTACCGTAGCTACCTGCGCGATCATGGAATCACAGGCGACCAGGTTATATCCCTCAACTTTGAAGACCTGGAGTTCGAGTCGCTTACGTCGTATAGAGCACTCTACGACTACATTTCCGCCAGACTCGTCCCCGATAAGATGAACTACGTTTTTCTGGACGAGATACAGCACGTCGAGCATTTCGAAAAAGCCGTCGACAGTCTTTTTATCAAGGACAATGTCGACCTCTACATAACCGGTTCCAACGCTTATCTGCTCTCGAGCGAGCTGGCAACTTTGCTCTCCGGCCGCTACGTAGAGCTCAAGATGCTGCCCCTATCCTTTAAAGAGTTTTGCTCGGCAAAAACCAATGACGGAAAGGCTCCCGCGCAGTTGTTTGACGAGTACATCACCCGGGGCTCTTTTCCCTTTATCGCCGAGACGGGTATTCAGGGACCCCAGGCGCGCGATTATCTTATGAGCCTCTACGATACCATCGTCATACGCGACGTTATCGAACGCCTGAAGGTCTCGGACGTCCCGACCCTGCGCGATATCACCAAGTTCCTACTCCATAGCATTGGAAACCGGATCTCGATTAAAAAAATCTCCGACACGCTCTCGTCCAACGGCAACAAAACCGACCAGAAAACCGTAGCCAAGTACCTCAAAGGCTTAACAGACAGCCTTGTGTTGTACTTTGCTCCGCGCTATAACGTGCGCGGCCGGCAGCTTCTTTCAACAAACGGCAAATACTACGCCGTTGACCTTGGACTTAGAGGCGCTCTCGTCAAAACCCAAAGCAGCGATATCGGTCATATCCTCGAAAATGTTGTTTATCTCGAGCTCCTACGCCGTGGATACGACGTCTACGTGGGCGATATCGACGGCGGGGAAATTGATTTTGTTGCCCTAAACTCAGACGAGACAGCCTATTTTCAGGTTTCAGCCACAACGCTCGACGAAACTACCCTCAATCGAGAGTTGGCCCCCTTTAAGAAAGTCCGAGACAACTACCCCAAGACGCTTCTTACGCTCGACACGCTGTTTGCGGACGCGAACTACGAAGGAGTCCGCAAGCGCAACGTGATCGACTGGCTCCTGGAGTAACTTGTAGCGTCATAACCCTCCGCCAGCTCCTTACCAAGGCCGCAGCCCCAGTCGCTTAAAGCAAAATGCCCCTCTTATCGGCCAAAACAGCAATCTTGGCGTGATAAGAGGGGCTGACTGCGTCAGCGCCTCCACGCAGGCGCCGTTACCGTCACCGTCCCGCGGGATCGGGTGCGGGATATGGCGACTCACGTGCGAACGCTAGCGCACGGCCTTGACCGCGGCCGGCAGATCGAACAGCGTATCGAGCACAGCCTCGCAGCCATCCACCACGTCCTGCGGCAGCGGCACGATATCGGGAACGGCAAAGACGTGGCAGCCGGCCGTGATGCCCGAGACGCAGCCGTTGCGGGAATCCTCGACCACGGCACATTCCTCGGGGGCAAAGCCCGCGCGCTCGCAGGCGAGCAGGTACATCTCGGGGTCGGGCTTGCCATGCACGACGTCCTCGCCGAAGGTCACCGTTTCAAACTTGTCAAAGAGGCCGACCGTCTTGAGGTTGCACTCGGCCGCAACGCGGCGCGACGACGTCGCAAGGCCCACGTGATAGCCCGCAGCCAGCAGCTCGTCGAGGCACTCGGCGGCACCGTCCTTAAGCTCCAGATCGGTCTTGACCATCTCGTCGCGAATCTCCCTATGGCGACGATAGATTGCCTCAGAGATTTCGCGACTGCCGTAATGCTCATCAAGGATGTCCATGACATCGGGCAGCGTGCGACCGATAAACTGATAGATCAGCGCATCATCAATCGCGAATCCCAGCTCGGCCGCGCCCGCCTTCCACGCCTTGATACCCAAACGCTCGGTGTCGACCAGCGTTCCGTCCATGTCAAAAATAACGGCCTTGATCATATCGGTCCCCTCACCGGATTGCATTACTGCCACTCTACCGCACTTTACAAACTTGTATATAACGTATATAGCATATTGCACTTTCGTTACATAGATAGAAGTCTTATGGCAAGTAACGCATTAGGATTATAGTTTTCGATCGAGTACTCAACGATAAGGATCGTTTCATGATTTTAGACACCACGGCACCCGCAGAGGAGCTTCAAGACAAGCTATCGGCGCTCGAACAGCTGCTTTTGGCATACGGGCGCGTGGCTATCGGGTTTTCCGGCGGCGTTGACAGCAGCTTTTTGGCCGCCGTATGCGCCCGCATCATGCCTACCAACACCCTCCTCGTCCATCTCACCACGCCGCTCATCGGCACGCCCGAGCAGGCTTCGTTTGAGCGGGCGGTTGACGGGCAGGCCGATGAGGGGCCGCATTTTAAGCTCCCCGTGCTCAACCTCTCGGTCGATCAGCTGCAGCTCCCCCAGGTAGCCTGCAACGACGCCAACCGCTGCTACCACTGCAAGCGCGCCGGCTTTACCGCCATCGTCAACCATGCCAAGTCGCTGGGCTTTCCCACCGTCATCGACGGCAGCAACGCAAGCGACCGCGGCGACTACCGCCCCGGCATGCGCGCCGCCCAGGAGCTCGGCGTGCGCTCGCCGCTTATGGAGGTCGGCTTTACCAAGGACGAGGAGCGCGAGCTGCTACGCGCCTGGGGCTACCCCGTTTGGAACCTGCCGGCGGGAGCCTGTCTTGCCACGCGCGTCCCCACGGGCGAGAAGCTTACGCGCGAGAAAGTCGGTTTAATCCGCGCCTGCGAGGATTACCTGCACGATCTTGACCTGGCACAGGTACGCGCGCGCCTGATCGGCGGCTGCATGCATATCGAGGCCGCACCCGCAGATGTCGCCAAGATTTCCACCCTCGGCGGTGCCGCCGTCGACGACAAGGGCAAGACCCCGCTGCCCGCCGTTGTCGAGTCCGCGCTGCGCGAGCTGGGCTGCGACCATATCTCCCCCGAGGTCACCCCCTACATCCACGGCAACATGAACCTTTAAGTTACGCCGTTTAACCTATCAAAAGAGGACAGGTTTATTTTGGCAGGTTTTATCTGGGGAAATATCGCGGAGCCACCGCCTCTCTAGTATCCATCTAACTTCGAGAGACACTAGAGAGGCAACTCGGCTGCATCTACCTCTTCCGATAGCGGCGGTTGCGGCTCGTCGATGAACCCATTACTTCAATGAGTCCTTTATCCGCCATTTTTGGCAGATGGTAACGGACGGACGAAATCTTGACCCCCGATGCAACCGCTATTTCTCGCGCCGTCATATCCATTCCGGCGCTGAGAGCCTCCAGGATCCTATCCGCCGTCGGAGCTGACGATTCTCTGCTCATATCGATAATTTCAAACGCGTCTTTGCCACATTTTGACAGGACATGTTTATCGACAAGGTCCCCGCAGATCAGGCGAATGTCATCCGAATCCCACTTCAAAGCCTCTCGTATTTTTTGAACATCGCATACGCACCCATGCTCCCGCATAAACATGAGTAATGTTTCCTCGCGATGCGTCAGTTCGGTGTCCACATGGCCCTGAATCCACATGCGGTTTTCAGCAAGCTCCGCCCCGTGCCGGGAAAGCAGCACCGTAAACGAATCGGCCTTAACGATAAATTTCGGCCTGCCAAGCGAACGAGACTCCATCTCGCGAATCATAGCCGGGATGCCAGATCCCTGACTTTCCGCAACAGCCCCCTCAGCATGCTCTAACGGCGTCGCCCCCATCAGACTCATGAGCTTTGGGTTTCGGCAGCGCGATTCCCCGTCCGCAAGATTGTCCACCGTCTTTCCGCCCCAAAGCCCGCCGGGGTTTTTGATCTCTATTCTGTCTGGGTAGATATCGACGCTCACGGCCTGCCCCACAAACATGGGCGAATACTCTCGATGGATGCAGGCATTCGCCAAGGCCTCGCGCAAAACCTCCTGGGGTACTTCCCAATCTTCCCTTCTACCAGCGCCTCGCACTATCGCCGCTTTGCGCAAGTTTCGTCCGATCGCAGCGAGGGCATCTTCGATGCAAGCCGGAATCGGGCCATCGCACAACTGGCGGTCAATAAACCGGGGTTGCCCAGGAGCAGATTTTTCCACATCGGAATGAACGGCGACATCGATCATCAGCTTGGGATAGAACTGCTGGGGGTAAATTCCCGCCGACAGAAGCCCCGCGAGCTTCACATCCCCATCCTTTGTAGTGATATTGAGTCTGGCCAGCTGCTTTTCCAGCGTATCGGCCCCGCGCAAAACGCGCGGGGTCTGCAGCCGGCGATTTGCGATAATGGACCGCACGACATCCGGATCCAAATCCTCGACTGTTGCCTCCGAAACCACCGTACCGTCTGCATCACTCGGAAGCAACGCACTCTGTAGCTCATATAGCTCAGCGGGCGACATCTTGATATCTTTATCATCCACGCGCTTGTAGCTACCGTTCTGCACGCCGCGCGCGCCGATATAGCATGGCTTCGCTTTGAGCTCAAGTTCAAAGATGCGCACCAGAAGTACCTGGAGCCCGTCGACCTCGCCTCGATCAAGCTCATACCGCGGCGCATGGGTCACCACCGCCGCTGAGCCTCCGTCTCCGATACCCGAAACAAACTGGTCGCGCACCCTGTCGATAGCAAAGTTGGCAGAAGGAACAAATCCTTCGGCTTCGTTCAGGCCCAAAATAATGAGCCCGCCCGCAGTGTTCGCAAAAGCACTCACTGTCTCCCATACGTCTGCACTCAATTTATTCGTGCAGGCTTTAACTTCTACCGATGCGTCATCGGTCCCCCGCCTGCGAAGGTGCTCAACGATAAGGCCAAGAGGTTCATCCAACAGCATTGGCATTCCGTCTCTCTAAAACAATAGATTTATCTCTCTAAAGCTTAGTATATCTCTCTAACTTTAGAGAGATGAGCACCTTCTTTTAGAGAGATATTTAGAGAGATGTATCGAATTCACTGCTAGATTACCTAAGGCCATCTCTCTAACCGATTTTTTCTTTAGAGAGACATTTAGAGAGACAAGCGTAATCTCTCTAACCATGGGCGCCGCTCTTTAAAGCGTACACATCCCAACCGTGTCCTAAGTTGCGGCGGGCATTGCCCCGCCAACCCGCCAAAAGAGGACAGGTTTATTTTGGCAGGTTTTATCTGGGAAAACGCAAGCGGGGCCACGCCGAAGCTACCGTCATCAACCTCGGCGCATACCTTTAGCTCACGGCCTTGACCGCCGCCCCCAGATCGAACAACGTATCGAGTACCGTCTCGCAGCCGTCCGCCACGTCCTGCGGCAGCGGCACGATATCGGGAACGGCAAAGACGTGGCAGCCGGCCGTGATGCCCGAGACGCAGCCGTTGCGGGAATCCTCGACCACGGCACATTCCTCGGGGGCAAAGCCCGCGCGCTCGCAGGCGAGCAGGTACATCTCGGGGTCGGGCTTGCCATGCACGACGTCCTCGCCGAAGGTCACCGTTTCAAACTTGTCAAAGAGGCCGACCGTCTTGAGGTTGCACTCGGCCGCAACGCGGCGCGACGACGTCGCAAGGCCCACGTGATAGCCCGCAGCCAGCAGCTCGTCGAGGCACTCGGCGGCGCCGGCCTTAAGCTCCAGGTCGGTCTTGGCCATCTCAGTGTGAAGCTCAATGTTGCGGGCAAAAATCGCGTCGGCGGTTTCGCCCTTGCCGTAATGTGCCTCAAGGATGTCCTTAACATCGGCATTCGAACGGCCGATAAACTGATGGATTAACGCATCATCAATCGTGATCCCCAGCTCGGCCGCGCCCACCTTCCATGCCCTCATGTCCAAACGCTCGGTATCGATCAGTGTTCCGTCCATGTCAAAAATAACAGCTTTGATCATATCGGCCCCTTCATCGGCTTGCGTTGCCGCAAATCTACTGCACGTCACAACCTTGTATATAACGTATATATCATATTGTACTTTCGTTACATAGACAGAAGCCTTATGACGTAACCTGCCAAAAAGGGACAGGTTTATTTTGGCAGGTTTTATCTGGGGAAACGACCTGCGGCGTCTCCTGCTAGACTGGTAGATTCGCAACCGATTACCCAGGAGCCCCATGTCACGCAAGTCCGCCTACAAGCAAGTACTTTCCATCGGCACCGCCGTGGTGCTGGGATTTGCGCTGTTTACGGGATCGCTCGACGGGGCGCCCAAGCTGCTGTCGCCGCAAAGCGATGAGCAGGCGGCGGCCCTGGCCGAGAAGCAAAACGAGAGCCCCAGCCGCACCGACGACGAGGCGGACCTGGTCGCCCGGCTCGAATCGGGGACGGCAAGCTCCTCGGATTCCAAAGGCGGCCAAAGCACCGGCGATGGCTCCGAATCCACCACAACCGGCACCGCTGGCGATGTCTCTTCGAACGCCACCCCCATCGACGAAGTGGAAAACCCCGATCTCGACCGCGCGCGCGGCGTATACCTCACCAGCATTCCCGACTACGCCGGCAACCCCTACGTTGCCCTTCGCGCCGATGGCACGCACCCGCTCGGCACGCCGTCGTTCACGCTCGATGAATACGAGCGGGCCACCGAAAAAGGATGCTTTAAGAAGTTCTCAAAGCTCGACAGCCTGGGCCGTACCCGCAAAGCACTCGCCTGCATAGGACCCGAATCGCTCGGTCAGGGTAAGCGCGGCGATATCTCGCGTATCCATCCTGCCGGTTGGCACCAGCAGCGCTACGACTTTATTCCAGGCCAGAGCCTCTACAACCGCTGCCACCTCATCGCCTGGTCGCTCTGCGGCGAGAACGCCAATCGCAAGAATCTCCTCACCGGCACGCGCTATCTCAACGAAACGGGCATGCTGCCGTTTGAAGAGCAGATCCTCGACTACATCCACGACACGGGCAACCATGTTCTCTACCGCGTCACGCCCATGTACAACGAAGAGGAACTTCTCTGCCGCGGCGTGCGCCTTGAGGCCCAATCGGTTGAGGATCACGGCAAGACGCTGTGCTTCCATGTGTACTGCTACAACCTGCAACCGCATGTGCAGATTGACTACGCCACCGGCAAAAACCAAGCCAACGGGGACTAACCACAATCCATAACCCAAGGCAAAAACCACCACCGAGGGACGGCCCCTTGGTGCTTTTTTCGATAACGGCTATGCCGCATCCTGAACCGAATAGACTCCGCACGGCCTCTATCCCCTACAGCATCGCGCCAAAGTCGCTGATTTCGAACAGGCGCCCAAGGCAGCAGAAGCCGCACACTAAATACGTAATTTATTCTTTGCAATTACAATCTCAATAAGTTAACGCTGCAGAACAACGTAAAATAAAGGCAATTTTGCTTCAAAGTAATCAGGAGATACTGTGACCAATCGCGTCAACGACTCATTTATTAAAAAGGACTGTGCCACCCCCATCTATATGCAAGTGGTCGAATATCTGCGCGAGAACATCGCCTCGGGAGCTTGGGAAGAGGCATCCAAAATCCCGTCGGAGGTCGACCTTATGAGCACGCTCGGCGTTAGCCGCGGCAGCATCAAAAAGGCCATTTCAAAGCTTGTTGATGAGGGTCTACTTGAGCAAATTCAGGGAAAGGGAACTTACGTTAAGTCCAAAGACATCTCTTTCCCCCTTACTGAAGGCCTTATCTCTTTCTCCGAGTCTTTAAGCGAGCAGGGCCTTTCTTTCGAAACCAGCATTCTCGATTGCAAAGTTTGCAAATGCGATGAAGACATCTCCAAGCACCTCGGCATTGCCGAAGGCTCCAATTATCTCCATCTTGAGCGCGTACGCAGCGTTGAGGGCGAGCCCGTCATGTTTATCGAGAATAACATCAACATGGCGCTTGTCCCAGGCATAGAGACGGCCGACTTTGTCAACGAGGGCCTTTTTGCGATTATCGAGCGGCTCTCTGGCCACCAGATCGAATACTCGAAGACCTCCTTTGTGGCAAAGCTCGCAGACACCCAACGCGCGAATGCGCTCGGTCTCTCTACGCAATCCCCACTTCTTCAGCAGCTTCAAACAGTCTACCTGGACAATGACTCCGCAATTGAATATGCGCGCGTGTGGCTTAAATCCAGCAGATTTCAACTTGGCACCGTTTTTCAGCGCCGCCATTAAACCTCTTGGGCGCGACAGCGTTGCTCCCAACAAGATTCCAAAACGCAAGAAGGCGAACCCGTGGGTTCGCCTTCTTAGTAAGCGGATTTAGTCCAGCGCGTCAAACAGCTCTGTAAGCAACGCCGCCCTGTCATCCGTAATCGCCAGGGCGCTCGAAATGCCGGTACCCTGCGCGCCAAGCCCGATCAGGCGACGAACATCGTCTCCACACCTGATTCCCGCTCCCTCCATGATAACGATGTCGGGATTAATGGACCGAACGGCGGCAATGGTCTCTGCGATGTAATCATCACCGCTTGTATGACCCGTACCCACCAGGCTGCTCGGCTCGCAAAGAATCACATCCGGGTTCATTGCTGCAACCGCCTTGGATTCGGTGACACTATCGGCCGCAACAATGGTTAGAATCTCAAGCTCACGAGCGCGATCAATCGTTGCCGCCAGCTTGTCAACGGCCAGGGGGTGTGCCGTGTGATTAAGAAAGACAGCTCGAACTCCCGCGCTCTTAAGCGACTCAAGAGGCGTCAGTCCCATTCCCTTTCCATCGCCGATGAGATCGGCGTGCTGCGCCGTTGGAATTGCAAATTTCAGATCCTTTGCAACCGCGCAGAGCTCAGGAACGGGGGCGGTCCAGAAAATCGAATGATTTCGCCCTTTTGCAATCTCATCCGTAAGGTGGGCCGCTGCGATCGAATCGTCGCCAAGCAGATAGGTCTTAGGACTGACCGTAAAAAGTGGCAGTTTTAAATCGGAACGTTTCAAGGGAACACGTCCTTTCCGACTAATACATGGCCTGCCAAACCGAGCGAGTTAGCTATTAAAGCTGATCTCAATGCCGGCCTCCAGTTTGGGAAGCGTGCTGGGCGCCACGAGAACAGTTCCGGGAAGCAGCTCTCGCTCACCATCGAACGCAATGGTCAGATGACCGAGTCCTCCCATGTTCTCATTTGCGGCCTCACCAAACTCCTTAATCGTGTAGACCTGGTCGCCGATAGAGATAGTGCCGCCCTCGACGAGCACGTTATTCTCCGTGGGGACCCCATCGTGAACGACGCAAATGTCACGCAACTCCGCAGGAGCAGTCGGGCCAAACAAGACCACCATCTTCTCGTTGAGAAGTTCCTCAACAAACGAGCCAATCTCAGTGACCGTAACCTTGTACATTTGATTTCTCCTATCTTAGTTACGCTGCAGACGCAGTCATCGACCTGTCAATAACACGAATAGCCTGGGCAAAAGCATCGTGATAGCTTTCGTTGGCCAAATGGTCCAGAGCCGTTTCGATATTCAGCCCCAGCATCTCGCCCATCTCCGAAAACTCCGGTTTGAGGGAGAGGCCCTTGAGCTCATAGCAACCGGTAATCACGCCGTCATGATCCACCAGAATCATCACAAACGCTTTTCGGCTAAAGCTAACCTTGCACATACCCGTGCCCAAGTATCCCTCATGATCACGAGCGTGCTCATGGATAAGGATGCGAACCTTCCTCCAATAGCGATACTGGGTAAATGTCCCAGCAAGCCACACAAGGATAAAGAAGGCTATTGTAATGAGCGCGTTGAGCATAGCAGGCCTTTCCCTCTCAAAGCATTCAGTTTACAGGCCGAAGGACAGTACGTAGGCAAGAACAATCTGGATCGGAGTAGTGATCAGCTTACCAAACAGGAACGCAGGGTAACCGATCTCGATCGTCTCGGGCTTTGCCTCCATGAGGGTCATGCCAACGGGGGCAAAATCGGAACCAACCTGGCAATTGACAGCAAAGAAGCCGGGAAGGGCAAAGTTGGCAGGAATCGTGCCGTTGGCGATCTGGTTGCCAACGAGGACGGAAAGCACGGAGGCGATGATTGCGCCCGGGCAGATCAACGGCGAGAGGAACGGAATCGAGCAGAACATGCCGATCGCCAGCATGCCGGGCAGCGAGCCCGCGAGAGGCGTAAGGACGCCAGCGAGAACATTTGCGAAGCCGGTATAGTTGATGATGCCGATCAGAACCGAGACGAACGCCATGAAGGGGATGATGTTGCGGATAACATCGTTCACGGTATCGCGCGCAGCCTGGTAGATGACGCTGATAACGCGGCCGACACCGGTGCCGATCTTGGAGACAACGTCCATGAAGCCGTTAGACTCCTTGGATGCGAGCTCGGCACGTCCCTCAGCGATCTTGGCGTGGACGTTTTCCTTCGTCGTCTCCTCGTGTGCCTTCTCGGCCTTTACCGGCTCAGCGGGAACATCGGCCGCATCGGCAAGGACGATGCAATCGGGATTGACGTCAGATGCAAAGAGATCCTCGGTGATGAACTGGGCCAGAGGACCAGATGGAGAACCGGGCTTGATGTTCAGCGTCTTAAGGCCCATCTTGGGATAGGTGCCGCAGCGAGCCACGCCAGCGCAGTCGATGACAACGGCGCATGCCTGATCGGTCTCGATCGGGTCCTTAAACTGGTCGTGCGCCTCGGCGCCGGTAAGCTCCGCAATGCGAAGGGCGACCGGGCTGATGCCACCCAGGGTCACGCTCAGAACATAAGGCTTCTCGGCCGTGGGGGTAATGATGAGGGGACCGCCCCAACCGTTGCCGCCGTGGGACGCCTTTACGCTTTTGAATTCACTCATGATTTAGACTCTCCTTTTGCGCTGAACTACTAGGCGGCAAGCTTAGCTTCGTTGCGCTTCTTCATGATGAGGTACAGCTTCTCGGTGACAATGCCCTTGATCAGGCAGACGATTAGACCAACAATGAGGAAGCGGATAGCAAGCTCGGAGGAGTTCTTTCCCAGTGCCTCGTAGCCGGCCGAGATACCAAGCCAAACAAAGAGCTCGGAAGAGTTAGCGTGCGGGAAAAGACCAACGATGGGGTGCATCATGGACACGACCGCATCGTAGAATGCGGGCTTGTAGTCCTCCTCGACAAACACACCAAAGGTGTATGCCATCGGATTGCAGAGGAAGAAAGTGCAAAGGAACGGGATGAGGGTATAGCGGAGAACTGCATACTTGGTGCACTTCTTCATGAACCCATAGACACGCTCCTCGCCGATCAGCTGGATGACTGCCTTGATCGTAAGGATCAGGCAGATCAGCATGGGGATCATGCCCGTAATAAACGAGGCAAACTGATCACCAGCCGCATTAAACAGGCCGGTAAAGCCCTCCGCAAGGAAGATAAGGAAATCGTTTACTGCTCCCATTTTCATTCTCCTTAGTTAATGTTCGTTACTTCTATCGTTCTACCTGAGCGCCCCCTCCTCCTTTTCAATCGGCCATATACGCTCATGGTTGTCTACGGTTGTCTATATCTTACAAAGGGACCGCTCTTCGGGTTGTCTTCTCGCATTCCTTTCGGTGAACGGTAGATTTTACAAGACAAACGGCTACGCGCTATTTAGCTCATAGATAATTTGGAGTGCCTCAAATATACGCATATACCTGCTAAAACGCGCGTCGTAGAGCTCATGGGCCCTGTCGTTTTTTTCAATGGAATCGAGTTTTCTGCAGACCCCTGCGGCAACCGCCGTCAAGTCTTGGCCGCAAGAAGCCGAGAGAGCCAGCAGCGCCGCGCCCTGACCGGCGCCGGAGGATTCCATCCGCACCATATCGACCCCCAACACGTTGGAGAGCGTTTGCGCCCAAAAATCGTTCTTGGCCCCTCCTCCAACGAGCCTGATGCTGCGCCACTCTTCCGAATGGTCCACGGACTCCTTGAGCTCCCTTAAGGCATACGCCGTGCCCTCCATCAGAGCCCTTTCGAGCTCGGAACGAGTCGTGTCAAGATCAAGCCCCAGAAAGGCACCGCGTACCGACGGGCAACCGTGCAGGACTTTTTCTCCCGATAGATGGGGGTAGAACATGAGATCCCTCATGTCGTAGAAGGGGTCCTCGACGGCCTTGTCCTCCAAATCGTAGGACTCACTGCTTAGAATCTGCCCGTACCACCATTCCTTGGCACCGCCGCACGATCTGATACTCAGCTGAATTTGGGTCTTAAGGGTATTTCCCCACTTGAACAACACGGGCTTGCCAACAGCCGGAAGGTCAACTCCCTCAGATGAATACATCAGCACGCCGCTTGTTCCAAGTGAGATGGTGGGGACGCCCTCCAAAAGGCATCCCGTGCAGATCGCTGCCGCGGGATTGTCGCCCGTTCCCCTCACGATCATGGCACCTGCAGGAATTCCCGTCTCGCTTGAAGCTCTCTCAACCACGGTCCCAATTACGGCATCAGAAGGCTCGACAACGGGAAGCAACGACTCGGGGATTCCAAAATGCTCGCAGACCTCACCGATCCAAGCTTGCCTCTCGTTATCGTAGAGCCCTGTTGTCGAAGCCCCGCAATAGTCCGTACCAGCACGCCCGCCAAACTTGAGAGCAATCCAATCTGAAACCGAAAGAAACACTTCGCTCTTTGAAAGGCCCTCAGGATTATTCTTAGCTATCCATGCAAGGTTAATCGCCGGAACCCCAGTCGAAAGAAAGCTGGCGACCCTAGGATAGCCCGCAGACAGCGCCCACTGCTTCTCGGTAAAGACAGCGTCAATCGTGCGCTGGTCGTTCCACATTATGGCGGGACACGTTGGCACCCCGTCGGCATCGATCAAGACCGTCGTGTGCATCTGCCCGGTAGCGCCAACGCCTTTTATTAGAGACAGGTCAACTTTCTCTCCAAGCAGGGAGCATGCAGAGCAAATGGCGATCCACCATGTCTCGGGATTGATTTCCCGCCAACCGGGATGAGGCTCAGAGCACTCGTAAGCCTCGCTCGCAGTCGCGACAACTTTTCCGCCTTCATCAATGCACGTGAGCTTCACCGATGACGTGCCCACATCGACACCAAGGTAGAGCGCACCCATTATCGCCTCATCCATGTTCGTAATTCCGCGCTACTCAGCGATGCCGTTGATGGCGCGCGTCGTCTTGTAAGCAACGTCCGCAACTGCCTTACGTGTATCAATCAGTACCTTGGCGAGATTATGCTCGTTGTTGTTTGCCTCGTACGCCTTGCCAACCGTCGTGATGTAGGCCTTGCGCAGGTCGCTTGCGATGTTGATCTTGGACATCTTGTGTGGCTGCATAGCGTGGATGGTCTCATAGGGAATGCCCGAGCCACCATGAAGAACGAGGGGACACGGAGACACCTCGGCAAGCTTCTCAAGCAGCGGCAAATCGATGCGCGGCGTATCCTCAAGGCCGTGAACGTTGCCGATAGACACAGCCAACAGGTCGCAGCCCGTGCGCTCCACAAACTCGCAAACCTGATCGGGGTCGGTCTTAAGATCCGCCTCGGAAACATGATCGTCTTCTTTGCCCTTGATGGCACCGAGCTCAGCCTCAACGGGCACGCCGTAGCAATGGCAGTAGTCAACTGCCTGGCGCGAGAAGCGAATGTTCTCCTCAAAGGGCAACGCGGCACCGTCGATCATAACGGAGGTAAAGCCGGCCTGAACCGCCTGTCGAACATCCTCGAGCGTCTTGCCGTGGTCAAGATGCAGACACGTGGGAACGATATAGTCCTCCGCCGCGCGTTTAACGATAGAGGCGATCATGCCGTAATCGGAAAGCTTAACGTTGGTAGGGGCGATCTGGAGGATGCCCGGCATGCCGGCCTTCTGCAATCCGTCCAAGATACCCAGGGTCATCTCCATATTGGTCGTGTTATATGCGGGAAGGAGCCATCCGTTCTTGCGTGCAATCTGGATCAGCTCAGTCGAAGTTACAACTGCCATGATTCCTCCAACCGGGTTACGGCAATTCGAGTTGAGTTTACGTTCCAGATACTTATATAGACGTCTATGTACCTGTTTATAGACGACTATATACCTTTTTGATTCTTGCGCCTAGCATTAAATGTCTCGAATTAGAAAAAGGGCTGCCGAGAAACACTCGACAGCCCATCGTTCAACCTGTTTACCCCAATGTTCCGCTTGCCAGCATGTCGACAACATCATTAAGGTTCAGGACAATCGCCGTGGCTAATCTTTCCATCTCTTCTGTTGGCTCGGAGAGATCAGGAACCATGACGGTGTGAAAACCTCCTGCAAAGCCCGCGCGCACCCCGTTATAGGAATCCTCCAAGACGAGGGATTTTTGCGGCGGCACCCCTAGCTCGTCCGCCGCTTTTAAAAAGACGTCAGGATAGGGCTTGGCATGCTCGACCTCGATACCAGAAACGATCGAATCAAAATATGGAAGTATTCCTCCCCTTATCAGGTTGGCCTTGATCATCTCCCTGCTCGACGAGGAGGCAACCGCCATCGGAATCCCTTCAGTCTTGAGATACTCGAGAAGCCTATCCAATCCAGGTTTTTTCTCTGCGCCATGGGCCAATGCTTCATGGGCTATTTCGTAAAAACGATCAACAAATGCCTTGGGGTCGACTTCGTCACCATACCATTCGCGAATAATGGATACGGCCTCGGCTCCATTGGTTCCGCGCATGGCGTCCGCAAGGCCCTCCATGCACTCAACCCCAAACTCGATTGCGGTCTTAGGCCAACAAGAAGCCCAGATAGGCTCGGTGTCAAACATAAGCCCATCCATATCGAAGATAACCGCCTCGTACATATTGCCTCCCTGTTCAAGTAGACGTCTATATACGTTTATTCTAGCAAAGGAGGACTTTTCTCTACTGCAACGGCACAAAAAGGTGCCCGCCCCACAGATGCTGGGGCGGGCACCTCGCCCGCCAAAAAAGCCGCCACAACGGAACTACCCCATCGCGGCGGTTTTTTATCGTCTAGTTACTTGGCGCGACCCTCCTCATAGCGCTCGACCAGCTTGGCCTGCACGTCATAGGGCACCTGCTCATAGCCCGCGGGCTTCATGGTAAAGTCGCCCGTGCCGCGCGTGATAGAGCGCAGGCGCGTCGAGTAATCCGTCAGCTCGGCCAGCGGGGCCTGGGCAATGACCACGGTATCGCCGCGCTCGTCGGTCTCCATACCCGTCACGCGACCGCGCGAGGCCGAGATGTCGCCCATCACGGCGCCGGCATAGCTCTCGGGGATAGTCACCGTAATTTCCTCGATGGGCTCCAGTACCACCGGATCGGCATCGGCGCATGCCTTTCGCAGGCCGATGCGAGCCGCCGCGCGGAACGCCATCTCGTTGGAGTCGACGCTGTGATACGAGCCGTCGTACACAGCCACGCGAATGCCCGTGAGCGGGTAGCCAGCGATGATGCCGTCCTTCATGGTCTCCTGGACACCCTTGTCCACGGCGGGGATGAGCGAGCGCGGGATGCGGCCGCCCACGACCTCGTCCACAAACTCGTAGCCGTCGCTCGTGCCGTCGGGCCCAATGAGCGGCTCCACGCGCAGCCAGCAGTCGCCGTACTGACCGGCGCCGCCGGTCTGCTTCTTGTGACGACCCTGAGCGCTTGCCGTGCGGCGGATGGTTTCGCGATACGGAATACGGATCGGCACGCTCTTTGCCACAACCTTGGTACGGTCCTCAAGGCGATTGAGCAGAACCGAAACCTGTGCCTCGCCCACCGCAGAGATAATGGTCTGGCCGGTCTCCTCGTCGCGGTCGATGCTCATGGTCGGATCGGCCTTGCAGGCCTTCTCGATAAACGTGTAGAGCTTCTCTTCGTCGCCGCGATTCTCGGCCTCGATGGCAATACGGTACTGCGAGTTGGGGAACTTAAACGCCGCAGCCTCGACCTTACCGGTAATCGAGAGCGTGTCGCCCGTATCGGCAGCCAGCTTGGGCGCCACGATGATATCGCCGGCATAGGCGTGGCCGACCTCGGTCATGTCGCGGCCGCACATCACATACAGGTGAGCCAGACGCTCGCCCTTGCGCGTGCGCGCATTGATCAGCTCAAGGCCCGGCTCAAGCGTGCCCGTCAGCACCTTGATAAAGCTGATGCGACCCTGTTGCGGATCGGCCAGGGTCTTAAACACAAATGCCACCGGACGGTCATCGTCGCTCGAAATCTTGAGCGAATCGCCGTCGATAAGCGGCATCTCGCCGTAGTCGGTCGGCGCCGGGAAGTACGTGGCGATGTCGTCCATCAGCGAGTTGACGCCCTGCTCCTTAATGCAATCGCCCGCAAAGACCGGCACAAAGATGCGCTCGGCGATCGCCTTCGACAGCAGGCCCTCGAGCTCTTCCTGCGTCAGCGTCTCCTCGCCTTCCAGGTACTTCATCATCAGCTCGTCGTCAGCCTCGGCCACCAGCTCGCACAGATGGTCATGGGCCTCCTCGGCCTGGGCACGATACTCCTCGGGGATCTCCGACTCAACGGCTTCGGCGCCGTTGCAATGGCGCGCCTTCATGCGCACCAGGTCGATAATGCCGTCAAAGTCCTCGCCCTCGCCCCAGGGAAGGGTCACGGCGCCCAGACGCGTACCAAAGCGCTCCTGCAGCAGGTCCATCGTGGTCGCAAAGCTGGCCTCGGAGCGCGACAGGCGGTTTACAAACACCGCACGCGCCAGACGCAGGTCCTCGGCGGCATACCAGAGCTTAACCGTCGTAGGCTGCGGGCCGGCCTCGGCGTCGACAACAAACAGAGCCGTCTCGCAGACGCTCATCGCGGCATAGGCGTCGCCGATAAAATCGGGATAGCACGGGGCATCGAGCACGTTGATGCGCGCGCCCTTCCAGTCGATCGGCGCAATGGTCGTCGAGATGGAAAATGCACGCTTGACCTCTTCAGGGTCATAGTCGAGCGTGGGCTTGGTGCCGTCGTGGCCGCCCAGGCGGGCGGTCTTGCCGGAAAGGTGGAGCATGGCCTCGGCGAGTGAAGTCTTGCCCACCCCGCCTTGGCCTACGAGCACCACGTTCCTTACGTTACCGGTCTTGGGAGCACCCATGATGACCTCCTTGCAGGGCCGCGCGCAAGGCGCGACGCCAACGGGGAGGGTTCGCGGTCGGTGCCGTCCCGGGAGCAGCATGGTCGGCAGCCGAGCCGACTCACCCTCCAAATGTCCTATGCCACCACCCTACCCTCACGGGCGGCTGTCCATGCATACCTTTCGGCGCACGTATGAATACAGGCGGCGAGAGGAAGAGGCAAGCATGTGAGGCGTTTATTGAACCCCGTCGATGCAAACAAAAAGCCGCCACAGACCGTAAGACCTGCGGCGGCTTCGCCTCAATTAATGGTTGAGTAAATACCTGAGCCTATCCCTCGATACGGCTCAAGAACTCACGGGTGCGCTGCTCGCGTGGATGGTCGATGACCTGCTCGGCAGAACCCTCTTCGACAATGCGGCCGCCGTCCATAAAGACCACGCGGTCGGCAACATCGCGCGCAAACTGCATCGCGTGGGTCACGATCACCATCGTCATATTCTGCGCGGCAAGGTCTTTAATGACACGTAGCACCTCGGCCGTTAGCTCGGGATCGAGCGCCGAGGTCGGCTCGTCAAAGAACAAGATCTCCGGGTCGAGCGCCAAGGCGCGGGCGATACTCACACGCTGTTGCTGACCGCCCGAAAGCTCACATGGCACCTTGTTCTCGTTGCCCGCAAGCCCCATCTGCGCGATCAGCTCACGCGCGCGTGCCTCCGCCTGCTCGCGCGGGCGCTTGAGCACGCGGACCGGAGCGTCGGTGATGTTTTTCATCACGGTATAGTGCGGAAACAGATTGTAGTTCTGGAACACCAGGCCAAACCGCGAGCGCGCCTGCTTGGGCACATCGCCTTTCGCATAGACCGCGCCCGATCCCGCATCCGTCGCAACGGCAAGGTCGCCAAACGAAAGCGAGCCACCGTCGAGTGCCTCGAGTAACGTCGCGCAGCGCAACAGCGTTGACTTACCGCCGCCTGAAGGCCCGATAATCGCCACGACCTCGCCGCGCTTGACCTCGAGCGAGATATCCTTGAGCACCTCATTGCCGCCAAACGCCTTGCGTGCGTTCGCTATATTCATTACCGTTCCGGACACGGGAACCTCCATGTGTTTGAAAAGCACGACGGAACAGGCTAGTCGTGGTAGTAGTCAAGTCGCTTTTCGGCAGCGCCCAGCAGCATCTCGACGACGAAGTTAAAGACCCAGTAAATCAGCGCCGCAATTGCAAACGGTACCATGCTCACCTGCGAGGCGACCAGCGCCTTGGCCGTCGAGAACATCTCGCCCACGCCGATGGCGAACGCCAGCGACGTGTCCTTGACCAGTGTGATGATCTCGTTGCCCATCGCCGGCAAAATGCGCTTGGCGACCTGCGGCATCACGATATACAGAAACGTCTGCATGCGCGAGTAGCCCAGCACCTCGGCAGCCTCGTATTGACCGCGCGGAATGGACTGCAGGCCCGAGCGATAGATCTCGGCAAAGTAACCGGCGTAGTTGATGATGAACGCCGCGACGCACGCCGTCCACTTGGAATCGGGCGTGAGCGAAATGCCAAACACGTAGTACGGGGCAAAGTAGATGGCAAACATCTGCAACATGAGCGGCGTACCGCGCATGACCGAAATGTAGATGCGCGCAATCCAGCGAAGCGGCGCAATTTTGCTCATGCGCATAAACGCCACGGGGATTCCCAGCGGAATCGACCCCAGCAGCGTCAGCACAAACAGCTGCAAACTGACCAAGAATCCCTGGCCAAGCATCTGCATCATGACCTGAATAGACAACCCAAGCTCTCTTTCACAGTAACGGAACAGCGAACCCAATGCTAAAGCGGGTTTTCCAGGTGCCCGAGTTTGCCGTGAAAGAGGAGCGCCGCGTACTAAATGTACGCAAGCGACGGTTTGAACGGCAAAATCGGGTGCCTGGGAAAGCCGCTATTTGAGAACCCAGTTGTCGAAGGACAGACCATAGCTTGCGTACTTATCGCACAGGTCCTTGACCGTGCCGTCCTCATAGAGCGCCTTGAGCGACTCGGTCACGGCATCGGCCGACTTGGTGTCGCCCTTCTTAAAGCCAACGGCGTAGTGCTCGCTGGACAACGGCTTGTCGAGCTGCGTATAGGCATCGGGCTTGGCGGCAAGCTGATACTGAGCGATCGAGAGGTCACAGGCAACGGCATCGACTGCACCACTCTCGAGCTGCATAAACGCCGTGTTGTACTCACCGATGGTATCGAGCGTGGCAAACGTCGCGGCCAGATCCTTCTGGTCGCCCTCGAGCACGTCCTGTGCGGCGGAATCAGTCTGGGTAATCACGGTCTTGCCGGCAAGATCGTCCCAGCTCTTGATACCCGCGTCCTTCTTGACCACGAGCACCTGCTCGTTGAGCATGTAAGACTCGGAGAACGTGTAGTCGTCCTCGCGGCCCTCCATGGTAAAGCCGTTCCAGATGCAGTTGATGGCACCCGAGTTGAGCAGCGTGTCCTTGGCATCCCAGTCGATAGCCTCGTATTTGACCTCCCAGCCTTGCTTATCGGCAACGGCCTTGGCAAGGTCGAGGTCAAAGCCGGTGTACTCGCCATCGTCGCCCACAAAGCCATACGGAGGATAGGACTTGTCAAAGCCCACGACGAGCTTCTTGGACTCCGCGGCACCCTTCGTATCCTTGGCCGCAGCAGAGCCGGCAGCAGAGCCCTTACCGGCACCGCCGCCACAACCGACAAGACCAAGGCCAAGCACCGTGGCAAACGAGCCGGCTAGACCAACAAACTGACGACGAGACATATCGGTATTCATGGTATTCCCCCTTGATGGCACTTTAGTTAGGTAAAGTGAATCATGTAACGTTCAGCATCATACACTTTACCTTGATAGAGTACAAGGGAGGATTTGCCCGCCGGGTGCCGGGGCTGGGGTTAAGCTTGCTGCTCTACAGTCCTGCTCACGACGGAGAGCACATTAAGTGCTCTCCTGTTCGTGCGGAACTCGCGACAAACTTAACCCCAGCCCCGGCACCCGGCGGGCAAACGTCGTTGGGCTTATCACTAACATGAAATGGGTGCTTGCATATCGTCCGCTAGCTTGGCACGGTACAATGCTTTCAGATTTCAATTTGTAAATTAGTGGGGTTAATTCATGGCAGAATCTCGTGCGGAGCGTAGGGCTCGTCGTGCTTTGATCGAAGCGACTGAAGGGTCGGAGGAGAAAAAATCTTCTAAGAAATCCAAGTCGTCTCAGGATGCGAAGGGCAAGACTAAGGCCAAGCGTCCCGGCTCTCGTCGGAGCGAGGACAAGGCATCTCAGACTCGCACCAAGCGCCCACATAAAGATTCGGTTTCGCCTGCGCGAAAGGCCGTGGATCCCAAGTCGCCTTGTTCCATCATGCGGGCTTGTGGTGGATGCACGGCGATCAATCGTCCTTATAAGAAGCAGCTGGCGGCCAAGCAGGCTGCTATGGAAGAGCTGTTTGCTGAGCTCTGCGAGCGCGAGGGTATTGCCGTTGATCCCATTCGCGGTATAGGTGTTACCCTGGGCGACCCGGGTAAATATCCTGCGCCGCGTGGCTTTCGTCATAAGGCTGCCACTCCCTTTGCTCCCGGTAAGGAGGGCGCTGTCCGTTGCGGTTTCTTTGAGCGCGGCACGCACAAGATCGTTGCCGTACCCGAGTGTCCTGTCGAGGCGCCGGGTGCCCGTCAGATTCTCAACGGCATCGCACGCGAAGCTGAGCGGCTGCATATTCCCGCGTTTAATGAGGACAAACATCTTGGCTTGCTTCGCTATGCCGTCGTCCGCCGCGGCTGGCGTACCGACCAGGTCATGGTTACGCTCGTGACCGCCCAGCGTGACTTACCGCATGCACAGGAGTTCTTTGAGGCCGTCGCGGCACTCGATCCGCATATCGTCACCGTTGCCCAAAATATCAATGGCCGTCCCGGTAACGCCATCTTGGGTGAGGAGACTTGTATCGTCTATGGCGCCGAGTGCATGCGCGACCAGCTGCTCGGCTGCGAGTTCGACATCTCCCCCACCGCGTTCTACCAGACCAACCCGCAGCAGACCGAACTGCTCTACCGGCTCGCCATCGAAGGCATGGACCTGCGCCAGGGCGATGTGCTTATGGATGCCTACTGCGGCAGCGGCACCATCGGTCTGTGCGCCGCGAAGGATGCCCAGGACAGGGGCGTCGGCATTATGCTGCTCGGCGTGGAGCGCAACCCGGCGGGCATTGCCGACGCACGTCGCAATGCCGAGCTCAACGGCCTTACCCGCAGCGCCTGGTTTATGGCCGACGATGCCACCGACTACATCCTCGATGCCGCCGACAACAACGAACGCGTCGACGTCCTTTCCATCGACCCGCCGCGCGCCGGCTCCACCCCCGAGTTCCTCGAAGCCGCCTGCGCACTCAAGCCGCGCCGCATCACCTATATCAGCTGCAACCCCGTGACCCAAGAGCGTGACCTGCACCAGCTCCTCGACGGAGGCTATCGCCTGCTCAAGATCACGCCAGTCGACATGTTCCCCCATACCGACCACACCGAGACCGTCGCGGTCCTCGAGCGCCGCTAACCCACCCCAGTAGATTTTTGGGACATGCCTTAAAATCTACCGGCACAAGAAAGGGGGCGACCCGTCTGGACCGCCCCCTCTCGTTGGGCAGATGAGCCCGTTACATGCTCTTGCGCAGGTCACACACGCCGGCTGCCGCCATCTCGCGCAGCAGCGTCTCGCGGTCGCGCGTCACGATCAGATCCAGCGGGAAGTGAATCTCATCGAGCATCTTGCGCGCCTGGTCGAGCTTGCCAATTGCCATACCAATGTGCGCGTCGGTCGAGACGCCAATCCCCACGCCCAGTTCGGCGCAGCGCTCGGCAATCTTGCGACAAGCGCCCCAATGCTCGGCATCGGTACCATGCTCAAGACTATGGTTGTTAATCTCGATAATCTTGTGCTTGGCCTTTGCCGCCAACAACACCTCATCGATATCAAAGGAAACACCCGAGCGACCCGTGTGGCCCAGCATAAACACTTTGGGGTGCTCCAGAGCATTGATATACATCTCGGTCGTCTGGGCGAGCGTCGCGCCTTCAGCGAGCTGCGGATTATGCACACTCGCAACCAAATAATCCAAATTGCGCGTAACCAAATCGAACAGCGAATGCTCACGACTATACGAATCGCCGGCAATATCGAGCGTGACAGGAGTGTCCTCGCCAAACAGGCTTCCGTCCAGCGAAACGATATCGGCCTCGGCACCACGCAGCACCAGTACGCCGCTCCAAATGCGCGGCCAGATATCCTGGTTAATAAAGAACTGGTAACTGCGCAGGTCATTGGGGCAAGGCGAAACCATAGAGCTCAGATGGTCGGCAGATCCGAGCACCTGCAGGCCACGCTCTGCCGCCCAGTACACATTCTCCTCAATGGTCGAATATGCATGCGCAGAGAACATCGTATGAGTATGGATATCACAGGAAAGCAGGTAGGGCATCGGATCTCCTTATCCGGCATGGCCGTCGCGTATATTCATTGTACGCATAGCCTCCGATAGTCGTAAAACCGCTCCATCCCAACGACACAACGTACATGACAACGGGGTTCGGCTTAACACCAAACCCCGTTTCACGTAAAACATTACAGGCAGAGCGCTTTGCTTTTAACGATACTCGTCTGCCAGCTGCTTCCAGGCAGGTAGCGAATTGATAATCGTCTCGTAACTCACGCAATAGCCAAGGCGGAACCAACCCGGCATACCAAAGCTGTCCGAGGGAACCGCGAGCAGCTCGTACTTCTTCGCGCGCTCGCAAAATGCATTTGCATCGGGCTCGAGCGCCTTCACCCACAGGTAGAAAGCACCGTCCGGCTCAACATAGGTGTAGCCGTACTCCGCCAATGCATCGGTGAGCGCCGTGCGGTTGCGTGCATAGGCCTCAACGTCACTCGGCTCATCGATGCAATCGATAATCACGCGCTGGAAGAGCGCCGGTGCGCACACAAAGCCCAGCGTACGGGCGGCACCCGCAACAGCCGGCATCAGACGCGCCGCCTGCGGGTTGGTGTTGGGAACCAAAATCCAGCCCACGCGCTCGCCCGGCAGCGACAGCGACTTGGAGTACGAATAGCACACGACGGTGTGCTCGTAAATCGAGGGAACCCAAGGCACCTCGGCACCGTATACAATCTCGCGATACGGTTCGTCCGAGATCAGCATGATCGGATTCTCGGGGTCGCGCTTGGCGTTGATCTCGCGCAGAACATTGGCCAGTCGCGTCAGTGTGTCGCGCGTATACACGGCACCGGTCGGGTTGTTCGGCGAGTCGATGATGACAGCTGCCGTTTTATCGGTAATCGCCTTGAGCACGTTATCCACGCTCAGCTGGAACGTATCTTCATCGGCGAGCGCCTCGACACACGTACAGTCGGCCTTCTCAATCCACACGCGATACTCCGGGAAGTACGGGGCGATAACAATGACCTCGTCACCCGGGTTCGTAACGGCATTGAGCGTACAGGTGAGCGAAGCCGCGGCACCCACCGTCATAAAGACGTCCTTACCCTCATAGTTCGTGCCAAAGCGGCGGTTGAGCGATTCGGCGACGGCTGCTCGGCATTGCGGCAGGCCCGGCGCGGGCGTATAGCCATGCAGCTGGTCACTCGGCAGCTCCAAGGCCTTCTTAATGGACTCCGCCACGGCAGCAGGCGCCGGAACACTCGGGTTTCCCAGCGAAAAATCGAATACGTTCTCTGCACCGATCTGCGCCTTGCGCTCAAGGCCATAGCTAAAGATCTCGCGGATGATGGAGCTCTCCGCACCGCGAGCATACATAGTTTCGTTGATCATCTGTTCCCCTTTCGCATAGGCGGTATTGTACGCTTTAGTCGGGCGAAGTGCCGCAGCAATGTTGATTGGGGACAGACGGCCCCATATCGCTCAAAAGAAAAAGCCTCCGCAGGTTTCCCCGCGGAGGCTTTCGCCACAAAGACTATTTGTCGTCGGTGTCAGCGCCGGCATTGACGGCACAGTCATCGCCGGCATCATCGGATGCGGTCTCTGCATCTTCCTGCATAGCCGCCTGCGCAAATGCCGCGGCGTCTGCCGCAAGCTCCTCCTCGCTCATACGAGGCGCACGCTTCTTGGTCGGCATGCCGGCCGCCTTGGCATTGCGCTCCTCCTTGGCCGCCAGGATATCGCCCTCGCGCTCAAGATAGGCATCCCACTCGTTGTCGAGCAGGGCGTTCACGGCGTCGCCTTCGACGGTCTCGCGCTCAAGCAGCACCTTGGCCATCAGATCGAGCTGATCACGACGGGCATCCAAAATCTCGACCGCACGGCGATGCGCCTCGCGCATGATGCGCTGAACCTCGATATCGATGCGGCGCGCCGTCTCCTCGGAGTAATCCTGGTGATCGGCATAATCGCGGCCCAGGAATACCTGATGCTGTGCCTCACCAAACACCTGCGTTCCAAGCTCCTCGCTCATGCCCAAGCGCGTGACCATCTCGCGCGCCATCTTGGTCGCGCGCTCCAGATCGTTGCTCGCGCCCGACGTGATGTCGTCGCACATGAGCTCCTCGGCAACGCGGCCGCCCAAGAACACGGCGAGCTCGTCGAGCATCTCGTTCTTGGTCTTGAGGAAGTGATCCTCCTGCGGAAGTTGCAGCGTGTAGCCCAGAGCCTGGCCGCGGCTGACAATCGAAATCTTGTGGACCGGATCGGAGTGCTCCAGGATGTGACCCACCAGGGCATGGCCGCTCTCGTGGTAGGCAATCGTGGTGCGCTCGGCTTCGGTCATCACACGACCCTTGCGTTGCGGTCCGGCAATCACGCGCTCCATCGACTCCTCGACCTCATCCATCGAGATCACGGAACGATGGCGGCGGGCAGCCAGCAGCGCAGACTCGTTGAGCAGATTTGCCAGATCAGCGCCGGTGAAGCCAACGGTCATCTGGGCGAGCTTCTCAAACTTCACGTCCTCGTCCATCGGCTTGTTCTCGGCATGCACGCGCAAGATCTGCTCGCGGCCCTTCACATCCGGACGGTCGACCGTGACCTGGCGGTCAAAACGACCGGGACGCAGCAATGCCGGATCCAGAATATCGGGTCGGTTGGTTGCGGCAATCAGGATGACCGACTCGCTCTCCTCAAAACCGTCCATCTCGACCAGCAGCTGGTTGAGCGTCTGCTCGCGCTCGTCGTGACCGCCGCCCAAGCCGGCTCCGCGCTGACGTCCCACGGCATCGATCTCATCGATGAAGATGATCGACGGGGCCTGGGACTTGGCCTCCTTAAAGAGGTCACGCACGCGGCTGGCGCCGACACCCACGAACATCTCGACAAAGTCGGAACCCGAGATGCTAAAGAACGGCACGCCCGCCTCGCCGGCAACGGCCTTGGCCAGCAGCGTCTTACCGGTGCCCGGAGGGCCCACCAGCAACACGCCACGCGGGATCTTGGCGCCCAGCTTGCGATAACGATCCGGATCGCTCAAAAAGTCACGGATCTCCTCGAGCTCCTCGACGGCCTCGTCCACGCCGGCAACGTCTTCAAACTTGACCTTGGGACGTGTGGCCTCGTTGGTCTTGGCGTTGGTCTTGCCAAACTGCATGTTCCTGTTGTTGGCGCCCATCATCTGGCGCATAAAGTAGAACATAATGGCGATCAGGGCGATCGTCGGAAGCACGCTCATCGCCAAGTCGCCCCAAAAATCGGGATCGTTGGTGTTGACGATGTACTTGGTATCGGGGTGCTCCGCCATAAGCTCGGCAAGCGAATCGGAGCCGACATAGGTCGAGGAGAAGCTCTTGAGCTCACTCGTATCGCCCTTGTCCTTTTTTGTCTTCCAGTAATGACCCGCCACGCTTCCGTCTTGAACCGTATAGGTCAAATCTTCGACGCGGTCCTGCTTGATGGCGTTGACCATCTCGCTCGTCGCGAGCTTTACGGTGTTGCTGGAATTGGCAAAGCCGGAGCCCATGTTAAAGAAGGCGTAGCCCAGAAGCGCGCAAGCCAAAATAAAATACAACCAGCCCGTACGCGTGGGCTTCTTGCCTCCGGGCATCCCCGGGATCTTGGGCTCCCGGGGAGTCTGGGAATTGTTGTCGTTACGGTCGTCGGGCATCTTACGAATAAACCTCCGGTTTCAAAATGCCCAGATACGGAAGGTTACGATAGCGCTCGGCATAGTCGAGGCCGTAGCCCACCACAAAGGCATCGGGGCAATGGGTTCCAACATACTTGGGCGTGATGGCCGAGGTACGGTCCTCAACGTCCTTCCACAGGAAGGCGGCGACCTCCAGAGAAGCGGGCTTGCGGCTCTCGAGGTTCTTCATCAGATACTTGAGCGTCAGGCCCGAGTCCAGAATGTCCTCGACGATCAGCACGTCGCGACCGCGGATGTCGATATCCAGGTCCTTAATGATACGCACGATACCCGAGGACTTCACGCCGTCGCCATAGCTCGAAACAGCCATGAAATCGATGTTGGTCGGCAGCTCGATCTTGCGCATCAGGTCGCCCATAAAGACCACGGCGCCACGCAGGACCGCAATCAGCACCAGATCCTTACCCGCGTAGTCGCGAGTAATCTGCTCGCCTAGGCGAGAGACGATACCGTCGATATCCTCCTGCGTAAACAGAACCTTCTCGATATCCGGATGTTGAGAAGCCATGACAACCCTTTCTTGTGCTTATCGCCCACACACCGCCGTATGGACGCGAACTTCACATTCTAGCAGCGCACGGGGTATATTTTCCAGCCCGTACGCCATCAGCGCGGGAATACCGTCAACGTCGCACAGAATAGCTGGCGTGGGACGCTACTCCGCATCGACCACACGAAGCAGATATGCCACGCGCGTTGCGGCCGTGCATTTAAAGCGCTCGTCCGTGCGAACGCCTGCGACCCATACTACGGCACCTCCCGGAGCCGTTCTTACCACGGGTACGCCAGAGCGCTCAGATACGGGAATACGAGCCTCGTTGAGCAGGTCGGATACCTTCTTACTTCGCCCACTCATGCCCAACGGACACATCACATCCCCCGGCGCGGGACCGTCTACCCACAGACGCGCCAAACGCGCCTCGGCGGGAATCTCCCCGCGCGAGCCGGCGAGCATCCGTTCGTTATCGCGATCGGCAAAGCCCAGCGTCGCAGCATCCACCATCGCGACCACCCCTCCGGCACCCGCGAGTTCGCGGGCACGGCGCACAATATCACACCCCGGCTCGACGGCCATCGGCTCTGCCACAAGAATGCGGCCCGCCCCCAGCGGCAATCGACCGGGAATGGTGACCCAATCGGCAACTAATCCCTCGCGCGCCGCCGGAGCCTTGAATGACAGCATGCCAAACTCCACGCGCGCATCGATTCCCGCCGGCAGCGTGACCGAACCCGAGCCTTCGGCGACACAGGCGAGCACGCGCTCCACATGCCGCATCTCCGGGCGAGCGTCGGGGTCGATACGCTTAATTGCCAGTCGCACCATGCGCCGAGCAATCACCACCTCGGCCGCGGCCAGTCGGCGAGCGTCAAGAACCAGTGCACCCGCCGCCTCCTTACGCAGGCAGCTTCGAAACGCCTGTGCGGAAAGCTGGGAAAGAAAGGCATCCTCATCGCCCAAGATCTCGCAGGCGGCGCCAATCGTCTTACAGACACTCGCGTTGCGCTGCGCCACCACCGGCATCACTCGATGGCGCACATAGTTACGCAAGTATGACACGTCCTCATTGCTCTCGTCCTCTCGCCACGGCTGACCATGCACCTGCAAATAGCCCACGAGCTCATCATGAGTCAGGTCGAGCAGGGGACGCACCACGATATTCCTCCGGCGAGGAATGCTCGATAGGCCAGCGGGCCCCGAACCCTTAATCGCGTTCATCAAAAACGTTTCCGCGCGATCCGAAGACGTGTGCGCAGTGCAGATACGAGCCGCCGTTCGCGGTGCCCCCGTCTGGACGCAGAGCTCGCGAACATACCTCCGCGCCGCGGCATAGCGCACCTCGCGGGCGGCTGCCTCGATATTGCCCGATTCATCATCAAAATAGGCATGCTCAACACACAGCGGCAAGCCATATTGTGCGCATAGGCCGCGCACGAAGGCCTCGTCGCCATCGGATGCCTCGCCGCGCAGGTGATGGTTCACATGCAGCACGTGTAGTCGCTCGCGCGCGATGGGGGCTACACCACGCCCATCCAGAATATCCAACTTTGATGTGCATGCCATAAGGAGCAAAGCCGTCGAGTCCGCACCACCTGATACCATGAGCACCACGGGGGCAGCCGTCTGCCGCGTTGCCAGGGCCCTATCATCGGCCCACGATGCAGCATGGCGTCCATAATGCTGAGATACCGTTGGCATTTGCTTCCTCCTCTATTCGTTCGCACCCATTGTATCCTTTGGAATATTATGTCTCGTCTGCACCTTCATATCCTTGGCAGCGGCTCAAAAGGCAACTGCGCACTCATCGAAGGCCCCCGAGGGCTCATCATGATTGACGACGGTCTTTCTCGCCGCGAGACATTAAAGCGCATGGCAGAACTGGGGCTCTCGGCAGATAACGTCTCGGCTCTTCTCATCACTCATGAGCACAGCGACCACATCAAAGGTCTCGATGTCTGGTGCAAGCACTGGCACGGCCCCCTCTATGCCAGCAGGGGCACACTTTCGAGCAAAGAAAATCTTTCGTATCTGTCTGTCGAGGAGTTCGATCCCGGTGACACCCTATCCATTGCCGGCATCCACGTGCAAACCTACTCAACATCACACGATGTCATCAATCCAGTCGGCTATCGATTCGACGCCCTCGATGATTCCATCGGCTTTGCCACCGACACCGGAGAGCTATCAAGCCAAGCCATGAACACCCTCAAAGATTGTCGAGTCCTCGCGCTCGAAAGCAACCACGATGTGACCATGCTGCGCGAGGGAGAATATCCCCGCTTTCTTCAGGAGCGCATCCTGTCTGCAAGGGGGCACCTCTCCAACGACCAAGCCGCCGAAGCCGCGCGCGAACTCGTTACCGATCGCACCGAACAGCTCATTGCCATGCATATCAGCCAAGATAATAATCGCCCGAGCCATACCGTCAAAAGCTATGCCAAAGCTCTAGCCGCAACCTTGGATGACGAGGTCGGCAGCTCCGCCACCCTTCTCCAAGGATCGCGAAAACTCTCGATACGCCCCGCAAGCCAGCATCGGCCAGCAACCATTCATTAGATTATCCTAGACAGCAAAAGGGGCCGGGAATCGCTTCCCAGCCCCTTTTGTTATCTCTTAATAGCACAGAACGCCAACGAAGTTAGTCAATGGAGATCTTCGTAACGTTCTTCTTCTCGACGATCTTGGGAACCGTAACGGTCAGGATGCCGTCAGCGTACTTAGCCGAGAGGCCCTCGCTCGAAGCGTCCTTTAGATACACGCCACGAGTTGCGCTGTACGAGCTGAACTCCTTCTGCAGGAAGTTCTTACCCTCGTTCTCCTCGTCTTCCTCGACATTCACGCTAATGGACAGACGGCCCTCGTTAAGCTCGACATCGATATCGTCCTTGGCGACGCCGGTCAGATAAGCCTTGACCTCATAGCCATCGCCCTTATCCTCAACATCAACGGGGAACGCCTTAGAGGCAATAGAGCTGTTCGCCAGATCACTCATATCATCAAACAGATCGAACAACGAGCTTGCAGAGGGACGAACGCCAAAAACCGAACGATAAGGAACCATGCTTGCCATGTTTACCACTCCTTTATAGGACTGCCGAGTCATCTTCTAGGTGACTGGGACTTCTTTTGACGTTCATATATATGCCCACCCGGTGCTCATATATACACCGACTATAAAGTTTTTTAAGTCCAGTACTATAAGTATATCTAAGTGCATCCGACTAAGGTTTTAGGAAGGTTAAGGTTCTTTGAACCAGAGCTTAAATTACGAGTATGTCCACAGCTACAAATAACAAGGGGCTTACAATGAGCGCATACGCGTTGTTGGTAACGAGCTAAAGGGCATCATGGACGACCAAAACCAGAACAATATGTTTATGCCGACGCAGGGGGAAGAAACTTCCAAGCAGCCGTCACGGTTCCATCGCCCTCACATCTCGCAAGAGCCCATTAATGATCCAGAGCCCGAGTATGTGACAAGAAATCGATATCGAACGCTGGAGGATGCCCAAACGGGGCGTAAGCATATGGGCGTCGCATCGGGCGATCCCGTATATCTGAAAGATGCGCCATTATCAAAAAACAGCGCAATCAATGACGATCCGACGAAAAAGCCCGTAACTCGGCATCAAAGAGGTCCTCGACCTAAGCAAACCTTAACGCATTCGGCTCGTTATCTCGAGACGCCAAAACAAGGGAAAACGATCTTCGTTTCATCAAGTAAACGACGTAGGCAGCATCGACTCCAATTCTTGCTTTTGATCATTGTGGTCGTAGCAGTTGCCCTTGTGATTCGATGTATTGTCTTTAAATAAAAGCTCATTACCCATAAGCCCAACCGGGTTACAGGTGAAATGCAACTACATTGTGATGTATTAACGCAAAAAGGGGGAGGCCGCGAGGCCTCCCCCTTCTCCATTCTCGATGACGGCTCGGTGCCGTCCACCGGTCAGCGGCGCCCTGGCCTCCCACGGGCTGGCC
>CAJMMN010000017.1 GCA_905214525.1 uncultured bacterium
AGGGCGGAGGCGGGGCATTCCCCGCCTCTTACACCACATCTCTGCGCGCTACCCGACTCCAAGAGGTCATGGACAAAAAGGGGCAAATATGAGTACTGTTACCATTTTAGTAGCAGGCAAAACCACCCAAAATGACGTCCGAGCGACCCCTACAACCCCCTAAAGCAGCCAACCTGACTGGTTTAAGACATATTGGAGCCAATTTTAATGAACATACTATCGGCTATGTCCATTATCTTCTTGGATGTAAATGCTATTCACTTAGCAACAGTACTCATATTTGGCATTTTTTGTCCACTGCCATATAACTAACCCCCTATAGCGGGCAAAAAAGAGGCCGCGGCCCATGGCAGCGGCCGCTCGAAACCCAAAAGAGGCGCTAAGCGCTGTAACCCATCGCCTGCAGAACAAACATGACGACCGTCAGCACCGTAATCACACCGATAGTCGCCCAAGTGAGCACATTCCACACGCGGCCGTTGCGGTTAGTGCCCATAATGTGACGGTCAGCGGCAATAACCACCTGGAACACCAGAACCACGGGCAGTAGCACGCCATTGATGACCTGCGAGGTCATCATAATCTGGAACAGATCGACACCGGGCATAAGCACCAGCACGGCAGAGATGCCGATGATGGCCGTAATGATGCCGCGATAGACCGGGGCCTCGTCCCAGCTGCGATCGGCACCGCGCTCCCAGCCAAATGCCTCGCAGATAGCGCTCGACGTAACGCCCGGCAGCACGCAGGCAGCCAAGAAGCTCGCCGCGACCAGGCCCGAGGCAAACAGTACCGTAGACCACTGACCCGCAATAGGCTCCAGCGCGCGGGCAGCATCGGCAGCATCGCTAATCTGAATACCCGCCGGGAACAACACCGTACCGGTCGTGATGATAATAAAGCCGGCAATGACATCGGCGGCAAGCGAGCCGCTCACGGTATCGATGCGCTGCAGCACGATATCGTCCTCGCCCGCGTTCTTATCGACCACGTTGTTCTGCGCCAAGAAAATCATCCATGGCGCGATGGTGGTACCGATCGTTGCGACCACGAGCGACACGTAGCTGGGGTCATTTTGAATGTTAGGCACGACCAGGTCGACCGCGACCTCACCCCAGTTGGGGCCAGCCATAAACGCGGCGACGATATAGGTCACGAACACGCAGCTCACCAGCAGCAGAATCTTCTCGATGCGCTGGAAACTACCCGACATGGTAAGCATCCACACCAGCAGCGCCACCAACGGCACCGAGATGCTCGCCGGCACGCCAAAGAGAGCAAGGCCGCTGGCGATGCCCGCAAACTCCGAAATGGTCACAGCCGTGTTGGCGATCAACAGCGCCGCCATGGCCAACACGCTCTTGCGCACGCCAAAGCGCTCGCGAATGAGCGATGCCAGGCCCTTGCCCGTGACGCAGCCGCAGCGCGCCGCGGTCTCCTGCGTCACGATGAGCAGCACAGTCATGACGGGAAGCATCCAGAGCATCTTGTAGCCATAGCTGGCGCCCGCGCTGGAATACGTTGCAATGCCGCCGGCGTCATTGCCCGAAAGCGCCGCCAGCAGACCGGGGCCCATAGCGCCAAAGATGGCTGCGATGGTCAGCTTTTGCTTGGTGCCCGACTTTTGCTTGGTATTTTGCACGCGACCACCTAGCCCATGACTGACATGGCGAGCAGCACCGCGGCGATGCAATACGCCACACACGAGATCATGACGGCAATGACGTTCATGGCGGTGCCCGACGTGTTGAGGTCATGCTCGTCACGCCAGAACAGCACCATCAGGTAAATCACGGCACTCATGTTGCCGACCAGGCAAATGATAGCAGCGATATTAAAACACCCGGTAAAGAGTTGCTCCTCAAACATGGACGCATCGGGGAACGCAGCGGTGCGCACCAGCTGGGCGCACAGATAGGTCACGAGTGACAGAATCAGGCCCATGCCCGTGCTCTGGAAGAAGAACCCCAGATACGGCTTGGGCTCGTCGTCGTGACCGTCATACTCCAGGAAGTAGTTCTTGACGAACGACACCATGCGCGAGGCCGCCAGCAGCACGAGCGGCATGGCGCACATGGGGAACACCACCAGATGCGCGGAGCCGAGCGCCGTCCCCAACACGGTCGCCATGATGCACGACGCGATGCCCCATACAACAACCCAGTACTGGCGATGCACGAACCAGCTGAGCACGTTCGTCGAGTCGTCGGACGCGCTGTCACCCGAGCCGACACCGGCGATCTGCAGGTCCTCCTGATGCTCCTCGGCGATAACGTCCATGGCGTCGTCGAAGGTCACGATACCCAGGATGTGGCGGTTCTCGTCGCAGACGGGGATAGCGACCAGGTCGTACTTGGTCATCTCGTCCGTCACGTCTTCCTGGTCCTCGTCGGGCGACACGTAGACCAGGTCGCGATAGGCCAGCTGACCCAGCGTGGCGTCGCGATCGGCTACGATCAGTGTGCGCAGCGAAAGCACACCGGTCAGCATGCCGCTCGGATCCTCGGTATAGACGTAGTAGACGCTCTCGAAGTCCTCATCGAGCTCGCGAATCGCCTCGATGGCGTCACCGACCGTTGCCGTGGCGGGCAGGGAAACAAACTCCGAGGTCATGATGCGGCCGGCGGTGTTGTCCTCATACCCCAGCAGGTTACGAATCGCCTTCTCCTCCTTGACGCCCATCAGGCGCAGGAGCTTCTCGGCCTTCTCGTAATCGAGCTCGTCGATCAGGTCGGCTGCATCGTCCGGGTCCATCATGGCCAGCATCGACGATGCGTCCGTGTCGGACAGGCCCTCGAGCATCTCGGTCATAAGCTCGTCGTCATCGAACTCCGAGATAGCTTCGGCTGCCTGGGCGGTATCGAGCTGCGCAAACACCTGCGCACGTAGGCGCGGGTCGAGCTGCTCGATAATGTCGGCGATATCGGCAGGGTGCAGCTCGCCGAGCGTCTTGTGCGACACCGAGAGTTGGATGTTTTTAGTCGAGCGGTCGAGCAGGTCCATGTAGGACCAAGCGATGATGTCCTCACTGAGCGGCTTGCCCAGGTGCCTCATAAAGCCTTCGACGATATGCTCGAGCGCGGGGCTGATGGCGCGTAGCAGACCGCGAGCACCGACCTCGGCGCCCAGCAGGCGCAGCTGGTTTTCGCCCGACATGGAAAACTTGATGTCGTTGACGCGCACGACCTTCATGCCCTGCGTGTCGACAATCTGCTTGTTGAGCACGTCGCGGGCAAGCAAGAGTTCGGTCGGCTGCAGGTACGAAAAACGGATTTCGGTGGCCGACGTCTTAAGGTGTACACCCGTCTCGTCGATACGGTCGACCCATTTGCGCCAGCTGATCATAAACGGCGTCTTGCCGGGGCCGCGGAACGCGAGCGACGTCACGTGCGGAAAAACTTCGCCGGTAGCAATGCCAAAATCGTTCACCACGCCGAGCTTTTCGCCGTCGACATCCAAGACCGGCAATTTGAGCATCTCACTCAGATAATTCAATGGTGCTCCCCATCATTATTCCTCCGAACGCGGCCGCATGTGCGGCGTCCGGAGGCTTCTGGATATGTATACGCATGCGCGGGCGGCACGCCGCTCGACGCTTACACCCCGTGCATGCGCAAAAAGCACCTGCATGGGGTCATCGACTGTATGGTCGAGGTTTGGATTTCACCTGTAACCTTTCTCTTGACCCTCATTAACCGCAGTAACTATAGCATCAGCATCGCCCTGCGGCATCGAATTTATGCGCTGCACATTGCAGGCATACCAAACGCTGACGCATCCGTGACATAGTCAATGGACGTTCTTAAACGACTACCCAATGACTACTCTGTGGTGTCATCGTCCTCGGCAAGTTGGGGGAACACGGCGTCCTTAGGCATGGTGACCTTCGTCAGCGAGGTGAGCTTTTTGCTCAGCGACGTGTCCGTCTTGACCAGGTCGCTGAGCGTCACGATCTTGTAGCCGTCGGCGACAAGACCGTCGATAATCTGCGGCAGCGCCTCGAGCGTCTGCTCGGCGCATTCGTCTCTATCGGTGAGCAGCACGATATTGCCCGGCGTCACCGAATCGAGCACCGTTGAGACCTGCTCGTCGGCACCGTTGAGCAGCCAGTCGCCCGAGTCAATATTCCACGAGACCACGGCGGAGACCAGGTCCATCGCATCAATCCAGTTTTGCTCGTCAAAGGCAGCGTAGGGAGCACGCAGCAGCATCGTCTTCACGCCGGTCGCCGACTTAATCGCATCGGTGCCTTTCGTGATCTGTTCGCGTACCGTCTCACGGTCCTGACCCTTGAGCGAATCGTCGCTGTAGCTGTTGGATCCGATCTCGCACCCGGCATCGACAATCGCCTTGGCCGTGGCAGGCGAGGCCTCGGCCGCATCGCCCGAAAGGAAGAACGTCGCGGTAACGCCCTTTTCCTTGAGCACCTGCAAGATCTGTTTGGTGGCGCCGCTCGGACCCTCGTCAAACGTCAGCGCCACGTACTTTTTGTTGCCCTTGGGCGCCACGCTGGCGCACGCAACGACGCAATCGGTGGCGGGCACAACCTCGCCGCGGTCCTGCGTCTTGCCCGACTGCTCACCAACCCACACCTCGGAGCGGCCCTGGACACCCCACGTCTGCACATACTCGATAGCGCCCGTGCCCTCGACCTTGAGCCTGGGCTCGATAACCGTAGCCTGAACCTCATGCTTCTCGTAGGTGTTACGGCCATCCTTGACCGTCACCTTCTCGCCACCCTCAAGTTCGCGGCTATCCCATTTGCCCTGTTTTATGCGCTTGCCGTCCACCTTAACCGACAGCTTTTCGCCCCCATGGCGCTTGAGCACGCTGTCATCGACGGCCAGTAGGTCGCCTGCGTCGTAGGTGTCAGTCAACTCCTGGTCGTCTATGAGATTCTGCAGCGTAGAGCCCACGCGCACCGCGGTCTTCTGGCCGTTGAGTTCCACGTCCACGCTGCGGTTGACGTAGCCCACGACGGCAGCGATAAACAACACGAGTGCGCAACCCACGGCGATGAGCGCATAGGGCAGGCGAGACGAACGACGGGGCGTACGGCTGTTGCCGATGCGCGCGCTGCGATCGCTAAAGCCGCGGCTATGGTTGAGGTACATCGCGCCGGGCTTACGGTGACGCTTGCGCTGACCGCTGGGCAGCTGCCCCAGATCGCGGCGCGCCGTCGGACGCGTACCCGAACGCCCGTTTAAGTTGGATCCGTTTTGGCGCATATGCCCTCCCCCATAAACACAGCAAGCCGGAGCAACAGGTCTCCGGCTTGCCTCCCATCATTTGGTACGTCGCTATTTTGTAGCTTTTGACGAGCCTCCGCTCGCCTTTTGGTATTCGTCCTTAAAGGCCTTGAACATGCCGCGCGTCTTGCCGAGCTGCTTGCCCAGTGCGCGACTGCCCTTGTCCACGGCAACCGACCCCTTGTCGTCGAGCACCTTGGCGCCCTTTTTGACCTTATCGCCCACCACGACGCTGGCCTCGGCGGCCTTGGCAGCCGCACCGCCCGAATACCCGAGCGACTTGACCTCGTCCGAGACGACCATCGCGCCGTTCTCGTAGCCGCGCAGCATCGTCGGCGGCACCTGCGTGTCGCCCACCAGCACGCTCGAAGCGGCACCGGCGGTCACATAGAATGCCTGTACGATGCCCGAGCGTGGCTTGAACTCAACGTCCGAGCAGTAGCCCACGACATCGCCCGATTCCGTGCGCACGTCCATACCAACCCAGATGATGCAATCGTCCAGGTTGATGTCGAGGCGCTTGGCGGCGGCAGCATCGTACGTGTCCTTGACGTCATCGACCGCAATGGCGCCCTCGTAGACACCAATGGCGTCGAGCGCTACGAATCGGTCGGGGCGCTCGATCATGCCCGCGATATCGGACTGGCGGACCATAAAGCCGACCACGCGCGTACCGCCCGGGGTAAAGACCGGAAAGTGAATCTTTCCGAGCTTTTTAGGGCTGCGCGGCGTGCCGTCCTTTTTGGTGCGCTTGTCCTCGGTAGGCTTGCGATAAATCTTGGCGCCGACAAAATCCCCGGCGCGCATTATGCCTCGGTCGAGGGCTCCGCAGCCTCGGTATCAGCCTCGACGGCGTTCTCGACCACGACGTCGGCGGCAGGCGTCACGTTGCCACCCGAAATGGCGTCGTTGAGCTGCTCACGCAGCTGGTCCATGCGCTCGCGGGCCAGGTCGACCTTGGCGCGCAGGTCGTCGGTCTTGGCGTCGACCATCGGGCCAAAGTCATTCACCGCAGCACGGGCCTCCTCGGCGCTGTGCTCGTAGGTGTCGCGCATATTGTCCCAGGCGTCGTTGGCGATATCGGCAGCCATGGCGCGGGTCTCGGCGCCCGAGCGCGGAGCCAGAGCAACACCGATAATAGCGCCGGCAGCAGCACCAAAAAGTGCGCCGGAGACAAAGCTGAAAGTCTTACCCATGATCATTCCTCTCCTGCGGGCACGTCGGTGCCCACCGTTTGAATGCTGTCCATTATACCCGCAGCGCATCACTTGCCGCTCCGCTCATCTGCGTACGGCAAAGGTGCAGGTACGTGATGGTGATAAACGCGTAGGCCTACTCCTGAGGCATAGCCGGCATGGCCACCGTGGCACCCGGGTCCTCGCCGGCGCCGTCCACGAGCGGCAGGCCGCCCTCATGCGCAGGTCCTGCCGGAACCGTCGCCGCACCGCCAAAGACGGCAGCGGAGGCCTCGTGGCTCTCGGCAACCGCGCCCTCGGTATCAATCGCCACCTGGGGCTCGTCGTCAAAGTTGGGGACGCCCTGGGGCTCGGTGGGAACGGGCTCGGCGGTCGCATCGGCAACGGGCTCGGCGTCGACCGGCACATCGCCCTCGTCAGCGCCCTCGTCCTCGGCAGCATCTTCGCCGTTCGCAGCGGCGACGGCCTCGTGAGGATCCTTGCCCTCGGCCTCGGCGCGCATGCCCAGCACCAGGTTGCGCAGGCCCGCGACCGTGCCTTCCACGTCGGGGGCAGGCTGGTCGGCGTGCAGGTACGCCCAGTCCATCATAAAGGTGGCCGACGACAGCGCACCGATGGCCAGTGCGTCGTCGGGGCACGAAAGCTCGACCTCAAAGACACGCTCGTCATGCTCGCTTACGCGCGTGCGGCCACACGAGATGCTACCGGCAAGACCGGTCTCGTTCATGAGCTCGACCGTCACGTGCTCCAGCAGGTGGCAGAGCTCGGTCTGACCCATGCAGTCCTGGAACTCGCGGCCGGAATCACCCAGGCACAGGTGCTTGGCAATCGCCGGTACCAGGTAGTACACGCGCGCCGTGGCCTCGATGTCCTCCGAGGTCATGAGCGGCATGCCGGGGTTCACCAGCACATGCGCGCAGATCTTGTCCTCGCTGACGGTGACCTTAAGGATGTTGAACAGGCCTGCCATAACTCTCCCCTACTCTTCCTTGCCCTACTCGTCGCCGTCGTGCGGATTCGCGGAACCCGCACCCGACGTCGTCGGCTCGTTTACCGAAGACTCGGAATCCTTCTTATCGGTTTCGGCCGGAGCGATCACGCGAATGAGCGAGATGCGCTGGCCACGCATCGACTGCACTTTAAACTTGTACCCCGCGACCTCAAACACCTCTCCGATGTCGGGCACCGAGTCACAAAGCTCCAAAATCCAGCCGGCGATGGTCTCATAATCATCGCTTTCCTCGAGCGGCCAACCAAGCTCAATCGCGTCATCGCACGAAAAACGCCCATCGACGAGCCACTCGCGGCGCGAAAGGCGCGTGAGGTACTTGTTGTCGGGGTCGAACTCGTCCTCGATCTCGCCGACGATCTCCTCGACGATATCCTCGATGGTGATGATGCCGGCCGTGCCGCCGTACTCGTCCACGACCACCACGATCTGGTCGTGCGAGGTCTGCATCTCGGACAGCAGCGGCAGGATGTCCTTGGTGTCGGGCACAAAGGTGGCGTCGCGCAGGTAATCGGCGATGGGCTGGTCGCCCTTGCCGTCGAGCGCGGGCTGGATCAGGTCCTTGATGTGCGCGATGCCCGCGACGTTGTCGGGGTCCTCGTGATAGACGGGGATGCGGCTGAAGCCGGTCTGGCGCATGGTGGACAACACGTCGGCGACCGTCTCGTCGTCCTCGCACATGGTGGTGTCCACGCGCGGCACCATGACCTCGCGGGCAACGGTGTCGCCCAGGTCGAAGATCTCGTGGATCATGCGCTTTTCCTCGTCGAGCAGGTCGTCCTGCTCCGAGACCATGTACTTGATCTCTTCCTCCGAGACGTTCTGGCGGTCGTCGGCGCTCTTGATGCGCAGGATGCGGGCCAGGCCGTCGGAGCAGGCGCCGGTCAGCCACACGAGCGGGCGGGAGATCTTTTGGAACACGGAGAGCGGTCCCACAACCTGCTTGGATACGCCCTCGGCGTTAGCGAGGCCGATGCGCTTGGGCACGAGCTCGCCGATCACGATGGACACAAAGGCGACCGCGACGGTGATGATGACCGGCGCCAGGCCGCGCGCGATGGCTGAAAGCGGCGCGATGCCAAAGCTCATGAGCCACGTGGCGAGCGGGTCGGACAGGCTCGTCGAGGCGACGGCGGACGAGGCAAAGCCCACGAGCGTGATGGCGACCTGGATGGTGGCGAGCAGCTGGTCGGAATCGGCGGCGAGCTGGACGGCGCGCTCGGCGCGTTTATCGCCCTCCTCGGCATCGTGCTCCAACACGGCGCGCTTAGCCGTGGTGAGAGCCATCTCGGACATAGAGAAGTAGCCGTTGATGAGGGTCAAAACGAGGGTGGTGATAAGGGAGATGGTTATGTCCATCGGGAGTTTCTCGAACCTCCAAGATTCGGGACGTTGGGTAGTAAGCGTAGGTGACGGATAGGGCAATTGCGCCCGGCGGCCGCTTGGATAGGTCCGCGGGCACAGACGCGATCGCTAGATTACGAAGAGAATCACCGCCATGAACTGGAAGATGCTGCCGGCGAGCACCCACAAGTGGAAAACACTGTGCAGATAGCGCACGTTTTTGGCGATGTAGAACGGCACGCCCACGGTGTAGCACACGCCGCCGACAGCGAGCAGGGCAAGTGCCACGGGGTTGAGCAGCGACACGAGCTCGGGCAGTTTAAAGACAACGAGCCAGCCCATCAGCAGGTAGACCAGGCCGCTTACCCAGTGTGGCTGACGCTCGCGCAAAAAGCACTCGAGCGCGATGCCGATAATGGCGATGGCCCATACGGCGAAGAACAGCGCAGCGCCGCCGTCGTTTGCGAGCGTGATGAGGCAAAACGGCGTATAGCTGCCGGCTATGAGCAGGTAGATGCAGCTGTGGTCGATGATGCGAAACACGCGCTTGGCGCGCGCAGGCTGAATCGCGTGGTAGAGCGTGGAGGCTAGGTATTCGAGGATAATGCTGACACCATAGACAATCGCCGCGGCCATGTGGGCCGGGCCTCCGCCGCGCAGGGCAGCGAATACGATCAGGAGCACCAGGCCCGCGATACCCAGCAGGCAGCCGACACCATGGGTGACGGAGTTCATGATCTCCTCGCCCACCGTGTAGTGCGGAACGGCCGCGATCTTGGGTCGCGGCTTGGAACTGTCGCTCGAATCGGACATGCCGGTTACATCCTCCAACGTAAAGAGTTCTCAACACTATATCAAAGCGTCTGGGTGCGTGCGAAATTTGCACCATACGTGACCCTTTGTTTACCCATTCTTTGCCTGTTGACGCATCAACGGTGAACGTCCATAATGCGCTTGCATTAAATGTTGATGTATTAACATCTTATAGGAGAATACCGCATGGCTCAAAACGCACACCCCCATCGAAAGCTCAAGATAGCAGGCATCGTTGCACTGGTGGTTGTCATTGTGCTGCTCGGATTTGCCGGCAACTTTCTGTTTGACTTCGCGCTGAATCCCCGCGCGCCATACACCATGAAGATGATGCAGGACGGCAAGGACGACAAAGAAAGTGAGCAGCCGGATGACGAGGACACCGAGGCGCGGGCATGGTTTAAAAAGAATCGCGAGAGCAGCAGCCTCACCGCAGATGACGGAACCGAGCTCTCCGCTTGGTATTTTGCCGCCCCGGAGAACACCCACGATTACGCCGTCTGCCTGCATGGATATACCAACGAGCCCATCGGTATGGCCCGATACGTCAAGCGATTCCACGACCGCGGCATGAACGTGCTCGCGCCCGCCGCCCGTGCCCACGAGCGCTCCGGCGGCGACTATATCGGCATGGGCTGGCCCGAGCGCCTCGACATCGTCGCGTGGATCGGGCGAATTGTTCAGGCCGACCCCGAGGCGCGCATCCTGGTCTTTGGCGAGTCGATGGGTGCGGCAACCGCCATGAACGTCGCGGGGGAATCTTTGCCGTCCAACGTGAAATGCATCATCGAGGACTGCGGTTATACGAGTGTTTGGGACGAGTTTTCCCTGCAGCTCAAGGATGTATTTGGGCTGCCCAGCTTTCCCTTGCTCGATGTAGCAAACTTGGTGTGCAACGTGCGCGCGGGCTACGACTTTCATACGGCGAGCAGCGTGGAGCAGCTTAAACACGCGACGGTCCCCATGCTCTTTATCCATGGCGATCAAGATACCTTTGTGCCGTACAGTATGCTCGACCAAAACTACGACGCGTGCGCCAGCAAGATCAAGCAAAAGCTCACCATCCATGGCGCCACGCACGCCAAGAGCGCGCAGGTCGATCCCGAGCTCTACTGGAACACGGTCGACGACTTCCTCGGAAAGAATTTTTAGGCAAAAAGCAACGTCCGGGGCTTTATCTGACCCCCTATTTTCGGAAGTATGCGGCAAAATCTGGAACTGCCGACCAGACCGCAGTTTTATCAACAATTTATCAGGGGTTTTGTTGCCAAAAAACGTCGTGTGCTCGGCGGTCTCGAAATTTGCCGCATACTTCCGGAAAACCGCCCGCGAGCGCTGTGCTCGCGGGCGGCTTTTGCTCGACTTACGCCACAAAGGCACTTGATATGTTCAATAGCTAGGCGCTATTTGACCTCGATGAGCTCATACTTGCTCGTGCCCAGGCCGATCTTCTCGGCGTGTGCGATGCAGGAGCGCCAGTCGGTGTCGGGATGTGTGATGCAGAAGGGGTCCTTGGCCTGCTCGCCCTCCAGATGCTCGTGGTCGTGCTCCATTTTGGCCGCGCTGTCGGTGAGCACGGTGTTGGGCAACGGCTCGGATGCTAGGACGGCGTCGGCGCAGGCTTGATCGATGGCGACCGGGTCGAAGCTCGCAAACATGCCAATGTCGTTGACGATGGGCGTGTCGTTCTCGGCGTGGCAGTCACAGTTGGGGCTAATGTCCATGGCGAGCGAGATGTGGAAGCTCGGGCGGCCGTCGACGATAGCCTTGGTGTACTCGGCAATCTTGCAGTTGAGCACGTCGGCCGCGGCATCATAGTCGGGCTTGATGCAGTCCTGGTTGCACGCCGCAATGCAGCGTCCGCAGCCCACGCAGCGATCGTGGTCGATGGCAGCCACATGAACCGTGCGAGTGCTGCCGTTGGCAAGCTCGCGCTCACGCGTACCGTCAAACGTGATGGCGCTGTGCGCGCATATCTTCTCGCAGGCACGGCAGCCAACGCAGTTGGTGGTATCGACGCTCGGCTTGCCAGCGGCGTGCTGCTCCATCTTGCCGGCACGGCTACCGCCACCCATACCCAGGTTCTTCATGGCGCCGCCAAAGCCGGCCTGCTCATGGCCCTTAAAGTGGGTGAGGCTAATCACGATGTCGGCGTCCATGAGTGCCTGGCCGATCTTTGCCTCGCGCACGTACTCGCCGCCCTCGACCGGAACGAGCGCCTCGTCGGTGCCCTTGAGGCCGTCGGCGATGATGATCTGGCAACCCGTGGCATACGGGGTAAAGCCGTTCTGGTAGGCGGTGTCGATGTGCTCGAGCGCGTTTTTGCGGCTGCCCACATAGAGCGTGTTGCAGTCGGTGAGGAAGGGTTTGCCGCCCAGCTCCTTCACGACGTCTGCGACGGCGCGGGCGTAGTTTGGGCGCAGAAAGCTCAGGTTACCCAGTTCGCCAAAGTGAATCTTGATAGCGACGAACTTGTTCTCGAAGTCGATCTGCTCAATGCCGGCGCGGCGAATGAGGCGTTTGAGTTTGTCGAGCTGGCTCTCGCGAGCATGCGTGCGCAGGTTGGTGAAGTACACCTTTGCCGGTGCTGCGGGTGCGGTTGCGGTCATAGATCTATCCCCTCGGTCTATATGGCGTTACAGACATAGAGGATGGTACCCGTTGAAGTGGGGTTGAAGTCAAGCACAGGCACTCATTGGGGACAGACTTAAATGAGTACCGCCAGGGACAGTCCTTGCCAGCCCGGCCAGCGAGCCGGCGAATCGTCAAAGACTGTCCCCGATGACCAGTCATTTAAGAACGTCCCCGATGACTACTCTTGCACCTTGAGGGCTTCGGCCAGGCTGACGCGCTTGATGGAGCGCGTGTGCAGCAACGCCACGACCAGGTAGGTCGCAAAGCCGATGCCCACGCATGCCGCCATGGACCAAGCGGGCACGTAGATCTCGATATTGCCGTTGTAGGCGAGCAGCATCGAGCGGAAGATGGCCGTGAGCGAGCCAATAATGACCGGCAGGCTCAGCACGAGCGACGCCGCCACGCACAGCGTGATCGAGCGGATGTACAGATGCGAGATCTCGCTATCGCGATAGCCAAAGACTTTCATGTAGCTGATCGAACGGGCGCTGTGGTCGATCACCGCCTTGGTCAGCAGGTACATAAACAGCAGGAAGATAAACACCGCGAGCCCGACCATCATGCCGATCATTTTGCTCATCATGCCGATGAACTGGTCACCCACGGCGCGCATGTCGTCGGGCGTGGTGTCACCGGCAAAGTAACGAGCATCGAGGTCGAGCTTCTCGTCGCTCACATAGCCGTTAAAGTAGGCGGCGTCGTTGCCGAACAGCTCGTTAAAGTCATCGATGCTCATATAGATATTCATGTCCGACTTTGAACCCCAGATGCAGTCCTTACCCGCGTACTCAAGAGAATAATCCCGAGCCTCGTACTTGTCGCGAAGCTCGACCTTCTGGCCCTCGCTCCAGCCAAACTTATCGAGCAGACCGCCGCCAAAGACGACGCGCCCGTCGCCGACGTTGAGGTCTTTCCAATAGCGCGAATGAGATGAAATGCCGTAGACGGAAATCGTCTCCTCGCCATTTCCATCGCCGCGGTCGTATTGCAGCTGGTAAACGGCGTATTTCTCGGCCTGCGCGATTGCACCCGCGTCGTTATCGGTCGTATTGACCGGGTGGATATCGTCGTTGTCGGTGTCGATCTTAGAGGCCTTGTCGATCAGGTCGATAGCCTCATCGCGGTTGCAGCCGAGGGCATCGGCAAGATCGTCAAGGCGCGCGTAGAGCGCATCCTTCTTGTCCTGGACCTTGGCAAGCGCATCCTGCGCTGCGGCCAGGCTCTCGGCAGACGGAGATGCGGTCGCGGCATCGGCTGCCGCCTGCGCAGCATCGGCCGCGTCGTCGAGCTCGCCATCGGCATCCCGGGCGGCAGAAAGCAGCGCGCCGTCAACCGACTGCAAGCGCTCGAGTGCCGACCACTGCTCGCGCTCCTCGGCGGTGCCCTCGAGCTCCAGCGGCGCCTTGAGCGTGTACTGGTGCTCGGCGACCAGGCTTGTCTCGAGGTTGTCGGCGTAGTGCGTCATCGTGGGCAGAATCGCCAGGCCAAAGAGCAGCAGCAGTGAGGCAAACGCGATGCCCACGAAGAGCGTGGCGAAGTTGCCCAGATTGCGCAGGAAGATACGCAGGCGGAAGCGGGAAACAAAACCCATGCGCTCCGGCAGTTGCATACCACGCTTGGTACCCGATTTGCCGCTCGCCTCGTGACGAAGGAACTGCAACGGCGTCTTGCCCATCTTGCGAAGCAGGCCCACCAGCGTAATGAGGATGAGCGCGGCGGCGGGAACCACGGCGCACTTCACAAAGATCTCCCAGCTCCAGTACACCTGGAAGGGCGGCAGACTGTACGAGCCGTAATAGAGGCTGCGCATAGGCTCGGTAAAGAACGCAATGCCGAGCGCGGTGCCCAAAAGCGCCGCGAGCACACCCACGATGGCGGGAAGCGCCAGGTAGTGGAGTACAATCTCGCGACGGCGATAGCCGCTGGCGAGCAGTGTGCCGATGATGGCGCTCTCCTCCTCGATGGTGGCGTCGGTAAGGACCACAAAGACAAACGCCATGATCACGATGATAATGTCGAGCAACGTCGTCCACATCATGGAGTCGCCGTCCACGTCGTCGCGCGCATAGCCAATGCCCTGATTGGAATCGGCATCGATCAGATCGTCCACGCGCGCATCGGCATCGGTCAGCGCCTCGACCATATCCTGTTCGGCATCGGTACGGTCCGCGGTGGGGAGGTCGCGATCGGTAAAAGCAAAGGAGTAGGTGTAGGCAGGTGCACCACCGGCATCCTCGAGCGCGGCAAAGCCGGCGTCGGTGACCTCGGCCACGCCATAGGTGATGGTGTTCACCGTAAAGTCCGAATTGTTGAGGAACAGTGCCTGGCTATCGGGCTGGGTCATGATGCCGCAAATGGTGTAGGTGCGGCCCTCAAGCTCGACCTTATCGCCCACGGTGAGGTCGTTGTTGGTGGCAAAAACGCGGTCGATAGCCACCTCATCGTCCGTCTTGGGCTCCTTGCCCTCACAGTAGGACGCGATATCGACCTTGGTGCGGTGCGCATAGGTGCGCAGCGTGCGCTTGGTGCCGTCGTCGCCGGCGGTCTTTTTGATGATGGCGTCGATGGAGAAATTCTTGTAGAGCGTGACGCCGCCGACGTCGTCGGCTGCATCCTCGGCTGCCTTGAGCTGGTCGTCGGTAGCCTCGAAGGAGGCGGTCACGCGGCCGTCCTCAATCGTGTACGCATCGCGCATGTCGTCGATAAGGCAGCCGATGGAATGCGCCGCGAGCAAAAAGCCCGAGGTAAGGGCGATGCTCCCGCACATAAGCAAAAAGATGCCCAGGTACTTGCCGATATTGCGGCGCAGCTCGCGCGGGAGTCGCTTTGCGAGAGGTGTCATGGCATCGCCTACCAATCGAGCTCGGCGGCCGCAACGGGCGACTCGTTGAGCCCATCCTCGACGATGCGGCCGTCGCGCAGGCGCAGCACGCGGTTGGCCATGCGGGCGATGGCGGCGTTGTGGGTGACGATGATGATGGTGCAGCCGTAGGTGCGGTTAACATCCTCCATGAGCTGCAAGATTTCCTTGGATGTCTTGTAGTCAAGCGCGCCGGTGGGCTCGTCGCACAGCAGCAGGCCCGGGTTTTTGACGAGTGCGCGGCCGATGGCGCAACGCTGCTGTTGGCCGCCCGAGACCTGGCGCGGGAACTTGCTGCGGTGCTCGTAGAGGCCCAGCGAACGCAGCAGGTCGTCGACATTGAGCGGGTTTTTGGACAGGTGCGCCGTGACCTCGATGTTCTCCTTGATGGTGAGATCGGGCACCAGGTTGTAGAACTGGAAGACAAAACCCAGCTCACGGCGGCGATACTCGCCCAGATCGGTAGGTTTGAGCACCGTGAGGTCGCAGCCGTCCACCATGATGGAGCCACCGTCGGCATCCTCCAGGCCGCCGATCAGGTTGAGAAAGGTCGACTTGCCCGAGCCCGAGGGCCCCAGCATGACGCAGATCTCGCCGCGGTTGATGGACGTGTCGATGCCATCGAGTACCGTCAGGCGCGCATCACCGTCGCCATAGTGTTTCTTGAGCCCTTTGACCTGGACATACGCTTGCTTTGTCGCCATGCTATTCCCCGTTGTTAGCCTTCTGCCACTTTTCTAGGCTAATAGTAAACCCAGGTGAACTATTTATAAGCGACGTGCGCGAACTATTTTCCAACCTACTCATTGGGGACAGACTTAAATGAGTGAAATCGCTCATTTAAGTCTGTCCCCAATGAGTGGTCCCCAAGTGCCGACATATTGGGACAGTCCCTGCCAGCCCTGCCGGCGAATCGGCAAAGACTGTCCCCAATGACTAGGTGGCTAGGCGTGGGATTTGTTGTGGGCGAGGGCTAGGCCTACGGCGGCGATGGCGGCGGCGAAGAGCACGGTGACGCCCAGGTCGCAGGCGATGTCGCCCAGCGCGGCAGACGTCAGGTCCGAGGCAAGCGCCTTGCTGATCGCGTCGTTCACCCAAAACGTCGGCACAAAATGCGCCACCGTCTGCACGGCTGGGCCCATCATCGAAAGCGGCATCCAGGCGCCGCCCAAAAACGTCATGAGCATGCCGAGTAAGTTACCCACACCGTTGAGCAGCTCCTCGCGAGCGCCCAGGCTCGACAGCGTAAAGCCAACGGCCAGCGGCGTGCACGCCAGGGCAAACGTTGCCGCCAGCGCCAGGCACACGCGACCCACGCCGACCTCGGCAACCGCGCTGGCAAAGCCCACGACGCCCATCATGCTCGACACGAGCCAGATGCAGACGGTGAGCACGGCGGCGGCCGCGAACACAGCGAGCGAACGCTGGCGCTCAGAGACCGGGCTGGCATCCATGCGGCGCACGCGCTCGGGCTCGTTCATGCCCGAAAACACCAGTCCCACCGACACGATGACCGACGAGATGATCGCGTACCCGCCAAAGTTGAAGTACGACTCGAGCGTGGTAGCAGCAGTCGAGTCGACCTTGACCTGCTCGATCTGGACCTCCGCGCGCTTTGCGGCCGCGTGCTCGGCGGCCCTTGCGACGTCACCGTTGGAGGCAGCGGGTTCAAGCGCCGCCGCAGCGCCCGCGAGCGAGATCCAGCGCGAGGCCTCGGCGGACGAAAGCGCCGCCGCCATGGTGCCGGAACCATAGGTCACGTCGAGCTTGGGCAGGGCCTCCCCCGCACGGGCGGCTGCAACAAGATCGTCCTCAAACCCCTCCGGGATAAAGAACACGCAATCGGCACTGCCCTTGGCGCTGTTGCTCTTGGAGAGCGCGTCGGCAAGGTCGTATGTGTCGTCGCCGACGCCCGTGACCAGGTCAAAGCGTGAGCCCAGGTGCTTGGTAAGCGCCCGCGAAAGGTCGCTATTGTCGCGGTCGACCACGATCACGTTGGTGTCGTAGGGCTTGTACTCGGTAAGCTGCGACGAGTTCCAGCTCACCGAAGCCGCGATGAATACGCCCATGAGCGAGATGAACACCGTATAGATGAGCAGGTAGAACGGGTGCGCCAGCGCCATGCGAAGCGCGGTCTTAAAGGTGCTCATAGCGGCTCCTTCCAAAGATCAGCGTAGCGGCGGCGACAAACACCAGGGCCATCAGGACGAGCGCGCCGGCGCGAACAGCGAAGGGCCCCAGGTCCTCAAAGAAATACAGGCGATTGAACATGTCGCAGATGAGCTTGACGGGGTTGAGCCAGCACTCGACCGGACAAGCGCGGGCGACGTCGTCGGCAAGCGCCATCGCCGGCTCGCCGTAGAGGCCGGCGAACAGGGCGCACGTGGTGGCAAAGCCCGTGAGGATGCCCGACTTGGATGCCTTGCCGCCCTTAACGGGAAGCGTGCCCACAAAAAACCCCAGGCCCGTGGCGGCAAGCGCGGATGCAGCCCCGCCCAGCAGGCACAACCCCTCGCGCCCGCCAAAGTCGACGCCCACGACCAGGCGCACGTAGCCGATCGCAACCGCCATCGATGCAAAGGAAACCAGCCACGAGCCGACAAAAATGCCGGCCAGCGACGCCGTCTTGGAAAGACCGCCCACGCAGCGGCGCGCGCCGAGGCCGGACAGATTGGGCTGCAAATCGACGACGCTCAAGGCGGCAAACTCGGCAGACATCATCGCGACCAGGCCAAAAAGCGCGTAATAGTAGATGACCGTGCCATCGGGCGTGGCACGAGTCAGGCTCACGCGGCGGGTTCCGCCCTCGAGCGACAGGGCGCGCGCAACCGCCGCCGGATCGGCGAGCGCCGCCGGGTTGTCCTGGGCAATCTGGGACATGAGCTCGGCATTTTGCGTATACGAGCTTGCCACCGTTTCAAGGATGCTGCGGTCGGTAAGCACCGACGAGGCGCGCGAGCTGTCGTAACTCGATAGCAGCGTGAGCCTGGGCGTGCCCGCGGCATCAACCGTATAGATGCCCGCGACCTCGCCGGCCTTGAGCGCTTTGCGCGCGGCAGCCAAGTCTTCGTACTCGCTCACATCGAGCAGCTGATCGTCGCCTGCCTTGGCAAGCGAAGCCGCCACATCCTTAAAGGTCGAGGCATCCCAGGCCTCGTCCGCCACGACGGCAACCGGCACCGGGTCGACCGTGCCGTCGGAGCTGAGGTTCGCAAACATAAACATGAACATCGTGGAAAGCGCGATAGGAAAGAGAGCGCCCCAGACCCACGTGCTCGGCCGGCGCAGCAGCGTCTTGACCGTGGTGATGATGGTGTTGAACATGGCCGCCCCCTAGTCGCGCAGCTCGCGGCCGGTGATCTCGAGGAACACGTCGTTGAGGGTCGGCGGTTCGGAATAGATGCGGCCGAGCGGCACGTCATGCGAGCGCAGCGCATCGAGAATGTCCGTCAGGTTGTGCGGGCTCGCTTCGCACGAAAACGTGAGCTGTCCCGCCGTTGCCGAAAGGTCCAGAACGTGCGGCAGGCTTGCGACGGCACCGAGCGCCGCACTCGGAACCTCGCCGACCTCGATTACAATCTTCTCGCCCATCTGAATCATGCGCTTGAGCTCGTCGTTAGTGCCCTGCGCCAGCACGCGGCCGCCGTCCATGATCATAATGCGGCTGCAGATCTGCTCGACTTCCTCCATGTAATGGCTGGTATACACCACCGTGGCGCCCTCGTCGCGCAGGCGGCAGATGCCCTCCAGGATGGCGTTGCGGCTTTGCGGGTCGACCGCCACCGTGGGTTCGTCAAAAAAGATGAGCTCGGGCTTGTGCGCGATGCCGCAGGCAATGTTGAGACGACGCGTCAGGCCGCCCGAGAGCTTGCCGGGGCGGAACTTGGTAAAGTCGCCCAGGCCGACAAAGTCGATCGCCTCGTCCACCAGCGCGCGGCGGCGCTTGCGGTCGTTGACGTAGAGACTGCAGAAATAGTCGATGTTCTCGCGCACGGTGAGCTCGTCGAACACCGCCACCTGCTGCGGCACCACACCGATGCGGCGCTTGAGGTCGTAGCGGGCGGGCGTCATGCGCTCGCCGAACAGCTCGATGGTGCCCTTGTCGTAGGCGAGCAGCTGCAGGATGCAGTTGATGGACGTGGTCTTGCCCGAGCCGTTGGGGCCCAGCAGGCCAAAAATCTCGCCGGGGGCGATGTTCAGGTTAAAGTGGTCGAGCGCAATAAGATCGTCGTAGCGCTTGACGAGGTTTTCGACGTGGACGATGTCTGTCATGAGGCGGCCCTTCTGTTGATTGCGGCCCGGTACGATTGCATCATCGCAGGAGCGGGCGGCGCGCGCCAGTGAGCTTTGTCACGAGTGCGAGGGTCTTGGTCGTGCGGCCTGCCGACGCCCCCGCTTTGCCACGCGGGAGGAATGTCACGGTTGCGCAGGCGGCCCCTCCACCATGCGCGGCTTCGCGTACAATACCCGTATGAACAGGCTTTTCGACAAATTGATCGTGCTGGCGTGCTGTATTGCGGCCGCCATGGGTCTTGCTGTGAACGCTCACCTGGTCGCGGCGTTTTGCCTTGGCGTTATTGCCACCTCGCTGGCCGAGGTCGCACGGGGGAACCGCGCCCGCCGTGCGAGCGAGGCCGCGAGCTACGTTTACGTCATCGCGGCTGTCTTCGTGCCGCCGTTTGTGCCGTTTGCGCCTCTCGCCCTCTATGACATCGCGCGGCGCGTGCGCCGTGAGCACGCCTGGATCGCGCTGGGCATTGGCGTCGTCTTTGTCTTTGCGCTCGTCGCGGACCTTCGCACCGACGCGCTCACCGCCCGAACGCTCCTGCTGACCGCCATCCTTTCGGTTGCCGCCACCTTGCTATCGCTACGTACCGCCCAGTTAGAGCGCGAGCAGCAGCGCATGCGCCGTACCCGAGACGAGCTGCAGGAACGAGCCCTCGCGCTCGAGGCGCGCAACCGCGACCTTGCCGACCGCCAGGACTACGAAGTCGAGCTCGCGACACTCGCCGAACGCGCCCGCATCGCGCGCGAAATCCACGATAACGTGGGCCACCAGCTCACGCGCGCCTCACTGCAAGCCGAAGCCTTGCGCGTAGTCCACGCCGACGAGCCCGGCGTCGCCGGCGATTTCGCCGACGTCAAGCACACCGTTGACGAGGCGCTCCAACTTGTGCGCGCCAGCGTCCACGCGCTCAACGACAACGCCGTCGACCTTTCCGTGCAGCTCGAACGCATTGTTGAAGGCGCGCGCTCGGACGGCGGCCCCCAGATTGAGCTTGAAGTTATGACCGAACATGCGCCCGCAAACGTCGCGAACTGCTTTGCGGCGGTCCTGCGCGAGGCGCTCTCCAACACCATGCGCCACGCCCATGCCAAAACCATTACCGTGCGGTGCATGGAGCATCCGTCGTTTTACCAGCTCATCGTTACCGATGATGGCACGGGCGGGGTCCAAGCAAGCGGCCGCGGCGCCGCGGAGGGCATGGGGCTCGGCTCCATGCGCGAGCGCGTCGAGGCGCTTGGCGGCACCTTCACCGCCGGCCCGCGTGCCGGCGCCGGCGGCTGGCGCGTGTTTGCCACCGTTCCCAAACAGCAAGGAGATGATGGCCGATGAGGCTCATCGTTGTCGACGACGACCGCCTAGTGGTCGATTCGCTCAAGATTATCCTGGGCGCCCAGCCGCAGATCGAAGTGGTGGGCACCGGTGCCAACGGCAACGACGCAGTGGCGCTCTACGCTGAGCACTCACCCGACATCGCACTGCTCGACATTCAGATGCCGGGACGCGACGGCCTATCGGCGGCGCGCGAGATCCTCGAGCGCGATCCTGCGGCGCTCGTGGTGTTCCTGACGACATTCTCGGATGACGAGTACATTGTGTCGGCGCTCAAGCTGGGCGCCCGCGGCTACCTGATTAAAACCGATATCGCCGCCATTCCTCCGGCGTTGGCGCAGGTCATGGACGGCAAACGCGTGCTCGAGGGCAAGGCGATCGAGGATATCGATTTTGACGGAACGGACGTCGAGGCGAGCACGCCCCGCCGGCCCGCGGCCTTTGCCGGCCTGACCGACCGCGAGTTCGAAGTCGCAGAGCTCATCGCCCGCGGCCTCGACAATAAGGAGATTGCCGCCACCGCCTATATGGGCGAAGGCACCGTACGCAACCACATCAGTTCAATCCTTGCCAAAATGGGCCTGCGCAACCGCACCCAAATCGCCATCGCCTACCTGCGAGGGTAGTTGCCCGACGACCAACCGCACCGGCATAGCAAAATGGCTGTTACCGATATGGTGCCATTTCAAAACTATGCCGGTTTACTACGATGAATCGCCAGCCTTCGACCACGGCAAATTGCGCGCTTACAAAACCGCAGGTAGAACGCTTGCAATATTTAGAAAAATGCAGTCATGGTCGGGAATGTCGAATTCATCGTAGTAAACCGGCATAGTTTTGTCGGGCGGCCCTGCGCGAGTGCCTCCGCAAGCCTTGCGGGACCAAAATGATCCGTTTTCCTCCGTCCCCAAGGGATCAGCCGGAACCGCTCGCCACGAAACCTGCCCATCTACTACGTTTGACTCGATGCCCCCGACCATACCCGCTTTTCATGCAAAATCGCAGACGTTCTACCTGCAGTTTTGCTTTTGCATTTTTCGCCATGGTTGAGGGTAGCGGCTTAAACGTAGTAGATGGGCCCATTTCGTGGCAGGCGGGTCATTTTCGGGCTGGACGGGTCGCGTGGCGGCCCACCCGCGCGTTCACGCGCGGGGCCGGCGGGGCATTTTTGCCCCGCCGGCCCCTATTCCAGCGCTATACCAGCCCCATTCCAGCGCTACTCCGGCTTGGTTTCTACTGTGGGAGTCTTATCCGCCGCGACTGGAGTGCGCGCGGTGTCCATAGTCAGGCAGTGCTTGGGGCAGCTTTCGATGCACTCGCCGCACACCACGCAGGCGTACGGGTCAATCGACCAGGTACCGCCCTTGCGATCGACCGCGAGCGCGCCCGCCGGGCAGCGACGCGCGCACATGCCGCAGCAGATGCACACGTCCATGTCGTTGACGATGTGCCCACGCAGGCGCTCGGGTGCCACGAGCTTCTCCTGCGGATAGCACACCGTTACCGGCTGCTTGACCATAGAACCCAAGGCCGTCTTGGCAAATGTCAGTAAACTCATGCCGCGCCTACCTTTCCGTGCAGCTAATGCAGGGGTCGATGGTCAGGATAATCATGGGCACGTTAGCGATGAGCACACCCTGCAGCGCATGTGTCAGACCCGCCAGGTTCTGCGACGTCGGCGTGCGCACGCGAAAACGGTCCAGGTTCTTGGTGCCGTTGCCGCGCACATAGTAGTACGCCTCACCGCGCGGCTGCTCAATCACAACCTCGCCGCGCGCGCCGTCGGCCGGCGTAAGCTTGGTGCGCCCGCCGATGCCGTCGTGTGGAATCTTACCGACAAGCTCCTTGATGATATCCATGGCCTGCGTGACCTCGGCGCAACGCACCTGGCAGCGGGCATAGCAGTCGCCGTCGGTCGCCACGATGGGCTCAAACGCGGCCAGATCCGCATAGGCGCCGTCGCCAAACATGCGCACGTCGTAATCCACGCCCGAGGCGCGCCCAAACGGACCGACCATCGAAAGCTCCAGCGCGTCTTTCTTGCTGATCACGCCCACGCCATGCAGACGCTCGCCACAGCTGTCGTCGTCCAAAAACGTATGCACCAGGGCCTCGTAGTCGGGGCACATGGCGTCGAGCGTCTGGACAATGCCGGCCAGCTCGGAGTCCTCAATGTCGTGCTTAAGGCCGCCGATCTCGTTGATCGACAGAATCACGCGCCCGCCGCACGTGCTCTCAAAGATCTTGAGAATCTGCTCGCGCAGGGTCCACGACCGATAGAACAGCGCCTCAAAACCAAAGGCGTCGGCGAGCAGGCCCAGCCACAGCAGATGCGAGTGGATGCGCGAAAGCTCGTGCAGAATGGTGCGGATATACTGCACGCGGCCGGGCACCTCAATGTCGAGCATACGCTCGCAGGCGCTGGCATAGCCGTAGCTGTGACCCACGGCGCAAATGCCGCAGATGCGCTCGGCGATGTAGCCAAACTGATGCATATCGCGCTTTTCGGTGAGCTTCTCGAGTCCGCGGTGCACAAAGCCGATCTGCGGAATTGCCTCGATGACGCGGTCGTCCTCGATCACCAGGTCCAGATGAAGCGGCTCGGGCAGCACCGGGTGCTGCGGGCCAAACGGAATAACGGAGCGATGTGCCATGGGCCTTACGCCTCCTTTTTCTGCTTGTCGCGGGCGGCCTTGGCGGCAAGCGCCGCACGGACCTTGGCCGCTTTCTCGGGATCCATGGCGGCGAGCTTTGCCTCTATCTCGGCAACCTTGAGTGCGGCCTTCGCAGCAGCCTCATCGTGCTGAGCATCGGAGCCGGCAGCCGCAGCGGGCTGAGCAGCGACGCCCGCGGCATCGCCGGCGCTCGCAGCGCCCTCCCCTGAAGCAGCCGCAGCCGCGGCGGCCTTCTCGGCCGCGGCCTTGCGCGCCTTGGCCTCGGCAGCGGCACGGACCTTCATGGCTTTCTCTCGCGCAGCCTTCACCTCGGGCGTGATAACGCTCATGGGTTCAGCGGTCGAGACCTGGTAGAAAAAGCCCTTAAAGTCGATCTGCATATCGGTAATGGCAAGACCAAACAGGTCATGCGCCTCGTTCTCAAACGGAAATACCGCCGGATAGTACGAGCTGATGGACGGAATCTCCTGGTACTGGTCGATACCCTCGACCACCAGGTTCTCAATCGCATAGTTTCCGTCCCGCGCGATCTGCTCTTGCGCAGCACGGACGTTGATAAACGTATAGACCAAGCGATACGATCCGTCGTCCACACAGCGCTCGGCGTGCATTTGCACAAAGCGCGCGCCGGCACCCTTGAGCGTCTGCACATGCGCCAGGAGCTCGTCGATCCCGACGGTGGTATAAATTGCCTTTTGCATTACTCGGCCTCCTTCGCAGCGGCGGGCGCAGCAGGCTTCCCGGCGGGCGCGTCACCGGCACCGTCAGCCCCGGCCCCCGCAGCCACAAACCCGTCCTCGCCCAGCTCAACGCCACCGTCCCAGGTGGCGGCGCCGCCCACGGTGAGCGGATCGCCGCCGACGCGCATCACGGCCTCCTTCTGGTCCAGGATGCCGCACGCCTCCACGATGGCATCGATCACCGTCTCGGGGCGAATGGCGCACCCGGGCGCGTACACGTCCACGGGAATCGCGCGGTCCACGCCGCCGATCACGTTATAGGCATCGCGGAACACGCCGCCCGAACACGCGCAGATGCCGCAGGCCACCACGCACTTGGGCTCGAGCATCTGGTTGTAAATCTGGCGCACGACGGGCAGATTCTGCGCGTTGACCGAACCCGTTACCAAAAAGATGTCCGCATGCTTGGGGTTGCCGGTGTTGACCACACCAAAGCGCTCCGCATCGAACAGCGGCGTGAGCGAGGCCAGCACCTCGATATCGCATCCGTTGCAGCTCGAGCCGTCGTAATGAATAACCCACGGCGAGCGCGACATTTTATGATCCATGGATGCCGCCTCCTAAATAAACACGTCGACGAGGATGGGCATAAGGTTGAGCAGGCCAAACACCAGCGCCACGCCCCAGCCGAGCTTAAAGCAGCTGCGCCAGGTGCTACGGGCGAAGGTGTTATCGATCAGAACCTCGACAAAGTACGTCGCGGCCATAACGACCAGGGCGACCACCCAGCTCACCGGGTTGTCCCAGACAAAGAACATGCCCACCCACATCAAAAACAGCACGGTCTCGCACCAGTGCATAAGGGTCATCTTGGCCAGCGTGCCGCCGCTCATCTCGGTGGCGACACCCTGGACAATCTCCTGATGCGCGTGATGCGAGTACGAAAGGTCAAACGGCGACTTGCGCAGCTTGATGGTAAGCACCGCGAGCAGCGCGAGGAAAATGGGCGCGCTGTACACGATGATGGGGGCCGACTGCCCCGTCACGGCGATGGAATCAAAGCTATCGGTGGCAAGATACAGGCCCACGCTCATCAACAGAACGGCGGGCTCGTAACTCATAACCTGCAGCAACTCACGATCGGCGCCAACCTGGGCAAACGGGCTTTGCGTCGAGGCGGACGCCAACACCACAAAAATCGCGGCGAGTGTCACCATAAAAGCGCACAGCAGCGTGTTGGAGCCCGACACAAAGATGCCGCCGCCCACCACGGTAAAGATGAGCGCGCACGCCATGTAGGTATCGTCCATGGTGTTTACGCTGGCGGGGGCCTTGCGCAGCAGCTTGGCAACGTCGTAGAAGGGCTGCAGCAAGCGCGGGCCCACGCGGCCCTGCATGCGAGCCGAAAGCTTACGGTCAAGACCGTCAATCAGGCCGCCCACAAGCGGCGCCAGCAAGGCAAACGCCACGGTACCAATAAATATGCCCACGACGCCCGAGCCTTCGAAATACTTTCCGCGCAGCACCGAGGGCGCACTCATGGCAAGCCGCTCGGGCCCAATCCACGCGCAGCACAGCAGCGCAAACAAGATAATGCTGCAGCACACGACGCTACCCGCGGGGCCAATACGCTTCTCGCCAAGGGCGTCCTCCGAGTACCAATTGCGCTTTTCGGCCTTTACCTCGTGTCCCATCGAGCCGCGGAAATGACGGTAGTTCTCGGTTCCAACGCCCGAAAGGTACACGTTGACGTGCGGCTTATTGCTCACGCGGAACGACGTCAGCAGCACCACGGCGATAAACGCCACGATAACCACCATCAGATACATGGCATCCTTGCCAATAACGTACGGCACGCGGCCAAACACCATGGCCAAGTAAGGCGACACCAGACCGCTCGAGATAACCGGGAACGCCACGCAGCACAGAATCAGCAGCGCGGCGATGGTATTGAGGGCCATCCATTCGGTCTTATGGACATTGACCTCAACGTTTTGAGCCGTGGGGTCGACGCCCGAAAGCTTGGCAAGCCACTTGCCCCAGAAGAAGAACGTCGCGGCCGAGCCAAAGGCAAGCACCATGATCATGAGCACGTTGCCGGTCTGGGCAAACGCCACCAGGGCGCCCCACTTGGACACGAGCATGCCAAACGGAGCCACGAACATGCCCATAATGCCCAGCATCATCAGGCGCGTCAGGTGCGGCATGCGGCTGAACATGCCGTCCATGTCCTCGATATTGCGGCTGCCGATATGATGCTCGGCCGTGCCCACGCACAGGAACAGCAGCGACTTTGCCACCGTATGGAACAGGATCAGGAAGATCGCGGCCCACACGGCCTCGGGCGCGCCGACGCCTAGGCAGGCGCTGATAAGGCCCAAGTTGGAAATGGTGGAGTACGCGAGCACGCGTTTGGCGTTGCTCTGCGAGATGGCCATGAGGGCAGCGAGCAAAAACGTGATGGCACCCACACTCGTGACCATAAAGCCAGTCACGGGATAGATGGCATAGAGCGGGCTGAGCTTGACCATCAGGAACACGCCGGCTTTGACCATGGTTGACGAGTGCAGCAGGGCGCTCGTGGGCGTGGGGGCAACCATGGCACCCAATAGCCAAGTGTGGAACGGCATCTGCGCGGCCTTGGTGAGTGCGGCGAGCGACAGCAGAACGACCGGCATCACCAGCAGCGCGGATTGCGCGGTTCCGGCGCCGGAAAGCTCGATCATGCCCGAGATGGTCAGCGGCATGCCGTTAACGTGCAGGTACATGAGCCCGGCCAAAAACGCGATGCCGCCCAGCATGTTGAGGATGATCTGGGTGAAAGCGTTTTTTATGGCCTCGGGCGTGCGCGTGTAGCCAATCATGAGGAACGAGCACACGGTGGTGATTTCCCAGCCACAGAACAGCCACTCAAGGTTGTCGCTTGTCACGATGACGAACATGGCCGAGAGGAACAGGAACATAAGCGCCAGGAACTGCGGGCGTCGGTCAGGCGCCGTCTGCCCGCGCAGCGCTGCCTCGTGCTCGTCGTGGGCCTGGAAGTCCTTCATGTAGCCCAGGGCGTACACGCAGATAAGGCTGCCGACAATGCCGACGGCAAGCACCATGATCACGCTCATGTAGTCAAGGTAGAGTGGCGTTGCCGTGACGGCTTCGGTCGCGGGCAGCGTCATAGCTGCAAAGGTGAGCGAGCCCACCAGCTGCACCACGCCGAGCACCGTGGTGAGCGTGCTCTTATATTTACGCGCGTTGTACAGGATGACGGCGCACAGGATCACGTCGATGACGGAGCTGATGATCGAGAGCACATGCGAGGTGCCGGGGGCAACCTCGAAGCTCTGCGGGCCCGTGCCAAAAAACATGACGGCGACTACAACCGTCACCGCCATAATAATGCCGGAGCCTACAAGCCCTACCGCATCGCGGGCGCGGTCACCGCGCGCGAGCAGCATGCCCAGCGCCGGTACCAGCGGAAACAGGGTAAGGAAATACAGTAGCGTCATACCATCACTCCCCCATGCAAAAACGCTGCAATTGTTTAACGTTATAGCTCAGTTGAGGAGTAGCGGCGGCGGGTTTTCGGTCAACTGGGGAGTTTTAGGCGTACGGGGTAACGAGTCTGTCCGCTTTGGAGCAGAGAGGCGACGCTCCCCCTATCGCGGCGGCGGGCGCACGGGCCACTGCGCGCGGTTTATTAACCACTTTGGAGGATGTTCCAGTAGGCTCACGACGGTCCAAAAAGTTGGCGCGGCAAGAAAAATGCGCCCCTGTGGGCGCACCATCCCGTTCGCTATTCCGCCTTTTTAACGCGCGGCTTGCGACCGCGCGGCTTATCAACCAGCGCGGACTCACCGCTCTCGCGATACTGGCGGCACCAAGCCTTGACCGAAGACTCGCTGGGAATCTTGTGCTTGATCATGGCCTCGCGAACCGTTAAGCCGTTTTCCAAGCGGTCCTTGACCACGGCGAGCTTAACTTCGTACGAATAGGTGTGATGATGCGAACCGGCGTTGAGAACGGCGTCGGCACCGCCTACGGCATACGCGCGGGCCCACTGACGAGCCGTGGCCTGGGGAATGCCAAGCTCCGCGGCGAGGGCGCGATGACCGACCCCCTCTTGGAGGATCTCGACGGCGCGCTGCCTAACCTCGGGCGCATGCGTGCGAGTCCTAGTTGCTTCCGACATACCTGCCACTTCTTAGCCTTAACCGTTAATCTGCTTTCTTACGTGCAAGTTAGATAGTAGCATTTTACTGTTTGCTCAAAGCAGTTAATTAAAATAGACGCGGCGTTATCTGGGCATTTGCCATTTATTTGCGACAGTTCTTTACATTTAATTTACGCAGCTAGTTAGCTCGCAGCTCATTGAGCGTGTTTTACCAACCAGATTGGTATCTTTTTGTTTCGCTTGGTATGGTCTTCATAATTATTAACCCCTCTAGCCTCTGGGCTAGCATGTCAGTCTTCCGCGTACTTTCCAGCTTTCCACTTAACATTCCAGCTTTCCACTTAACTTTCCAGCTTTCTACCCAGCTTTCCACCTTAAGTGTTAAGTTAAGTGGGAAGTTGGAAAGCCTGGTGGAGGGGTCGGGAGAGCTAAAACACCTTTCTCCAACGGCGGCTGGACAGTTAGTTCAGATACGTATTTTTCTATGCTGATAAAGCTGCGCTATGGTCCCCGGAGAGGGTTCTTTGGCGACTCATTGCACGCAAATCGAGCCCAGATAGCTACCGAATCCTAGTTTTGAGCCCCTTTCTTCCCCAAAACGAGCGCCGGATGCGCCTGCTGCGGTCTGGAATTATACGTATCTGAACTAACTGTCCAGCGGAGTCCAAGACTGGGATCGCGCAGACTAGAAAGGGGGCGGCAACCGGGTGGTTGCCGCCCCCTTTGCGAAGCCAGTTGGCTTCGGAACTAGTGGTCGATGCCGTTGAGGTTCACCCTCGTGAGCGTGTAGGTCACATAGTCGGGCGATTGAGGCTTTGCGCTCGCCACGTCACCCTTGACCAAGCTCGCTGTCATCACCAGACGATAGTTCGCGTAGAACTGCTCACGCTGTTCAACCTGCGTGTTGACCTTAACGGTAAAGGGCAGGCTAAACGTCGTATTACCGTTCTTCGTTTTGAACTTGCCGTTCTCCTTCGAGTCAGTGAAGGTGATCGTGCTACCGGAGGGAGCGACCGCGGCAAGCTTACTCTCCGTCACTGTTACGTAGTTGGAGATATCATCCGTTACGCTCTCATACGTGCCGTCGGTTCCGCGGCGCTGAAGCGCGAGCGTGTACACAACAGAGTCTGCGTTCGCAATTGCCTCGGCGGCGTTGCTGAGTCCACCCAGTTCATACGTGGCACCCAGACCAATCGTGCCATTCGCGATCGGACGCAGGTCGTCCACGTTAATACCAAGCTGCGACTTATCTGGCGCAGAAAGCGTAATGGTCGTATCACCCGTGTCCATGCGATAGTACCCGACGTTACCGCGCTTCGTCTGCGTCAGGCTCGAGGTATTAAGGCCTTCCTTACGCGTCGAAAGCTTGGCGGTATAGGACATCTTGGTACAGGCGTCCTCGCCAGACTGCTTGGACAGGGAGATGACCTTGTTGCAGCCGTCCGGCGTAAGGCGAATCTCTTCCACAGCCGTGCGCACGGTAAAGGATCCGCCCGTTGCACGCTTGCGGATTCTGGCGAGGTCACAATCGAGCTTGAGCTTCAGCGAGTCATCGCCCGTATCCGTCACGGTCTGCGTGAACGCAGGCGTCGAAGAATCACACTTCGCCCAATCTTCGCCATCCCACTTATAGTTCTGATTGTCGATGGCAACATAGAATTTAGCGATCGCCGAGGTTCCGCTCGGGAAACTACTCACCCCCGTCAGGGTATTGTTGGCGCCATACTTGCACAGTGACGTATCGAGCTGATAGAACAAAGAGTCCGAGTCAGCATAGCTCTGACTTGGGTTAAACGTAATCGTGTCGGTAACGTCAAGAGAAAGAACGTAGGCGGCGCCGTCCGTCGACTTCGAAACCGGAGTGCGCGCCTCCGGCTTCCCGTCGTTAACTTCCTGCCCGTAATTGGACAAGATGCTGTATGTCGATGCCGTACCGTTTTGATTATCGTCGCCACCGGTGCGCAAGACGTGATGCAGATTCCAAGATATGCGGCCACCCGAAGAATTCGAGTCAATAGACGAAGCCGTAAAACCGTTGATACTAGCTTGCGTCACGCCGTCGCCCGACTTGGGCACGTTGACAACTAGGTAGACGCTCTCCGATGCACGCTTCTCTCTGCCGGTATCCTTCTCCTTAGGTACCTTTAGCGTATAGCGGCTGTTGCTGGGAACGTCAGCACCCGCAACCTTAAACAGCGTCCACTTGCCATCGAGTTTCGCTTTAGCGGTCGCCTCTGCCTCGTTATCACACACGGTCCATGTGCCGGCGCCATCCTGTGTGGCCGACACATCCAAAATCTCGCTCAGCCATCGCTCCTGATATGGATTGCCCGCAGAATCCTTAAAGCCGTCGTTTCCGCTCAGGGAAACGCTCGTTGCTCCGCCTTCGCCCACCGTATAGTGATACTCTCTGCCACCGGCCCGGCCGTCAACGTTCGCATCGATGAGCGTAAGCTGGGTGCCCTGGGGCAACCTTCCGTCGGCACCATTGAAGAGGATGCTCTTACCGAGCCCCTTCATCGAGCCGCCAGCAGCCATATAGCTGTCCCAGCCAAAGTCGACTTCCTTCCCATTGGCAGAATTGTATGTCCAGGTAAGCAGACCCGTCATCGGCTCGCCAAAGCTCGTAAGCACGTGTGCATCTTTTCCAAGGTTAGCGTAGTCTTTTTCTTTAAATTTGATGCCGTAATCATACGTTGCAGCGAAATCAATCTCGAGCTTGCGCTTAACGACGATCGGCACCTGAACGTTGTAGCTCTGACCCGCCTCGGTAAAGGTAACGGTCAGGAGCGTAAAGCGGCCCTTGCCGTTGTCCCAATCGGAGCTTGGGCTAAACGACATATTGTTCTTGCCGTTGTTCACTACGCGAAGCGTGGGATTGTTCGACGCGTCATCGTCCTTAACGAACACACCATCCTTGAGTTGGAAAACATCTGCTTTGGCCGTCACGTGCGGATTGGTGCCATTCTCGTTATTCAATCTGCAAGCGTCAGAGAAGCCGCCGTTCGTGATGATGTTTAGATAGCTCTTGGCCGTCGTATTATCGGTACCCGAGATCACCAAAACGGGAAAATCCGTTGCAACCTTGCTGTCGCTTGCATCGTTATTCGCATTGAACATGCTCGCCACGGATTTGGCGTTATAGCTCGACGTATTTTGATAGGCGCCATCGTCATTGATGCCGCCGATGTTGGTGTAGGTATAACGGTTGGCAACGCCGGGGCTCGACGGATTCTGGATGGCCGTGGCAAGGCCAACGTTCATGCCGTCGCCGAACAGATAACGGCCGGCCGTGTCAGCATCGGAGGCGCGCACAACAAGGCCACTCGTCGGACTCGTCGTGACGTAGGGCGAAACGGCCACCGTCACATTGCCGTTCGCAGCATCGTTGCCATACAGTGTCGCGCCCTTGGCATCGGAAAGCTTGTCTTCATAGGCAGCAAATGCGATGTATGACTTTTTGTTCACTTTTTTAAGGTCGTCGGTGCCGGAAGAATTGCGCATCAGCTTGAGCGATTCACTCGCACTGTTTGGTCTAATGGCAATTCCTGCGACAAAAACGTTGACGAGATCAGCGGATGAACTATTTCCGAACAAATAGCCCTGGCTAGTTTGCGCCCCAAAGATATTGCGATCCATGAGCACATTTACGAGCCTAAATGAGCCACGGCCATCGCCAGACACGCCACCAGAACAACTTCCCAGCGATGAGTTCCATGCAGCGTTCTTGCTACCGGTAAAGTTATTCTCGCCAATGGTCGAGTTCAAAAGCGTGACAGAGTTCGCCGTGTTACCGATCGAGCCAACAACACCACCAGAATACGAACCATCGACGACCAGTCCAGTGATAGTTGAATTCTTGACCTCGAGGGCACACCCACCTTTCAGATCACCGATTAAACCGGCAGAGCACTCACGAGCACCAAGATAGATGTCTTTTATTACACAGCTATCGAACTTAAATGCACCGCCCGAAGCTGCTTCGCCGACTGCACCAGCAACGTACTTAAGATTATTCGATCCTCTAACACCAAATACCGTTTTATTCTGCACGTCGCCATGGATGCACAGATTGTAGACAGACACGATTCCATTTTCGGACCTTCCGATAAGGCCGCCGGTCCCCTCGGTCGCGCTCGATGCTGCCGGCTGAAGCGTGACATTGCTGATCTCCGCCTTTCCGGCACCCTGCGAAGGCGTTCCAGCGTCATCGGTGTTCACCAGGAAACCACCTCCGGCAAGACCCACGATACCGCCGGTCCTTGCGCTGGCAGCAGTTGACATAATTGTGGAACTCTCGGCAATAGGCATATTCGTTTTTGCCCAAACGCCACCAGCGGAATTTTGGTTCAGCTTGCCGACGAAGCCGCCGACGTTTTGCACGCCAGAAATGTCCATGTTGCTATAAGAGCAATCGTAAAGCTTGACCGGAGAATAGCGCGTGTTCGAATTTGAGGTGTCGTTACGATTCACCAGCAAAGTTGTATCTTTATCAGTCCTGCGGCTACCATAGCCGGATGCGCCGAGCAATCCGCCAACGTTATTGGGGCCATTCACCCTGCAGCTATTCGTGGTAATTCCTGCATATTTGCCGTAATCTGCCAGCGAGCTCGCGTTCGCCGTAGTACCCGCAAGCAGACCGACGCCAACCTGCTCATTACCCGCACCACTGGAGGCGCCGGCTGCATTGATATACGTAAGAGAAATATTGCAGTCATCGAACTTTAGGTTCTGGACGGTATAGCCGCCGTTGCCCGTAGCAGCAGCGCCGTCCGTTGCCGGAGTGCCGATGCTATCCAACACGTTGGTCGAGGTATACGTTACGGTACCAAAGAGAGCGCCCACTCCGGTGAGTTTGTAATTATCATCGGCGTACTCCGTGACCCCATATACCTTGCTGGCCTCTTTGCTACCGACCTTAATTGTTGCACCGTTACCGTTGATGCACGCAACAAGCGGCACGATGCGATCGCGGTCGGCGCCCTTACCGGATGCGCATGCGTTTGAGTAGTAGCGGCCCGAAAGACCCGTGTAACCCGTGCCATAAGTAGTCATGTCGTAGGTTTCACCCGCTTTGAACTGCAAATCCATTCCCGAGACCTGCGCGGCGCAGATGTTACCCGTCTGCCACGTTGCGTATTTCTTTACTAGGTAGGGGGAGTTAACGCCCGAGCCATCGCCTGCGTAGCCAAGCGCGTTACCCTCTAACTGGATACCGGGGCTTTTCATGTCATCGCTTATCGCATTAGCAAAGTCTTCAGCGGCACTTGCCGGCCTTCCAACATGTGTATAGCTCGCGTTGCGAACTTTGCCGTATTGCTTGTTGCCGAATTGGTACACTCCCTTTGCGTTGTTGCCGCCCATGTAGGCACGCGAGCCCGCATACGTTCCATACGCATCGTTCGTGGTATTCGTATTCGCCGAACCGCCGGCCGCACCGCTGCTGATGATGGCCGAGAGTACGAGCAGTCCCTGCGAGTCATTGACGGTTGTGGTTATCGCAGAGCTATTGGCGTCGTCTCCCCTATAGCGGCCCTGCGTCGCATCCGTCTTGATGCACCCCGTCTTCGAAGTATCCAGATTGTTCACCTTGTAGTTACGATCAGTGTTGTCGAGACTCTTATCATCGGTAAGCTCGCTGAACGCATAGCCGTCGATCACGCGGCCAACATATGGGTTGTCGTAGAGAGAAGCGCCAGCGCTATGCCAGTCGTTAAGGGCACCGTCGCCGCGGGAAGAGTTGCGGAAGATGACGCCGCCACCCGCAACAGCACCAACGTAGCCGCCAACGGGCACAAGGTGCGCGCCGCCATTATCGCCTGCTGCCCCAGCAACGCTAAAGCCGCCAGACGCTTTCACCGACACGCCATCGATGATATTGTCACCGCCCATGATGCAACCGATCACGCCGCCAAAAAACGCGCCCGGCACGCCAGAGGCGTCTTTATTCTTATGTGCAATAGAGGCCGCCTTGCCCGAGTATTCAATGTTCAGATTACTCACAACGCTACCGTAGCTATACGGGATCAACCCAGAAAGCGCACCTGTGTCCTTGGAGTTGTGGATCTTGATAGTCGCCTGCGTAGCTGCCTGCGACGAGCCCCTCAGATTACCAACGATAACGCCACGGAACGGGTAATCTTTATTACCCAAGCCCTGAAAAACGGCAGCGTCCAGCTCAAGCGTGTCAGTGCTTTCCCCCTTGTCGTTCTCCGGCTCGATGCTGTAGTAGGCACTCTGGAGATAGCTGTGCATCGTCGTATCGTCAAGCGTGTCATTGGGGTCGATGTCGTTCCCGATCATTCTCACCCATGTTTTGCTCGCCTGCTTGTAGACGTACGTCACTTCATTACTAGCATCCTTGCTGGACGAGCGGCGCTGGCATAGCGTTTCCTGATCGGCCGCAATCGTAACTTCCCAGCCGTCGCTTGGATTCTGAGTATTGATGTACTCAGCAACCGTGTTGAGCTCCGTTGCCTTGGTTATGGTATAGGGATCACCATAGGTGCCGCAGCCTGTCGTAAGCTTGGGCACGCGCTGGTTAACTTTGATTTCATGGTATTGGACTTTGTTTTCGTTGACATTGCCCTTTTTCACATACGGGAGATAACCACCGAATTGCGGAGTATCCGCATTTGCCTCTTTGTTGTCAACGGTGACGAGGCCAGCGCGGGTCCCATAGGTGCTCTCGTTGTAGTACCAGAGTTGCTTACCAGAGTATTCGCCCTTCGAGTCGATCTCGCTGCCGAATGTGACCTTATCGTTTGTCTGGTCATCCTTTATAAAGGTATACACCGCCGAGCCGGTCTTCCCCTCGCCGTAGCCAAAGCTCTCAAGCAAGCTTGCACGGGTAAAGATGGCGTTGTTCGTAGCACTCGGCACGTTGATGGTACCAAACGTCGCCGTAACCTGGTCGGCACTCGAACCCACGCCCAGTCTTCCAAAAAGTGAGGTTGCCACCTTGGTGTTGCGGCCGTATCCCGTAGCCGTGATGTTCTTCGCGCTCAGGTTCACGTACGTCTGCATCTCGTTTATAAGCAGAGGCATATAAGCATCAGCGCCCGTGGCCTCACTAGCGCCATCGACGGTCAAATTGTTGAGCGTAAGGCCATCAATCGAGATTTTTCTAATAGTGGTGGTCGTGCCATTGTTAGACCCATACACGTAGCGACACACCAGCGCGCCCGAAGAGCTTCCACCCGCGGCGGCAATATCATTCTTGCTTCTCCCGTCATTGACAACGGGCCCAACAGTGCCACCCAAAGTGACGGCATTCACCGTAAGATCGCCATTTGCCACCGTTCGGAAAAGACCGCAGTGCATGTTCTCGTGCTGGGTAGCAGCAGAGTTCAGCTTGTTGCTTTTCTGCTCGGCCTTGATGTCGGAGTAATGGAAGGTGATGGTCGCATTACCAACCGTCACCTTTCCGTTCGGCTGGGTGGGATAGTAACTATAGCCCGTCAAATCAATTTCGACGCTTCTGCCGCTTTCGCCGCCGATGGCCACGGCGTCGTTGAACGCTTGCGGCACAATCATCGAGCGAATTGCGGCTGGAGCATAGCGATAAGCAGACCATAAGAGCAGCTTTTCCGCCGTATCGATTTTGCTAATTTTGGAGCTGCCTTGCCCAAGTGCCGCATAGGCTTTGTCGAGGTTGTAGTAATACCTCGTCCAGGCATTCGTGTTGTGGTTCTTGCCGAAATCGGAACGGTTGCGATAGCTGTTGTCGTTTCCCGGCTCTCCGCTCATGTCGAGCTTGCCGTCATTAACGCCGTCTTTGGTATGAAGCGAAACGACGACATTCCATTCGCCGTCCATGAGTTTGCTGGCGTCTTTATTTCCATAGGCAGGCCTCGTGCTGTTGCCGACCCATTCATCAAACGAAGTAGCATTGTCGTTGCTTTTGATTGCCGTGTTGTTGATTTTCACGCCATTGCCCGCAGCAACACCATTGACCTTATATGCAGTGTCCCAACCCGCCTTGTTCTCCAGATACAAGCCGCTATAAGTTTCCACTCCATATGTTGTGGAATTCTCCGTCCTACCGCCTCGACCGATGAGCAGACCAAGCGTTGTAGCGCTCTCGGCATTGATGGTTGCACCAGAAAGATCGATGGCATAGTTGTTGATAACCCAGTGACCGCTGGCTGCATATACGAGCCCGCCGAGTTCACCTGAGCTGTTTGCTGTTATGGAAGCGTTGTTCGTCTTGAGAGCATACGTGCTGTCGCTGGTGTTTGCGCTATCCCCGATGGTGACAACCGTATTGCCCCAGCTGTAGCCCAAAAGACCGCCAGCGCCGTTCTTCGCGTCACCGTTCTTGCCAACGGTCATGCTGAACGAATTGAACGTAAGTCCTGTGATGTTGACGTTGGTCGTATTCGCCGCGGTGCCCTGAGTGATGCAGCCGATAAGGCCGCCAATCTGGGATTTCTTATTGCTCGCGCTGTCGCCCGCGGTAATCGCATTTTCGCTCGCGGTCGCGTCACCGACCTCGAGACTCGTCACGTTGACGATAGCGACAACGTCCGCCACATAACCGATAGCGCCGCCAATGCGCGTGTTGCCGTTGAGGGTAGCGCCCGTTTTGACGGTCGCTTGCGCCTTCGTGCTGCCACTTATGTTGCTGCTGCCGAAAGTAACGGTTCCACCACCCCTCACGCTACCAGCAATGCCGCCAATGTTGACATCGTTGCCGAACGTATCATCGCAGGTGATTTTCGGCTTGCACGTAACGCCGCTGAGCGTTGTCTTGCCAGTGATAGTTGCCGCAAGCGAGCCAGCGTCGACGCCTAAGCCGTTATCGAACTTCATAACGCCATCGACGGTGAGGTTATTCACCGTCGCGCCACCGCCGATAGCGGCAAAGAGGCCCAGACGGCTGTGCCGGTAAATCTTGCCGTTGCCTTCAGTCGAATCGTTTGCGCCAAGCGCATTGCCGTTGCGCGTACCGTAAGGTTCGCCAATCGCCAAGGTAACGGTATGATGGTTGCCCTCGACAGCCCCTACGAAGGCATTAACTTGCCCGGACCCATCACATGCAAGACCTTCAAGGCCTGTACCTCGCAGGTCAATGTCGGAAGTAATTGAGATAGCATTCCCACTATTACCATACCAGCTCGTAATATTAGCCGTGCCGATGCCGAATACACCGCCAAAGTAGCCGTTCGTTTGGACCGTCATGGCAATGCATGCGAATGTATCCGCATCATTAATGAGGTATGTACCCGACTTCCCGTCACCATTTTGGGACCGTAGCTGATAACCCCAAGAGTAGCCAGCACTGCTGCCAGCATCTGGAGCACCACTCAGATTGCACAACGGCTGATAAAAGGTGCTTTCATCAAGTTTAATAAGATCCTTGCTGAGCTTGCCCTCCTCTCCGGTCAGGCGGATAACCTGGTTATAGGTCAGGTCATCGATCCTCGCCGCAGCAGGACGTTTGTAAAGCCAATAATTATCGTTCGTTGCCTCAGCATCCGAGCCTGAACCTAGAGCAAACACCAATGGGGCGCATCCATCCAAGGATCTAAGAATTTGGCTGGTATTACCGTTGGCCTCGAGCTTGCAATCGGATAAATCGGTAGTCCCACGCAAGCGCAAGACGCCGTTCCATGCCGAACCCACAATTCCGGCACCACATGCGATTGATTCGTTTTTATCAGTTTCAACGCGAACGTCCCCGCAGTCCAGAATTCCAAAACGCGAACGCCCGCCCACGCTATAGCCGCTATCCAAGGCGCCAACAACACCGCCAAACCCGCAGTTCTTTCCATTGGCTTTTGGAGAATGGCACGTGACGTCCGCGCCGTCAACGATTACAACGCCTCCAGTATTGTTGCTCTTTGCCACCCAGCCGACCAGGCCTCCTGCCAGTCGCGGCGCGACGCTGCATGTAGTATCAACCGAACAGCGGTTGCCCGCGGCACCCGTCTTTATATGAAGGGTGTTGTTCGACTTCTCTGTGTTGGTCACATCCTGAACTCTACCGACCAGACCGCCATAGATGGAGCTGGAGCCCGTCACCAGTTTGCTAGTATACGAGCCACCTGATATTGCGACATCGCCGTTCGTTGTGTCCAGGAGACCGAACACGCCGCCCGCGCCCGTGTCCCCACTTTGGCCAAGATTCACGCCCTCGCCCGTATCGATTTGGTCGTTGTTGGCAAACTCGACCGGGCCGGCAAAACTAACGTCGCCGATGAAGCCGCCGGAACTTTTGCTGTTCGCATCGCCGACGTTGGCGGGACAGGTGAACTTCTTGTTGTCCGCGCCCAGCGCGAGCCTGGTCGCCTTACCGATGAAGCCGCCACTGGCGGTGGTGCCCTTGACAGTGAGCATGTGCAGGTCGAGAGCCTCCGTGACGTTGACTGTGGCGCCTGTGTTCGAACCGACGAGACCTGCGACACCACCGGCGGAACCGCTTGCAGACTGAACGGTAGCAGCGGGAACATTAAGGGTGCCGACGTTCAAAGTCGCGCCATCCTCGACCGTGCCTACGAGCAGACCGGCATTACCGGAGCTCGTCTCGACGACACCGCCCGCGGCAAGGCTAGCGGGAAACTTAACAGACCCCACCGTAAAGGTTCCGCTCTTGACTGTATTCGCTAAAAGACCGATGTTTCCCGCTGCATTTACGTTGAGCTTCTCGAGAGAACCGGCAGGGCCATAGGTGACCTCTGTAGTAAGGTCACCCATCGCCTCACCCAAAAGGGGCGCCGTCAGAGCGGAAGTCGTATCCGTCCCGCCGGTACCTACGGGATCTGCGATGTTGACCACAGCGTTGAGCGTCTTGCCCCCACCGCTGACCTTCGTAGCGACCATCGGCGCGCTATAGGTAGTTGCGCCTATCCACTTTATCTTGACCGTATTGTTTTGGTCAGTCAGTTTGAAGTTATTGAAAACCGTCCGGTTAGACGTAAGCTCAACAGGGCTATCAACGCCATTCAACGACCTATAGATTTTGCCTTCAAACGGATGCTCATCACTGCCAAGGCCCTGGAAAGACATGCCGTTCTTAGCCGACTCGGTGAGCTTCGCATCGCCCGTGATGATAACCTTGATCTGCGCATCATAGTAAAGCGAAGCGTCGGCGTTAGACAGGACGGCGAACGCCTCCGACGACTTGACATCAAGGCTTCGGATTCCGCTCCTGTCGTCTTTGCGTACGATGTTTTCCGCGCCGTTCGCCTCGAGCAGCTCGACAAGCTCATCGAGATTTGTAATCGTCGCACCCGCCTGGTCCTCAGCGTCCTCCGAAGTCGCATCATCGGCATCTTGCTCGGCGTCGTCAGCGGCGGCATCGTCAGCGGCATCGTCGCCTTCCGTCTGGTCGCCCGTGGAATCGGAACCCGTAGCGTTATCGGTGGTATCGCCTGCTGCAGCGTCATCCTTCGCCGCGTCATCCTTCGCCGCGTCATCCCCAGCACTGTCGCTTTCGGCGCCGGTATCACTCGACCCAGACCCGGTCGTGACATCGCTCTTGGTCTCGCCGCTCTCGGCTGCGTCCGATGCCTCCGCAGCCGCGGTGGCAATCTCGCTCGAGATGTTCTGCCAGCCTGCCGCCACGGCGGCGACCGTGGGCGAACATGCCTGGAGCACCATGACCACCGTCATGAACTCTGCGAGTATGCGCTTTGCCGTTCTCATCGATTCCGTACCTCTTATCCTAAAAACTCTGCTTCCAGAGTTATTGAGTCTCCGTCGTGCCCGTCAGGGTAGTTCCGCTCACCCTAATGCCCAGGTCACCCCAGTCACCGGGCGTCTTGCCGTCCGCTCGGTAAAAGTTGACGATCATCGAGCCAGGCTCCATGGTGAACGTAACCGTGTGATTTGTTTTATCCGCCGTCACACCATGGTTGGTCTCGAAGAACGGATCGATCTCCACGTTCTCCCCCCACGTGAGCGTGACGTTTGCCGGTGCGCCCGTAACCGTCACACGGTAGTTGTACGCAGCGTAATCAGCAAACTTGCCAGCCTCATCAACCAGCGCGCCCTCAACCGCAGCGGTTTTGACCTCGGCCTTCTTTGACGGCACGACTTTCGCCGCCAGACAGGTGAGCTCGGTGCCGGGGCTCTCCTTCGAAACAACCATGGCCTTAATCACAAAGTAGGCATGTCCCAACTTGTCCTCAGGAAAGGTCACGGTGTAATCGTTCTTGGTAGGCTGATTCTCCGGAAGCTTGACGTTTCCGGCGGGTTGGGGCGCATAGCTCCACGTGGCACCATCGAGCCCATACCCCTCGACCGTCAAGGTATACGTCACGTTTTTATCGTTGCAGAAGTTGCTGTTGCTCAGCAAATAGTTATAGATGCTAAAGGTGAAGCTGCACTGCTTGTTGTTGGGATATACCGTAACGGAGCGCTGGGCGCGGTCGAGCTCTTCGTTGCCAGGCGCACTCATATAGCCCGTGAGCAGGTCGCTCGCAAACAGGCTCTGCGCGGTGCCCGTTGCGGCGACGGACTTTAGAAATCCGTTGGCGGTGTAGGCGGAATAGGTAAAGTAACCACCCGTCACGAGCGCCACGGCGCAAGCAAGTGCGATTGCTGCCACAACCAGCTTATTCTTGGCTAGGCTCTTGCTTTTTGCCAGCTGCTCGCGCTCGGCATCCTGCTGCTTCTCTCGCTTCTCCATGTGCGCCCCCTCTCCTACTTACCGCTCGTGTTGCGCGCGATCAGGTAGATCACATCGGTCTCTTTGGCGCTCTCGTCCCACGAAAGCTTGATGATAAAGTTGAGCGTGTCATTGTCAGTCGAGCCGTCGAGCGTCTTAGCGTTGAGTTCGCTCTTGCCGAATTTCTTGTATCGGTAGAGCGGGCGCGCGTTGCGCTGGACGTTTTGATAGTCCTTGAACGTAGGGTCGCTTGCGCCCTCGCCCGGCACGGCTGCCAGACCGTCGTTCTCCTTGTTGATATATTCGAAGCTCGTAAGCAGGTTCTCTCCGGTTGCTTTCCAGCTATAAGATTTGCCGTCTGCGGTACCGCTCACGTCGGGCGTCTGGAGCGCAGACGTGTTCTCGGCTCTGTACAGCTCAATAGTGAGACCTGTAATGTTGGTCGTATTCGCGAGTTGCAGCTCAAAACCGTCACCGCCCGTTTGCACGCAAAACGCGCGCTTGAGCGTCACCGTGTTGCCAGTCTTGGTATCGCCGTATTCGGGGTTGTAGCTCAGGTCGATCTGCTCTGTTGCCGTAGCGTTGGGGCCCAGCACTTTGAGCTCTGCCGGCTCCTTGATCTTGCCGACGGTGGAGCCGCGATTGGCATCGACGAACCATCCGAGCGTCAATCCCAGCAACACGAGAAGCACGGTAAGCAAGCCCATGATGGCAAGGGATTCGCGACGGTGGCCGCTCACCCAAGCCTTGATACGCTCGATGCGGCCAGCCGGACGCGCTTCGCCGTGCGAGCCGAACCCGTTGCCGCCGGGGTTTGCCGCTCCTTCGTTGTGTTTGATATCGCCCTGCTCGCGGGCATTAAGCTGCTCGTCCATTTATTTATCCGCCTCCTTGGCGGTAAAGCGCACGCGAATGTACTTGACGTTCTTGCCGATAATCTCGTCGGCGTTGTTGTAATAATTGGCGCAGGTTTCCACATCCGCAGAGGACATGCCGGCTCCGACAGGCGGAACCGCGCTAGGCGCCTGACCTGGCACGCTCGTGCTATCGGCGCGGAAATAGCACGCGTGGTTATTGTTGATGTCGCCGACGAGGGTCGTGTATCCCCCCTCGTCGCCTGTGTTAGCGAAAAGGTTGCCACCGTAGCCGGCGTTGCCCGTGCGAACATAGCTCTTGAACTGCTCCGGCCAAATCCAGTAGAGGGTTTTGGTGACGGTTTCGGTCGTATTGTTTGAGCCCTCAGCACGAAAGCTCTTCGCCGGAATGGTAAAGCTCTGTGTGATGACGGTGACGCTCGCTCCGTCCTGGGTCACCGTGGTTGTCGTGGGAACCAGCGGATTGGAGTAAAAGCCAGAGGTGTCTTTGCCCTGGAAAACCAAGATATGGCCGCGCACCAGATTTTTAAGCGAGTTGATGATCTCTTCATTTTTCGATGCGTCCGTAGCAGTGCCGTCCGTGCCCGCAACGCTCGTCTGGACAGAAATCTCCCAGGTCATCTCCACCGTAATATCGTGCAGGTCGTTGCAGAGCGGCTTGACGTTGAGCTGAAGCTGGCCCGCCGACCCCGGAGAAAGACTGCCATCGGCACTCATGTTATTGAGGTTGAAAAGATTGTTCACGGCAAGGCTTGTACTGTCCGACGCGTAGTTGTCCTGGGCGTCGTACTTACCTGCTGTGCCGCCCTGCGTTCCCGAGAGCACAAACCGTGGGCCCTTCGCCCCGATCGTACTCCCCGTGGCACTCACTCGGTTATTCGCGGCAAACCAGGCCAGGCATGCAAAGATGGCAACGATGGCGGCCAGCACAAACAGACCGCTCACCAGGAAATCCTTCCAGAAATCCTTGAGGGTCCGCACATGCTCGTCGGCAGCTTGGCGGTACTCGGCCGCCGTCTTGTGCTGCTGGAGCTCGCTATGTCGGTCCATGCCACTCATCGTTTGCGTTTGCCCTGCTAGCGGGCGTGCCATCCTTTCCGCTCGGTCGCGTTTATCCGTTGTTCGCAGGTAGAGAATTCAGGCAGAATACAACACCGTACGATAAGGTAAAAGAATAGCATTGACCTGCGGCTTGCTCCACAACGCAAGCCTTAATGATGTCTTAAAGATTACGAACAGCAGCCACGCCCATATGCCAAGGACTTGGTGCAAACTAATCTGCCCCCTGCACCAAAACCGGGGTGGGGCCCGCTGTTCTTGCAGGCCCCACCCCGGTTGATGGTCTATGTGCGCAGGGACGCAGTCGGGCGGGGCGGATCCGTGCTACCGCCCCGCCTGGCCGCGAAGTTAACTACAGCTCGTTGGCCGCGTGATACGCCGTGCGAATGGCGCTCGCGATGTCGGCGGTGCGCTCGCCCGAGCAGTCGCCCACGCAGGTCACGGGCACCGTTACGCCGTCCAGGTCAAACGCGTTGGCCTTGGAGCCCACGGCCATCACCACGTAATCGCAGGCGATCCTCACCGGCTCCTCAGTGCCGTCCTCGGTGGTGTGAATGGCCTCCACGCCCTCGTCGGTAATGGCGGTCAGGCGGGTCTTCACGTGCTGCTCCACGTTGTGCTCGGCAAAGTCGCTCATGATCAGCGGCAGAATGGTCTCGGACTCGCCCGCGGCAATCTTGTCGAGCATCTCGACAATCGCCACCTCGCAGCCGTGCTGCAGCAGGTACTCGGCAGTCTCGGTGCCCACCAGGCCGCCGCCGATGACGGCGACGCGGCCCGTAAGCTCCACCTTGCCGGCCAGCACGTCCCAGCTCGAGACGACCTTGTCCGAATCGGCACCCGGAACGGGGATGACCACGTCGTGCGCGCCCACAGCCACAATCGCGGCGTCGGCGGCGTTGAGGTCCGCGGGGCTAGCGGCGTGGTTGAGCTCAACCTTCACGCCCAGGCCAGGCAGAATCTTCTCGTAGTACTCGACCGAGCGCATGATCTCGTCCTTGCGCGGAGGGGCGGCCGCCAGCACAATCTGGCCGCCCAGATGATCGCTCGCCTCGTAGACAGTCACGTCGTAGCCGCGCTTGGCCGCCACTCGCGCGGCCTCCAGGCCGGCAATACCGCCGCCCACCACGGCGATCTTCTTGTCGCCCTCGCCCGGCTTAATGGCGATGGTCGCCTCGTCGCCGTTCTCGGCATTGAGCACGCACGAGATGTATTTGCGGTTTTGGATCGCGTCGACGCAGCCCTTGTTGCAGTTGAGGCACTCGCGAATGGGCTCACCCGTGGCGGCCTTGAGCGCAATGTCGGGGTCGCACATGAGCGAGCGGCCGTACGCGACAATGTCGGCCGAGCCGTCTTCCAGGATCTTCTCGCCGGCCTCGACCGAGACAACGCGGCCGACGGTTGCCACCGGCACGGAGACCAGGGCCTTGACGCGCTCGGCCACCGGCAGCGTCCAGTTGTAGGGCATGGCGCCCATGGGCGGAATGGTGTCGCCCATGTTGCCGGTGTGGTTGGCCTGTGCGACCTGGATCATATCGATGCCCGCGCCCTCGAGCAGCTTGGCGAACTCGCAGGCCTCATCGGGCTGCAGGCCGCCCTTGCCGCGCGGCGTGCCGTCGGGGTTCTCCATAATCACGGGGAGCTTGTACTCCACCATCAGCTGCGGCGCGGCGTCCTTAATGGCGGCGACGACCTCGAGCGCATAGCGAACGCGGTTCTCGAACGAGCCACCGTACTCGTCGGTGCGCTTGTTGAGGATGGCCGAGCACAGCGAACCCACCAGGCGGTCGCCGTGGACCTCGATGGCATCGATCCCGGCCTGCTGTGCGCGAGCGGCCGAGGCGGCGATGGCCTCCTTGATCTGGGTGAGTTGCTCCACGGTGGCCTCGTTCACAAAGTGCTGCATGTCATGGTGCAGCTTGGCGTAGGCCTGCTTGCGGATCTCGTTGGACTCGGCCATTTTGGCGGCAAAGGTCTCCTCGTCGCCGGCGGCCTTGGCCTCCTGCGCAGCTTTCGCAGCGGCCATGGAGCCCATGACCATGCGGCCGACGCCGGGCACGTCATACTCGGGGTGGAACAGCTGCAGCGCGACCTTGGCGCCGTGCTTGTGAACAGCGTCGGCCAGCGCCTTAAACGTGGGGATCTGGGCGTCAGTCGCCAGCTTGGGCGTGGGGCTCGCGGTCATAACGGGAGCGACGTCGCCGATGACGATGTAGCTCACGCCGCCACGGGCCAGGCGCTCGTAAAAAGCCAGGCTGCGCTCGCCAATGGAACCGTCGCGCTCCTCGTAGCCGGTGGTCAGCGGCGGGAACATAATGCGGTTTTTGAGCTCAAGGGGGCCAACCGTAATGGGTTGAAGCAGCTTGGACGCAGATGTGGTCATGGACATTCCTCTCTTGTAGGCGCGGCGGCGATGATGCCGCGTAGTTGTCTAGAGGATATGGCATGGGAGCACAGTGGCGCAACGGAAATCGGCGAATATCAGGTGGCGGCAGGTGGATGGGGTGGGCCTGGCCGCGGGTTTGTCTCGATCTGTAACAATTACAGGCCAAAAACGACCCTAGAAGGTACAGATCGAGACAAACAAATTCGGTCCGGACAAACATCTCAATCTGTAACATCTGGACCCACTTTTGCCCCCTTACTGTTACAGATCGAGACAAACCAATCTAGCCTGCCGAAAGATCTAAATCTGTAACAGTAACTCGGCAAAATCCATCCCTCGTGTTACAGATTTAGACAAACGGGGGCCGGCTGCCGGAAAATCTCGATCTGTAACACCTAGCCGCCCAAATCGGGTCTAGATGTTACAGATCGAGATTTTGTTTGAGAGGCCGAGAATTGGACCGAAAACACGGTCCCGGAATAATCAAAACCACCCCTAAAAGGGGTGGTTTGCTCTTAGGGTATAACCCTTGGAT
>CAJMMN010000018.1 GCA_905214525.1 uncultured bacterium
CGCAACGCGTTGCGCTGAGTCCTGAGTCTGTTGCAATGAAGATGAGAATCAAGGCTCGAAACTATATTTTCAGACGAGAATAATTTGTCATAATCATTATTCGCACAGAAGTATAATCTAGTAACAGAACAAAGCTCGCGGCGGGGCGCCCGGGTGTAGCCTTCGAAAGGGTTGAACATGTTCGATATGGTTTCTCGCCGCGGATTCGTCTCGCTTTCTGCTGTCGTCGCTGCCGGCCTCGGCCTTGCTGGCTGCTCCGGCAACAAGACGTCTGGGCCGACTGGCTCCGATGCCGGTTCTGCTAAGGCATCTTTCAAGAAAGCTGTCGAGCTGCAGGTCTTTGCCGCCAACTCGCTCGAGAAGGCTCTGCCCAAGGTCCAGGAGCTCTACACCGAGCAGACCGGCGCCACGTTTGCAGACACGCAGTTTAAGGCCTCCGGCGACCTCGTCGAGCAGATGCGTGCCGGCGCCACGGTCGACGTGCTCATCACCGCTTCCAAGGGCACCATGGACGACGCCGAGACCGCCGGGCTCGTCGACACCGACACCCGTGAGGACATGTTCGTCAACGACCTTGTAATCATTCGCGCCGAGGGCTCCGACACCAAGGTCGAGGCCATCGCCGGCGTCGCGAATCTGGACGGCAAGATCGCCATTGGTGACGCCAAGACCGTTCCCGCCGGCAAGTACGCCAACCAGGCCCTGGCCTCCGTGGGCCTCTACACCGGCACCGAGGGCGACGACGGCGAGTACGCCCCCGAGATCGCCGACAAGGTCGCACTGGCAGACAAAGTTGGTACCGCCGCCGCCTATGTGTCCACAGGCGACTGCGTGGCCGGTTTTGTCTACAGCTCTGACATCTTCCGCTACGACGGCATCGAGGAGGCCTTCGTGTGCCCCGAGGATTCGCACAAGCCCATCGTGTACCCGGGTGCCGTTGCCGAGAGCTCCGAGCACGCCGACGAGGCCAAGGCGTTTATCGACTTTTGCCTGTCCAACAAGAAGGCCCAGAAGATTTGGGCCAAATACGGCTTTGAGCTTTCCGCATAGTGCGGCTTGGCGCGATAATTCCATCGTTTTGTGTTTCACTCCGTCCTTGTGTTCTCTTGGAGCTTTTCGTGCTTAATAGATTCCGCATGCTTGTCGCCTGTGCTTTGACCTTCGCGCTTTGCTGGGTGCCAGGATTTGCGTTTGCTGGGGACGCTGAGGACGGGGCCCAGGTTGCTGCGACCGCTCATGGGCTTTCCTATGGAATCGAGGGTTTTGAGCGGTTGGCCAAGGGGACCGCTCGTGCCATGGAGGGCCAGCCTGAGGGCTACCGGTTTCCCGTTGACGCGGACGTGGACCTTGTAGTGGCGCCTGCTGCCGATCGCGTTGTGGTGTGGATATCGCCCAAGGCGGTCGAGAAGTATGGACTGGATCCGCAGGACAACGAGTGCGTATCGGGTCTCAAGGCCCTCGTCTGTGAGCTCGACAGCGCAAACTGCATGGGAGGTGCGCAGCTAGGGGACGTGGATCTCCCTTGGTATGTCACGGCGGAAACAACGTTTGATACCGGCGGGTATACCTATGGCTTTGACGAGCGCGGTGCGGATGGGGACCGCTATGTGGTGATTGCGTCAGCCTCGGGTGATGCCAAGGGCGGCGCGCGTTGGCTTGATAGCGCTCAAATGGTAGAGGCATCGTCTGTCGCGTTGCGGGATGAGCAGGGGCCCTTGACCTCTCTGGCTTCCTTTTTGGGCGACATCGACTATCGCCCGTTTTGGGTGTCCATAAAAACGAGCGGCCTTGCCCTGCTGATCTCCTTTGCGCTGGGCCTGTTCGCCGCGTGGAAGACTATGGGTACCTCGAGTCGCATCAAGGGCCTGCTCGATTCGGTCTTTACGATTCCCATGGTGCTGCCGCCCACGGTCTGCGGCTTTCTGCTCCTCATGCTGTTTGGCCGCTCGACCGGGGTGGGCCAGTGGCTCATCGCGCACGGCATCTCGATCGTCTTTACGTGGCCCGCGGCGGTCATTTCGGCCGTCGTTGTGTCGTTTCCGCTGGTCTACCGCACGGCGCTCGGAGCCTTCGAGAGCCTCGACACGCAGATGCTCGATGCCGCGCGCACGCTGGGATGGTCCGAGCGTCGCATCTTTGCAAAGCTCATGATGCCGCTCGGCTGGCCCTCGATTGCCGCCGGCACGGTGCTCGCCTTCGCTCGCGCGATGGGTGAGTTTGGCTGCACGCTGTTCTTTGCGGGCAACTATGCCGGCATTACGCAGACCATTCCCATTGCGATTTACTTTGAGTGGATGGGCGGCAACACGTCGGTGGCCCTCTTTTGGGTCGTGGTCGTAATTGCGTTCAGCTTCCTGGTCATTCTGTTCATCAATGTGTACACGGCGCATTCGCAAAAGTACCGCGAGCGTGGTCTCTCCCGTGCGGAGCGCAAGCAGACCAAGCAGCTGGGTGGCCAGACCGATTCGCTCGACCCAGTCGGCGGCGATGCGCTGCGTATCGATCGCGAGGCGCTGGCCGAGCTCATGCGCGATGATACGGTCGCAAAGGGAGGTCGATAGGCCATGTCGCTCGTTTTGGATATCAAAAAGCGCTATCCCGGGTTTATGCTCGACATGCAGCTTGAGGCCGGCGAGGAGCGCGTGGCGCTGCTGGGCGCCTCGGGTTGCGGCAAGAGCTGTACGCTGCGTTGCATTGCCGGTGTGGAGACGCCCGACGAGGGCAAGATCGTCGTCAACGGCGTGACCTTTTTTGACTCGGCCGCGGGCATCAACCTGTCGCCTCAGGAGCGCAAATGCGCTCTGCTGTTCCAAAACTATCAGCTGTTTCCCAACATGACAGTGGCCGATAACGTGTGCGCCGGCGTAAAGGATGCGGGCGACGCCGCGGCGCGTAAAAAACTTGCCGAGCGTTACCTGTGCATCTTTGGCCTAGCCGATTTCGCCGACCGCTATCCAGCGCGCCTCTCGTGCGGCCAGCAGCAGCGCGTGGCGCTCGCGCGCATGGTGGCGGCGCACCCAGGCATCTTTATGTTTGACGAGCCCATGAGCGCGCTCGATGCTTACCTTAAGAGCGCGCTCGAGCAGAACATGCTCGACCTGTTCGACGTGTGCAACCGCACCGTGCTCTACGTGAGCCACGACATCGACGAAGCGTGCCGTCTGTGCGAGCGCATCTGCGTGATGCACAACGGGCATGTGGAGGAGATCGGCTCCATCGAGGACGTTGTCCGCCGTCCGCAGACGCTGGCGGCACTGCGCTTGACGGGCTGCAAGAACACAAGCCGGGCGCGCAAGATCGGCGACGAAGAAGTTGAGGCCCTCGACTGGGGCATGACCTTTAACGTTGGTCGCGAGGTTCCCGATGACGTGGCATATCTGGGCATTCGCGCAAGCTACTTCCATGTTGACAATCGCGCGGAGCGGGGTCGCAACAGCTATGATTTGCACGTGGCCCGAGTGAGCGATTCACGTTTTGAGCGCCTGGTGCTGTTGGATGCGCCGCGGGCCGATGCGCCCACGCGTCTGCAGTGGAAGGTCAACAAAGTGGGCGTGCCTGTCGACGAGCTACCGCAAGCAGGCGAGACGCTGCGCATGCATTTTGATGCGAGCAGGATCCATTTGGTTTGTCGATAGGGTAGAGGGCGGGCTGTCGAGGGTTCTCGGTAGCCCGCCGTTTCGTTTCCTACCGTTCGCCGAATGTAGAATGGCAATTAATTATCAAGCAAGATAATAATTTATTAAACGGCGGCACACGACGCTGTCGTACGAATGTCAACGGTGTTCGCATGGTCGATGACCGTTGATATAGTTGACCTCAACTTGTAAAGGAGGGTGCGCACATGCCGCAGACGACATATATTCGCCGCGTTGCCGCGCGCGCCCTGTATATGGCTCGGAGTCGCATATGAGCAGGCATGTTCACGGCTCCGGGAGAGACGACGCACAACTAAATAGTCAACCGCAAAGCAGGTTCCCCAAAATTCCGGGTTTGAGCACGGCAGGGCAATCGCCGCCCGTCGTGCATCGATACCGCTGTTATCCGATTTTGGTTCGAGAGGGGAACCGTCATGGCTGAAGAATTTGATTTCCATCCGATGTGGGAGAGCCTCGGCATGAATCTTGCCGACCACGACATGCTGCTGGGCGCCGTGGGCCAGATGTACGGCGATATGTTCTTGACGCAGAACAATCGCCCCAAGTCCACGTCCTACCTGGACTTTGTGGCCACCAACATCCACAGCGGCCGTATTAAGGAGATGCTCGACAAGAAGGAGGCCGGCGAGGCTACCAAGATCGTCGGTTCGTTCTGCGTGTACGTACCCGAGGAGATTGTGCTTGCCTGCGACGGTATTCCCGTGGGCCTGTGCTCGGGTGCCGATTGGGCAACCGATAAGGTCGAGGAGCATCTGCCGCGCAACACCTGCCCGCTTATCAAGAGCTTTGCCGGCTTTAAGCTGGGCGAGGTCTGCCCCTACATTGAGTCGAGTGACTTGGTGGTAGGCGAGAACACCTGCGATGGCAAGAAGAAAGCCTACGAGTTTTTTGCCACGCAAAAGAACATGTACGTCATGGATATTCCCAACGTACACGACGAGTCGACGCTCGTGACCTGGAAGGCCGAGGTCAAGAAGCTCGCCGCCAAGATCGAGGAAGAGTGCGGCGTCACGATTACGTCTGAGCGTCTGAAGGCCGCTATCCACGCCGTCAATGAGAAGCGTCGCGCCCTGCAGCGCCTCGCTGCCACGCGCGCTGCCGACCCTGCACCTATTAGCGGTCTTGACAGCCTGCTGACCGTTCAGGCCGCCTTTATGGACGACACGCCACGCCTGACCGGAGCCATTAACGATATGGCGGCTGAGTGCGAGCAGCGTGTCGAGGCCGGCGAGGGCGTGGCGCCCAAGGGGACCAAGCGCATTCTGTACACCGGCACGCCCATGGCCGTGCCCAACTGGAAGCTGTTCAACCTCATCGAAAAGGCCGGCGGCGTTGTGGTAGGCGAGGAGTCCTGCACGGGCTCGCGCTACTACAAGGACCTGGTCGATGAGTCCGGTGAGACGGTGGACGAGATGCTCGATGCCATCGCCGAGCGCTACTTTAAGATCAACTGCGCCGTCTTTACGCCCAACGACCAGCGTATGAAGGACATTGTCCAGATGGCCAAGGACCTGCATGCCGACGGCATCGTCGACGTGGCCCTGCAGTTCTGCACGCTCTATGAGATGGAGTCCTTCGCCGTGGAGAAGGCCGCCGAGGAGGCGGGCATTCCGTTCATGCACATCACGACCGACTACGCCGGCGAGGACGCAGGCCAATTGCAGACGCGCATCGAAGCTTTCTTGGAAACCATTTAGGGCTATACGTTCCGGCGGCTTCCCCAGGTACCCGATCTTGCCGTTCAAACCGTCGCTTGCGTACCAAAGTACGCGGAGCTGCTCTTTCACGGCAACCTCGGGCACCCGGGGAAGCCGTTCCCCCAGGTCGGTTAAAAGGTTTGTTAAGGAGTTATATGTCGGAAAATATTGAGCAGCCGTTGCCGTCCACGTTTGAGGAGTTCAACGAGCAGCGCAAGGCGGCGTTTATTCGCGTCAAGGATTACAAACAGGCGGGTAATCGCCTGGTCGGCTTTTTGTGCAGCTATACGCCGCTCGAAATTATCGATGCCGCGGGCGCTGCAAGTGTGGCCTTGTGCGGCACATCCGACGAGGTGATTCCCGAGGCCGAGAAGGTGCTGCCGGCAAATCTGTGTCCGCTCATCAAGTCGACGTACGGTTTTGCCTATTCGCAAAAGTGCCCGTTTACGTACTTTAGCGACATGATCATCGGCGAGACCACCTGCGACGGCAAGAAGAAGATGTACGAGCTACTCAACGAGCTCAAGCGCACGCACATTCTGCATCTTCCGCAGGGCCGCGATCGCGCCTACGAGCGCGAGGGCTGGTACGAGGAGTGCCGCCTGCTCAAGGAGGAGCTCGAGAACTTCTACGGCATCACGATTACCGACGATGACTTGCGTGCTGCCGCCCGTCGTCGCAACCGCTTACGTGCGGCCCAGCTCGAGATGTTTGCGCTGCAGGCTAACCAGCCGGCGGCCATGAGCGGCGTCGACCTGATGAGCACCATGTTTGCCGGCACGTTCAGCTTTGATATCGCGGCCTATACGGAGCAGCTGGAGCAAAAGGTCGCCAACCTGCGCGAGGCCTACGAGGCCGGCGAGCACCCGGTTGCGGCGGACGCCAAGCGCATCCTGATCACCGGTTGCCCGGTGGGCGGCGTAATCAACAAAATCGGCCGCACCATCGAGTCCAACGGCGGCGTGGTCGTGTGCATGGACGACTGCTCGGGCGAGCGTACGGCGGCCATGATGATCGACCCGGACGCGCCCGACATTCTGCGCGCCATCGCCGACCGTTATCTGGATATCAACTGCTCGGTCATGACGCCCAACGACGGTCGTATGGAAAACACGCTGGCCATGTGCGAGAAGTACCATGTCGATGGCGTAGTGGAGAGCGTGCTGCAGGCGTGCCACACCTTTAACGTGGAGAGTGCGCGCATGCAGGAAGCTGTCGAGGGTACGGGTATTCCGTATATGAAGATCGAGACCGACTACAGCAACGGTGACATGGGCCAGATTGAGACGCGCATCGCCGCCTTCATCGAAACCCTGTAGGATAAATGCGGCAAAGGGACAGTCGCTTTGCCGCATAGAAGGAGGATGCCGTGGTTGGCATTGGTATCGACATAGGCTCGACGGCGGCGAAGGCCGCGGTGGTGGACACGGACGGCGCCATCGCGTGGACCTGCGTCATGCCGACGGGGTATTCGTCGGTCGATGCGGCGGAGCGCTTGCGCGGCGAGCTTGTCGCGGCTGGCTATGACGTGTGTGCCGACGATGTTCGCGTGGTCGCGACTGGCTACGGCCGTGTCGCCGTGCCCTACGCTCACAAGGTCGTGACCGAGATCACCTGCCACGGCACCGGTGCCGTGCGTCTGTTTGGCGATCACGGCACGGTGATTGACGTGGGGGGGCCAGGACACCAAGGTCATCCAGCTTAAAGGCGGCCGCGTGGCCAAGTTTGCCATGAACGACAAGTGCGCTGCCGGCACGGGGCGCTTTTTGGAGATCATGGCCGACCGCCTAGGCATTTCCCAGCAGCAGATGGCCGACCTGGCGCGTTCCGGCGAGCCTACCAAGATCAGCAGCATGTGCACGGTATTTGCCGAAAGCGAGGTTATCAGCCTGATCGGTCGCGGTGAGCCGCGCGAGAACATCGCACGTGGCGTGATCGACAGCGTGGTCTCGCGCGTGGCGACCATGGCCGGGCAGGCCGCGGGCGCCCCGTACTACCTGACCGGTGGCCTGTGCGAGAACGCCTTCGTGGTGGAGCGGTTGGGCGAGCTACTGGGGTCGCCGGTGACCACCTCGCCCCAGGCTCGCTTTGCCGGTGCCATCGGCGCGGCGATTCGCGCGCAGGCGCTCAATTAATGCATCCGCCCCAGGCTCGCATTCATGCGTATACTGGGAGAAAATGATTGACCGATGAGAGGAGGTATCGATGGCTGACGATCAGATTAAGCTCACGTCTATGACTGCCGCGAGCGGTTGAGCCGCTAAGTTGGCTCCTGGAGCCCTCGCCCAGGTCCTGGGCGACTTACCCAATGTGCATAACGACAACCTGCTCGTGGGGTTCGATACCTCCGACGATGCGAGTGTTTTTCGTGTTGGCGACAACCTGGGCCTCGTGCAGTCCGTCGATTTCTTTCCACCGATGGTCGACGACCCGTTTTTGTTTGGCCAGATCGCCGCGGCCAACTCGCTGTCGGACATCTACGCCATGGGCGGGCGGCCGAGCCATGCCATGAACTTGCTGTGCATCCCGAGCTGCCTGGGAATCGAGGTCGCCGGCCAGATTCTGGCGGGCGGCGCCGACAAGTGCGTCGAGGCGGGTTGCTCCATCGCGGGCGGTCACACCATCAACGACGACGAGCCCAAGTACGGCCTGTCCGTGAGTGGCTTTGTCACGCTCGACCGCATGCTCGCCAACAGCGGCGCGCGCGTGGGCGATGTTCTGCTGCTGACCAAGGCGATCGGCTCGGGCATCATCACCACGGCCATTAAGGGTGAGCTCATCGGGCAGGACGAGGCCACAGCCATGTTTGACTCGATGCGCACCCTCAACGAGGCGCCGATTCGTCTGGCAGAGGGACTTGAGCTTCACGGCTGCACCGACATCACGGGCTTTGGCCTGATCGGGCATGCGTGCGAGATGGCTGAGGGCTCGGGTGTGCAGGTTGAGCTTGCGTCGGGGGCGGTGCCGCTCTTTGACCAGGTGCTCGACATGGCGCGTCTGGGCATTATCCCCGCGGGCTCCTACCGCAACCAGGACTTCTTTGGCCCGCGCGTGGCTGTCGACGAGGACCTGGAGCCGGGCATGCTTGACGCGCTGTACGATCCGCAGACCTCGGGTGGTTTGCTCATCGCGGCGCCCGCGTGGGATGTGGATGAGCTTGCGCGCCGTCTGCATGCCGAGGGGCGCGTTGCCGCCGCCGTCGGTCGCGTGTGCGAGCCGGTGCCAGGCGGTCCTGCCGTCCACGTTGTCCGCTAGCCCGCACGTTTATGTAACTGTTTACCGTTCTCTAGAACGGTTCTTTCGAAAGGAATTTGCTATGTCTACCAAGATTGAAGTCAATGCCATGGGCGATGCCTGCCCGCTGCCCGTCGTCAAGACGCTTAAGGCGCTCAAACAGCTTGATGGCGAGGGTGCCGTGGTGACCTCGGTCGATAACGAGACCGCCGTCAAGAACATCTCCAAGATGGCGCAGGAGAAGGGCTGCACGGCCTCGGTCGAGAAGGTTTCTGACGCCGAGTGGCACGTGACCGTGGCGACCTCTGGCGCCGTTGCCGTGGCCGATCCCGAGCAGGATGGCGCTGCCTTCTGTGATGCCAGCGCCGGCAAGGGCAAACTCGTCATTTCCGTCTACACCGATTGCATGGGCCGTGGCGACGATGAGCTTGGCCACAAGCTCATGAAGGCGTTTATCTTCGCCGTGACGCAGCAGGAGGAGCTGCCCGCGACCATGCTGTTCTACAACGGCGGCGCCAAGCTCACCGTCGAGGGCTCGCCGGTGCTCGATGACCTGAAGGGCCTGGCGGAGCAGGGTGTCGAGATTCTCACCTGCGGTACCTGCCTGGACCACTTTGGTATTAAAGACCAGCTTGCGGTGGGCGAGGTCACCAACATGTACGTGATCGTGGAGAAGATGGAGCAGGCCGTGCGCGTTGTGCGCCCGTAGCGTATTGGTTGGAGTTGTCATGAGGGAGAAGCGCCCGGCGCTTGTCATCACGTTTCCTACCACGGCGGCCGCCATGGGCTGCGAGTCCCTGTGCATCGAGCGCGGCCTTCCTGGGCGAACGATTCCCGTGCCCGGGGAGGTCGCTGCCGGCTGCGGTTTGGCGTGGAAGGCACAGCCTTCGGATGAGGATCTGCTGCGCGGCGAGCTTGCTGCGGCAGGCGTTCCCACCGAGGGCTTTACGGTGATCGACATGTGGGAGGTCGTGCGATGATCTACCTGGATAACGCGGCGACGACCATGCACAAGCCGCAAACGGTCATCGATGCCGTGACACAGGCGATGTGCTCGCTCGGCAATGCCGGACGCGGCGCGACGTCGGGTGCGCTCGATGCGGCGCGCACCGTTCACGGCTGCCGCGCCAAGCTTGCGCGTTTGCTGGGCTGCCCGCGTGCTGACCATGTGTGCTTTACGCCCAACTCCACCGCGGCGCTCAACACCGCCATCAGCGGGGTGGTGTGCCCCGGCGACCGCGTGGTCACGACGGTGCTTGAGCACAACTCCGTGCTACGTCCGCTCAATCGCTTGGCGGCTGAGCAGGGCGTGACGGTTGAGCATGCGGGTTGCGACGCGAACGGCGCGCTCGACTACGACGAGCTCGAGCGGCTGGTCACGCCCGGTACGCGTGCCGTGGTGGTGACGCACGCCTCCAATGTGACCGGCAACGCGGTCGACATTGCACGCGTGGCCGCCATCGCCCATGCTGCCGGTGCGCTTGTGATCGTCGACGCCTCGCAGTCTGCCGGCACGGCACATATCGATATGCGGGCCATGGGGCTCGACATGGTGTGCTTTACCGGCCACAAGGGGCTCATGGGACCTCAAGGCACCGGCGGCCTGGCCGTGGCGGAGGGCATTGATGTGGCTCCCTGGGCCATGGGCGGCACGGGCGTGCACAGCTTCGACCCACTGCAGCCGCTTGAGTGGCCCACGCGCCTTGAGGCCGGTACGCTCAACGGCCATGGCATCGCGGGCCTTTCTGCCGGCCTCGACTTTATCGAGGCCCAAGGTGGGGTCGAGGCGATTGCTGCCCACGAGCGTGCGCTCGCTGATCGCTTCCTTGCCGGCGTGCGCGAGATTCCGGGGATTAAGCTCTATGGTGCGTTTGACCAGCCCGTGCGCTCGGCGATTGTCTCGCTCAACGTGGGCGATATCGATTCGGCCGAGATCTCGGACGCACTCATGCAAGGGTGGGGGATTGCGACGCGCCCCGGCGCCCACTGCGCTCCGCTCATGCACCGCGCGTTGGGGACCGAGCGCCAGGGTGTCGTTCGCTTCTCGTTTGGGTATTTCAACACGGACGAGGAAGTTGGCGCCGCGATTGAAGCTTTGCGCGATTTAGCTTACTAAAGCGTATATACTTGCGGGATGGGCCTTTTGCCCGTCCCGTTTTTGTTTCGACCCGAAAGGTGGTCCCATGGCCTCATCCGCGCCGCGCGGCCTGCGCTCCGACCATGTCGTTACCGTCGGTATCGCCCTGTTCTCGATGCTCTTTGGCGCCGGCAACCTTATTATTCCGCCGCTGCTGGCGCTGCAGGCAGGTTCTGCCACGCCGGTCGCCATGCTCGGCTTTCTCATTGCCGCCATCGGCCTGCCCGTCATGGGCTTTATCGCCGTGGCACTTGCCGGAACGGCGCGCGAGCTTGCCGGCCGTGTGCATCCCAAGTTCGGCGAGTTCTTTGTCGCGGCGGTGTATCTGGCTATCGGCCCGTGCCTGGCCATTCCGCGCACGAGCTCCACGGCCTTCGAGATGCTGGTGCCGCTGCTGCCCGAGGGCGTCTCGCTCGCCACGGCTCGCCTGGTGTTTGCCGTCGGGTTCTTTATCGTCGCATTTGCGCTCACGCTGCGTCCCGGCGTCATCACGCGCGTACTCGGCCGCATTACGGGCCCCGCGCTCATCGCCCTTATCGTATTGGTCGTGGGCGCTGCCGTGGTCTCGCCGCTGGGTCCCGCTGCCGCGCCACAGGCTCCCTATAATGCCGGTGCTGCCGTGCAGGGCTTTTTGACTGGCTATCAGACTATGGACCTGCTCGCGTCGCTCGCCTTCGGCATCATTATCGCCGAGACCATCCACGAGTTGGGTGTTACCGATGACAAGCGCGTGGCCTTTGAGATTTCGCGTTCCGGTGTGATCGCCGGCGTGCTCATGGCTATCATCTACTGCGGCTTGGGTCTTGCCGGTATGCAGCTCGGCACCGTGATGCCCGACGCTACCAACGGCGCCGCCATCCTCGCCCGTTCGGCCTCCATGCATTTTGGGCTTGCCGGCACGGTCGTGGTCTTCGCCATCTTCTTCCTTGCCTGCATGAACGTGTGCATCGGCCTTATCAGCTGCTGCTCGCGCTACTTCTGCGAGACGTATGTGGTCGAAGGGGGAGCAGAGGCCTCCGAGGAGGCCAGGCGCCGTCCCTTTGCGGTTCTCGCCTTTGTGTTCGCAGCGTTTTCGTGCGTGCTTTCCAACGTGGGTCTCGACGTGATCCTCATGTTCTCGGTGCCCATGCTCAACGCCCTGTACCCCGTCGCCATCGTGCTGGTGCTTATGGGTCTGGTGCACGGTTTTTGCGACGCGCATCCGCAGGTGTGGGTCTGGGTCGGCGGCGTTGTCGCAGTGCAGAGCGTGATTACCTCGGTCCGCGACGCGTTCTTTGCGGGCGCGTGGCTGCCGTTCGATGCGTTGCCGCTGGCGGATATCGGTGCCGCGTGGGCGCCGGTTGCCGTGGTTGCCTTTGTGATCGGTCTGCTCCATAGTCGTTTTGTCGCACATTCGAGGAGCTAAGGCATCAATGCTTGCACAGGCGGGGAGTCTCCCCTATAATTTCCTTCGCTTTGGGACACGCAAGGTTTAGACCTTAGCTGCTCAACACCTTCGGGACGTGGCGCAGTTTGGTAGCGCGCCTGCTTTGGGAGCAGGATGTCGCAGGTTCAAATCCTGTCGTCCCGACCATATCTTGCGGGCGTAGTTCAATGGTAGAACCCCAGCCTTCCAAGCTGATGACGCGGGTTCGATTCCCGTCGCCCGCTCCATAAGAATTGTTTTAACGGCTTTGGTTTCCTTTGGGGATCAGAGCTGTTTTCGTTTACGCGCCGGGCGACGGGAATCGAACCCGCCAGGGTGCGGAGCTGAGAAAATGCGTGAGCAATTTCCAGCGCAGCACGCAAGGGCCGAAGGCCCGCAGCGAAGCAAATCCTTGGACTTCCCGTCGCCCGCTCCAAGCTATATAATCGCAGGCCAATATGCTAATTTGGCTCGCGTTTATTTTTATACCGTCCGACCTCGCAGGGCAAATGAACCAGGAGCGTTTGTCCCGAATCGTAAGAAAGAAGTGATTTCCATGGCACAGAGTAAGGCAGAATACCCCACCTCCGATTGCCTGGCGCCCGCCGCGATCGAGGCGAAGACCGAGGCCGCAGGCGTTACCAAGGCCAACCTGCCGGTCTCGAAGGCCTTTTTGCTCGCCATGTTCGCCGGCGCGTTCATCGCCTTCGGCGGCCTGTTCTTCACGGTCTTTCTGAGCGATCCCACGCTTTGCTGGGGCGCCCAGCGCTTCGTGGGCGGTCTTGCTTTTTGCCTGGGACTGGTGCTCGTGCTCATTTGCGGCGCGGAACTGTTTACCGGCAACTCGCTTATGGTCTGCGCGCTTAAGAGCAAAAAGATCACGCTCGTCCAGATGCTCAAGGCTTGGGCTATTGTGTGGACCGGCAACTTTGCCGGCGCCCTGTTCGTTGTCTTTTTGATTTACATGGCAGCCATTTACAAACTCAACGGCGAGGCCGTCGCCAACACCATGGTGAGTGTCGCTGCCGGTAAGGTTACGATCGACGCCGTTACCATCTTCTTCCGCGGCATTCTGTGCAACATCTTTGTCTGCCTGGCCGTATGGATCGGCACTGCCGGCAAGACCGTGGTCGATAAGGTCGTGGGCATTTTGCTGCCCATTGCCGCTTTTGTGGCCTGCGGTTTTGAGCACTGTGTCGCCAACATGTACTTTTTGCCCATGGGTATTTTGATGCACTCCTGCGGCTATGGAGCCGATGTCGCTGGCGCCGATGCCCTCAACGCTGCCGGGTTGGCGCTCAACCTTACGGTCGCCACGCTGGGCAATATCGTGGGTGGCGCCCTGATCGTGGCGCTGGGCTACTGGTTTATCTACGCCAATAAGGAGGCCTAAAGCCACCAAGCCATAACCGACCAAAAAGGGACAGGTTTATTTTGGCAGGTTTTAGACGAGGCGCTTCGACGTCTTGTCACGAGCTGCCATAATGGACCTGTCCCTTTTGCGTGCGCGCCGGTATTTATTTGCCCGATGACGATCGCGGGGGACCAGCTTTTTATTGAACATGTCGAAAGGCTTTTCATGAGCGACTGCGAATCCATGTCTGCCGAGGTGCGCGGCCGCCTGCGTTCCATTCCCGCCGTTCACGAGCTGCTTGCCGAGTGGCCGGTCATGAAGGCTGCTGGCGATGCAGGCGACACGATGGTACGCGAGGCGATTGACGCCGAGCTCGATGCCGAGCGCGCGGCGATTCGCTCCGGCGCCCCTGCAAGGAACAAGCGCGAGCTCGCCTTGGCAATTGAGCAGCGGACCCATCGCCTGTCGCTGCCGACCCTGCGCCCTGCCGTCAACGCGACGGGCGTTGTGATTCACACCAATCTGGGCCGCGCTCCGCTCGCTCTCGCGGCGGTGCAGGCGGTGACCGATGTCGCCCGAGGCTACAGCACGCTTGAGTATGACGTCTCAACCTGCGCTCGCGGGGGCCGCAAAGAGCATGCCGCGCGTCTGCTGCGCACGCTCACGGGGGCGCAGGACGCCTTAGTTGTCAACAACAATGCCGCCGCGGTGCTGTTGGTGCTTGCCGCGCATGCCTTCGGCAAAGAGGTCATCGTGAGCCGCGGCGAGCTTGTCGAGGTGGGCGGCAGCTTCCGCATCCCCGACATCATGGCGGCTTCGGGTGCCAAGCTTGTCGAGGTTGGCTCTACCAACCGCACACATCTGGATGATTATCGAAACGCCATCACGCCCAACACGGCGATGATCCTCAAAGTCCATCCTTCCAACTACCGTATCGAGGGCTTCCACGAGGAGGTTTCCGTGGCGGAGCTTTCTGCGCTGGCGCATGAACATGGCCTGTTGCTTTACGAGGACCAAGGCTCAGGCGCTTTGCTTGCAGATGGGGTACTCGCCGATGCGGGGGAGAGGCCCGCGTCCGTGTCTCTTGGCGCCGGCGTTGACGTCGTCTCGTGCTCGGGCGACAAACTGCTCGGTGCTTCGCAGGCGGGCATCATCCTTGGCAACGCCCAGGCAATTGCCGCCTGCGCCTCTCATCCGCTTATGCGCGCGCTTCGCCCCGGTAAGCTCACGCTCGCGGCGCTCGAGGCCACTTTGCGACTGTATGTGACCGGTCCCGATGCGGCGCATCGGGAGATCCCGGTACTCAACATGCTTTCCGACGCGCCGGCTCCGCTCGAGCGCCAGGCCAAGCGCCTGCACGACCGCATGCTGCGCAAGCTTCGCGAGGCTCAGTGCGAGGAGGCCGTGGAGCTGCAGGTTGTCGAGGGCGCCTCTACTCCCGGCGGCGGATCGCTGCCGACTGTCGAGCTCCCTACATTTTGCGTTGCCGTCTGTCCCGTCGATGGGCGTCTATCCGCCGATGGCCTAAAGCGCGCTATGGTACAGGAGCCCGATACGCCGGTTGTGACACGCGTGCGCCACGACCAGGTGCTGTTTGACGTTCGCACGCTTTTGCACGACACCGACCTTGACCTGTGTGCGTCTGCGTTGGCGGATGCCGTGCGGGCGGGTTTGCGTCGATGACTGCGCGTGAGCTTGTCGAGTGTCCCGTTGTCGTTGGAACAGCAGGACACGTCGACCACGGAAAGTCGGCCCTTATCGAGGCGCTGACCGGCAAAAATCCCGACCGTCTGGAGGTCGAACGGCGCCGAGGCATGACCACTGAGCTCGGCTTTGGCGAGCTCGAGCTTCCCAGCGACAAGCTTGTCGGCTTGGTTGACGTGCCCGGGCATGCGCACTACCTGCGCGCGATGGTACAGGGTGCCACCGGCGTGGACGTTGCGTTGCTGGTGGTTTCTGCCGTTGAGGGCGTGATGCCGCAAACCCGCGAACACGTCCGCGTGCTGGAGCTGTTGGGCGTGAGGCGCATGGTCGTCGCGCTCACGATGCGCGATTTGGCCGATGACGAGACGGCGGAGCTCGCCGAGCTCGACGTGATGGACTTCCTCAGCGATACCGTCTTTGCCGATGCGCCCGTGGTGCCTGTTTCCTCGCGCACGGGCGTGGGCATCGAGGACGTTCGCCTTGCCCTCGATGCCGCCATCGACTCTTTCCTGGCCGATGCCGCATCCCGCCCGGTGCGCCCCGGTCTGGCCCCGCGCCTGCCCATCGACCGCTGCTTCACCATCAAGGGATCCGGGACGGTCGTCACGGGCACGCTTCACGATGCCCCCGTAGCGGTGGGCGACGAGCTCGTCTCATGTCCCGCGGGCGTGCGCTGCCGCGTGCGCGCGATTCAGGTGCATGGTGATACTCCTCGGGCGTTGCCCGGACAGCGCGCGGCGCTCAACATCGTGGGCGACGGTGCGGGCGACCTTCCGCGTGGCGAGGTCCTCTGCGGGTCTGGTGCCGAGGGCTTGACGCTCAGACTCATCGCCCGCTTCACGTATCTGGGGCGCGAGGGCACCAAGCCCGCGCCCTTCGAGTCCGGTACGCGCGTTCATGTGATGGCGGGTACGGCGGAGGTCCTTGGCCGTGTCATGCTCATGGAGGGTGAGGGACCCATTGAGGCTGGCGAGACCCGCATCGTGCAGGTCCGTCTGGAGGAGCGCCTTCCCGTGCGATCAGGCGACGGCCTCATTGTGCTCGCGTTCTCGCCGGTGGTGCTTATCGGCGGCGGTCGTGTTCTTCTTTCGCGGTGCCGCCGCTCGCGCGTCCTCTCCGCGGGCGAGTGCGCGCTGCTCGGGGCCCTGGATGCCGACGACCGCGCCGCCGCCGTTGCCGCATGGTTGGGGCTGCAGCGCCTGCCCGTGCCTGCCGCGGCCGCAGCCCGTGCTCTCGATCTTTCGGGTGCCGAGGCGGCTGCGCTCCTGCACGGGGCGGTTTCCTCGGGTGACGCCGTGACGCTTCATGCCGAGCGCTCGACCGAGGAGCTCTATGCCGCCCCCGCTGTGCTCTATGCCGCCCTCGCCACGCTCTCCGTCACGTTGGCCGCCATGCACGGGGCCGCGCCCAAGCAGACGGGTTTCACGCCGGGCGAGGTCGCGCATGCCGCCTGGCCGACAGCGGGCGAAGACATCGCGTCCGCGCTCGTTCTCGAGGGCTGTGCGCGCGGCGTGTGCACCGTCGACGGTGCCGAGGTGTTCGACCCGCACTCTGCCGCTGCGGCGATACGTGTGGTGCGCGAGGCGAGCCAGCGCATCGTGGCCGCCCTCGACGAGGCGGGTCTCGGTGCGGCGACGCTGCCCGAGGTGGGTGAGCGTCTGCAGCTCGATCGCGACACCATGACGCGTGCCCTGCGCGAGCTTTCGCTCAACCGCGCGATCGTTAAGATCGAACGCGACGTTGCCTTGTCTGCCGCCGCCGAGGCCCATGCACGTGAGGTCGTCGCCGCGGCTATCGAGGCTGCTGGCGGCGTTGCCACGACGAGTGTGCTGCGCGAGGCCTTAGGCGTGTCGCGCAAACGAGCCATTAGCATCTTGGAGCACCTGGATGCGGTGCGTTTTACGACGCTCAACAAGGAGGCCGGCGGTCTCAGATCCCTGCGCTAGGGCTCCGAATCGCCGCTCGCCACAAAACCGGCCTATCTACTACGTTTAAGTGACTACCCTCGACCATTTCAAAAACCGCAAAAACAAAACCGCAGGTAGATGACTTGCCGATGTTACGAAAAAGTGGGTATGGTTTACCCTTGCTGGTTAAACGTAGTAGATGGGCCGTTTTCGTGGCGCGACACTGCGCGTTTGGTAAAATACCGCCACGTTTGGGAACGGATGGGCTCCGGTGGGCCCCGCGGTCCTCAAAACCGTTGTGAGGCGTGCAAAACGTCTTGGATGTGTTCGATTCACATACGTTCCCGCCAACGCATCCTGCCAACCGCCACAAAGGTGCCTGTCCTCTTTGTGGTGGTATGGACCACGTGGACGAAACAGCTTCGAAACACGCGATTTGTACGTCGGGTGCTCAAAAACGCTTCTACCTGCATCGTAATCAAAACGAAACATCTGCTCGTCGGCTTATGCGAAACTTTGCTGCAACAGTGCGATATTATCCATACTCGATAAAGCTCGCGGCGTATGAGGCGCCGCGAACGACACCTTTCTTTTCCATCAATTGGAGGAAGCATGAGCTACACGCAGAAAGTTCTCGACGAGCTCAAGGCCCGCTATCCCGAGCAGACTGAGTTCATCCAGGCCGCGACCGAGATCCTCGGCACCATCCAGCCGGCGCTCGACGCCCATCCCGAGTACGAGGAGGCCGCCCTGCTTGAGCGCCTCGTCGAGCCCGAGCGCATCGTCATGTTCCGTGTTCCCTGGGTCGACGACCAGGGCAAGGTTCAGGTCAACCGCGGCTACCGCGTCGAGTTCAACTCTGCCATTGGACCCTACAAGGGCGGCCTGCGCTTTAACCCGACGGTCACCCTGGGCATGCTCAAATTCCTGGGCTTGGAGCAGATCCTCAAGAACAGCCTGACCACCCTTCCCATGGGCGGTGGCAAGGGCGGCTCTGACTTTGACCCCAAGGGCAAGTCCAACAACGAGATCATGCACTTCTGCCAGTCCTTCATGACCGAGCTCTATCGCCACATTGGCCCCAATACCGACGTTCCCGCCGGCGACCTGGGCGTTGGCGGCCGCGAGGTTGCCTACATGTTCGGTCAGTACAAGCGCCTGACCAACGAGTGGACCGGCGTCCTTACCGGCAAGGGCCTCTCCTTTGGCGGCTCGCTCGCCCGTACCGAGGCCACCGGCTACGGTTTGGTCTACTTTGTGGACGAGTACCTCAAGAGCCGCGGCGACTCCTTCGAGGGCAAGAACGTCGTCGTTCACGGTTCCGGTAACGTCGCTATCTACGCGGTCCAGAAGGTCTCCCAGCTCGGCGGCAAGGTGCTGGCCTGCTCCGACACCCACGGTTGGGTCGAGGATCCCGACGGCATCGACTACACCGTGCTCGAGCACGTCTACAACCAGAAGCGCTCCGGCCATGACAAGGGCGTCACGCTCGCTATGTACGTTGACGAGAAGCCCAACGCCGTGTGGCACGAGGGCGACGACCGCGGCGTGTGGCAGCTGCCCTGCGACATCGCGCTGCCCTGCGCTCGCGAGAACACGCTGCTGCTCGAGGACGCCCAGGCGCTCGTCGCCAACGGCTGCAAGGTGGTCGGCGAGGGCGCGAACATGCCCACGACCATCGAGGCCACGACCTACTTCCAGGAGAACGGCGTCGCCTTTATGCCCGGTAAGGCTGCCAACGCCGGCGGCGTGCTCGTGTCCGGCCTTGAGATGAGCCAGAACGCCGAGCACCTGTCCTGGACCTTCGAGGAGGTCGACGGCAAGCTCGAGCAGCTCATGCGCGGCATGTTCCACAACGTGGACGACACCGCCAAGGAGTACAGCCAGGAGGGCAACTTTGTCATGGGCGCCAACATCGCCGGCTTCCTGAAGGTCGCCGACGCCATGCTCGCCCAGGGCGTTTGCTAAATCTTCGCTCGATATAGCATCGCAGAAGGCTCCCAGTCATCTTGGCTGGGAGCCTTTTTTGATCCGCATGCGACGGAGGAAAACGGTTCATTTTGTCCCGACACGAGCTGTGCCCCCTCGTTTGGTACACTTAAAGGTACTGGACAAGTGAAGAGATGGGGGAGAACGTGCTCAAGTTCGGTACCTACGTCCGTGTTGGAAACGCGGCCGAAGCCTATGAGCTCTTACAGAAGAACCGTAACAACAAGATTGTGGGCGGCGGCATCTGGATGCGCCTGGGTTCGCGTCGCGTGGCGACGGCGATTGACCTTTCGGCCTGCAGACTCGATCAGATCGAGGAGACCGAGACCGAGTTTCGCATCGGTGCCATGTCCACCCTGCGCCAGCTCGAGCGCCATGCCGCGCTCAATGCGCTTGTCAACCATGTCTTTGAGTTCGCCGTCCATGACATCGTGGGTGTGCAGCTGCGTAACACCGCTACGGTAGGCGGCAGCATCTACGGCCGCTTTGGCTTCTCGGACGTTCTCTCCGCCTTTCTCGCGCTTGATTCCTATGTTGAGCTGACGGGCGCCGGTCGCGTGCCGCTCGCCGAGTTCGTGGACATGGGCTATGTGCGTGACGTGATCGAGCACGTCGTGGTCGTCAAGCACGACTACCGCGCGAGCTACGAGGCCGTACGCAAGGCCGCGACCGACTTCCCCTCGCTGAACGTCACCGCCGCCTGGTGGGACAACACCTGGCACGTCACCGTGGGCGCCCGCCCGCTGCGCGCGACCCTGCTGCAGGGCGAGGCGTGCGGCCTGGTGAACGAGCATCCTTCCGAGGACGAGCTTCGCGCCCTTGCTGCATCCGTGCGTGCCCTGAGCTACGGAACCAACCTGTGGGGCTCGGCCGACTACCGCCGTCGCATCTCGGCCCCGCTCGCCGTCCAGGCCGTGCGCCGCGCCGCCGGCATCGAGCTTTCGGCCGCGCTTGCCCGCGAGCTCGAGACCGTGCAGGTCCCTAAGTTTGCCACGGACGAGTATTCCTGCCGCCGCGTGCCCGGCGTCGATTCTAGCGAGGTGCGCTAATGGCTGCCAAACTCATCGATCTTTCCTTTACGCTCAACGGCCGCAAGATCAAGGTTCAGATTGCCCCCGACACTATGCTCTTTGCGCTGCTGCGCGAGCAGGGCTGTGCGTCGGTGCGCTGCGCCTGCGAGACCACCAACTGCGGCCTGTGCACGGTGTGGCTCGACGGCGACCCGGTGCTGAGCTGCTCGGTTCCCGCCGCGCGCGTCGAGGGACGCTCCGTCACCACGCTCGAGGGCCTCAAGGCCGAGTCCGAGGCGCTCGCCCGCGCGATGGCTGCCGAAGGCGCCGAGCAGTGCGGTTTTTGTGCCCCCGGCCTCATCATGAACGTGCTTGCGCTCGCCCGCGCCGCCAAGGAGGACCCGAGCCTCGTCGCCACGCGCGAGGAGCTGTCGCGCCAGCTCGCCGGCAACCTCTGCCGTTGCAGCGGCTACGAGAGCCAGCTGCGCGCCATCGTGCGCTTCCTTAACGAGTCTGGCGTGCAGGTGGGCTTTGAGATGCCCGAGCTGCCGGTCAACGACACGAGCTCCGACGGCGTCTCCTACAAGCAGATCACCCATAAGCAGCCCAAGAAGGACTCGAAGGCGCTGCTCGAGGGCCGTCCCGTCTACACGGGCGATATGGTGCCCGCCGGCGCGCTCATCGTCAAACTCAAGCGCAGCCCCTATGCCCGCGCCAAGATCCGCTCCATCGATACGTCGCGCGCCCTGAAGGTGCCCGGCGTCGTGGGCGTCTACACTTACGAGGACGTGCCCAAGCGCCGCTTTACTATCGCCGGTCAGAGCTATCCGCAGCCGAGTCCCTACGACCGCCTGATTCTCGAGAACCTTGTTCGCTACCAAAACGAGGAGGTGGCGATCGTTGCCGCCGAAACCGAGGAGGCCGCCGACAAGGCACTCAAGCTCATCAAGGTCGACTACGAGGTGCTCGAGCCGCTGCTCGACTTTACCAAGGCACTCGATAACGACATCGTGGTCCACCCCGAGGGCGACGTGACCTTTATGTTCCCGCAGGGCGGCGATGTCCCGCGCAACCTGGTGTGCAGCGGTACCAGCGATTTTGGCGACCTTGACGAGGCCTTCGCCCAGAGCGACATCGTCTTTGAGCGCACCTACACCAGCCAGGCCACGCAGACTGCGCCCATGGAGACCTTCCGCGCCTTCGCGACGACCGATGCGTTCGGCCGCATCTCGGTGACCACCTCTACGCAGGTGCCCTTCCACGTGCGCCGCATGGTCGCGCAGTCGCTCGACATTCCGCAGTCGCAGGTGCAGGTCATTAAGCCGCGCATCGGTGGCGGCTTTGGCTCCAAGCAGACGGGCTGCTGCGAGATCTTCGTGGCGTTCGTGACGCAGCGGACCGGCCGTCCGAGCTACTGCTGCTATACCCGTGAGGAGACCATCACCGCGGGCAACTCGCGCCATCAGATGCAGATGACCGTTAAGCTGGGCGCCATGAACGACGGCACCATCACGGCCATCGACCTGCATACGCTGTCCAACGCCGGTGCGTATGGCGAGCACGCCACCACGACGATCGGGCTTTCGGGCCACAAGAGCCTGCCCATCTACAACCACGTGAAGGCGAGCCGCTTTAGCTGGGACGCCGTCTACACCAATACCAATCGCGGCGGCGCGTATCGTGGCTACGGTGCCACCCAGGGCCAGTTTGCCGTGGAGAGCGCCGTTAACGAGCTCGCCGACATGCTGCACATGGACCCCGCCGACCTGCGCCTTAAAAACATCGTGCGCGAGGGCGAGATCATGCCGCAGTATTACAACGAGAAGCTCAACGCCTGTGCGCTCGACCGCTGCCTGCTGCGCGCGATGGACATGATCGGTTGGCGCGACAAGCCGCTGGCCGTCGACCTGGGCGACCGCGTGCGTGCTCTGGGCTGTGCGCTCACCATGCAGGGCTCGGGCATTTCCAATGTCGACATCGCCGGCATCGATATGCGCCTGGAAGAGGACGGCTTCATTACCATCGGCACCGGCGCCACCGATAACGGTATGGGCGTCGACACGATCCTGGCGCAGATTGCCGCCGAGGAGCTGGGCGTGGAGAGCTCGCTGATCGTGGTGCGCGGCGTGGACACCGACGCCTCGCCGTTCGACGCCGGCTCGTACGCGAGCTCGGGCACGTACGTGACGGGTCTGGCGGCCAAGAACGCCGCGACCGAGCTGCGTGAGAAGATCTGCGCCAAGGCCGCCCAGATGTGGGACGTGGACGCCGTCGACGTGGTCTTCGACGGCCAGTACGTGCGCCTGTCCGACGAGCGTGCCGCGCGCGAGCAGAACCGCTACCTCACGCTGCGCGACTTTGCCAACCTGTGCGTCAAGAACATCGCGGGCGGTGACGCGCTCACCTCGCACGCCTCTGCCTGCCTGCCCGTTTCGCCTCCGCCGTTTATGGCCGGCATTGCCGAGGTCGAGGTCGACAAGGCCACCGGCAAGGTGACCGTGGTGGATTACGCCGCTGCCGTCGATTGCGGTACCGTGATCAACGAGGCGCTCGCGCGCGTCCAGGCCGAGGGCGGCATTGCCCAGGGCATCGGCCATGTGCTCTACGAGATTGTTGAGCACGACGATCGCGGCCGCCTGCGCACCGGCAACTTTATGAGCTACAAGCTGCCCACGCGCCTGGACATCGGCAGCATTCGCGTGGCCTTTGAGCCGAGCTACGAGCCGACGGGTCCGTTTGGCGCCAAGTCGATCGGCGAGGTCGTCATCAACACGCCGCTCGCCGCCGTGGCTTCGGCCGTCGCACACGCCACCGGCCATCAGGTTCGCTCGCTGCCGATCACGCCCGAGAAGGCCCTGCTGGGGGAGTAGCGGGTCGGCGAACAAGTCGTAATTGGCGGGGCGGGGCAACTCGACCCGCCTTTTGCACTCGTGGTGAGGTCGTGAGCCTGTAAAACGTGTGCGTGCGCTTGTCGCTCGTATCTGCTATCATTCCTAGTCTGTGCGCTCATGCGGGCGTGGCGGAATTGGTAGACGCGCCAGATTTAGGTTCTGGTGGGATTCCCGTGAAGGTTCGAGTCCTTTCGCCCGCACCAACGCATCTGCGTCGGCCCTGGCCGTCGCGACTCTTTGTTGCATAAAGGTACCAGCACCTCAGATAAGCTGGGCAGTATGAGGAGGAACGTGTTGAACATCACCGCTTCTGACGTCAAGGACGCCAAGCTCACCGCTACGGTCACCATCCCGGCCGCCGACGTCGACGCCGCGATCAAGAAGGCCTACAAGGACACCGCCAAGAAGTACCGCTTCCCGGGCTTCCGTGCCGGCAAGGCTCCCCGTCCGGTCATCGATTCCGCTCTTGGCGCCGAGGCTACCCTCGCTCAGGCCACCAACGACCTGATCGCCGCCAACGAGCCCGCCGTCCTCAACGAGCTGGACATCGTCCCCACCAAGAGCGGTGACTACAAGGAGCTCGACCTCGCCAAGGATCACGAGGACTACACCTACACCGTCGAGTTCTCCCTGCGTCCCGCCGCTGAGCTCTCCTCCTTCGACGCTGTCGAGATCGAGATGCCCCCTGCGGAGGTCACCGAGTCCGAGATCAACAACCAGGTCGAGATGCTCCTCAACTACCGTGCCACCTTCGAGGACGTCGAGGGCCGCGCTGTCGAGTCCGAGGACTACGTTACCGTCGACCTCAAGGCCGTCGAGAACGCCGACAACTTTGCCGCCGAGGGCCGTATGCTCATCGCCGGTAGCGACAGCAACCCCGCCGAGTTCAACGAGGCTCTGATCGGCGCCAACGTTGACGACGTCAAGTCCGTCACCTGGACCGACGAGGCCGAGGAGGGCGAGGAGGCCGAGACCCACACCGTCGAGGTCACCGTCAAGGGCATCAAGGTCCGCAACACCCCCGAGCTCACCGACGAGCTCGTCAAGTCTGACTTTGGCTTCGACAGCATCGACGCTATGCGCGACGCCATCAAGATCGAGATCGAGCAGGACAAGGCTTCCCGCCTCCCGGCCGAGAAGGAGAACCGCTGCGTCACCGCTCTCGCCGAGCGTCTGCAGCTCGAGGAGATGGACGCCGACTACGAGCAGTCCGTCTTTGAGGAGCTTGGCCAGAACTTCCTGTCCAACCTCGCTGCCCGCGGCATGACCCTGGACACTTGGCTGCCCGCTTCCGGTCTGACCATGGAGCAGTTCATCGGCGACCTGCACAAGCAGGCCAACGACGTTGCCCGTGAGTCCCTGGCTCTCGACGCCCTCGCACGTGAGCTCAAGATCGAGGTCACTGAGGATGACATCAACGCCGAGTTCGAGAAGGCCGGCGTCAAGGACGTCGAGGCTTCCAAGGCCGAGTTCATCGCCGATGGCCGCATGCCTGCCGTCCGCGAGTCCATCCGTCGCTCCAAGGCCGTCGACCACCTGGTCGAGAACGCCAAGGTGACCGAGGTCGACGAGACCGCCAAGGACGCCGAGTAATTCTCGCCACCTTGCCCGCGAGCGCATGTGTGCGCCCGTGATGGGGTAAAGTTATAAGCCGGTTATCCGGTTGCTTCGTACGGTGCCAGCCAATGCATAGCATGCGGGCACCGTACGTTTATCTAGAACCAATTTGGTCCGCAAGAGAGAAATGGAGATGCGTATGATCGCCAAGTTCGATTCCGCCCTCGTGCCATACGTTATCGAGCAGACGCCGCGCGGCGAGCGCAGCTACGATATCTATTCGCGCCTGCTCAACGACCGCATCATCTTCTTGGGCGAGGAGATCAACTCCGTCAGCGCCAACCTGGTCGTTGCCCAGCTGCTGCATCTTGAGAGCCAGGATGCCGAGAAGGATATCTCGCTCTACATCAATTCACCCGGTGGTGAGGTCTACTCCGGCCTGGCGATTCTGGACACCATGAACTTTATCAAGCCGCAGGTCTCCACCATTTGCGTGGGCATGGCCGCGTCCATGGCCGCCGTGCTGCTTTCGGCCGGCGCCAAGGGCAAGCGCTTCTGCCTGCCGCACTCCAAGGTCATGATTCACCAGCCCAGCGGCGGTGCCCAGGGTCAGCAGACCGAGATCGAGATCGTGGCCGAGGAGATTAAGAAGACCCGTCGCGAGCTCAACCAGATCCTGTCCGATGCTTCGGGCCAGCCCATCGAGAAGGTCCAAGCCGATACCGAGCGCGACAACTACCTGACCGCTGCCGAGGCCCTCGACTACGGCCTGATCGACCGTATCGTCACCTCGCGCGACTTGGCCGCGAAGGAAGCCTAGGATGGCCGGTAACATGCAGGACAACTTTGACGAGAACGGCAACCCCATCCGCTGCTCCTTCTGCGGAAAAGAGCAGGGCCAGGTGCGCCGCCTTGTAAAGGGCCCGACCAACATCTTTATCTGCGACGAGTGCGTCGCCGCCTGCTCCGAGATCTTGGAGGAGTCGCTGGCATCGGACTTTATGGACGCTGCCCGTAACGGCAAGCTGCCGGGCTTTCTTAACGACCACGGTCAGGCTGCGACTCAGCCTGCCATGGATCCCGAGGCCGAGGGCTTTGAGCTCGAGGACGACGCCCGCCAGGTTATTACGCACGTGCCGACGCCGCACGAGATTTATGCCGAGCTTTCGGCCTATGTCATGGGCCAGGAGGACGCCAAGCGCGCCATGTCGGTGGCCGTCTATAACCACTACCGCCGCGTGATCGAGGGTGGCGCTGCGCTTTCGGCCTTTGATGACGGCTTTGATTCGCAGTTTGACGACGATATGGACGAGGTGGAGCTCGCCAAGTCCAACATTTTGCTACTCGGTCCCACCGGTACCGGTAAGACCCTGCTCGCCCAGACGCTCGCGCGCATCCTCGAGGTGCCGTTTGCCATCGCCGACGCCACCGCGCTCACCGAGGCCGGTTACGTAGGTGAGGACGTGGAGAACATCCTGCTCAAGCTCATTAACGCCGCCGATGGCGATATCGAGCGCGCGCAGGTTGGCATAATCTATGTGGACGAGATCGACAAGATCGCTCGCAAGGCCGAGAACCTCTCCATCACCCGCGATGTCTCGGGCGAGGGCGTTCAGCAGGCGCTGCTTAAGATCCTTGAGGGTACGGTGGCAAGCGTTCCGCCCACCGGCGGCCGTAAGCATCCCCAGCAGGAGCTGCTGCAGATCGACACGACCAACATCCTGTTTATCTGCGGCGGTGCCTTTGTGGGCCTGGACAAGATCATCGCCGATCGCGTGGGCAACAAGGGCGTGGGCTTTAACTCCGAGATTGCCGGCCCCACCTCGGTCGACGAGAACGACCTGCTGCGTCAGGTCCTCCCGCAGGATCTTAACGCTTTTGGCATGATCCCCGAGTTCGTGGGACGTACGCCCGTCGTCACTCAGACGCAGGCGCTCGACGAGGACGACCTGGTGTCGATCCTAACCGAGCCCAAGAACGCCGTGGTACGACAGTACCGCAAGATGTTCCAGCTCGAGGACGTTGAGCTGGAGTTTGAGGACGCCGCCCTGCACGAGATCGCCCGCATGGCGCTCGCCCGCAAGACCGGCGCCCGCGGCCTGCGTTCCATCTGCGAGGACGTGCTGCAGCAGACGATGTTCGACCTCCCCAGCGAGGAAGGCGTCACCAAGGTCATCGTGACCGAAGCCTCCGTAAAAGGCACCGAACAGCCCCAGCGCATCTACGGCTAAACCTGCCAAAAAGGGACAGGTTTATTTTGGCAGGTTTTATCAGGGAGAATGACGTTTGCCCATATAAAACCGACCAAAATAAACCTGTCCCTAAATGGTAGGTTTCGCAAATGTGAATTTGAATAGCCTCCGGCCACCTGCGGTCGGAGGCTATTTTATATATGCGCAATAACCCCAACTACCTGTGCTATTCTGTGTGTTTGTTTAAGCCTCAGCGAAGTCATATCAGACTGAAGTAATCGATACCTATGGGGAGGAATGTAGGCCCGATTTTCGTAGATTCCGCACGAGCCGAAGACCACTTAATGTGGTCTTCGAGCGAGCCCAGGACCTGACCGAGCGAAAATCGGGCCTACATTCCTCCCCGACGGGCAAGGGAGAGATATATGGAAGAAATGCCCAAGAACTACGATCCGTCGACCAACGAGCCGGCGATCCTGCAGAAGTGGCTCGACGGCGGCTACTACAAGCGCCGCGAGGGCGTGGGCGACTGCACCGTCACCATTCCGCCTCCCAACGTAACGGGCAAGCTCCACATGGGTCACGCCACCGACGACTCCATCCAGGACGCCATCATCCGTATGGCCCGTATGCGCGGCAAGTCCACGCGCTGGGTGCTGGGTACCGACCACGCCGGCATCGCCACGCAGACCAAGGTCGACAAAAAGCTCAAGAGCGAGGGCATCAGCCGCCTAGAGATCGGCCGCGACAAGTTTGTCGACGCCTGCTGGGATTGGACCCACGAGTACGGCGGTATCATCGTCGAGCAGATCAAGCGCATGGGCTGCTCCGTCGACTTCGATAACGAGCGATTTACCATGGATGAGGACTACGCCCAGGCCGTGCGCAAGGTCTTCTGCGACTGGTACCACGATGGTCTGATCTACCGCGGCAAGCGTATCGTCAACTGGTGCCCCAACTGCACCACCGCTATCTCGGATGACGAGGCCGAGTACAAGGATGAGAAGGGCCACCTGTGGCACCTGCGCTACCCGCTGACCGAGCCCGTCAACGGCCAGGATTACATCGTCGTCGCTACCACGCGCCCCGAGACCATGCTCGGCGACACGGGCGTTGCCGTCTCCCCGAAGGACCCCGAGAAGGCCGCCTTTGTGGGCAAGACCGTCAAGCTCCCCATTGTCGACCGCGAGATTCCCATCTTTGAGGATTGGCACGTCGACGCCAACTTTGGCTCCGGCTTTGTCAAGGTCACCCCGGCCCACGACCCCAACGATTACGCTATGGGTCAGGCCCACGACCTGCCGCAGATCAACATCTTCGACGAGCACGCGGTGGTCGTCGAGGGCTACGGCGAGTTTTCCGGCATGAACCGCGACGAGTGCCGCGAGGCCGTCATCAAGTGGTTCGAGGAGCACGACCTGCTCGACCACGTCGAAGAGCTCGACCACTCCGTCATGCACTGCTACCGTTGCGACTCCGCGTTGGAGCCGTGGCTGTCCGAGCAGTGGTTCGTCGCCGTCGACAAGCTCAAAGGACCGGCGCTCGACGCTGTCAACTCCGGCAAGGTCACCTTCCACCCCGCGCGTTGGACGCAGACCTACACCACCTGGATGGAGAATCTTAAGGACTGGTGCATCAGCCGTCAGCTGTGGTGGGGCCACCGCATTCCCGTGTTCTACTGCGAGGACTGCGGTTGGGAGGACGCCCTCACCGAGGACACCGACGTGTGCCCCAAGTGCGGCGGCCATCACGTGCATCAGGATGAGAACGTGCTGGACACCTGGTTCAGCTCGCAGCTGTGGACCTTCGCCACGCAGGGCTGGCCGCAAAAGCCGGAGCTGCTCGAGGGCCATCACCCCACGACTGCGCTGGTCACAGCGCGCGACATCATCGCGCTGTGGGTCGCCCGCATGGTCATGAGCTCGCTGTATTTCTTGGACGAGGTCCCGTTTAAGGATGTCGTCATCTACCCGACGATTCTGGCCAAGGACGGCAGCCGCATGTCCAAGTCCAAGGGCAACGGCGTTGACCCCATGGACCTCATTGGCATGTACGGCGCCGACGCTATGCGCTACAACCTGCTTACGCTGTGCACCAACAACCAGGACGTCAAGTTCGACGCGAACATCGACAAGAAGACCAAGAAGCTTATCGACAGCCCGCGTACCGAGCAGGCCAAGTCGTTTGTGACCAAGATCTGGAACGCCAGCCGCTTCCTGCTCATGAACATGGAGGGCTACACGCCCGGCGAGCCCGTCGTTGAGACGCCGGCCGACGCCTGGATGTTCAGCCGCCTGGCCAAGGCCGTGAAGATGGTCACCGAGGGTATTGAGAACTACACCTTTGGCGACATGGCCCGCGGCGTGCAGCAGTTCTTCTGGAACGAGGTCTGCGACTGGTACGTCGAGGTCACCAAGGCCCGCCTGAAGGGCGAGGGCCGTCTGCAGGCCCAGCGCAACCTGATCTTTGTGCTCGACACCTCTATTCGCCTGATGCATCCGCTTATGCCGTTTGTCACCGAGGAGATTTGGGACAACATGCCGGCGAGCGTGCTCGATCTGGACGCCGAGGGCAACGTGGACCGCGCCGAGGCGCTCATGATCGCCAAGTGGCCCGAGCCCGCCGACTACGCTAAGTATGTTGACGAGGACGCCGAGCGCGCGTTTGAGCTGTGCCGCGCCGTCGTTTCCGCCGCCCGCGCCACGCGCTCGCGTTATCGCTTGAGCCCCAAGGCCGAGCTCGATGTGGTCGTGCGCGCCGGTGCCGAGGACATCGAGAAGCTCGAGAGCCTGCGTTCGACCATTGAGCCGCTGGCAAACACCGCCTCGCTGGTCATGGGTACCGATGTTGAGAAGCCGGCTGCGAGCATCGCCGTGGTCGATAGCGGCGTCGAGGTCTTTGTGGTGCTCGAGGGCAAGGTCGACCTTTCGGCCGAGAAAGCACGCCTGGAGAAGGAGATCGCCGCGGCGCAGAAGGAGCTCGCTGGCTGCGAGAAGACGCTCGCCAACGAGGGCTTTGTGGCCAAGGCCGCACCTGCGGTGGTCCAGAAGAAGAGGGACCGTGCAGCTGAGCTCAAGGAGATCCTGGCGGCGCTGACTGCTCAGGTGGTTGACTTCTCGTAGGCGTTACTGGGGGACGCGGTTTGGGGCATTGCTCGCTACTGCGGACAGTCCTGCTCGCACGAAGGCCACATTAAGTGGCCTTCGGCTCGTGCGGAACTTGTATCGAGCAAAGCCCCAAACCGCTCCCACAGCGGTTACGGGGGCGTCCGCTGCCTGGTGGGGCCACTTGGTTGTGGCCTTGATCTCGCTGCAAGCGGATTAAGGCTGATATTGTCAACGCGAGGGGCTCATTCTTTTTGGTGGGCCTCTTTTTCTGTAATTGGAGACTTGGGTTATGGCTAAGCGTTCTGGGTCGTATTCTGTGCCGTTCTCGTTTGAGTTGCTTTCGTTTGATGAAGCTGTCGGGCTTGCTGCTGATACGGGGCGGATTTCTGGGGATGCTGGGCCGCTGCTCGAGACGGTTGTCGATATGCTCGATGAGCTGGGACGTCCGGACGAGTATTTCGATTGCATTCAGGTTGCCGGTACCAATGGCAAGACTTCGACCACGCGTTTTTCGGCTGCCATCCTTCGTGGTGAGGGGTTAAAGACCGCGCTGTATACGTCGCCACAGCTTGTGCGCTATCCCGAGCGCATGGAGGTCGATGGGCACGTTGTGAGCGATGAGGCGTTTGCCCGCGGCGTTTCTGCCGCCGTCGAGGCGGGGCATCGCGTGAATACTCGTCGTGTGGCGGCGGGGGAGTGCGCCTATACCATCACGCCGTTTGACCTGCTGACGGCTGCCGCACTGGTGGTGTTTGCCGAGGCCGCGGTAGATGTTGCTGTGCTCGAGGTTGGCATGGGCGGCCGTTGGGACGCCACGAGTGCGACCGATCCCGTTGCCGTTGCCATCACCGGCATCGGGCTCGATCACACACGTATTTTGGGCGATACGCTCGAGGCCATTGCGGGGGAGAAGGCTGCGGTTATTAAGCCTGGGCGATTGGTTGTTTTGGGCGAGGGCACGCATGAGCCGAGCGTTCAGCGCGTGATGGATGCCCGTTGTCGCGAGTGCGGCGTTGTGCCGCTCGTGGTGAGCCATACGACGACCAAACTTCCGGCACACGTGGGCGATACGGTGGAGTTTAGCTGCACCACGCCGCGTGCGATTTATACGTCGAGCATGGTTAAGCCGGCCTATCAGCCGCAGAATGCTGCGTGCGCGATTATGCTGTGCGAGGGGTATTTGGGTCGCGAGCTCGACCATGAGGCGCTCGACGCTTCGCTTATGGGCTGCCCCACGCCGGGCCGATTTGACGTGCTGGGGACCGATCCGCTCAAGCTGATTGATGCCTGTCATAACCCCCAGAGCTGCGAGAACTTTGTGAGCGCACTGGACGAGATCGATTCGTGCGTGGAGAATCGCCCCACGCTGCTGTGCGCCGCGCTGGCCGATAAGGACGTGGCGGGTATCGTTGACGTTCTGGTTCCGGCGTTCCCCCGCGTGGTCGTAACCCAGACCGATTCCGATCGCGCCTTGCCCGCACAGGAGCTTGCCTCCCTGGTGGACGCCGACAAGCTCGCGGGCGTGTACCCCAGCGTATCCGAGGCCCTCGCGGCTTTCGATGCCGCGGGCGAGCCTTTCGTAGCAGCCGGTACCATCACCCTAGCCGGCGAAGTAGCGGGGCTGCTCCGTTAACCCATCCCCTCATCAGTTGCGGTGAAATACGGACTGTTTTACAAGCCAGAAGCCTCAAACGGTCCGTATATCACCGCAACTCAAAAGCAGTCAATTTGGGACGGGGCTTTTTTGGCTGCCCTGCGCCTCGAGTTGACTTGCTCGCCACGAAATGGGCCTATCTACTACGTTTTACCGACTACCCTCGACCACGCGGGGCATTGTGAAATTAAAACCGCAGGTAAAGGGCTCGCCATTTTTCAAAAAAGACCTGCATGGTCGACCCATGCGGGTTAAACGTAGTAGATAGCCCGTTTTCGTGGTGCGACGTTAACGGAATGTGTCAACGGGGCTGTCCCTTTGGCACATTGGCTAGCCTAGGCGGACTGGGTCGTGGGGGTAGGCGTTGAGGATCTCGACGCCGGACTCGGTAACTAGGGCCAGGTCCTCGATGCGGACGCCGGTGCGGCCGGGGAGGTAGATGCCCGGTTCGATGGAGAACGTCATGCCTGGCTCTACGACCTGCTCGTTGACCAGCGAGACGTCGCCCGGTTCATGGTCCTGCAGACCGATCGAGTGACCCAGGCGATGCGTAAAGTACTTTCCGTAGCCAGCGTCCTCAATCACGTCGCGCGCGGCACGGTCCAGGTCGCACATGCGCACGCCCGGTGCGATGAGAGCCTCGGCGGCCTCGTTGGCGCGGCGCACGATATCGTAGATGCGCGCCGTCTCCTCGTCCGGCTGGCCCCAAAAGAACGTGCGTGTCATGTCCGAGCAGTAGTTGCGACGGCGTCCGCCAATGTCGAACAGCACCACGTCGCCATGCTTGAGCACGGTATCGTCGGGTTCGTGATGCGGGTCGCCGGCGTTGGCGCCAAAGCTCACGATGGGCGGAAAGCTAAAGCCCTCGCAGCCGTGCTTGCGGTACAGGCCGAGCATCTGGTCGGCAATTTCGCGCTCCGTCACGCCCTCGTGGACGAGTTTGATGGCATCGGCCATCACGGCGTCGTTGGCGGCCGAGGACACGCGCATAAGCTCCTGCTCGGCGGCATCCTTGTAGGTGCGCGCGGCGGTGACGGCAAAGTCACCCAGGAAAAACTCGCTTGCGGCGTGGCGCTCCATGAGCGGCATCAAATAGCCGGAACGCATGACGGTGTCGATGCCAAGCGGCTTGGCTGGGTCGATCTCACTCGCGATGGCGTCGGTCACGATATCGGTATCGGTGTGGTAGGCGACGCGGGCATTGTCGTACTCGGGCAGCTGATGTAGGGCGTTGACCATGATCACGGGCTCGCAATCGCGCGCGAGCAGCACGCCGCAAAAACGCTCGAACATATCGGCATAAAAGCCGGTCAGGTAATAGATCGACCACGGGTCGTTTACGAGCAGCTGTGCGCCGGGGTGCTGAGCCTCGAGCGCATCGAGCACGCGTGCCACACGCTGGTCATCGACATGTGCCATGAAACATCCTTTCGCTAGGCTGCCACCATGGTATCCCAAGCCCGGCACATAGGGACGTTCCTTTTATGCCGGCACCTCGGGACATTCCTTTGCATCCCATGCGCACCCTCATAAGTTGCGGTGAAATACGGACTGTTTAGCGGCCTGAAGCCATAAAACAGTCCGTATTTCACCGCAACTGCGGAGGAGGACCGGGCGGATGGTGGAGTAGCTAAAAGAGCTCCGTCCCTAATTAGCTACTTGGGCTCGGTCGATGTTCATGCTGGCGACTAGGTCAATGTTGGTGCCGAGAAGATCTTCCAGCACGACGTCGCGCATGCGGATGGGGGCCTCGACGACCACGCCGCGGATGAGGTCCATGGCTTGGGCGTGGAGTGCCAGCGGGATGGCTTCGGCCGTGCGCACGGGCAGCAGCGCCTCGTCGCCGCCGGATACGGCCACGGTCGTGGTAAGCACGCGCATGGGGCAGGTGAGCTCCTGATGTGCAAACTTATCGCCACGCGGGCAGCTGTTGCCGGTTACGGAGCGCACCTCTACCACGGCGCCGTCTGCGCTGCGCTCGACCTCCACGGTCAGGAGACACTCGGAGGGGCAGGTGGTGCAGTTGAACTGCAATGTCTCGGTCACATTCGTGCTCATGACTCTACGCCTCCTCAACGGGATCGACGGAAAGGACAATCTCGCTGGCACCCAGGTCGAGCGCTTGTTTGATGACCTTTGCCGGCAGTGGGAAGCTTTCCATAACGCTCGGCTTAAACGCGCGGACCTTGCCGGCGAACAGTTTCTCGCCGTCGGCCAAGATCCTCACGCAGGCGGCATCGACTGGCCGGCGCACGCGGAAGTTCAGCTTGGTGAGCGCCGCAGCCGTAATGCGTCCCGGCAGTGCGTATCCCGCAATGCCAGCAGGGGAGACGGTGAGCTCGCAGTCCGGAACGGCGCCCGCGCCGGTTCCCAGCGCGTACGCCGCCGCAGCTGCGCCAGCTCTCTCGGACTCACACGTTACGTTGTCGGCCAGGTCGTGCACGTGCAGCACGTTGCCGCAGGCAAAGATGCCCGGCACGCCCGTCTGCAAGCTCTGGTCCACCACGGCGCCGCGCGTACGTGGGTCCAGCTCCACGCCTGCGGCAACCGAAAGCTCGTTCTCGGGAATCAGCCCCACCGAAAGCAGCAGTGTGTCGCACGGAACGATGCGCTCGGTCCCGGGAATGGGTGCAAGATGCTCGTCGACTTGGCTCACCTCGACAGCCTCCACGCGATCGTGTCCAATCACGCGCGTGACCGTGGTCGACAGATGCAGCGGAATGCCAAAGTCGTCCAGGCAGTTCTTGACGTTACGGCGCAGGCCGTTGGCGTACGGCATTAGCTCGTACACGCCCTCGACCGAAATCCCCTCGAGCGTGCAACGGCGCGCCATGATCAGCCCGATGTCACCCGAGCCCAAAATGAAGGCGCGCGAGCCGGGTTTAAGGTTTTCGATATTGATGTATCGCTGCGCCAGGCCCGCCGTAAACACACCGGCGGGACGACTGCCGGGGATCTTGATCTCGCTGCGGGTGCGCTCACGGCAACCCATGGCAAGGACGACCGCGCGCCCGGTGAGCTGCAACATGCCGGCAGGGTTCATGAGCGTGACGGTATGGACCTCGGTGTCTTCTGCAGGCTCGCCTGAATCAATTCCAAGCACCATGCTGCCCAAGAACAGCGCAATGTCGGTTGCGTGCACCTGGTCGATAAAGCGCTGCGCGTACTCGGGACCGGTGAGCTCCTGTTTAAAGTGCGACAGGCCAAAGCCGGGGTGGATGCACTGGCGGAGGATTCCGCCCAGGTGCTGTTCGCGCTCCACGATGGCCACGCGTGCTCCGGCCTTATGCGCGGCCAGCGCTGCAGCCATGCCGGCGGGGCCTCCTCCGATGACGACCACGTCGAAGGCCTGCGTTGCTACCGACGCTATGGTTCCGGCCTCTGCGCGTTTGTTGCGCATATCAAACGTCGCCATTCTAGCGCACCCCCTTCAGTGGTCCCTCGACCAGCCATGATCCAGCATCTTCCAACAGCACTTCGCTGGGGTCGCAGGCCAACTCGCGCGCCAGGATCGCCACCACGCGGCTTTGGCAAAAGCCACTTTGACACCGACCCATGCCGGCGCGGCAGCGGCGCTTGACGCCCTCGACCGAAACCGCGCCCGGACGGCGTCGAATCGAGGCTACAATCTCGGCCTCGGGCACCGTCTCGCAGCGGCAGACGATCTGCCCCCACGCGGGATCGGACTCAATGAGTTCTTCCTTGCGCGCAAGCGGCGCGAGGTCAAAGTCGTCCTGCGCGCGGCGAATCGGGTCCCAATCGGCACGTTCGCGCAGGGCTACGCCGGAATTGCGCAGTACCTGCTCCATGCGCTCGGCAATGGCCGGTGCGCTCGCCACGCCCGGCGACTGGATGCCCGCCGCCTGGAATAGCCCCGGCACCACGGCCGACTGCCCAATAAAAAAGTCGTTTGTACCCTGAATGACCGGGCGCCCGCCGGCGAACGCGCGCACCACGCGGCGCGTGTCCAGATCGGGCACCAGCTTGCGCGCACCGGTCAGGAGCGCGTTGATATCGGTCGCGTAGGTCTGTGTATCGCCCGGCTCGCGCACGGCGGCGGTCGCGGTAATCACGGTGTTGCCGTGTACGGTACCCGTGACGATAACGCCCTTGGACACCGGCGTGGGAACGGGGTAGAGTGGCATCAGCGCGCGCGGTTCTTTGTCCAGCACCACGATGTTGCCCTGGCGCCAGACCATCTGGAACTCCTCGGCGCCCGCCATATGCGAGATGTCCGCGGCGCCGTTGCCCGCGGCGTTGATCATGTAGCGGCAGCGCACGTCTCCGGCGGGCGTCGCCAACGTAAAGCGCACGTCGTCGCCCGAGCCCGCGATTTCAATCGCCTCCACCGGTGCGGAGCGCATAAACGTCACCCCGTTGGCCACGGCGTTCTCCAGCGCGGCGATGGCAACCTCAAACGGGTCGACAAACCCAGTCGATGGGCACCACAACGCGCACGTTGCATCGGCACTGGCGCGCGGCTCCAGCTCGTGGATGCGCTCGGGTCCGATGATCGACAGCTCGGGCACGCCGTTGGCATGGCCGTTGCACCGTAGCTGCTCCAGGCGCGCGCGGTCCTCGTCGTTAAAACCCAGCACCATCGACCCGGTGCGGCAGAACAGAAAGCCCAGCTCCTGCGCCCACGCACCGTACAACTCGCAGCCACGGGCGTTGACCTGCGCCTTAACCGTGCCCGGTGTCGGATCGTAGCCGGCGTGCACCAGGCCGCCGTTGGCTTTCGATGCTCCCAGCGCGATATCGTTGGCTGCCTCGACCACGCATATGGACAGGTCAAACCGCGCGAGCTGCCGCGCGATGGCGCATCCGGTGATGCCCGCGCCGACAATCGCGATATCAAACGTTTCGCTCACAGTGCCTCCCAGACGAGTTGACAGGCTGTCAATAAGACTATCCTACGGTCTATACATCCACAGCGCGGCGGCAATGCGGCGAACAGCCCCGCAACACCCGCCAACGGCAGACGAGGACCGCCCAGCACGGATGCCGGCCACGTTAGACCACGAGATCTTCCCACCCAACCTCGCGGTCGTCGCCGTTACATGTTACAGATTGAGATGTTGAGACCACAGGCGCACGTTCGTCTCGATCTGTAACAGTAGGAGGGGAATTGCGGTCCTACGTGTTACAGATCAAGACGTTAGCCCGTCGGGTTATTCGTATGTCTCGTTCTGTAACAGTTAGCTGATGATTTGGGTTCTAGATGTTACAGATCGAGACAAACTTTCAGGCGGATTTTGAATGTCTCGATCTGTAACAGTAAGAGGGGCTTTGGGGCCCAAGATGTTACAGATCGAGATTGAAGTCGGGGAGGGACCCCTGTGTCTAAATCTGTAACATCTAGACCCAGATTCCGCTCCTAACTGTTACAGATTGAGATGTTTGTGTCCGCGCCAGCCCCGCCCCTAGCCGTGGTCCCATATAAACAAACCCCGTGGTAAACTTGACTGGACTGTAAATAATCCGAAAGGTACCCGTAATGTCCAAGTACATCTCCGAGCTCATGTCGCCGCAGCTTATGGGCGTCGTCTATGCCTTCGTTGGCTTTATCATCGCCCTGTATGTGCTGTCGGTCGTCTATGTGTTCATCGACGCTCGCCGCCGCGGCGCCAGCGCCTACGTGGCATGGGGCATCATTGCCCTCATCCCGTTTGTAGGCCTCATCGCCTACCTGGTCCTGCGCCCGCACTCCTACGCGTCCGACCGCGAGGAGCAGGAGCTGGATATGGCCCTGCGCGAGCGCCAGCTTGCCCAGTACGGCACCTGCCCGCAGTGCGGCGCCCCCATCGAGAAGGACTTTGTCGTCTGCCCGGTGTGCGACACTCAGGTTCGCAACGTCTGCCCCAGCTGCCATCGTCCGCTCGATGCGCACTGGAAGGTCTGCCCCTACTGCCGAACTCGCATCCAGTAACGCATCCATCGCCGGGCCGGCCGCAAGCCACGGGCACCGCGCGTCCCGCGCCCCGCCCCACACGACGAAGCATGCGTAGAAAATCGCCCGCCGTGCCATTAAGGTGCGGCGGGCGCTTGTATACCAAGGCAACCTGCCTATAATGATGCAAGTCAAAACGCCGAGCGCATCGCACGCACTTGCATCAGGCATCCGAGAGGAGAAAACATACCCATGAAGGCACTCTACAATGACGGTTCGGTGGCCGAGCTTCCGCAGGACGAGGTCACGCACGTCATCCGCCACTCCGCCGCGCACATCATGGCGCAGGCCATCAAGCGCCTGTACCCCGAGGCCGACTTTGCCTACGGTCCCGCGACCGACAACGGCTTCTACTACGACGTCGACCTGCCCGAGGGCGTCAAGATCAGCGAGGACGACTTCCCCGCGATCGAGGCCGAGATGAAGAAAATCGTCAAGGAGAACCTCAAGTTCTCCGTGTACGAGAAGCCCCGCGCCGAGGCCATCGCCCTTATGGAAGAGCGCGGCGAGAAGTACAAGGTCGAACACATCGGTGATCTGGACGACGACGCCCGCATCACCTTCTACCAGCAGGGCGACTACATCGACATGTGCGTCGGCCCCCACATCTGCTACACCAAGGCGCTCAAGGCCTTTAAGCTCACCGGCGTCTCGGGCGCTTACTGGAAGGGCGACAAGGACAACAAGATGCTCACCCGCATCAACGGCGTCGCCTTTGCCACCAAGGAAGAGCTCGACGAGCACATGCACATGCTGGAGGAGGCCAAGAAGCGCGACCACCGCAAGATCGGCCGCGAGATGGACCTCTTTATGATGCGCGACGAGGCCCCCGGCTTCCCGTTCTTCCTGCCCAACGGCATGATCCTTAAAAACACGCTGCTGGACTACTGGCGCGAGATCCACCACAAGGCCGGCTACGTGGAGATCTCCACGCCGCTCATCATGAACAAGCAGCTGTGGAAGACCTCGGGCCACTGGGACCACTACAAGGACAACATGTACTCCACCGTCATTGACGACGAAGAGTACTGCATTAAGCCCATGAACTGCCCGGGCGGGGTGCTGGTGTACGCCTCCAAGCCGCACTCCTATCGCGAGCTGCCCATTCGCGCCGGCGAGATTGGCCTGGTGCACCGCCACGAGCTGCGCGGCGCCCTGCACGGCCTGTTCCGCGTGCGCTGCTTTAACCAGGACGACGCCCACCTGTTTGTGCGTCCCGACCAGCTGACCGACGAGATCGTGGGCGTGGTCAACCTCATCGACTCCGTGTACCAGAAGTTTGGCTTTAAATACCACGTTGAGCTTTCCACCCGCCCCGACGACTCTATGGGTTCGGACGAGGATTGGGCTCGCGCCGAGGAGGGCCTGCGCACCGCTCTGGAGAAGCTGGGCATGGACTACGAGGTCAACGAGGGCGACGGCGCCTTCTACGGCCCCAAGATCGACTTCCACCTGGAGGACTCGCTCGGCCGTACCTGGCAGTGCGGTACCGTGCAGCTCGACTTCCAGATGCCGCTCAACTTTGACCTGGAGTACGTGGACGCCGACGGCACCAAGAAGCGCCCCATCATGCTGCACCGCGTATGCTTTGGCTCCATCGAGCGCTTCATTGGTATTCTGATCGAGCACTTTGCGGGCAAGTTCCCCACCTGGCTGGCTCCCGTGCAGGTCAAGGCACTTCCGGTTTCCGAGAAGAGCCGCGACTACGCCCACGAGGTCTGCGCCAAGCTTGAGGAGGCCGGCATTCGCGTGGTCTGCGACGACCGCGACGAGAAGATCGGCTACAAGATCCGCGAGGCTCGCAGCATTGACCGCGTACCCTACATGCTTATCCTGGGCGAGAAGGAGGTCGAGGCCGGCAACATCTCCGTCCGCGATCGCTCCAACGAGACCGTTCAGATGAGCGTTGATGAGTTTGTTGCGAAGGTGACCGAGGAGATCAAGACCCGCGCCTAAGGCAAACTTCACACACAATTAACAAAGGCGACCGTCCACAGAGGGCGGTCGCCTTTTTCTTAACAAAATAAGAAAAGCCGCTGGTTGAGCGGCTTTTTTTGTTGCACAAAAAGGTACAGGTTTTTGTAGAGGGGTATGGAGATGTACCTACTAGCAGTACATTTTGCGTAATCTGGGCAAACGCTGATTAATTGCTAGTAAAATGTCGTCTGTCGAAAGATACAAAAACCTGTACTTTTGCGACTGCGCCTAGCTGCGAGCGAGAAGCCTGTTCTAAACGCCCCTGCATTTGCGTGCATCGCAAAGCCAAAAGAGGGGGCGAGAACATGGAACAGACGGCACGGCGCCAAGAACAGCTGCCGGGGGCATTTAACGGCGCCACCACCAACAGCCATAACGGCCGCGTCCGCTGGTATCTGGTCCACACCCCCCATGGAAAAGAGCGCGAGATCTGCGAAAAGGTCCGCCGCATTATCCCGCACGAGCTGATGCAGAACGCTTTTGTGATGCAAAAGGAGTTCTGGTTTAAGCGGGGCGGCGCTTGGTCGCTCCAAACCAAACCCATGTACAAGGAATATTTCTTCGTTGCCACGCACGATGCCGCCGCGCTCGATAGGGCCTTGGCCCAGTTGAGCTTTGGCTGCCGCATCGCCGGCAGTAGGGAGCGGGCATACATGCCCATGCCGGACGATGCGCAGGATTGGTACCGCAGCGTGCTGGACGACGACGGCGTGGTGCGCAACAGCGTCGCCCGTATAGAAGGCGGCGTGTTGCACATAGAGCAGGGTCCCTTGGTGGGGCAAGAGTCCCGCGTTAAAAAGATCGACCGTCATAAACGCTGGTGCCTAGTGGATGTGGGCGAAGGCGACTCCGCATTTAGGGAGCTGCTTCCGATCGACGTGCCCAGCAAAACGTAAGGGAGACGTTGTACCAGCGATTTATTTGGATTTTGGATTCATAGATGGGGGGGTCCTGGGGACAGGAACGTGAGTTTTATTGTGGCTGCTAAAGAAGTAACAGAGAGTTGTGCATCAACGGTTGGTGCGCTGGCTTTCAATCAGATAAAGCCGAGTGGCACGCTTGGGTATCGCATCGTCAAGAGGCTGTTTGACCTTGTATTTAGTCTTTTGATGAGTGTTCTGCTATTGATTCCTATTGCTGTTGTTTGCGCGCTTATTTGCCTTGAATCGCCCGGCAGCCCTATGTACACCCAGGATCGCGTTGGCAAGGGCGGAAAGACAATCAAGATTTTTAAGCTCCGCAGTATGGTCGCTGATGCAAACGACGTGCGCAAGTACCTGAGCCCTGAGCAGCTACATCAGTGGGAAGTCGAGCGCAAGGTCGATGATGACCCTCGTATTACCAAGATTGGTCAGTTCATTCGTAAATGCTCTATCGACGAGATGCCTCAGTTTCTCAATGTGCTGAACGGTGACCTTTCTGTCATTGGTCCTCGCCCCATTACAAGAGATGAGCTTGAGCAGCACTTTTCCGACGAGGAGAAGGCTGAGTTGCTTTCTGTTCAACCCGGCATCACGGGTCTGTGGCAGGCAACCGACCGTAACGAGGCGACATTTGAGAGTGGCTTGCGTCAGAAGATCGAACTTTGTTATGTGCAGAATCGATGCTTCCGTATGGATTGCAAGTGCTTCGCAGGCACCTTTGGGGCCATGTTCGGCAAAGAGAGAACGGGGCGCTAGATGGATATTTCTGTCATCATCCCGACTCTTAATGCTGAACATGAAATTGAGACGCTCTTAATCGCCCTTGATCGCCAGTCAATTCAGCCGAATGAGATTCTGGTCGTCGATTCCGCATCGGATGATAAAACTATCGAGTTGGTTCAGAAACACAAAGGCGTTCGCTTGCTGCAGATCGATCGTCAGGATTTCAACCACGGCACCACAAGAGACAAGGCGCTGCGGGAGTCGAGCGGCGACTTTGTATGTTTTCTCACCCAAGATGCCGTGCCCGTTTCCGATGATTATCTGAAGCGGCTTGTTGCTCCCATGGTTGATGATTCCGACATCGCCCTTGTAAGTGGCAGGCAACTGCCCAAGGCGGATGCTCGGCGCTTTGAGCAGCTGGTGCGTGGTTTCAACTATCCTGATTCGCCATCCGTTCGTTCGAAATGCGATCTCGAGAAACTCGGTATTAAGACGTTTTTTGCATCTGACGCCTGTTCTGCCTATCGACGGATCGCATATCTCGAATGCGGTGGATTCGATCATGTTAACACCAACGAGGACATGCTCATGGCCGCCAAGTTTATCGCCTCGGGTATGAAGGTTGCTTACGAGCCGCATGCCGAGGTCTTTCACTCGCACAACTTGACGCCAGCCCAGCAGTTTGCCCGCAACCGCGCCGTCGGTTTCTTTCTCGAAACGCATGCGGACGATCTCATGCATGCAAGTGAGATCGGTGAAGGGGGCCGGCTCGTCAAAGCGGTCTCCTCCCAGCTCCTTCGGGAGGGCAATCTGGTCGAGTTCATCGCCTTCGGCGTCGACTGCTGCGCCCGCCTTCTGGGAAACCGCGCCGGCCGCAGGGCCGCTAGAAAAGAAAGGCCATAGCCAGTGAAAGGCATCATCCTCGCCGGCGGGTCCGGCACCCGCCTGTACCCGCTCACGCTCGTGACCTCAAAGCAGCTGCTGCCGGTCTACGACAAGCCCATGATCTACTACCCGCTGTCCACCCTCATGCTGGCGGGCATCCGGGACATCCTGGTCATCTCCACGCCGACGGACCTCCCCAACTTCGAGCGCCTGCTCGGGGACGGCTCGCGCTACGGCGTGAACCTGTCCTACGCCGAGCAGCCGAGCCCCGACGGCCTGGCCCAGGCCTTCACCATCGGCGAGGACTTCATCGCCGGCGAGCCGTGCGCCCTGGTGCTCGGCGACAACATCTTCTACGGCAACGGCCTGTCCCGCCACCTGACGCGCGCCGTCCAGAACGCCGAGTCGGGGAGGGCCACGGTCTTCGGCTACCACGTGGACGACCCCGAGCGCTTCGGCGTCGTGGAGTTCGACGGCGAGGGCAGGGCCGTCTCCATCGAGGAGAAGCCAGCCGAGCCCAAGAGCTCCTACGCCGTCACCGGCCTGTACTTTTACCCGGGCGACGTCGCCGCCAAGGCCCATGAGGTCAGGCCCTCGGCCCGCGGCGAGCTGGAGATCACCGACCTCAACCGGATGTACCTGGAGGAGGGGACGCTGTCCGTGGTCACCCTCGGCCGCGGCTACGCGTGGCTGGACACCGGCACCATGGAGAGCCTGCACGAGGCCGCCGAGTTCGTCCGCGCCGTGGAGCACTCCCAGGACCTGCCCGTGTCCGTGCCCGAGGAGATCGCCTGGGAGAACGGCTGGATCACGACCGCCGGGCTGGAGGAGGCCGCGGAGGCCTACGGCAAGTCGGTCTACGGGCGGCACCTGAAGAAGGTCGCCGCCGGCGAGATTGTCAACAGCCCGCGCGAGTACTAGGAGAACTCCCCATGTCTGAGATTTTTGAACCCAAGAACATCATCGTCACGGGCGGCTGCGGCTTCATCGGCAGCAACTTCGTGCACTACGTGGTGGACAACCACCCCGACGTGCACGTGACCGTCCTGGACAAGCTGACCTACGCCGGCAACCCCGAGAACATCGCGGGCCTGCCCGAGGATAGGGTCGAGCTCGTCGTGGGCGACATCTGCGACGCCGAGCTGCTCGACAGGTTCGTCCCCGGCCACGACGCGATCGTGCACTACGCCGCCGAGAGCCACAACGACAACTCCATCGCCGATCCGGAGCCGTTCCTGCGCACCAACGTGGAGGGCACCTTCCGCCTGCTGGAGGCCGTCCGCAAATACGGCATCCGCTACCACCACGTCTCCACCGACGAGGTCTACGGCGACCTGGCGCTCGACGACCCGGCCAAGTTCACCGAGGAGACGCCGTACCACCCGAGCTCGCCGTACAGCTCGACCAAGGCGTCCTCCGACATGCTCGTGCGCGCC
>CAJMMN010000019.1 GCA_905214525.1 uncultured bacterium
CATTGCTGCTCGAGGCTGGGGTAGAGGTGGTAGAAGCCGTCGAAAAGGCTCTTGAAGCCAAAGGCTTGCTGCCAGTCCGCCATTCCTGCGCGCGCCATGCCCGCGCGGTTGTAATGGTTGAACCCGGCGGCGCTCGACATGCCCGAGCCGATGCCGACGATGATGGCGTCGGCATCGTCGATAAGGCTTCGAAGCCTACGCGCTTCTCTTTCTAGGGGTGGCATCGGGCGATCTCCTCGAAAGCCGGGGTCATATCGCCGTCAACGAGAATCGTCTCGCACGAGGCGTCGGGCGCCATGGCCTGGCTGTAGTTGAACACGATGTAGGTGGCGTGCTCGCAGACGTTCGCGATCTGGGCGAGCATGTGCTTTATGATGCCGTTGCGCAGTCCCACGCCAAGTTCGAGGATGGCGACCCTGCCGTTGCGATGGGCTTGCACAAGGCGCTCGAGCTCCTCGAGCTGGGCCGTGGCGAGGGCGTCTGGATGGGCGAGACGCCGCTCGTCGATCGACGTGCGTATGCTCCCCTCCGTCTCGAGCACGCGGTTCTCGTTGAACCCTGCGCGTACGAAGTGCCCGTCGATATTGCACGTGACCACGAAGGTGTCGGCGTGCTCTGTAAGACGCCGCAGCCCGTTCATGAGCGGGCTGGGCTCATACTCGACATACTCCTTTTGATGGAACCGCTCGACCCATCGGCTTCGCACGCTGGCATCCGGGGAGGCGAGCCCCTGCAGTATGCAGCCGATGCCGTCGGCCTGAGCGAGGTCGCCGTACGCCTCTCGGAAATGAGCATCGGCGCAGAAGAGGTTGAGCCCCTCTGCCATGTCCAGCCCGTTGCTGGCGCCGATGATGACAAGATCCGCCTCGGCTAGCGCCCTGCCTATGCGAACTGCTTTCACCGTTTCCATGTGCTACCTCCCCAGCGTCTTGCGCACGTCGGCGAGCACGTCGGCGATGTCGGCGCGAACGGCGAGCCCCCAATCCTCGATCGCGCGGGGGAGAAACTGCGTCCTGTTGTTCACGGCGATGTAGCTAGCCTGCGACAACTGCGCCGTGAGGGCCCAGAACGGCTCCTGGATAAACGCGGGCGTCATGCGGCCCACGCCCAGCTCGAGGAAAAGGATCCTCTGCCGCGCGTGCGCGTCGAGCCAGTCGGACACCTTGTGGTACTGCTCCTCGTAGAGCTCGCCCTGCAGGAAGTTGCCGTAGCCGCGAACCCAGGGGAACGCCTCTGCCCCGCAGTGCGGGCAGCGCGGCACGAGCTCTGTCGGAACCTCAAGGCCGTCTCCCATGGCCTCTACCATGTTGGAGACCGGCTCGACCGCTTCCCACACCGCGTCGGTGCAACAGCGGGAGCACTGAAAGAAGCGGTGGTCGCCTTGGATCTCTGCCACCTTCTCCCAGGGGTAGAGCTTCACAAACTGCGTGTCCTGGTTGGTGGTGAGCACGAAGAAATCCTTCTCGGCGAGAATGGCGTCGAGGTCCTTGTAGGGCTTGCGCAGCGGGGCGTTGAGCGTGGTGTCGAGGAAGGTGGCGAGGTATCCCCAGCGCGCCTCGGCGGTGGGCCAGCGGTAGAACGACCCCTCGAAAGCGCCCTTGAAACCGTAACGCTCGGCGAATTTGCCGAAATGCCTGCGATAGGTTGCGTTGTCCTCGTAATAGAAGTCGCCGCCGCCCGCCGCGGAGAGCCCAGAGGCCCCGCCCACCAGCACGCAATCGGCTTCCTCGATCATGCGGGCGAAGTCCCTGATTTGCTGGTCGTAGGGCTCGGGCTCGCGGTCACTCAGCTCATAGGGCGTGCCGCCGCTGCGGTAGGCGGCCTGAAGGGAAAACGATTGGTTGGTGAGCTCGATAACGAGCTGTTCGTATAGAGTCACTTGATACTCTCTTTCAGCTATAATAAACAGGTGTCTATAAAAAGTATCCATGTCGATTTGCTTAAGAGCAATGAACAGCTTCGGCCTGCTGTCGATAAACGAGCGTTTGCCGGGCATTGTCGAGCGTTGCAATTGGAGGGGTAATGGAAGCGGGGAAGATCGATCGTCGCCGACGCTATACACTCTCGGTCATACGGGAGGCGTTCTTCGCGCTGCTGGCCGAGGTCGGCTTCGCGAAGATGACGGTAGCGGATATCTGCCGACGCGCCGATATCAACCGTGGCACGTTCTATCTGCACTACGAGGACAAGTTCGCCCTGCTCGACGCGCTTATCGACGAGGCCTTGGCGGCGGTGCCGCCGCTCGAGGGAACGGAGGCGGGCGCCCTCTGCCAGCGTCCGCCGGCAAACGATGACTATTATCTGCTCTACTCGGATGACGACGCGTACGCCCGGGTGGCACAGCGCGTCGTCGAGCGCGGCGCCGAGCAGATGGTTCCCTCGATCATGGAGGAGACTGGGCTTTCGCGCGAGGACGCCTATCTGCTCTTCGTCCACAACGTCCAGGGAAATCTCGCGGTCAACCGCCTGCTCGGTTGGAGGCGAGGGCCCGAGTTTGCCCACGCTCAGGAGCTGCTCAGCGCCTATTCCGAAGGGGGCATGCGGGCGGTATCGGCTCGTCGCGATCCCCGTAGTTGATCTTGACAGCGTGCCATTTCAGGCAGGCGACGTTGCTATGGCCCCTCTTTGGTTTTCGATGTTGTATAAGGCAATCGCAATCGCCTTGAGCTTCTTTAGGGAACTTGAGCAAGAGATATGGCCTGCTGGCGATTGATTAACCCCATTTGTTTTGGTTACAAGAAAAAATGCTGCGCGCCTGCAGCATGAAGGAGAGGGAATCCTATGAATATCGTTGTATTGAGCGGCAGCCCGCGTAAGGGCGCCAATACCGATACCATGGTCGAGGCGTTTGCCGAGACCGCGCGTGAGGGCGGCCATACGGTCGAGGTCATCCGCGTTGCCAGCAAGAAGATCGCCGGCTGCTTGGGATGCCAGTACTGCTTCGCCCATGAGGGCGTCTGCGTGCAGAAGGATGACATGGCCAACGTGATTGAGTCGCTGAAAGACACCGACATGGTTGTCTTCGCTTCGCCTATCTACTGGTTTGACATCACTGCGCAGGAAAAGACCGCCATCGACCGCCTGTACGCCTTCGGTGCCACGGGTTTCCCGTTCACCAAGACGGCCCTTTTGCTCGATAGCCACAGCGAGGGTGTCTATGATGCGGCGATTGCCATGTACAAGTCAACCTGCGCGTACTGCAAGTGGGAGGACCAGGGCATTGTCACCATTAGCGGCATGACCAAGCGCGACAGCATGGCCTCCTCGCCCAAGTTGGAAGAGGTGCGCGAGCTCGCCCGCAAGCTCGCCTAAGGACAAGAGGAGCGCATGGCAATCAGCACAAGCGGAAATGCTTGCTGCCCTTACCAAGAGGATTGCTGATTGCCATGCAACGATGCTCCCGCGGACAATTCCGGTGTGCTAAAACGCCTTCTCGTTCAAGAATTCCCTGAACGCGGGGATGTCGAAGCCGACGAGGCCACGTCCACGTTCCCCGATAACGCCGTCCTCGAGGAGGCGGCGTTTGTATTGGCTTGCGTAGTTGCTGGCGACGCCCATGCGTTTGGCTATCTCCGAGACCCTGCTGGGGCCAGAATCGGGCAGCATCGCGAGCAAAAACTCAATGTCTTTATCGGAAAGCTCCTGATAGGTCGTTTCGAGAATACGATCGCGCAGCTCCATACGGGCAAGCAGAGAACCCTGCTGGACATCGGATGTACTGATTTGGGGCGAGTTTTCCGAAACATCCCAAGTGCGATATCCGACGAGCTGCATCATGTAGGGAAATCCGTCGACGGCCTTCACGGCATCCTCGAGCGCTTCTGGCGTGATTGAGCGTCCTCCTGCTTCAATGGTTTTACGAAATGCATTTGCAATCTCAACATCAGTGATTCGTCCCAGCTGATGATACTGGGAGCGTCTGAGGAACGAGACGGAATCGTTACGTAGCAACGCCGATACTTTGTAGGGCAGTCCTGCCATGAGTAGGGCAACTTTTTTACCTTCGCGTACAAAGTGCTGGTAAACAGAGGCAAATTGAAGCATTTCTTCGAGATCGACGGTGACTTCATCGATGGTGATGAGAAGTCCGATGTCATGTTTTTCGAGTTGCTTAAAGATGCCATTCATGCGCGTGCGCCAGTTGCCCTGAGCCTCTTGAGCGTATGTCCAATCGATGCCCACTGGGCCAATTTGAACACCGTTTATGCGCGCGTGAGGCTGTGAGAGGTAGCTATCTGCGGCTTCTTTGGTTCGCTCGATAATATCTTCGAGCATGCCTGGCATGGCGGAGACATTTGCTGCGATCCAGTCGTGTTCAAGCGCCGTTTCTGAAAGGAGCGAGAGAAGTGCCGTCTTGCCCGTTCCCCTTGCGCCAGTAAAAATGGTCGACAGGTTGGGATCTCCTGGGCCGTTGATAAAGCCACGGTTGATGTCGCGCAGGATATGCTCGCGACCCGCTAGAAAGGGAGGGACGCTTCCAAATGTTGGGGTAAAGGGGTTCTTGCTGTACTCCATGGTAGCTCCTTTGCAGGTTTTGCTAATTTTTGCAAGTTTTGCTAACTTTTGCAAGTTTTGCTAACGACTGACCAAAGGGCATCGAAGTAGTGACGCTGACATTTTTTACGCAGAAAAATAAGCAGAAATCAATTTATCTGCGTTAAAAAATAGTTGAGAAGAAAAACGACGAGTCCCGGGCGCAATGCCGTTGCGTTCCGGGCCTCGTCGCTTTGCGAAGTATCTAACGATCTCGTTGCCGTGGTACCTAGTCAAACAAACTCGGCATGTCATTTTCCTTCATGAGGGCGCCGGCGGAGGGCAGGCTCTGCGCGGTGAACTTCTCGGCCGAGACGCCGGCGCCAAGGATTTCCTCGGTCGTGCCGACGGTGGTGACCGAGCGGCCCTTCTTGGCCGTAAAGGCCTGGACGCCCTGCGTGTTGGTGGTCGTCTTGGTCTTGAGCAGCGACGTGTTGAAGTTCATCAGGCGGTAGTCGCTCGAGACCAGCGCGAGGTCGCGGTCCTCCTTGAGCACCTGCGCATACAGCAGCTTGCTGCCGCCGTAGATGGCGTTCTTAAGGCGCTTGCGGTTGGTCTTGGTAGCGTATCCAGAAAGCGCGACACGCACCACGCGGCCGTTCTCAAAGACGAACAGCACGTCGGCCTTGTAGTCCTCGGGGTCGATGACCCAGATGACGCTCTCGTCGGGTTCCATCTCGAGATCGGTCGGAAGGTACGAGCCCAGCTGGGCCGACTTGGTATCCTCAAACGCCGCGACCTTGCACTTGTACACCTGGCTCTTGTTGGTAAAGACCAGCAGCTCGTGCGTGTTGGAGGACGGGAACTCGATAAAGGGTTTGTCGCCGTCCTTGTACTTGAGCGTGGTCGCCTTCTTGAGCACGCGGTCCGTCATCTTCTTAAGGTAGCCGTCGCGCGAGAGCATGATGGTGACCGGGTACTCCTCGACCTCGGGCTCCAGGCTTACCTCGATGACCTCATGGGGCTCGATCCTGCCCGTGCGGCGCGGCATCACGTACTTCTTGTTAACCGCGGCCAGCTCGTCGCTGATGACCTTCTTGATGTTGTCCTCGCTCGAGAGGATCTCCTCGAGTTCGGCGATCTCGCCCTCGAGCTTGGCAATGTCCTTGGTGCGGTTGAGGATGTATTCCTCGTTGATGTTGCGGAGCTTGAGCTCGGCGACAAACTCGGCCTGGGTCTCGTCGATGTCGAAACCCTTCATAAGGTTGGGTACAACCTCTGCCTCGAGCTTAGTGCCGCGGATGATGGCGATGGCCTTGTCGATGTCGAGCAGAATTGCCTCGAGGCCGTGCAGAAGGTGCAGACGCTCGGACTTTTTGTCCAGGTCAAAGCTAATGCGGCGACGCGTGGACTCAATACGCCACTTGACCCACTCGTGCAGGATCTGGCGCACGCCCATAACACGGGGATAGCCGTCGACGAGCACGTTGAAGTTGCACGAGAACGAATCCTGCAGCGTGGTCGAGCGATAGAGCTTGGCCATGAGCTTGTCGGGGTCGACACCGCGCTTAAGGTCGATGGCGATACGCAGACCCGAGAGGTCGGTCTCGTCGCGGATGTCAGCGATCTCTTTGACCTTGCCCTCCTTGGAGAGCTTGACGATGCGCTCGATGATGACATCGGTCTTGGTGGTGTAGGGGATCTCGTAGACCTCGATGATGCGCTCTTCGGGAATCCAGCGCCAGCGGGAGCGAATCTGGAAGCTGCCCAGGCCGGTCTCGACGATCTTCTCCATCTCCTCGCGGCGGTAGATAATCTCGCCGCCGGTCGAGAAGTCGGGCATGGGCATGTACTCGAGCAGGTCGCAGTCGGGATCCTGCAGGTAGTGCATCGTGGCGGTGCAGACCTCGTTGAGGTTGAAACCGCAGATGTCGGACGCCATGGCGACGCCGATGCCCTTATTGGCCGAGACAAGGATGTTGGGGAACGTGGTGGGCAGCAGGCGCGGCTCCTTCATGGCGCCGTCGTAGCTGTCGACGAAGTCGACCGGGTCCTTGTCGATGTCCTTGAAGATCTCGGCGCTGATGGGGGAGAGCTTGGCCTCGGTGTAACGCGAGGCGGCGTAGCTCAGGTCGCCCGAATAGTACTTGCCAAAGTTGCCCTTCGACTCCACGAAGGGGGCAAGCAGCGCTTCGTTGCCCGTCGCCAGGCGCACCATCGTTTCGTAGATCGCGGCATCGCCGTGCGGGTTGAGCTTCATGGTCTGACCCACGATGTTGGCGCTCTTTTGGCGCTCGCCCTTGAGCAGGCCCATCTTGTACATAGTGTAGAGCAGCTTGCGGTGCGAGGGCTTAAAGCCGTCGATCTCGGGGAATGCACGCGAGACGTTGACGCTCATAGCGTAGGGCATGTAGTTGACCTCGAGCGTCTGCGTAATCGGCTGGTCGGTGACCTCGGAGTGCAGGCCGATGACGTTCTCGGCGTTGACCTGCTTTTTCTTTGGCTGGTTCTTCGTCTTCTTCTTTGCCACGATTTCCTCTTGAACCTCTTATAGGCCGTCGTTATCGATTTGCTGCTACTGCAGGTCCAGCTGGTCCAGGTATTCCTTGCCGTGCTCGGAGATATGGCGCTTGCGGCCCGCCTCGTCGTTGCCCAGCAAAAGGTTGAACATGGTTTCCATCTTGGTGACGTCCTCGGGCTCCACCTTGATCAGGCGGCGCGTCTCGGGATTCATAGTGGTGAGCCACATCATGTCCGGGTCGTTCTCACCAAGACCCTTGGAGCGGTTGATAGAGCACTTCTGGTCGCCGATTTCCTTGAGGATGCCGTTTTTCTCGAGCTCGGTGTAGGCAAAGTAGGTCTTCTCTTTGCAGTTGATCTCGTAGAGCGGCGATTCGGCGATATACACATAACCTTCGTCGATAAGCGTGGGCACCAGGCGGTAGAGCATGGTGAGCACGAGCGTGCGGATGTGATAGCCGTCGACGTCGGCGTCCGTACAGATGATGACCTTGTTCCAGTTGAGGTTGTCCAGGTCAAAGACACCAAGGTTCTTGATGCGCTTGTCCTTGATCTCCACGCCGCAGCCCAGCACGCGCATAAGGTCCATGATGATGTCGGACTTAAAGATGCGCGGGTAGTCCTCCTTTAGGCAGTTGAGGATCTTGCCGCGGACGGGCATAACGCCCTGGAACTCGGCGTCGCGCGACGTTCGGATGGCGCCAGCTGCCGAGTCGCCCTCTACGATGTAGATCTCGCGACGGTTTTTGTCCTTGGAACGGCAGTCGATGAACTTCTGCACGCGGTTGGCCATGTCGGTCTTCTGCTGCAGGTTGGTCTTGATGCTCTGACGCGTCTTCTCGGCATTCTCGCGCGAGCGCTTGTTGATGAGCACCTGCTCCATGATCTTATTGGCGGCGTCCTTGTTCTCGATCAAGTAGGTCGAGAGGCGCTCCTTAAAGAAGGCGGTCATGGCCTGCTGGATAAAGCGGTTATTGATGGCCTTCTTAGTCTGGTTTTCGTAGGACGTCTGGGTGGAGAAGCAGTTGGTCACCAGTACCAGGCAGTCCTGGACGTCCTGCCATTTGATGCCGCTCTCGTTTTTGTTGTACTTGCCCTGTTGCTTGATGTAGGCGTCGATGGCGCTGGTCAGAGCACTGCGGGCCGCCTTCTCGGGCGAACCGCCGTTCTCGAGCCAGGAGGAATTGTGGTAGTACTCCTGCATCATGAAAGTGCGCGAGAAGCACATGCAAGCAGTGATTTTTACGTTGTAATCGGGCAGGTCCTCGCGATCGCGACCGCGACGGTCGGCCTCGATAAAGAAGGGCTCGGTAAGGTAGTCGGTACCGACCTTCTCGAGCACGTAGTCCTCGATGCCCTTGGGATAGCAAAAATCCTCTTCGGAAAACTCGCCATCGTCGCCCTCGATGCGCAGGCGGAAGGTCACGTTGGCGTTGACCACGGCCTGACGGCGCATGGTCTCGCGATACCAGTCGTGGGGAATGCTAATCGAGGTAAAGACCTCAAGATCGGGGCGCCACTTGATGGTGGTGCCGGTGCGGTTCTCGTCGCTGGGCTCAATCTCGAGTGCCTTCTTCTTGGCGCCGACGACCTTGCCTTTCTTAAAGTGCAGGGAGTACTTGTTGCCGTCGCGCCAGACGGTGACGTCCATGTACTCGGAAGCGTACTGGGTCGCGCACGAGCCCAGGCCGTTGGTGCCGAGCGAGAAGTCGTAGTCGCCGCCCTGGTTGTTGTTGTACTTGCCGCCGGCGTAGAGCTCGCAGAAGACGAGCTCCCAGTTAAAGCGCTTCTCGGAAGGGTTCCAGTCGAGCGGGCAGCCACGGCCATTGTCCTCTACCTGAATAGAGCCATCGCGAAAGGCGGTGAGGGTGATGAGCTTGCCGTAGCCCTGGCGCGCCTCGTCAACGGCGTTGGACAGGATCTCGAAGGCGGCATGCGCGCAACCGTCGAGTCCGTCCGAGCCAAAGATGACGGCGGGGCGCAGGCGTACGCGCTCCTCGTCCTTGAGCTGGCGGATACTGTCGTTACCATAGTTTGCGGTGTTTTTTGCCATACTCGCTCTCTCGGTGCTCCTTTGCTGCGTTTTAGTCATATAGATAGTCAAGGTAGCATAGCCCAGGCCTTGGGCGATTCCAACCAACACGAATTCCATCGAACAATAGTTCGATTAGATAATGGATGCTTGGGATGCGGGTGGGGTCTGTCCTATTCAAACATCTGCGGCAGGTCGATGAAGACGGTTCGATCGCTTTCGTCAGCTTCGAAGCCCGAACGGGAGAAGAATCCGTAGCGATGGCACTTGAGCCCCGTTGCCTCGACTTGGGCGATTTCCTCGTCGACCATTTTTTGCGTGACGGGGGATTTGCGGAACTTTGCTTCGTAGAATGCGTAGCCCTCGGGGTCTTGCGTTACCACATCGAATTCGCCGCTCGTTTTGTTTGCGGGATCGTCGTACCAGTACTTGCCTATGGCATCGAAAGCCGGTTCGATCTTGCCAGTCCTGTTTTGCCATACGAGGTATTGACGGCAGATCTCCTCGAACATATGTGGAGTGTAGTTTTCCTCGAAGTCTTGGGAGACGTGACGATCATAGAAGACTTCCGGGTCGAGCAGCTGACGCGCAGAAGCATTGCGGAAGACGTAGCGATAGTAAAAGAGCGAAAGTGGGTCCACCACAAAGTAGCCAGACTTGCGCTTATTCGTAGGGTCGTTGATGGGTGCACGCTTTTGGACGATTTCGAGTGACATGAGCTTGTCGAGTACGTCTGCCATGGCCGGACCGCTCGAGACGTGCGACTGTGCCAGCACGTCCCCCCAACGGGAGTAACCTTGTGCGAGAGCCCCGAAAACTTCGTTGGCGTTGGTCATCTTCGAGATCTCGGCGTTGAGATAGGACGGTACTTCGCTTTCTAAGCGGGCGCCAGGTTCTGTGACGAGCTCGATGATATTGTCGCGTACGCTTTGGGACTGATCGATGAGGCGATTGTAAAAGGGGATGCCGCCAAAAACGCTATAGAGCCGCACCTTGTCCTCGGGTGAGAACGCGGGATAGAACTTTGCAGCGTCAAAGTAATCCATGGGCTTAAGCTCAAGCGCGAGATCAATTCGCCCGTAGAGGGGGCTTTCATGCTCGATGAGAGATTTCATAATCTCAACATAGGAGCCGCACAGGACAATGTTTAAACGTGAGTCTTCCCTGTGAGCGTCGATTGAGGTCTGGAGAATGCTGTCTAAGCCTTTAACCGCATCTCTCAAGTAGGGGTATTCGTCGAGAACGAGGGTAATGTTCTTGTCTTTGGCTTGGGCAAACAGAAATTCGATGAGCTCGCGGATGCCCGTGAAGGCGAGCGGAGGAAAGCTTAGCGCTTCAGCAGCAAGGGCGGACAGACTCTCGAGGTTGTCTGCCTCGGAGGTTTGGCGGCACTCGTAATAGATCGTTGCGACGTCCGATAAATCGGTTAGCGCCTGCTTGATGAGCTCACTTTTGCCGACGCGACGCCTTCCGTAAATGAGAACATTGCGCTGCTCGGGCGCATTGAGTGTTTTCTTAATACGGGCGAGTTCAAGCTCCCTGCCAATGAATTCCACTTACTCGGTTCCTTCCGACTCGGTTTTGTCCGAGTTAATTGTATCGCATGAACAAGTTTATGCTCGAGTTTACTCGGACAAAACCGAGTCGGTTCTGTCCGAGTAAGTTTGAATAGCGAATCGAAATTGTTATGTCCACATGGCGATGGCGAACATGGTTTCCATAAGCGCCGCGTTCGCGCTTGTTATTGCCGCAATGCGCTGTGTCGCTGAGGCGCAGATCGTACCGCTCGAAAGCGTCTTTTGGTTGGCGAACCTGGCCACGGGCGTGTTCTGCGGTGCGACGATTTTCGCGGCCACGTTTGCTGTCCTGTGCGCAACGTTTTTCACGGCGAAAAGACGCCGTGCCAAGCTCGAGGCAGAACTCGACTCCTCAGACGACATTTAATGCGTAATGGGCCGGCTCTGGGTATCCAGAACCAGCCCATTTTGATGTTCGATGAGCCGAGTCGGCGCCTCTCACAAAAGTAACTAGGAGCTAGCGAGGCCTATCCGAATTGTCCTCATAGGCGGTGTCTTTTTCGAGCGCCGTGCGGCGGGCGCTGTAGGCGACGAGGCCGGCGCCTGCCACGGCGAGCGCTGCGGCGGCTGCCGTAAGGGGAGCGTTGACATCGCCCGTGCCCGCAAGCGCGCCCGCTTTTCCGGAGCGCTTGTTATTGCCGTGGTCCTTGCCGCTGCCGGAGCTGCTTCCGCCGGAGCCGCCGCCCTCGTCAGCGCCGCCGCCACTCGAGCCACCATCGCCGCCCGCTGTCATCGGGGCGTCGTGAAGTCCTGTCGTATCCGCGCTGTCGCAGACGCCGACCTGAACTTCTGAGCGCTCGCATGCCGCGTCGGGCACATGAAGCTCGTGCAATACGGCATCCAGCGCCGAGTTTGCACCCGGTCGAATTTCCTCGAGCGTTACGGGATCGAGCGCCACCAGGTCACGCGCCTTCGCATACAGCGTTACGCGTTTGCCCACTTCGTCGCTCCAACTCTCGGGGATGGCGAAGCTCATGCGGAACTGTGCCGTGCAACCCGGTGCCAGCACGGCGTTGCCGTTGTCGGCTACCAGCGGGTGCGTCGCAAAATGTTCGCCCAGCGTCTCGAGTGCGTACTTCACGTGTGCCATGTCGTTGGCCGAAGCGTCCTCGGCAAGCTCTGGATCGTAGATCGATGCCATACGTGCGTTCACTCCGAATTCGATGGATGCGCTGGAGAACGGCTGGCTGGAGCCCTCTCGATACAGATCGATCGTGCCGGCGGTCAGCAAGGTGTTGCCGTCGTTTCGCACCGTGACCATGAAGGATTCGCCTGCTGCTCCGGGCACCACTGCGCCCGAGGTGGCAACCGCGCCCGTCGGAGTGGCACATGCCACCAAGGGTACTTCGATGCCGTGCAGCTCTGCCTCGCTCTGCTCCGCGCTCACAATGTGCGTGGCGAGCGCGGAGAGCATGCCTCCCGACGTCAAAAAAGTCGTTATCTGATCGACGGGATGGTCCAGCTCGCACATCACGAACGGCTCCGTGAACAAATCGCGTGCCAAGGTGCTGGCGAAGATGCGGAAGTGCTTGCCCATCACTGCTACCGGGTTGCCTTCTTCGTCGTAGGTTTGTCCAACCTTGCCATCGGTGTTCTCCACATAGAGCACGCACCTGCCGTTGTTGCTTACGCTAAACGATGCCGGGCCACAGCCTGCGGCACCCACGGGCTGCGTTGCAAATGCCGATGCGCCTCGCGTCCAAGTAATATGCTGCAGTTGCTCGTTGACGGTTGCCAAAAAGCCCGAATGTTGTGGCCACGGCATCGCACGGGGTACCGTGGCGTCTGGTGACATAACGCCCCAGCCCGCAATGGACTGGCCGATCACGGCGTACGATGCGCAGCCGCAACCGTCTGCGGTCTCGTACGCAACGGGCACCACCATTTTGCCGTTGATAGTTTCGGGCGCGCCCAGCTCGATGCTCGACGGTGCTTGCGGAAAGCGGAGGACCTGACGGAACGTGAGGCTGTCGCCCGAAACGTCCGACCACAGGGTGAAACATTCCAGCGCAACCTCAGCCTCGCTGCCGAGCGCCTTTTCTGCGGTGGTTCCGCGGCGGTGGAGGTAGGCGCCCGACAGACGTCCGTCGACCAGCGTCTTGCCCACCGTGATACGCGGGCACTGCAGGCAATGGTAGCCATCCTCTTGCAGGCGGCCGCGCGAGATGCTGCGCCATGACGTATGCGACACCACGCGGATCTCGTCATTACTTATGCGCAGGCACACGACGGACAGTATGCCGGCTGTGCTTGCCGTATCGAAAAGGGTGTTGTCGCCGTCGGGGCGCTCGCCCGAGACCAGCAGCACGTAGGCGTCCCGGTTTCCCCTCCCGTCCGTATATTCCACCACGTCGAAGTCGTAATCGTATATGCCGTTGCGCTCCACGTCGCCCTCGCCAAACCCAAGGGGGAAGTCCACGGGCGTGGGGGCAGACCACGTGTCGTTTGCCTTTGTGTGCACTACCAGGCGCGAGCGGCCATTGTCGCCGTAGCGCACCGAGGCGATACGGAATAGGCACTCCACGCCGGCGATCATCGTTAGCCTCATGTGAGCTTCGCTGAGCACGCCGGAAAACAGCACACTGTCGCTCGAGGGTTTGATACCGCCACGCTCGTCCTCCGACACGCCGGCAGAATTGGCGTTGGGGTCCGCAACGGCGTTCGTCGCCTGAACGATGTAGGTATACTCATACATCGGCGCTGCGTTTTCGTCGTTTTCCATCAGTGCGTGGACGAAATGCTCAACCTGTCCCGTGTCGTCGCTCTCCGCGTCTGCCTCGAGCTCAATGCGCGTGACCGCTTGATCCCAATCGCGCACGACAGGCGCAACGTTTGCGGCAGTGGCATTAACCTCGGCGCGTGCGAGCAGCTCGGCGTTGGTGACGATGGTGGCCGATGCGATAAATTGCGGCACGCCGCCCGCCTTGATGTCGCCGGGCGTGCCGAAGCAGGCATCCAGCGTGTAAGGCGTATTTCCGCCCAATGCGAGTTCAGAGCGCTGGAGTACATACTGGTCGCCGTTGTTCACCGACATATTCCACGAATCGAGGAGTGTGGGCCACGATCCCGACCAAGCTTTGGTGGTCCACTTGAACATGACGAACTGGAGTATCACATCGACATCGACGTCTGCACCTACGCGCAGTCGCGGAAGCTGGTGTCCATCCGCCTTCTCGTACCCAATGAACAACGTGAGGGATGCGGCGCCGCGCACGGCAGACGAGGCGACGCCTGCAACGCCGGCTCCAAAGGTGACGGCAAGCCCGATCTGGATGGTGAAAGAGCCCGACGTGTTGGAATAGTCGAGCGAAATGTTCTTGAAAAACGCCGCGCCGCTGCCGTGCGTATGGGCACCCACGGCGAGCGCCAGCTTCGCCAGCACCCAGGGGTTGACGTTTAGGAAAAAGGGTACTGGTCCCAAGGTGAACTGTTCGGTCCAGTTGAGGTCGGTTCTTACCTGGAAGAGAGCCTTAATATTGCCGTATGCGGGATCGTTGTTGTCACCCCAGGTTTTGCCCACCCAATCGTAGGCGAGCGAGCCGTACAGCTGTGTGGCGATATCCATCGTGAACAGCGGCGTGCAATGGTGGCGAAGGAGCTTGGTGTTCCTTGGATCGGTACCCGAACCGGCACTCATGCTCTTGTACTGATTCCACTTCCCCTCCATCTCGTCGAGGTAGCGGTTTGCCTGCTTGGCGCCCGACTCGCGCGGTGACTTCTTCCAGTACTCCGGATCCGGATTGCCCGAATCGTTCATATAGCTGGCTGGTTTGTATCCTCCGCCAAACAGTACGTACCCGGCAAACGAGAAATCGAACAGAATGGGGAACGAGGGCATCCAGCAGGTGAACTTGTTGCCGCCGATGCCAGGAAACGCCGCTGGGAAATCAAACGGAGTGATCTCTTGGTCCATAGTGGTGGGAATGATGGTGGTCGAGCCCGATTCCGACTTGGCGGCCGGCGCGGTGACAACGGCCATGGGGGAGGAGAGTGTATAGGTCTTGCCCTGGTAGTCGAGGACAAAGCGCAGCTTGCATCCTTCTTCCAGAAGGCCCGATGCTGCATCGAGGAACTTGTCTTCGAGTGTGAACGTTGCCAGTTTATCCGAACCCGATGCGCTGGCCTTGATCTGACCGATCTGCGTGACGGTTTCGGGCGAGCTGCCCGCGGCAGGCGTCACTTTGTTGATGCGCAGCGTTGCCTGTCCACCCTGTGGCAGATGTGCCTGCACGGTAAAGGCGTGCGTATCGGGCTGCTCGTTTGCCGTGTCGTTCTTCGGCAATGCCATGAACGTGGCTTCAGCGTATTGGATGTCCCATTCGTCGAATGTGAGCTGGCGAAAGTACGGCTCGCCGTCGGAAAGCGGACGCGTGGGCGCGGTTATGGCGGTGCCGCCCTGGATACGCGCAAGGGGAATCTCGACATCGCGGTAGCCCGCCATGCTAATGGAGATGCCGCCGTTAAAGTCGTACGCGTCGAGAAGCGTCGCCTCGTCTACGTAGCCTTCCGAAAGCGGCGCGACCTCAAAGATGGCCGTGCCTTCGTCATCGGTAGTGGCGGTGAGCTGCTTGCCTGCGGCATAGCGCGACGTGAGCGTGACCTGCGCTCCCTTGATGGGCATATTCTTGTTGGCGACGTCGACCACGACCACACCGAACATGGTGCGCGAGAGAACGAGCACCCTGAAGGGGTCTTTTTCATCGGCATAGGCTTCGGTGGGTGCGAACGGCAATATGAAGGCGTTTTCGCTTCCCGGCACGCGCGGCAACATAATGCTCGCTAACGAGGACGCTCCGGCGACAAGTAACGAACGGCGATCAAGCATCTTGGGCTCCCATCCCGCAAATATCGGTGGAAATAATCCAATTTTGCGAGAAGACGCCCCGTGGCGGTAGTGCCATTCAAGGGTCAAAATGTCCAAATTGATCGAGCGAAGCGCCGGGTTCCGGAACGCGTTCGATGTGCTTGGCAGCCCGGTCGCTAACGCAACATATGCGCGACCAGCTCGGCACGTGTGCCGATGCTAAGCTTTGCGTATACGCCGGATAGGCGGTTTTTGACGGTGCCCGGCGATACTCCCATATGGCGTGCGATTTCGGCGTTGGTCCACCCACGACAGGCGAGCATGGCCATGGTGAATTCCGTGGTCGTTAGATCGTCGGCCACGTCCTCGCCCGAATCGGGGTTGTGGATGCGCCGCCAGCCGTAGCTGAAGCGGTACGTGATCTCGATGATGCGCGCGAAGTCGTCAGGGTATTGCGTTTTTAGGCATGCCTCGATGAGCCCCTGTAGAAGGCCGTGGTGCTCGCCGATGAGTTCGATAAGGCCGTCGGGACGCGCAATGTCCCAAGCGGCTCCGAAGTGTGCTTTTGCGGCGTCGATGTCCTTGAGGCTCATGCATGCCATGGAAGCTGCCAGGTGCAGGAACAGTTCCGAGATCGGATAGCTTCCCTGTTTCATGATCAGGGCATTTTCCACCATGCCCAGGCTGCGGCCGTATTCACCGCGCAGATATAAGGCGTGCGCCATCACGTAGCTGGCGAACAGGCGCAGGCCTTCGGGCAGATGCGCCGCAAGTGGATAAAACTCTTCGGCAGAATACGGGGAAGGCAAGTGCAGCAGGACACTCGCGGCCGAGGTGAACAGGATATGCGTGGCGTGGACGGCGGGCGATTCCTCGTCGGCCGGCGTATCGAGGATGCCAGCAAGGCACCGGCGGGCGTCGGCGATACGGTTGAGCGACAGGCTGGCATATCCGCAGATAAAGCATGCGGAATAGCGCAGTGCGGGGTCGGTGGCGTCAAGATAGGGGCGCGCCGTCTTGGCAGCGAGGGCGGCCTGTCCGCGAAAGTACAGCGCTTCTGCCGTGGCGATGGTGCGTGAATCGGGGTCGGAAATGCCTTCAACCGCAGCGTCAATCTGCCCCGGCACAAAGGCAGTGCACATCAACGGCATGGGAACGCATGGGTAGCCATCGCAGTCCATCTTCCATCTCCCAACAGCTGGCAACAATAGCAGCAATTGTACTCCTGTTGCTCGGGACTGGAATTTGTGGGTATCGCCGACGATTATGCCGAACGTATAAAGGAAGAGTCTATTGGCGATGCTCCCAAGGTGGCTACCGAAGCTTAGCTGACCTCGACATTAGAAAAAATTGCCACCCCTGCAAAAAGCTCTGTCGCAGCGATGGGAAACGAACTCCGCTCTGCATATAATGAGGTCATATGACGGTGCGTCTGCATACGCGCGGCGCATTTCCATCAAACCGAGAAGGAGCTCTGCATGGATCCCAACAAGCGTCCCGACGACATGGTGCGTATCACCACTCCCGAACTTGCCCAGGCGTTCATCGAAGAGCAGGTCGCTGCAATCCGCGAGCAGATCGGCGACAAAAAGGTTCTGCTGGCCCTTTCGGGTGGCGTTGACAGCTCCGTTGTCGCGGCGCTGCTCATCAAGGCTATCGGCAAGCAGCTTATCTGCGTGCATGTGAACCACGGCCTCATGCGCAAGGGCGAGAGCGAGCAGGTCGTCGACGTCTTCAAGAACCAGATGGATGCCAACCTGGTTTACGTTGACGCCACCGACCGTTTCCTGGACAAGCTCGTGGACGTTGAGGAGCCCGAGGCCAAGCGCAAGATTATCGGCGCCGAGTTCATCCGCGTGTTTGAGGAGGAGGCCCGCAAGGTAGGCGACGAGGTCAGCTTCCTCGCCCAAGGCACCATCTACCCCGACATTCTGGAGTCGCAGGACGGCGTAAAGGCCCACCACAACGTGGGCGGTCTGCCCGAGGATCTGCAGTTTGAGCTCTGCGAGCCCGTCAAACTGCTGTACAAGGACGAGGTCCGCGTCGTGGGCCGCGAGCTCGGCCTGCCCGAGAACATGGTCGAGCGCCAGCCGTTCCCCGGCCCCGGCCTGGGCGTTCGCTGCCTCGGTGCCATCACCCGCGATCGTCTTGAGGCACTGCGCGAGGCCGACGCCATCGTGCGCGAGGAGATTGACAACGCCGGTCTGTCCATCTGGCAGTACTTTGCCGTGGTACCCGACTTCCGCGCCACCGGTGTGCGCGAGGGCAAGCGCGCCTACGACTGGCCCTGCATCATTCGCTGCATCAACACCGTTGACGTCATGACCGCCGAGGTGCCCGAGCTCGACTGGGCGCTGCTCAAGCGCATCACCGCCCGCGTCACTGCCGAGGTTCCCGGTATCTGCCGCGTGTGCTACGACCTCACGCCCAAGCCCGTCGGCACGGTCGAGTGGGAGTAAGCTAGCTCAGCTGGTAGGCGACGAGAACTAGCAGATGTGACAAAGGGACGGTCCCTTTGTCACATCTTCGATGTTACGTGCGGGAAGGGTTACGAGCATGGTCGTTCCGCGCTCCGAGCTCTCTTCGACCTCGATGGAGCCGCCGTGGAGCGCGGCAATCTCCCAGACCAGCGCAAGTCCCAGCCCCACGCCGCCGTATGCCCTGCTGCGCGATTTGTCGACGCGAAAGAAGGGCTGAAAGATGCTCGTCTGGTATTGCTCGGGAATGCCCGGCCCCTGGTCGCGCACGCGTAGCAGCACGCGGTCGCCTTCGGCGCAGGCGTTGATTTGCACGGTCGAGTTGGGCGCGCTGTAACGTATGGCGTTTTCGGCCAAGTTGAACAGCAGCCGATAGATCAGCGTGTCGCTGCCGGTCGTTTGGGCATCGCCCTCGCTTGCGAGCGCGATGCCCTTTTGCTCGGCAAGGGGCGCCAGGTCGGTGAGCACTTCTTCGATCATCGGCGCCAGGTCAATCGCATCGTTGCAGGGGACGCTGCGCAACTCGCTCATCTCGAGCAGGGTCTTTGTCATGTGCGTCATTCGCTCGGTCTGCTCTTGCAGCAGCCCGAGCAGACGCGCTGTATCTGCATCGGCGTCGGGGTGCTCGGCGCAAAACAGCTCAACCTGAGCTTGCATGAGCGCAAGCGGCGTGCGCAGCTCGTGCGCCGCATTGCCCGTAAACTGTTTTTGTGCAGAAAAACCTTCGTCAAGGCGGGCAATCATGTCGTTAAACGACGCGCTGCAACGCCTAAGCTCAGAGGGCACATCTTCGCTGATCTTTGTGTCGGCGAGGTTGTCGGGCCGCACGCTCTCGACTTGCGCTGCAAAGGTACGCAGCGGCTGCAACGCATGCCCGCTCACAAAGTAGGCCAGCACGCCACCGAGTAGCGTCACCGCTGCGGTTATGTACCAGCTCGTCGCACCAAACGATTCTTGGGCGTCGCTCACGACGATGGTCAGATCGTCGTCGAGCTCCTTGCTCGTCGGGTCGAACGAGTTGGGCGAGGCCGCCTCCGCCTTGCTATGCTCCGACATTTCAGTACCGATTGAGTCCATGTAGCGCATGCCGGAGTAGCCAACCAGGCAATTAATAAGTACGCAGGTCAAACATATCAGCAGAGCTGTCATCAACGTGATGCGCCATTGCAGGGACAGTCGCTTCATTCGCCGTCCTCCATAACGTAGCCCTCGCCGATTCGGTTACGGATGGGGTCGTGCCCCAACGCGCCGCGCAGCTTTTTGCGCAGTGACGAGATGTGCACGCGGGTCGCGTTGCTAAAGCTGTTGACACTGCTATCCCATACGTGGTCGATGAGCTCCTCTTGGCTCACCGGTCGTCCCTGGTTAAGCATCAGGTACTCCAAGATGCCGGTCTCCTTGCGTGTGAGGGATAGGGTCTCGTCGCCCACGGAGGCGACGCGCGCCTTGGTGTCAAAGCTCAGCGATCCGCAGGTCAGGACAACATCGCTTTGCGTAAAGCGCCTGAGCGTGAGGCTGCGGATACGTGCCGCCAGCTCGTCAAGGTGGAACGGCTTGGTGAGGTAGTCGTTGGCGCCCGCATCGAGCCCCGCTACCTTGTCGGAGACCTCGCCGCGTGCCGACAACACGAGCACCTTGGTCTCACAATCGGTAATTCTGAGCTGCCTGAGTACGGTCATGCCGTCGACGTGGGGGAGATTAAGGTCGAGCACGACAAGATCGAAGGTCTCGATATCGAGCAGATCGAGGGCCTGCTGCCCGTCGTAGCAGCAGTCGACGCTATAGGCCAAGTTGCGCAGGCTGCGTGCGATTGCATCGCACAGCGCCCGCTCGTCCTCGACGACCAAGATGCGCATAACGTTCTCCTTGCATAGTCATTCGCGCTTAACACGGATTTTATAGTCGGTATGGTCCAATGGGTCGCGAAACGAAAGGAGTGGTCAGATTGTTCAAAGCGATTAAGCCTGTGGCGCAGGTGGCTTTGCTGATCGTTGGGGTAGCCATGGTTGGCTTTGGCATTATGCGCGGCGAGGCAGATGCCGTGCTGGCCAAGGCAATCAGGCTGTGCTTGGAGTGTATCGGAATTGGTTAAAAGAAAAAATACCGTATCGCATCTTTTGGCGAGATTTCGCGGATTGATTCAGGCAGCGGCAACGCTTGCGACCAACATTCACCTGCCTAATTTTGCCAAGGGAGGCATCTACCAGGGGGCGGGCAAAGCCGTCTGCGTGCCGGGGCTCAACTGCTACTCGTGTCCGGCGGCCTCAGGTGCGTGCCCCATCGGGTCGTTTCAGTCGGTGGTGGGCTCGTCTAAGTTCAGCTTTTCGTATTACGTCACCGGAACACTCATCCTGATCGGCGTGCTGCTGGGACGTTTTGTATGCGGCTTTTTATGCCCGTTTGGATGGCTGCAAGAGCTTCTGCATAAGATTCCCGGCAAAAAGCTCTCGACGAAAAAGCTCAAGCCGCTCACGTACATCAAGTACGCCGTGCTGCTGTTTGCCGTGGTGCTACTGCCCGTTCTGGTAGTCAACGATGTGGGCATGGGCGACCCGTTCTTTTGCAAGTACATCTGCCCGCAGGGTGTGCTCGAGGGCGCGATTCCGCTGTCCATCATGAACGTGGGAATCCGCTCCGCGCTGGGAAAGCTCTTTACCTGGAAGCTCGCGATCCTCATTGTGGTTGCGGTGCTGAGCGTGCTGTTCTACCGCCCCTTCTGTAAATGGATTTGCCCCCTCGGTGCGTTTTATGCACTCATGAACAAGGTGTCGTTGCTGGGGATTCAGGTTGACCAGTGCAAATGCGTCTCGTGCGGTAAGTGCGCCAAAGTGTGTCAGATGGACGTGGACGTTACGCGTACGCCCAACCATGCCGAGTGCATTCGTTGCGGCAAATGCGTGGGCGCATGCCCCGTCGATGCCATTAGCTTTCGCTACGGGCTGGGTGTGACGGGCGACAAACCCGCGCAGCCCGCGCAAGCCTGCGAAAACAAATAGGTATCTATATAAGCTTCGATATAAACGGAGGAACCATGAAACTGTCAAAAATTGCGGCCTTGTTGATGCTGCCCGTGCTGGCGCTGACTCTCGCAGCGTGCTCTGCCCCCAAGGGCGACGCAAAGGATGCCACGAGCGGCGATACGCAAATCGCCGAGCTTGTGGCACAAAAGCCGTCGAGCGCCGAGGAGGCGGCCGAGCTGTACCAGCAGCTGCTGCAAAAGGAAAACGAGATCTTTGCGAGCGATAACGCCCTATGGGAAAAGGTGTTTCTTGCGGCCAACAAAGACACTCCCATGATTGAGGACGGCAAGAACTACGGCGACTTTTTGCTTGATACCATCGAGGGCGCCAAGGATCAGTTTACGGCTGACGAGCTCAAGACGCTTAAGGCCGGCGCGCAGCAGGTCAAGGAGATCGAGGATAAGCTCATGGCGCTGGAGAAGGAGTTTCCCGGATGTGGCAGCACGCCCGGCGAGGGAGAGAGCGTCGATGCCTCGACCGCAGGCATGACCAACGGCGAGAGCGGGGAGACGAAGTTCCCCAGCTTTAAGGGCAAGGACTTGGACGGCAACGATGTAAACAGCGACGAGCTGTTCTCCAAGAACAAGGCCACCGTCATGAACTTCTGGTTTACCACCTGCAAGCCGTGCGTGGGAGAGCTGGGCGATCTGGAGAAGCTCAACAAGGAGCTTGCCGAGAAGGGCGGCCAGGTCGTGGGCGTTAATTCCTTTACGCTCGATGGCAACAAAGACGAGGTGGCAGACGCCAAGGACGTACTTTCCAAGAAGGGCGTGACGTACAAGAACATCTGGTTCAAGTCGGATAGCGAGGCCGGCAAGTTCACCTCCAACCTGTACTCGTTCCCGACCACGTACGTGATCGACCAGAGCGGTAACATTGTGGGAGAGCCGATCATGGGCGGCATCAACTCCGCTGAGCAGCGCGAGGCGCTCAATAAACTGATCGATCAAGCACTCGCGAAGAGCGAACAGTAAGTCCGTGGGACAGACAACTGAAGGGGAGTCGCTGGAAACAGCGACTCTTTTTTCTGCTTCGGGGTAGCATCATGGGTATACGTCGAAAGGGCACGCAGCTTTTCGTGCATTGCCTGAGCGGTGCGCGAAGCAACCAAGCTGTGAGTTTTCTTAAGCGTTCTGGGTATGGCAGTGTCAAGAATATCGGCGGCATAAGCGGCTACACGGGAAAGGTGGTGCGTTGGCTATGAAGGTGGTTATCGTTGGAGGCGTCGCGGGCGGCGCATCGGCGGCGGCACGTTTGCGCAGACTCGACGAACAGGCCCAAATTGTCATCTTTGAGCGCACGGGTTTTGTATCGTATGCCAACTGTGGGCTTCCGTACTACATTGGCGGCGTGATAGAAGAAGAGAGCGCATTGACGCTGCAGTCTCCCAAGGGCTTTTGGGATCGCTTTCGCATTGCGGTCAAGACGAGTCACGAGGTGTTTGCCATCCATCCCGATTCGCATACGGTCGAGGTTCGCAATATGCTGACGGGCGAGGAATTTGTCGAGACGTATGACAAGCTCATCCTGTCGCCGGGTGCAAAGCCGATTCGCCCTGCGTTGCCGGGCATCGACTCGGATAAAATCTTTAGCCTACGCACCGTTGAGGACACGCTGCGTATTCACAGCTATGTTCGAGAGCGGCGACCGAGCAGTGCCGTCGTGATCGGCGGCGGCTTCATTGGCGTCGAGACGGCGGAGAATCTGTGTGAGCTGGGGCTCCAGGTGACCCTTCTACAGCGTCCCGTCCAGCTTATGAACAACCTGGATTACGACATGGCGACCCTTTTGCATACCGAGGTGCGTGAGCACGGTATCGATCTGCGCCTCAAGGCCGATGTGACAGGTTTTGAGGAAGTTGATGGCCGCGTTGTCACCCATGTTGCGGGCGATGACCCTATCGGAGCCGATATGGTGCTGCTTGCCATTGGCGTGGCACCTGAGAACCATCTGGCGCAAGAGGCGGGGCTCGAACTGGGCATCAAGGGGGCTATTGTGGTCAACGACCGCATGGAGACCTCTGCTGCCGACGTGTATGCCGTGGGCGATGCCGTGCAGGTCACGCATCAGGTGACCGGCGAGGACGCGGTCATTTCGCTCGCCGGCCCCGCCAACAAGCAGGGGCGTGTCGTCGCCGATGTCATAGCCGGCATGGACAGCTGCTACCTCGGATCGTTGGGCTCATCGGTTATCAAGGTATTCGACTTGACGGCGGCAAGCACGGGACTATCCGAAAAGGCAGCACACGCGGCGGGAATTGACTGCGACAGCGTGGTCCTGTCGCCCGGTTCGCATGCGGGTTATTATCCGGGTGCAACGCCCATGACCATGAAGGTTGTCTTCGAGAAGCAGGGATTGCGCCTGCTGGGTGCGCAAATCGTGGGCATCGATGGTGTGGACAAGCGTATCGACGTTCTGGCGACTGCCATCCAGGCAGGCATGCACGGCGATAGGCTTAAGGATTTGGACCTAGCATACGCGCCGCCGTATTCATCGGCGAAGGATCCCGTCAATTTGGCGGGCTTTATGATCGAGAACCTCAATCGCGGCATACTGGCGCAGTGGCATTGGGAGGATGAGCCCAACTTGCCACGCGATGGCAGCGTGCAGCTGCTCGATGTTCGTACGGAAGGGGAGTATGAGCGCGGGCATATCGATGGTTTCGTAAACATTCCCGTCGATGATCTGCGCAATCGCCTGGGCGAGCTCGACCGGGCCAAGCCGGTCTACGTGATTTGCCAGAGCGGCATTCGCAGCTACATTGCTTGCCGCATTTTGGCGCAGCATGGCTTTGAGTGCTTTAACTTCTCGGGCGGCTATCGCTTCTTTGCAGCCGTGACTGAGGCTCGCCACGGCAGCGCTAACGTTATGCCGTGCGGGCTCGAAAAGTAGCGCGCATTGGAATGTGACAAAGTGACAGCCTCTTTGTCGCATCGGGGATGTTATATGCGGGATGGTGCGCCATGCGGCGTGCTGTCCCGTTCGTTTTTTGGCGCGGTTCGTTACACTCCTCACTGGTATCGGCCAAAAATGAGGATAGAGTAGGACAAACGCGCCGAACGTGAACGGCGGGGGAGCGGGCGAGCGCGCCCGCGCGAGAGAGGTTGCCGTCCATGCTGGATCTCAGAGTTATTTGCAAAAGGTACGTTACGCAGTCGTTTACGCAGGTAGCGCTCGACAGCGTAAGCCTGTCTTTTCGCGATAACGAGTTCGTAGCCATTCTGGGTCCCTCGGGTTCGGGTAAAACTACGATGCTCAACGTCATCGGTGGACTCGATCATTTCGATTCGGGCGATCTGCTGATCGACGGCATCTCGACCAAGGATTTCAACGACCGCGATTGGGATGCCTATCGCAATAATCGCATCGGCTTTGTGTTCCAGAGCTATAACCTCATTCCGCATCAGAGCATTTTGGAAAACGTGGAGTTGGCGCTTACGCTCACGGGCGTGGGGCATGCCGAGCGCCGCCAACGTGCGCGCAAGGCGCTCGAGGCAGTCGGTCTGGGCGAGCACGTTGACAAGCGCCCGAGCCAGCTTTCGGGCGGGCAGATGCAGCGCGTGGCCATTGCCCGCGCCCTGATCAATGACCCCGAGATTGTGCTGGCTGACGAGCCGACCGGCGCCTTGGATTCAACGACGTCCGTCCAGGTCATGGATTTGCTCAAGGACGTTGCGCGCGACCGTCTGGTCATCATGGTCACGCACAATCCCGAGCTGGCGTACAAGTACGCCACGCGCATTGTCAACCTGGCGGACGGCAAGGTCACCGACGATTCAGATCCCTTTGATGCTGCCGAGGCCGCGCGTCGCGAGGCCAAGCCCACGCGCAAAACCTCGATGAGCTTTGTGACGGCGCTTGGGCTTTCTGCCCGAAACCTCATGACCAAGAAGGGCCGCACGGCCATGACGGCCTTTGCAGGTTCGATTGGCATTATCGGCATTGCGGCGATCCTGGCGCTCTCCAACGGCGTAAACGACTACATCAAAAAGGTCGAGGAGGACACGCTCTCGAGCTACCCGCTGACGATTTCCAAACAAGATTATGACCTGTCGTCCATGATGGGCGGGCATGGGGCTACGGATGACGATACGTCCAAGAACGAGGGCTCGTTCGACGGCAGCACTGACGGCAAGGCTCAGGGGACCGATAAGATTCCTGTGGTCACGGCCGTAAAGGATATGTTCGCAAGCGTTAAGTCCAACGACATGACGAGCTTTAAGGCATGGCTCGATGCCGGTGGCGACGGTATCAATAAAGAGGTCAATGCTATCCAGTACGGCTATGGTGTGACGCCGGTTGTCTATCGTGCGGGCAAGGGCGATGAGAAACCTGTCCGGCTGGTGCCCAACGCTATGACCGAGGCCATGAGCGGAGGCGCGAGCTCGGCGGCAACGGTGAGCATGGATTCCATGGGGACCTCGGTCTTTAACGAGATGATTGACGACCAGAGCCTGCTCGACAGCCAGTACGATGTCGTTGCCGGCCATTGGCCTACGTCTGCCAACGAGGCCGTGATGGTGCTTTCGAGCCGCGGCACGGTGGGTGACTACACGCTCTATAGCATCGGCGCGCTGGATATCGATGAGCTCAACGACCTGGTTAACAGTGCCATGACGGCCGACGGCAAGGTCGAGACGCCCAAGGCCGGCACCGACTTTACCTACGACGATGCGCTGTCCACGACGTTTAAGGTGCTGTCGCCGTCCGATGCCTATCGCAAAAACGAAGAGACCGGCATGTGGACTGACATGTCTGGCGATGCCGACTTTATGGCGGCCAAGGTTGCCGACGGTATTGACGTGCGCATTGTGGGCGTGGTGCGACCCAACGAGGCGGCAAACGCGAGCGCATTGTCCCCGGGCATTGCCTATACGCATGCGCTGACTCGCCAGCTTATGGAGCGTGCTGCCGATTCGCAGATTGTGCAGGAGCAGCTTGCCTACCCCGAGACGGATGTCTTTACGGGCAAAACCTTCGACGAGCTGCAGGGCGAAGCCAAGCAGGGCGTGGATTTGGGCAGTATGTTCAGCGTAGACGAGGCGGCACTGAAGAGCGCGTTCTCTCTCGATTCGTCTGCGCTCTCGGGTGCGGCCGGCGGCATGGACCTTTCTAGCCTTGATTTGTCCGGGCTGGATATTGACCTTTCGGGTGTTGGGCGAGACATCGACTTCGGTGACATCATGGCCAAGGCGCCGGCCCCGGATTTCTCGGGCATCTTTGACGGTCTGGAGCTCACGCCCGAGCAAATGCAGCAGGTGGGAACGCTTGCCAATCAGCTGTTTGAGGGCTTTATGCAGTCCGATCAGTTTAAGGCGCTGTCGCCCGAAGATCTTAAGGATGCGTCAAAGCTTGCTGCCGCATTCTCGGCGTATCTTGAGAATGATGCCGCGGCCCAGCAATACCTGGCTCAGCTCAGGGCACTCGGCGGCGATGCCCTGGCCGAGCGTCTGCAGCAGGTGATGGGCGACTATGTGCAAAAGCAGCTGGCTCCGTATTTGCAGCAGTCTATGGATCAGGTGATGAAGGCGGTCAGCGAGCAGATTGCGACGACGGTATCAACCCAGCTCAAGGCGGGTGCGGCAGGGCTCATGGACCAAATGGCGACGCAGATGTCTTCGAGTTTTGCCAACTTGGCGAGCGCCATGCGCGTGGATGCAAACGCCTTTGCTCGCGCTATCCACTTTAGCATGGACGCTGAGGACCTGAGTTCGCTCATGATGAGCTATGCCAAGGCGTCAAAGCTCACCTACGAAAACAATCTGGCCACGTTGGGCTATGCGGACGAGGCGGACCCCATCTCGGTCAAGATTTTCCCGCGCGACTTTGAGGCCAAGGAGCGCGTGCTCGATCACATCGATGCGTACAACAAGCAGGTCAAAGCCGCCGGCCATGATGAACAGGCGATCTCGTACACCGACTACATGGGTATCATCATGGGTTCGGTGACCGACATCGTGAACACCATCAGCTTGGTGCTCATCGCATTCGTGAGTATCAGTTTGGTGGTGAGCTCCATCATGATCGGCATCATCACCTACATCAGCGTGCTGGAGCGCAAAAAGGAGATTGGCATCCTGCGCGCGATTGGCGCGTCAAAGCGCAACGTGGCCAACGTATTTAATGCCGAGACCTTTATCGAAGGTCTCATTGCCGGCGTCTTTGCCATTGTCGTCGTGGTGGCTGTGAGCCTTCCGGTTAATGCCTGGGCGCTTGCGGCCAAGCAGGTACCCAATCTGATGAGCCTGCCCGTGCAGGATGCGCTGGTGCTTATTGCAGTTTCGGTGCTGCTGACGGTCGTTGCCGGCCTGCTGCCGGCCCGCAGCGCATCCAAGAAAGACCCTGTGGAAGCCCTACGCTCCGAATAATGTGACAAAGGGACAGTCCCTTTGTCACATTGGATGAAAAGGCGCGGGAAGGGGGTGGCCCCTTCCCGCGCCTTCTAGTTTGTTTTGCCCATCAGCGTAATACGGACGCTTGGATGGGTGTACTCGTCAAACTCGTCCTCGGGATCCGTGTCAAACGAATAGTACGTTTTGATGGGGTTGTCACTCGTCCTGATGGAGATTCTCTCGTAGAGCGAACCGTTCAAAAAAGCCTGCCTAAACTCTTCGGGGAGCTTTTGCGGTGCTAGGAGCTCGGGACTCACGGTCTTGACGTCTACGGTTTGGACGACAGAGGAAAGTTCGTCCAAGTCGAGCTCGATGCGGGCGAGGTTGTCCTCAAGGCTCGCGTCGGGGTCGATCTCTGCTATGTAACTCACTTCCTTGAGCGTTCCCTTGTTGTCGAAATCCAGGTACGTATAGGTCTTCTGGGTATCGGAGTCGCCGTCGTGAAGGTAGCCGCGGACGTGATAGCCGTAATCTTGATATCGCTCGTAAGGGTCATCGGCGGATACGTACTCGCATGCGGGCTCTAGCGTCTTGCGGGCGATGGCGATCTGCTCGGCCGCGGCCGCGGCGTTCTGTTGCATCTCGATGTTTCCCTGCGCCAGCTGCGGGATATAGGCACCGCACACGATTGCGAGGGGCAGTGCCACAAGCGCGACGATCCACTTTTTTGCACGGGGGATAGGCACGCCACAGGCCTCTGCCATGGCCTTTGCGTTGGCAAAGCTTTCGGCAAGCACGTCTGCCGCGGTGGCGACGGCGCCTACGGCAGCGGCGACTTCTGCCGCGCCACCCAGGTTGCGCGCGGTCTCGTTGTCGCTGTTCTTGAGCAGGCGCGCGGCAGCCTGCGTACCGATAACGCCTGCGATTTGTGCCGAGCGGTCTTTCTCGGTCTGCTCGACGACGAGTCGGTGCTGCATTTCCTTCCACTGCTTGCCGCGCATGCCAAAGCGCGGTGCGAGCGCGCAATAGCAGAAGATGACGAGCTCGACGGCGGTGAGCACCAGGGCGGCTATCATGCCCGTTTCTTGGAAGCCTTCGTGATGGAAGACGATGTCGTCAATCATCTCGAAGGGAATGATCAAAAAAGGCAGCACGAATGCCATGGCAAGCGCCGCCCCGGCAACCTTGGGGCAGATGCAGTATCGCTGGATGCGCTTACGTTCTTGTTCGGAGAGTGTTGCCATGGCTGATCCTTAGTGTCGTGGCGGTCGTTGCGGCGCATGGGGCGCGGGGCGCATCAGTTTGAGCTAGCGCTGGATAAGAACATAGAGCAAGATGCTCATCGCGATGAGCAAGAAGCCTGCGATGTTAAACATCAGTGTGGCAAAGTTGCCCACGATGGGGCGTTCGACATAGCTTTTGTCTGGGTTGCTGGGGTTGTAGTACACGGTCATTTGGCTACCGAGGGGCCAAAGCTGCTCCGCGAGGGTGCCTAGGCGGGCGATGGGGCCTGTCTGCACGTGCAGCCAGCCCTTGGCGTCTTCGTAGGCGGTGGCTTGCGTGCGGATGGGGAGTCCCGACAAGCTTTTGGTCTTTATGCCACGGAATTGTTTTTTCGCGCGGTATTGCGTGCCGTCGACGGTGTATTCCAAAACGGGATACATCCTGCCTTCGCCCATAAAGCGATGGTCGATGACCGTTCCCATGGTCACGGCGGTACAGGCCTTGGCTTTCTTGCGAGCGACGGCTTTCATGAGCGCGCTCACTCCGATAAGCAGGATGCCGATGCCCCCAACCAAGATGAGCGCGAGCAGGGATATCTGCGAGGTGGTCACGGCGTTCTCCTTTGGCGCGATACCGTCATATGTGACCCAGTATAGAGAATCCCGCCATCGATGAGCTATTGCGGGGGGGGGGGTCAATTCTGAATGTGACAAATGGACTGTTCCTTTGTCACATCGGGGACTGCGGAATCGAGGTCTAATACTTTTCCCGAGAAGTGAACGAGTGAAAACGGACTCCCGAAGCATCGACACTTTTGGCGTGCAATTTCCTGCGGTTTTGCCAGTCAAATCCTGCGGTTTTGACGCCTAAAAATGTCAATGCTTCGGGGGTCCAAATAGAGCCGTTCACTTCTCGGGAAAAGTATTAGACCTCGAAATATGGGCGGCGTTCGCGAACGGCAACTAGCTTGCGTCCGGTAGCCGGCACTTGGGGCAAAGGGACTGCCCTTTTGCCCCTTCACCATTGCATCGTATCTGGTGTGGAAAAAATATCGCCTGCGTTCTCGCGCCTGCGAAGAGTTCCTGAACCGCTTGAATGGGATGTGACAAAGGGACTGTCCCTTTGTCACATTGATTTGAGAGTGGATGTTGATGAATTTATCGCTGGCCCCTATGGAGGGGATTACCGGGCATGTGTTCCGTCGCGTGCATGCGGAGTGCTTTGGCGCGCTCGATTGTTATTACACGCCGTTTTTGCCGCCGCCGCGGGTGGGCAACCGCTTTGGTGGCAAGGCGTTTAAAGAGGTCGATCCTGCCAATAACCAGGGGCTTAACGTAGTACCTCAGCTGATGTCCAAGAATGCGGACGAGTTTGTGTGGGCGGCGCAGGTGCTCGCCGAGATGGGGTACCGCGAGGTCAATCTCAACCTTGGCTGCCCCTCGGGTACGGTTGTTGCCAAAGGCAAGGGTTCGGGCTTTCTGCGCAACCTGGATGAGCTCGAGGTGTTCTTGAGCGACGTGTGCGAACGCTCACCCTTGCCGGTGTCGGTCAAGACCAGGCTGGGGTTGGAAAGCGATGACGAGTACGAACGCGTGCTCGACCTCTATTGCCGCATGCCGCTGGCAGAGCTGATCGTGCATCCGCGCGTGCAAAAGGACCGTTATACGGGCTCGCCGCGTAAAGAGTTTTACGGCGAGACGTTGGAGCGGGCGCCGTTTCCCGTGGCCTATAACGGCGACATCTTTGATCTTGAGGACATGGATGCGCTGGTGGGGGCCTATCCCGGAACACGCCACGTAATGTTGGGGCGCGGCTTGCTCGCGAACCCCGCGCTGGCTCGCATGGTTAAGGGCGGCCCTGCCGCCACGGCTGCCGAGTTGCAGCGCTTCCACGACACGCTGTTTGCGGCCTATGCGGACGAGATTGGGGGCAACGCGGTCTTTCGCATGAAGGAATGGTGGTTCTACGCCAAATGTGCCTTCGCCGATCCCGCTACCGTGCACAAGCTCGTGCGCAAGACCAAAAAGGTCGACGAATACCGCGCCGCCGTCGAGCGCGTCTTTCGCGAGCAGCCGCTCGCGCCTGTTGCCCGCTTTTGTGGCTACTAGTCGTTGGGGACGTTCTTTAACGACTAGTCATTCAAGAACGTCCCCAATGACTAGATTGAAAAGCTGTACGCCAGCATCCAAAGATGTCGAAAAATGTCGACTTTGGATGCTGACGTACATGTTTGGTTCGTATGGGTTTGTGCGTTGGGGCCGGCCGACCGCAATAGAACGCTAGAGCAAATTCTCCTGCACCCACGCGATGATGTCGCCCGACTCGTAGAGCGGCGCGCCGTCAATGAACAGGCAGGGAACCTGGCGCTTGCCGCCGACGGCGATGAGCGTCTGCTCGGCATCGGGGTCGGTCGAGATATTGCGCTCGGGGATGGTCACGCCGTTATCGGCCAAAAAGCGCTTGACCTTTATGCAATACGGGCAGCCGGTCATAACGTACAGCTCGAGCTTGTGATCAGTAGCCATAGGTCTCCAATCGGTTGAGGTTTCGATTGAGATACCCAATGCCGCCGCGGTCTATGCGCGAGTCAGCGATGACTCGATTGCCTGGACCAGAAACGCCGTGGCTCCGGTGCCGCAGGGCTTGTCGTAGTAGTCAACAAAGCGCTGGTCGGCGAGGTAGCCGTGGGCGAGCCCCAGGTATGCCTCGTCTTGGGGTTCGCTTCCCCAGTTGAGGCCAATCCAACGACGATGCATCGCAACAAGTTTTTGGGCCTTTCTGCTCTTTGGATCGCCGTCGCCCATGGCAATCGAGAGCTGACCCAGAATGGCACGCTCGAGTTCCTTCATGTCGTTCCATGTCTGGGGATCCATGTCCAGTAACGTTTCGTTTGCTGCATCGATAGCCTCATCGCCATAGCGCGCCCGTGCCTCGGCGCCGTAGCGCTCCTCGTTTTCCTGCACGGTACGCCAGCGCTCCAGTTGCGGCAGCACGGCACCCATGAGCGAGACTGCCTCGTCGAGCGACATGCCGGTGTTTTGCGCCAGACGCGGGGCGCAGTCCTCGATCATTGCCTCCATCGTGGTCTCGTAGGTGTACTTGCCGTGGTCGTAGCACCACTTGCAGTAATGGTCGGTCGTTGCGCCGTGAGCATCGGTACCGCAGTCGTCGGGCGTGAGTATCATGCCGCAGCTCTGACAATAGTACTCGGGCATTTCGAGCAGATGAGACAGTGGCTCGCCGGTCACGGCGGCAATGAGCTTCATCATGTCGATGCCCGGTGTGACCTCGCCGCGCTCCCAACGGCTGACGGCTTGGCGTGTGACGAAGAGCTTGGCGGCGAGCTGCTCCTGAGTTAGGTGATGGGCGCGACGGACAGCAATGAGCTTTTCTGCGAAGGCCATAGCGGCTCCTTTCTGCTGGTTGATGGCTTTAAGCATACGCGGCGGCAGACGCCCTTCCAAGCAACCGTTGGTTGCACGACGGGGGGCCGCGACAAAGAATTGCGCACGACGCCTCACACCTTCATGCCGTACAATGACCGGCATGGAACCTATTGCACACATACATACCGACCTGCCGCAGAAGTTCGGCATCCCACGCAACAGCTTTTTGGCGCCCCATCTGCAGGGGCGCATCGTCTTTGAGCCGGAATTTGCCTCCAACGCTGCAGTTGAGGGTCTGGACTCCTTCTCTCACCTATGGCTGCTATGGTGCTTCGAAAACGGAACGCCCGGTGGCACGGCTAAGGACATAGCCGCCGATGCCAAAACGCAGGACAGGTCCGGCACCAACGCAAAATGGTCGAAAACCGTGCGCCCGCCGCGTCTGGGTGGAGCCGAGCGTGTGGGCGTGTTTGCCACACGCAGTCCGTTTCGCCCTAATCCCATCGGGCTCACCTGCGTCAAGCTCAGCCGTGTTGAGCTCACCGATGATGGCCCGATCATCCATATACTGGGGGCCGACCTGCGCGACGGCACGCCCATCTACGACATCAAGCCCTACATTCCATTTGCCGACTGTCACCCGGATGCGACGGGCGGCTGGATTGAGGACGCGCCGTGGCAAGAGCTCGATGTTGAGTTCCCACAAGCGCTGAAAGATATGGTCCCGCCTGCAAAGCTCCCCGGCTTGGTCGAGGTCCTTCGCCAAGATCCGCGCCGTGCGGGTAGCAAGCACGAGCCCAACCGCGTTTACCACTTGGCCTACGCCGGGCTCGACATATCGTTTACGGTCGACGGAACAAGGCTGACGGTAACCGCCATCAACGACGCGCAAGACTAACCAGCCATTCGTCCGCACCCGTCAAATTAAGCGCCAAACCCCATGTCAAAACCGCCCACGCTGGTGGACAATAACGCCTACCGAAACAATCCGCTTTGCACGGGAGCTCAGCATGAAATACGACTTTACCTCGCTTATCGACCGCCACGGCATGGACGCCATCGCCGTTGACTCCTGGGGAGAAATTCCCGGCATGGCTCCGAACGCACCCGACGAGGGCTTCGACCGCATCCCCATGTGGGTAGCGGACATGAACTTTGCCACGGTGCCCACGGTCCAGGAGTACATCATTCAGCGCGCCCAGCATCCCATGTTTGGCTATTTCAATCCGCGCGACGAGTACTTCGACCGCATCATCGAATGGCAGACCCGCCGTAATGGCATCGAAGGCCTGCTCCCTGAGCATATCGGCTACGAAAACGGCGTACTGGGCGGTGTCGTGTCGACGTTGCGCGCATATGTCCAGCCGGGCGATGCGGTGCTGGTCCACAGTCCCACCTACATCGGCTTTACCAAGTCCATCGAGGCCGCGGGCTATCGCATTGTCCACAGCCCGCTTAAGCTCGACGATCAGGGCGTGTGGCGCATGGATTTTGAGGACATGGAGCGCAAGCTCGCCCAAAACCACATCCATGCCGCCGTGTTCTGCTCGCCGCACAATCCCTGCGGCCGCGTATGGGAGCGCGACGAGATCGAGCGCGCCATGGATATCTATCGCCAGCACGATTGCGTGGTGATCTCGGATGAGATTTGGTCCGATATCATCCTGCCGGGTCACAAGCATATCCCGACGCAGTCGGTGAGCGAGGATGCCCGCATGCGCACGGTTGCCCTCTATGCGCCCAGCAAGACGTTTAACCTGGCGGGCCTGGTCGGCAGCTACCACATCATCTATAACGAGACGCTGCGCGACCGCGTGTGCGCCGTGTCCAACAAGACTCACTACAACGAGATGAACGTCCTCTCCATGCATGCGCTTATCGGTGCCTACCAGCCGCAAGGCTACGAGTGGCTCGATGAGCTCAATGAGGTCATCGATGCCAACGTTGACTACTTTTGCAATTACGTTGACGAGCATTTTGAGGGCGTGTCCTATTCGCGTCCGCAGGGCACGTACATGGTGTTTCTGGACTGCACCGAGTGGTGTCGCGAGCATGGCCGCGATATTCAGTGGCTGCTTGACGAGGGGGCGCGCGTGGGCGTGGGGTATCAGGATGGCCGTCCGTTCCACGGGCCTTGTCACATCCGCGTGAATCTGGCACTGCCGCTTTCGCGGGTAAAGGAGGCGTGTGAGCGCCTGGACCGCTACGTTTTTGGGGTATAGGGGGCGCTCGATTCGAGTGCTGCCCCATGTGCCCACGCCGTCAAAATGCGTGGGCACATGGGGCGCAGAGGGTAGCGAGCGCGTTTTTCGCATTCGCTACTTTTCGTGAATCTGTTTACCGCAAAGATGCTCAATCGAAATCTCGTAGAGTTGGACGCCCTTTATGTCTTTGGCGATCTCCTCCTCGACTTCTTCGGCAGAAGGGTAGTACTTAAGCGCGAGCTGACGGACTTTGTCCTCGATAAACGCGGGCGCTTCATCTACCAGGCGACAACGACCAAAGACAACGGCACTCATAACGTAGGGAGCCCAGTCGCCGTCCTTGTACCACTCGTTGCCGTAAACGGTAAAGCAGATCTTGTCATCGCGCTTGAGTGCGTCGACCTTGTGGCCGGCTTTGGCGCCATGGAAATAAATCTTGTCGTGCTCGGCGTCAAAGAAGTAGTTGACGGGAATGGCATAGGGGTAGCCATCATCGCCGTTGACGGCAAAGACGCCGCGCTTGCAGGTAGCGAGCAGTTCGCGCGCTTCCTCGTCGGTGATGGCGCGTTTCTTTCGACGTAAGGGCCTAAACATCGTTGGCTTCCTTTCTACTGCGCATGGTGGTTGAGCACAAACTATAGCGAAACAGCCCCGTTTTTCTTGATACAGGCGAGTATGTTTTTGAGCTTGTTAAAGTCGAGCGGTTTGGGCAGATGGGCGTTCATGCCAGCGTCGTGTGCCGCCTTGGCGTCTTCGGCAAAGGCGTTGGCGGTGAGCGCGATGATGGGGATGTCGGCCGCATCGGCCTTTTCGCTCAGGCGGATCGCGCGGGTTGCCTCGTAGCCGTCCATGCCCGGCATCATGATGTCCATTAGAATCGCATCGAAGCTACCCGCGGGACGGCCAACGTATAGGTCGACCGCTTCGTTGCCGTCGGCGGCGCGAGTTACGACGATGCCCTCGCTTTCGAGCAGAGCCTGGGCAATCTCGGCATTGAGCTCGTTATCTTCTGCCAAAAGAACGTTCATGTCTGCAAGCGAGCAACTGTATGCCTGCTCGTCCGTACGTTCTTTTGCCTGAGGGTTCTTGTCGATCTCGAGCGGAATCTGGACGTTAAACGTACTTCCCACGCCAACCTCACTCGAAATCTCAATCGTGCCGCTCATCATATCGATGAGCGATTTGACGATAGACATGCCAATGCCGGTTCCTTGGAACTTGCTGCGCGCATCGTCGCCTTCCTGGGCAAACGGCTCGTAAATGTGTGCCAAAAACTCGGATGTCATACCAATGCCGGTATCCGAGACGCTAAAGCAAAACACGGCGTGCTCGTCGTCGACCGGTTTGATGGTCGATGAGAACGTGACGGTGCCTCCGTGCTTGTTGTACTTGATGCTGTTGTCGAGCAGGTTGACAAGGATCTGCCGAATATGGGTGGGGCTGCCGATCATATATTGGTCGACAGCGTAGGGCTCGCTGGTGTCGAGCATGGTTATGCCGCGGTCCGATGCGCGGAGCTTGCACAGTACGAGCGCATTGTCGCACAGCTCTTTAAGGTTGAATGATTCGTGCTCGAGCGTCACTTTGCGCTCCTCGATCCTGCCCATCTCGAGGATGTCGTTAATCAGTGACAGAAGGTGATTGGCGGCAACGCGCGCCTTGGCGCGGCTTTCGCGGGCGACCTGCATGTCGCCTTCTCTCAATTCCTCAATTTCGATAAGGCCCAGGATGCCGTTGAGCGGCGTGCGGATGTCGTGGCTCATGCGCGTGAGGAAAGCGGTTTTGGCGGCGTTGGCGGCATCGGCTTTCTGCCGTTCCTCCTGTGCGCGGTAAAGCGACCAGACAAGGATGGCGATGCTGGTGAGCAAGATGCAGATGATAACAGTCGCAATGGCGGTGCGGTTACGATAGAAAAACTGGAACGTGTCCGATTCTTGCGCCGAGTACGATGTGGGGAAATAGCTGTTTGCAGAGAGCGATTCACCTGCATTGACGATGCCCTTATTGATGATTCCCAGCAGCTCGGGCTTGCCGCGCGAAATTAAACACGATAGTTGCGCCGTGTTGGTGAGTTCCTGTGTTTCGAAATCCTCGATGTCGTAGATGTCGCGGAGAGTTTCCAGGCGCGTGCTGGGGACAATGATGCAACGTGCCTTCCCCTCATTGAGGGCTTTGAGCACCTCGCCGTCATTCGAATACTCGGTTACCGTTGCGTTCGGAAAGAGACTTTCGAGCTCAAAACGGTTAACGATTGTGCTCTTTGTACAAGCGATGTTCTTAAGGTCGCTGTTCAGGTTTTTGCCACTGTGAATGGCGGTCAGCGAAACCGTTCCCATCGAGTTTGACTGGATGACCCCTGTCTGCTCGGCGAGCCAGTAGTCGCGAAACAACGGCAGGGCGACATCGATGGTTCCGTTGGAAAGGGCTTTGATCATTTGCTTGTTGTTCGAGAGTGCGATTGTATTGACCGTAATGCCAAACTTGTCGTGCAACGTCGTTGCAAGCGAGGCGAGCGACCCTTCCATTTCGCCGTCGTCATTTTGCGTACAGTAGGGAAGTTGGTTTTTAAGATAGCCGAGCGTGATGGTATTGCCGTTTTCTTTGAGCCAGGTGGTCTCGGTGCCGGTGAGCGATGACGAGCCACTGTTTTGGGTCGAGTAACTCGATTTGACTTCCTCGTTATAGCGCGGGTTATCGCGGGCGATGGTCGCCATGGCGGCGTTGATGTCGTTCATCAGGTCAGGGCGGCTTTTGGGAACGGCAAAATAGTAGTCGCTCGAGCCTACGTAGAACATGGGTGACGCATCGGGCGACGAAATGGTGTCGTTCATGATGACGGCGTCGACCTCGCCGTCTGCAAGCGCCTCAAAGAGGGCACTGCCGGTGTCGATTTCTTTATAGGTGCAGGTAACGCCTTCGTCGGCGAGCCACTGCTGGCCGACGATAGTTTGCATAACGCCGGCGTTGCAGCCGATGGTAAGGCCTTGGAGCGCCTGGGGGTCGCCTTTGGCAAGGTCGTCGCGATCGGGCCTGGCGTAGATGTAGTAGCGCTCAGTGCCCTCGGGGTTCGAGGAAAAGAGCAGCTTCTGCTCGCGCTCTGCCGAATACGAGATGTTGGGCATGAGGTCGATTTCGCCCGCCTCGAGCATGTCCATAAGCTCGGAGAAGGTGCCGCTGACGTATTCGTATTGCCAGCCCTTTGTGTAATACGAGAGGGTCTGGAGGTACTCGTAGCCCCATCCCGAGAGGCGCTCGCCCGGCGTGCCTTCCTGGAAGCCTTTGTTGTTGACGAGCCAGCCAACGCGGACCGTCTTGACCTGCTGGTCGGAGTCGGCGGCAAAGGCTGGGGTGGGCATGACGGCGCTCAGTATGGCGAGCGCGGCAAGCGCGACGGCCAGGGTGCGATATAGAGCCAAGCGAAGGACGGCGGAAGGTTTCACATGAAATCCTATCGAGTTGAGACAGTTTCGCATAAGGATACCAGCTCAGCCTGCCCATTCAGCCGCCGCACCGCTAAACGGTCACTCCCGGCAGTTGGGGACAGTCCCTTTCTGCCGGGTGTGGGACAATAACGAGCGAATGTGATTGGGCGTCTGGAAAAGGGGTCGCGATGAACAAGTTGAGGACGCTTGCCGACGTGTTGCGCCAGGCTGGCTTTGCACGCATCACGGGCCTGTTTCTCGTCTTCTATCTGCTGTGCTCGACGGCCGTCTGGCTGTCCGAGCCCACGACCCTTACGTTTGGCGACGGCCTCTGGTTTAGCTTTGAGACCGTATCGACCATCGGCTTTGGCGATATCCCGGCCGAAACGCCGGTTGCCCGCGCTATCACTGTCGTTTTGAGCGTCATCAGCATCTTCTACATCGCCATGCTCACGGGCGTGGCGGTGAACTACTGCAATACGCTCATCAAGATGCGCCAAAAGGATACCATGGCGCGCTTTATGGACGATCTTGAGCATTTGGAAGAGCTCGATCGTGACGAGCTTGCCGACCTATCGCGCCGTGTGCGCGAATATCGCCGACGCCAACGCTAGAACGGGCGACGCGCGTCACGACGAGGGGGACTGAATATGAATATCACGGTATACCTGGGCGCGAGCGTCGGCAACGACCCGGCGTTTCTGCCTGCAGTGCGAGAGCTCGGCACGTGGATTGGCTCCAACGGGCACGCGCTGGTATACGGCGGGTCCAAATCGGGCCTGATGGGTGCGCTCGCCGATAGCGTACTCGATGCCGGTGGACACGTGACGGGCGTGGAGCCGAGCTTTTTTATCGAGGCCGAGTTTCAGCACGATGGCATCGACGACCTCATCGTGACGAGCGACATGGCCGAGCGCAAGGCCAAGATGATTGAGCTCGGTGACGCGTTCATCGCCTTTCCCGGTGGGACGGGTACGCTCGAGGAGATTGCCGAGGTCATGTCGGCCGTGTCGCTGGGGCATCTGAGTGCGCCGTGCATCCTGTATAACCTGGACGGTTACTACAACGACCTCAAGGCGCTGCTCGGACACATGATTGATAAGGGCTTATCGAGCCCGCAGCGCCAGCACGGCATCTACTTTGCCGACGATTTGCGCGAGATTGCCTCGATTATTACCGGATAAGTCTTGAGCCTGCCCCACTATGACTCCCAATGGTGCCGTTTGCGGCGCAGACGGTTGGCTCGTTCAGGCAACGCTCGCTCTACAATAAAACGTATCTTTGTCGATTTTGACCACGGGAGGTCCCGATGGATAACCTTGCAAAACCCAAAAACCGTGCGCTGTTTTTAGTGAGCGTGGTCGTGACCGGTGCGTTTGCGGGCGCCGCGGTCTGGCTGTTTTTCTTTGCGATGGAGCACGGTATCGACTATCTATGGACCGAGATCCCTCATATGCTGGGCGTCGCTTCGCCCGAGCTCGCGAGCGGTCCGTTCGGTTTTTTGCCGTACCCGTTTTTCGTCTGCCTGCTGGGCGGCCTGCTGATCGGTCTGTACGAAAAGCTTACGGGCACCAAGACCGACGACCTCAACCAGGTGATGGCCAAGGTCAAACAAGACGGACGCTACCCGTATGACAATCTGGGCAAGCTTTCGCTCGCGGCATTGCTGCCGCTGCTGTTTGGCGGAAGTATTGGACCGGAGGCCGGCCTGACCGGCGTTATCGCGGGTCTGTGCAGCTGGGTCGGCGACCGCATGCGTCACTTTGGCGCCGAGTTTAGGCAGCTCACGCTTCTGGGCACCCAGGCTGCCCTGACGGCGCTCTTCACCGCGCCCGTCTTTGGCTTTGTGGCGCCGCTCGCCGGTAGCGCCGACGGCCAGGGCGCCAACGACGACGAGGACTCTGAGTCCGACGAGATCACCATCAAGCTCCCCAAGGCGCAAAAGACCGTGGTCTACGGCATCGCAATTGCCGGCGGCCTGGGTACCTATCTGCTGCTCGGCCAGCTCATGGGCGGCGGTATGGGTATGCCGAGGTTCGAGGCTGCCCAGGTGGGCAACCTTGAGCTTGCCTGGCTCATTCCCCTGGCACTCATTGGTACGGCCTGCGGCTGGCTGTACTTTGTCTCTGAGCATGCAAGCGAGGCACTGTCCCATGCCATAGGGGAGCGCCCTGTCGTCAAGGCCATGCTAGCCGGTCTGGCGCTCGCCATCTGTGGCACGGTCCTGCCCTACACCATGTTTGCCGGCGAGACCCAAGCCGACGTGCTCATGGAGACCTATCTGACCATTCCCGCCGGCGTGCTTATCGCGACTGGTCTTGTTAAGGCTATGCTGACGCCCGCCCTCATCAACCTTGGTTGGCGCGGCGGCCACTTCTTCCCGGTTATCTTCTCGGGTGTGAGCCTGGGCTATGGCCTTGCCATCCTCACCGGCGCCGATCCGGTCTTTTGCGTCGCCGTCTGCACGGCCTCGACGATGGGCGCGGTCATGCGTCAGCCCGTCATGGTCGTGGGCCTGCTGCTCATGTGCTTCCCGCTCAAGGGTATCGTTTGCATGATCATCGCCGCCGTCATCGCGGCGGGCATTCCGCTGCCCAAGCCGCTGCGCAAGTAGCACGGTAGCGCGCGGGCAATACAAACATCTCAAGCCCGGTGTGGGCGCTGTGTCACGGATTTGCGGGTGGACTGAATCTCGCCTGGCACCGACGCTACTTCCAAATCGCGAGCGCGGCGGTGCCCAGCACGATGAGGAAAAGGCCGATGGCGCTTCGATGCGACAGCTTTTCGTTGAAGGCCAGTCGTGCGAACAGCACCGATACGACAATCGATAGTTTGTCGATTTGCACGACGACGCTCACCTGGCCTGCAGCGATGGCGTAGTAGTACAGCAGCCACGACGCGCCGGTCGCAATGCCCGATGCCGCAAGAAATGCGAGTTCGCGCGGGTCAATGCGCGCGACCTGCTCCAGCTTTCCCTTGGCAGCCACGATTGCCCATGCCATAACAAGTACCACACAGGTGCGGATTGCCGTGGCCAGGTTTGACTCGACACCTTCGATGCCGATCTTGGCGAGGACGGAGGTGAGTGCCGCGAACACGGCGGCGCCGAGGGCGTAAGCGAGCCAGGCTCGGTCTTGCTTTTGCTCTGCGCCGACGGACTGCTTTTTCTCGATCATCAAAAACGTGCCGAGCGTGATAACTGCGGTTCCCACGAGCTTGACCGCCAGGTTGCCTGTCTCACCAAAAAGCACTATGGCGATCAGCACGGCGAGCACGGTGCTCATCTTGTCGACGGGTACAACCTTGTTGACGTCTCCGATGCTGAGCGCCTTAAAGTAACAGATCCACGAGGCGCCGGTGGCGAGTCCCGAGAGGGTGAGGAATAGCCAGGCTTTGGCGGGAATGGCGCCGATTGCTCCGATGGATCCAGAAATGCCCGCCATTGCCCAGGCAAATACGAGCACCACGCAAGTACGGATGGCGGTTGCAACGTCGGAGTCGGTGTGCCTGATGCCGCATTTGGCCAAAATGGATGTGATGCCGGCAAAGAAAGCTGATGCAAATGCTGCTGTAACCCACGACACGGGTTGAGCGCCTCCTCATAAAAGACCGCGCCAGATCTGCGGCGCATGCCCGATGATACCGCGCTTGCCTACAGGTCGCGTGCTCGATAGACCTTGGTACTGATGGCGCAACTCAGTGCAAAGAGCACGAGGGCCAGTACGGCAATTCCTGCGCACAGGCAGCCGAGGACGGCAGAATCGGGGTTCGCCCCGGCAATCGACATGAGCCCGTTGCTGATGGGGTTGGAGGAGCTCAGCGTGGCCATGGCAAGGCACCCGAGCAGGGCAAACAGGGCAACGGATAGGCGCAGCGCCTCCATGTGTCCAAATCGAAAGAACAGCGGCTGTGCCAAAAACACCATCATGAGGGAGATAAGCATCGATGCGGCGGAGGCTATTGTGGTCTCAAAGACGATCTGTCTCGTCGAGGGGATACCCGCGCTGTTGAAGAGCGGGATAGAGACGATGCGCAGAAGCGCGGCGGCGCACGCCATGACAGCCGAGAAGACAATGATGCTCAGGTAGCGTGCACAGATGATGTCTTTGCGCGAGAGGGGCAGCGTTGCCCGATAGCGTTCCCATCCGTTTTGATTGTCGAAGCCGGCCAGCGAGCTCATAACCATGATGGGCGACATGGCACTGACCGCGCAGGCGCCGGCGCTCATGCCGGAATCGCCATCCGATGCGTTGGCGAGGGTCAACACGACGAAGATGAACAGGCCGATGCCCGCGATGCTTGGGACAAGCGAGCGAACGATGGCGAGCTCGGACATAAAGGCGCGTTTCATTTCGAAGCCCCTTTCAGCATGAGGCGCAGGTAATCATCAATGGTTGCCCGGTCGCAGGGAATCTCGGGGAAGGCCTCGAGCGCCTCGCGACGGTTGGGCACGAGCACGTCCACGCTATAGGCGTGGCGAGCGGCATGGGCGCCTTCGACGCAAGCCATGAGCTCGGACGCCTGCGCCTGCGTGCAATGGGCGATGCCGGCGCGGTCGGTAATGTCCTCCCGCGGCAGGTCAAATACAATCGAGCCGTTATCGATGCAGATGACGCGGTCGGCGGCGCGATCGAGGTCGGACGTAATATGGCTCGAGAGCAGCACGCTGCGCTGGCCGTCGGAAACAAAGGCGAGCAGCTCGTCAAGCAGCTCTTCGCGTGCCATGGGATCGAGGCCCGCGGTGGCTTCGTCCAAAACGAGCAGCTTGGCATGGTGGCTGAGCGCGCAGGCGAGCTGCAGCTTCATGCCCATACCGCGGGAGAGGTCCTTGACCTTCGTCTTGGGATCGAGGCCAAATCGGTCGATGAATCCGGCGAACGTTTCGCGACTCCATGTGGGGTACGCTGGGCCTACGAGCGTCTCGATCTGGCCCACCTTGAGCGTGGAGGGGAAGGGGCACGTGTCCAGGACAAGGCCGACGCGGGAGCGCAGGTGGCGCTGCGTCTCGTCGGGTGCGTTGGCATCGCAGCGCTGTCCAAGCAGATGTACCTCGCCGGCATCGAGCTTTATAAGCCCGAGCGCGGCGAGAATGGTCGTTGTCTTGCCGGCGCCGTTTGCGCCCACAAAGCCGACGATCTGGCCGGGCTCCACGGCGAGTGTGACGTCTCGCAACGAAAAACGGTCGCTCACGCGGCGTGAGATGCCTTTGAGTTCTAAAAGGTTT